>NZ_LZLY01000061.1 GCF_001673535.1 Mycobacterium sp. 1081908.1 | reverse complement strand
TTCCGAAGCCGGTGAGCCCGAGCTCGTCGATCCACCGCTCGGCCGCCGCGCGCCGGGTGGCGCGGGGCTCGCCGCGCAGCCGCAGCGCCAGCTCGATGTTGGACCTCACGGTGCGCCACGGCAGCAGCGCGTTGTCCTGAAAGACCATGCCGCGGTCGCCCGAGGTCGTGGTGACCGGTGCGCCGTCGGCCAGCACCCGGCCGTCGTCGGGCGCCAGCAGGCCGGCCAGCGCCCGCAGCACCGTCGACTTGCCGCAGCCCGACGGGCCGGTGAGCACCAGGATCTCCCCCGGGCGCACGGCCAGGCTGAGCCCGTCGATGACCGGAGAACCGGTGTAGGACAACCGGACTCGATCCAGCTCGAGCCGCAGGCCCGTCATCGCAGACCCTCCTGCGCGCGCGGCGAGCCCCGCGCCACCCGGCGCGCGGCGGCCGAGCGGTGGATCGACGAGCTCGGGCTCACCGGCTTCGGAAATTACCTGCCCAAGAGCCTGTCCGGCGGGATGCGGCAGCGCGTCCAGCTGGCCCGCGGCCTGGCCGGGGCGCCGCGCGCGGTGATGATGGACGAGCCGTTCGGGGCGCTGGACACGCAGACCCGGGCCGCCATGCAGAGGCTGCTCATCGACGCCTGGCGCACCCATCCGACGACGATCGTCTTCGTCACCCACGACGTCGACGAGGCGCTGGCGCTGGGGGACCGGATCGTCGTGCTGGGCCGGGCCGGCGAGCCGGTGCGGGCGGTGCTCGACGTGCCCGAACCGCGCGTCGATCGGCCTCGCTCCGAGCTGCGCAGCGAAGTGCTTGCCGCGCTGGATCATTCGGTGGCGGCGTGATGCTGATCCCTGATCTGGCCCCGCTGCGCCTCGATTGCGACGTGCTGGTCATCGGCGGTGGGACCGCGGGCACCATGGCGGCCCTGTCCGCCGCCGAGGGTGGCGCGCGGGTGCTGCTCTTGGAGAAGGCCCACGTGCGGCACTCCGGCGCGCTGGCGATGGGCATGGACGGCGTCAACAACGCCGTCATCCCCGGCAAGGCCGAGCCCGAGGACTACGTCGCGGAGATCACCCGCGCCAACGACGGAATCGTCAACCAGCGCACCGTTTATCAGACCGCGTCGCGTGGTTTCGCGATGGTGCAGCGGCTGGAGCGCTACGGGGTGAAATTCGAGAAGGACGAGCACGGCGAGTACGCGGTGCGCCGCGTGCACCGCTCGGGCTCGTACGTGCTGCCCATGCCGGAGGGCAAGGACGTCAAGAAGGCGCTGTACCGGGTGCTGCGGCAGAAATCGATGCGGGAGAGGATCCGCATCGAGAACCGGCTGATGCCGGTGCGGGTGCTGGTTCAGGACGGTCGCGCGGTGGGCGCCGCCGCCTTGCACACGCGCACCGGCGAGTTCGTCGCCGTCGGCGCCAAGGCGGTGATCCTGGCCACCGGGGCGTGCGGGCGGCTGGGCCTGCCCGCCTCGGGCTATCTGTACGGCACCTACGAGAACCCGACCAACGCCGGCGACGGGTACGCGATGGCCTACCACGCCGGCGCGGAGCTGTCGGGAATCGAGTGTTTCCAGGTCAATCCGCTGATCAAGGACTACAACGGACCGGCCTGCGCCTACGTGGCCAACCCGTTCGGCGGCTATCAGGTCAACGCGCACGGCGAGCGGTTCGTCGACTCCGACTACTGGTCGGGGCAGATGATGGCCGAGGTCAAAAGCGAGATCGACTCGGCCCGCGGCCCGATCTACCTCAAGGTGTCGCACCTGTCCGACGAGACACTGACCGCGCTGGAGAACATCCTGCACACCACCGAACGCCCGACCCGGGGCACCTTCCACGCCAACCGCGGGCACGACTACCGCACCCACGACGTGGAGATGCACATCTCCGAGATCGGCCTGTGCAGCGGCCATTCCGCGTCCGGGGTGTGGGTCGACGAGCACGCCCGCACCACGGTGCCGGGCCTGTACGCCGCGGGGGATTTGGCCTGCGTCCCGCACAACTACATGATCGGGGCGTTCGTCTTCGGCGACCTCGCCGGCTCCGACGCCGCGGGCAGTCTGCTTGATACCCCTGCGCCACAAGGGCTCCCGGAAGACCAGTTGCGCGAGGCGCACGAGCTGATCTACCGCCCGCTGCGGCACCCGGACGGGCCGCCGCAACCGCAGGTCGAATACAAGCTGCGCCGGTTCGTCAACGACTATGTGGCGCCGCCGAAGACCGCGGCGAAGCTGTCCATCGCGGTGCGCACCTTCGACCGGATGCGCGACGAGATCGCCGAGATGGGCGCGCGCAACCCGCACGAACTGATGCGGGCGGTGGAGGTGTCGTTCATCCGGGACTGCGCCGAGATGGCCGCCCGCTCCTCGCTCACCCGGACCGAATCGCGGTGGGGTCTCTACCACGACCGCGCCGACCTGCCCGGCCGCGACGACGACCAATGGGGCTATCACCTGAACCTGCGCAAGGGCCCCGACGGTGAAATGGCATTCCTCAAGCGGCCCGTCGCGCCGTACTTCGTGCCCGTCCCGGAGCTGGACGGCCTGCCGCCGGTGGACCAGAGCGTGCGCGAGGTCGACCAGCCGCCGCTGATCGGCGGTCAGGCTCCGGTCGCCACGGGTTCCCGGATCGCCTCGCCCACAACGACGTTCGAGCCGCCGTCGCCGCGCATCGCCGAGGTACTCGCTCTGGAGGAGCCCACGGTCGCCGAGCTGGCGCGGCATCTGGCCGATGCCGATCCCGGGGTGCGCCGCACCGCGGTGGCCACCCTGACCGAGCACATCCCAGACGGGTATGCGCCCGCCCTGTTCGCGGCGCTCGCCGACGCCGACGCCTCGGTGCGCCGCGGCGCCGCCGAGGGAATTCGGGAGCTGGTGGAGGTGCTGCCCGACCCGGCCGGCGCCGAACCGTATCTGCAGTCCCGGGATTCGGTGGTGCGCGCGGCCGCCGTGTATTTGCTGGCCGCGCGCCGCGCCGGCGGCGCCGCCCAATACCGCAGCGCCCTCGACGATCCCGACCACCGGGTGCGCATCGAGGCGGTGCGGGCGCTGGTGTCGGTCGACGACGTCGCCGGCGTCGTCGCGGCGACCGGGGACGAGAGCCGGGAGGTCCGCATCGCGGCGGCCGGCGGTCTGGCGACGCTGCGGGACGGCGCGCGAGCCGTGAGCGCGCTGATCGCCGATCCCGACCCGCTGGTGCGCGCGGCCGCGCTGGCCGCCCTGGGCGAGTTGGGCTGCGGCGAGGCCGATTTGGGTGCCGTCGAAAAGGCGCTGCGGGCGCCGGCCTGGCAGGTGCGCGAGGGCGCGGCGCGGGCGCTGGCCGGCGCGGCGGCGGGGGTCGCTCTGCCCCTGCTGTCCGAGGCGCTGTCCGACGCCCACCTCGACGTGCGCAAGGCGGCGGTGCTGAGCCTGACCCGCTGGGCCGGCGAACCCGCCGCCCGCGACGCGCTGAGCATCGCGCTCAAGGACGGCGACGCCGACGTGCGCGCCTACGCGCGCCGGGCCGTGGAAGGGAACGGATAGCCGGGCTCAGCGGTGCCCCAGCGACGCGTTCGTCGCGTTGGCGCTGGCGATCAATTGGTTGGCAACGCGCTTGACCTGGTCGACGGGGATCGCGAAACCCACGCCGATCCAGCCGGCCGGTCCTCCGGGGTAAGTGGCTCCCATCGATGCGATGGCGGAGTTGAGCCCGATCATTTCGCCGGCCGTGTTGAGCAATGCGCCGCCGGAGCTACCGGGACTCATCGTGGCGTCCGTCTGGATGGCGTCGAACACGGCGCTGTTGCCGCCGGGGCCGGTGATGCCCGACACCGGGCGGTGCAGCGCGCTGATCACCCCGGTGGTTACCGTGCCGTCCAGCCCGAGCGGCGCGCCGATGGCCACCACGTTTTGGCCCACATGCAGGCCGGCCGACGTGCCCATGGCTATCGGGTGCAGGCCCGAAATCCCTTGCACGCGAACGACCGCGATGTCGGCGACCGGATCGGCGCCGACGAGCGTGTACGGCGCGGCGCGTCCGTCGGCGAGGGTCGCCAGGGTTTTCACCGGCGGGCCGGCTCCCGCCGGCCCCGGCATGGACACGACGTGATTGTTGGTCAGGATCAGCCCGTCGGCGCTCAGCACGACACCCGAGCCCTCTTCGGCCTGTGTGGCCGCCGCCGTCTCGAGTTTGACCACACTCGGTATCGCCTTGGCCGCAGCCTGCTCGATATCTGCGGCGGGCGACTGGGTAGCGGTGGGCGGGCCGTTCACGGTCGCGGCGACCGGGCGAAATTCGGCGACGCCGAGGGCGCCCGCGGCCCCCGAGAACAGCGCAAGAGCCGCGGCGCCGACGATGATTCCCAACCGCGACCGCAGAAGTTCGTGCCGTCCGCCGGGCAATTCGTGGCGCCCCGGACCGTGGGAGAACCGGCTATGCGTGGCGGTCGTCATCGGTAGGGGACCTTCTCCGTACGGCTACTCGCGCGGTGTGTGCCCCGACGCACCCGTGTCACACATCGGATGCCCAATAACCATGCGGGGAAACATCGTCGGGGAGTCGGCGGACCGCCGCGTCAGCGCAGGATCTTGGCGTAGAGCAGGCTGTCTTGCGGCTCGGGTCCCATGGTGGGGAAGACGGCGTAGCGGCCGAGTCGGCCCTCCAGGACGAAACCGGCGCGCTCCAATAGCCGTGCCGAGCGCTCGTTTTCGACGCTGCACGACGCCCACACGCGATACACCCCGCGATCGGCCTCCAGCGCGGTCAGCAGCAGGTCGAGCACCTCGGACATGTAACCCTTGCCCCACCATCGCCGCGCGAGGCAGTAACCGATCTCGACCGAGTGCGGCACGGCGCGCCGGCAGCTGGTCAGCCCGATGAGGTCGCCGCTGTGCTTCAGCGCGATCGCCCAGGTCCGCTCTTCGTCGCTGACGTTGAGTTTTTCGGTGATGACCCGCCGCGTCGCCGCCACGTCGGGGTGCGGCGCCCACAGCAGGTACTTGGTGACCTCGGGATCGCGGGCGACCCGCTGGAACAGCGCGCCCGCGTCGTCGAGCATCGGCGGGCGCAACACCAGCCGTTGCCCGGTGATGCGGACGGGCGGATAGTCGACCATGGCCCTAGAGCCCGAGCGCCTGATAGGTGCGGCGGACGAATTTCGGTTGCGCCGATTGGAGTTTCGACAACGAGGTGTTGCCCGCGACGGCAGCGGCCACGTCGGCGGACATGTCGGGCAGGTTCTGGACCAGGTACAGCAGCACCAGGTCGGCGGTCGGGTCGGCCTGCCACCAGGTGCCGTACGCGCCGGGCCAGCTGAATGTGCCGAGCCCGCCCGGCCCGAACAGCGGCGCGCTCCGGGCCGGGTCGGTCACCACCGACAGGTTCAGCCCGAAGCCGCGGCCGACCCAATAGGGCGCCCCCAGGAAGTAGTGCCGCTTCTGATCGTCGGTGAGCCGGTCGGTCCGCATCAGCCGGGCGGACTCGGGGGAGAGCACCCGCACGCCGTCGATCGACCCGTCGCCGAGCAGCATCCGCACGAACCGAAGGTAGTCGTCGGCGGTCGACCACAACCCGCCGCCGGCGTTGCAGAAGGAGGGTGGCTTGATGTGCGGCGGCCCCATGGCGTCGTGGTGCAGCCGGCCCTGCCCGTCGAGCCGATACATGGTCGCGGCGCGGCGGCGCCCCTCGGGGGAGACGAAGAACCCGGTGTCGGGCATGCCCACCGGACCCAGGACCCGTTCGTCGAGGACCTCGTTGAACGGCTTGCCCTCGATGCGAGAAGCGATGACGCCCAAGAGGTCTATGGAATGGCTGTAGGTCAGTCGGTCACCGGGCTGATGGACCAGCGGCAGCTTGGCCAGCTCGGCCAGCCAGACGTCCGGGCCCTGATTGAAGGGCAGCCGCACATAGGCCTTGGCGATCGGCCCCGACACCGAGAAGCCGTACGCCAGGCCGCTGGTGTGGGTGAGCAGGTCCTCGATCAGGATGGCGCGGCCCAGCGGGTGCGTCCGGTCCAGCGGGCCGTGCGGGTCGTCGAGCACGCGCACGTCGGCCAGTTCGGGCGCCCAGCGCACGATCGGGTCCTTCAGCGCCAACTTGCCCTCGTCGACCAGGCTCATCACCGCGGCGACCGTGACCGGCTTGGTCATCGACGCGATGCGGAACACCGTGTCCCGCCGCATCGGCAGGCCCGCGTCGATGTCGCGGTAGCCGATCTCGTTGACCTGCAGCAGTTCTCCGCGCTGCCAGACCATCGTCAGCGCACCGGCGAGCAGGCCCGCGTCGCACACCTCGCGGATGGAGGCCTGATTGACGTCCAGATTCACCGGTTCAGGGTAGCTAGGAGCGCTGGGCGCGGACCCACTAGTGGCGCGTTTGCGGCCCTGTACATTCCGCGCGCACAGGTCAAGACTTAGTCTCATGCCAAATAAACCAGGCAGGGCGATAGCCGCGGTTTGTGGTGGAGCCGCCGCGCTGGCCCTGGCGTTCGGCGGTGTCGGTGTAGTCAACGACGCTGTCGCACCCCAGACCATCGCGGACCCCTCGACGACCGTGGCGCCCACGCCGTCGTCCCCGGACGACCAGTGCTGCGACCAGCCCCAACCCCAGGCGTCGGCCAACTGGAACTGCAAGATCGGCCTGAACTGTGGGCCCATTCGCCCGCAACGGACCTGGCCGCCGCCCGCGCCCCCGCCGCCTCCTCCGCCGCCGTAGGCCGCTCGAGCGCTTGACACGGGGGCACGCCTCCCGCCGGCGCGCTCGGCGGTAGTGCTACGCTGCCTGGCAGTCGACATCCTTTAACGATCCGTCCGGAGAGGCGGAGAAGGAGGTCAAGTTCTCGCATGTGTGCCGCGGGGGATGCCGCTGTAGGCAGTGAATCCCGGGAGTTGATGTCGGCGGCCGACGTGGGTCGCACCATCTCCCGCATCGCGCATCAGATCATCGAAAAAACCGCGCTCGACGGTCCCGACGCGCCGCGGGTGGTGCTGCTGGGAATCCCGACCCGCGGCGTCCTTCTCGCCGAACGCCTGGCCACCAACATCGCCGAGTTCAGCGGGGTCGACGTCGCGCACGGCGCCCTCGACATCACCCTCTACCGCGACGACCTCATGCAAAAGCCGCCGCGACCGCTGGCGGCCACCTCCATCCCCGCCGGCGGTGTCGACGACGCGCTGGTGATCCTCGTCGACGACGTGCTCTACTCCGGGCGCTCGGTGCGTTCTGCGCTGGACGCGCTGCGCGACGTGGGCCGGCCGCGCGCGGTGCAACTGGCGGTCCTCGTCGACCGCGGCCACCGCGAACTGCCGCTGCGCGCCGACTACGTCGGCAAGAACGTGCCGACCTCGCGCACCGAAAGCGTGCACGTCCTGCTCGGCGAGCACGACGGCCGCGACGGGGTGGTGATCTCGCGATGACGCGGCACCTGCTGGCCGCCGGCGACCTGAGCCGCGACGACGCCACCGCGATCCTCGACGACGCCGACCGGTTCGCGCAGGCCCTGGTCGGTCGCGAGATCAAGAAGCTGCCGACGCTGCGCGGGCGGACCGTCGTCACCATGTTCTACGAGAACTCCACCCGCACCCGGGTGTCCTTCGAGGTGGCCGGCAAATGGATGAGTGCCGACGTGATCAACGTCAGCGCAGCCGGATCCTCGGTGGGCAAGGGGGAGTCGCTGCGCGACACTGCCCTGACGCTGCGCGCGGCCGGCGCCGACGCGCTGATCATCCGCCACCCCGCCTCGGGGGCCGCGCAGCTGCTCGCGGACTGGACGTGCGGCAACGGCGACGGACCGTCGGTGATCAACGCTGGCGACGGCACCCACGAGCACCCCACTCAGGCGCTGCTGGACGCGCTGACCGTCCGCCAGCGGCTCGGCGCGATCGAGGGCAGGCGCGTCGTGATCGTCGGCGACATCCTGCACAGCAGGGTCGCCCGCTCCAACGTCATGCTGCTGGCAACGCTGGGCGCCGAGGTGGTGCTGGTCGCGCCGCCGACGCTGCTGCCGGTCGGGGTGGACGGCTGGCCGGCCACCGTGTCCTACGACTTCGACGCCGAGCTGCCCGCCGCCGACGCGGTGCTGATGTTGCGGGTGCAGGCCGAGCGGATGAACGGCGGCTTCTTCCCGTCGGTGCGCGAATACTCGGTTCGCTACGGGCTTTCCGAGCGGCGCCAGGCGATGCTGCCCGGCCACGCCGTGGTGCTGCACCCCGGACCGATGGTGCGCGGCATGGAGATCTCGTCCTCGGTGGCCGACTCGTCACAATCGGCTGTGCTGCAACAGGTTTCGAACGGAGTGCACGTGCGGATGGCGGTGCTGTTCCATGTGCTGGTGGGGGCGGAGGACATCGCGGCATGAGCGTGCTGATCCGCGGCGTGCGGCTCTACGGTGAAGGCGAGCGGGTCGACGTCCTCGTCGACGACGGGCAGATCGCCGAAATCGGCCCGGGCCTGGCCATCCCCGACACCGCCGACGTGATCGACGCGACCGGCCAGCTGCTGCTGCCCGGGTTCGTCGACCTCCACACCCACCTGCGCGAGCCGGGCCGCGAATACGCCGAGGACATCGAAACCGGTTCGGCGGCTGCGGCTTTGGGCGGCTATACGGCGGTGTTCGCGATGGCCAACACCAATCCCGTCGCCGACAGCCCGGTGGTCACCGACCACGTCTGGCATCGCGGCCAGCAGGTCGGGCTGGTCGACGTGCATCCCGTCGGCGCGGTCACCGTCGGGCTGGCCGGGGCCGAGCTCACCGAGATGGGCATGATGGCCGCCGGCGCCGCGCAGGTGCGGATGTTCTCCGATGACGGCATCTGCGTGCACGACCCGCTGATCATGCGCCGCGCCCTGGAGTACGCCACCGGCCTCGGGGTGCTGATCGCCCAGCACGCCGAGGAGCCCAGGCTGACCGTCGGCGCCGTCGCCCACGAGGGGCCGACGGCCGCGCGGCTGGGACTCGCGGGATGGCCCCGCGCCGCCGAGGAATCGATCGTGGCGCGCGACGCGCTGCTGGCCCGCGACGCCGGCGCCCGGGTGCACATCTGCCACGCCTCCACCGCGGGCACCGTCGAGATCGTGAAATGGGCTAAGGAACAAGGCATTTCGATAACCGCCGAGGTCACCCCGCACCACCTGCTGCTCGACGACGGCCGGCTGGCCTCCTACGAGGGGGTGAACCGGGTCAACCCGCCGCTGCGCGAGGCCGCCGACGCCATCGCGCTGCGTCAGGCGCTGGCCGACGGGGTGATCGACTGTGTGGCCACCGACCACGCCCCGCACGCCGAACACGAGAAGTGCGTCGAGTTCTCGGCCGCGCGCCCCGGCATGCTGGGGCTGCAGACCGCGCTGTCGGTGGTGGCGCAGACGATGGTGGCCCCCGGGCTGCTGACGTGGCGCGATGTCGCGCGGGTGATGAGCGAGAACCCGGCGCGCATCGTCGGGTTGCCCGACCACGGCCGCCCGCTGGAGGTGGGGGAGCCGGCCAACCTCACGGTGGTGGACCCGGACGCCACGTGGACGGTCGCCGGGCCGGACCTGGCCAGCCGGTCGGCCAACACGCCGTACGAGTCGATGACGTTGCCCGCCACCGTGACCGCGACCCTGCTGCGCGGAAAGGTCACCGCGCGTGACGGGAAGAGCCCGGCATGAACTCGGGGACGCTGGTGGGGTCGCTGATCTTCGCGGCCGTGCTGGTGCTGGTGATCGCGGTGCTCATCCAGCTGATGATGCGCGGCTGGCGGCGCCGCTCGCATCAGCAAACGGAGCTGATCGGCGACCTGCCCGACGTGCCCGACAAGGTGGGCACGGCCACGCTGACCACCCGCGGCGTCTATTGCGGCTGCACGATGGCGCCGGAGTGGAACGAGCGGATCACGGCCGGCGATTTGGGGTACCGCAGCAAGGCGGTGCTGACGCGTTACCCGGAGGGGATCCTGCTGGAACGCGTTCGGGCCCTTCCGATTTGGATGCCGCGGGAGTCGATCTCGGCCATCCGCTTGGAGCGCGGCATGGCGGGCAAGGTGGTGGCCCGCATCGGGATCCTGGCCATCCGGTGGCGCCTGCCGTCCGGCGTCGAGATCGACACCGGGTTCCGCGCGAACCACCGCGACGACTACGACGCCTGGCTGCAGGAGGCTGCGTGAGTAAAGCACTACTGGTTCTCGAAGACGGCCGCGTCTTCACCGGAACGCCGTTCGGCCAGGTCGGCCAGACGCTCGGGGAGGCCGTGTTCTCGACCGGCATGTCCGGCTACCAGGAGACGCTGACCGATCCCAGCTACCACCGCCAGATCGTCGTGGCCACCGCGCCGCAGATCGGCAACACCGGCTGGAACGACGAGGATGCCGAAAGCCGCGGCGACAAGATCTGGGTCGCCGGGTACGCGGTGCGCGACCCGTCGCCGCGCGCCTCCAACTGGCGCGCCACCGGCACGCTGGAGGACGAGCTGGCCCGGCAGGGCATCGTGGGCATCGCCGGCATCGACACCCGGGCGGTGGTGCGGCACCTGCGCAGCCGCGGCTCGATGAAGGCGGGGGTGTTCTCGGGCGACGCGCTGGCCGAGCCGGCCGAGTTGCTGGAGCGGGTGCGCGGCCAGCGGTCGATGCTGGGCGCCGACCTGGCCGGCGAGGTCAGCACCGGCGGCGCCTACGTGGTGGAACCCGAAGGGCCGCACCGGTTCACGGTGGCCGCGCTAGACCTGGGGATCAAGACCAACACGCCCCGCAACTTCTCCCGGCGCGGCATCCGCAGCCACGTGCTGCCCGCGTCGGCGACCTTCGAGCAGATCGCCGACATCGGGCCCGACGGCGTGTTCCTGTCCAACGGCCCGGGGGACCCCGCCACCGCCGACCACGTCGTCGCGCTCACCCGCGAGGTGCTGGGCGCCGGAATCCCCTTGTTCGGCATCTGTTTCGGCAATCAGATCCTGGGCCGGGCGCTGGGCTTGTCCACCTACAAGATGGTCTTCGGCCACCGCGGCATCAACGTCCCGGTCATCGACCACGCCACCGGGCGGGTCGCGGTGACCGCGCAGAACCACGGCTTCGCGCTGGAAGGCGAGGCCGGCCAGTCCTTCGACACGCCGTTCGGCCCGGCGATCGTCAGCCACACCTGCGCCAACGACGGCGTGGTGGAAGGCGTCAAACTCGCCGACGGCAAGGCGTTTTCGGTGCAGTACCACCCCGAGGCCGCCGCCGGTCCGCACGACGCGGAGTACCTGTTCGACCAATTCGTCGACCTGATGGCTTCCCAAGAAAACGGAAGGGGCCGCTAGTGCCGCGTCGCACCGACCTCAACCACGTGCTGGTGATCGGCTCGGGGCCGATCGTGATCGGGCAGGCCTGCGAGTTCGACTACTCGGGCACCCAGGCCTGCCGGGTGCTGCGCGCCGAGGGCCTGCAGGTGAGCCTGGTCAACTCGAACCCGGCCACCATCATGACCGACCCCGAGTTCGCCGATCACACCTACGTCGAACCCATCACGCCGGCGTTCGTCGAGCGGGTGATCGCCCAGCAGGCCGAGCGCGGCAACAAGATCGACGCCCTGCTGGCCACATTGGGCGGGCAGACCGCGCTCAACACCGCGGTTGCGCTGTACGAGAACGGGGCGCTGGAGCGCCACGGCGTCGAGCTGATCGGGGCGGACATCGACGCCATCCAGCGGGGCGAGGACCGTCAGATGTTCAAGGACATCGTCGCCAAGGTCGGTGGTGAATCCGCCCGCAGCCGAGTGTGTTTCACGATGGAAGAGGTGCGCGAGACGGTCGATGAACTCGGGCTTCCGGTGGTGGTGCGGCCCAGCTTCACCATGGGCGGCCTGGGCTCGGGCATGGCGCGATCCGTCGAGGAGGTCGACCGGATGGCCGGCGCCGGCCTGGCCGAAAGCCCCAGCGCCAATGTGCTCATCGAGGAATCGATCTACGGCTGGAAGGAATTCGAGCTCGAGTTGATGCGTGACGGCAACGACAACGTGGTCGTGGTGTGCTCGATCGAGAACTTCGACCCGATGGGCGTGCACACCGGCGACTCGGTCACCGTCGCACCCGCCATGACGCTCACCGACCGCGAATACCAGCGGATGCGCGACCTGGGCATCGCGATCCTGCGCGAGGTCGGGGTGGACACCGGCGGCTGCAACATCCAGTTCGCGATCAACCCGGTCGACGGCCGGCTGATCGTGATCGAGATGAACCCCCGGGTGTCCCGGTCGAGCGCGCTGGCCTCCAAGGCCACCGGCTTCCCGATCGCCAAGATCGCCGCCAAGCTGGCGATCGGCTACACCCTCGACGAGATCCTCAACGACATCACCAAGGAGACACCGGCCTGCTTCGAGCCGACGCTCGACTACGTCGTCGTCAAGGCGCCGCGGTTCGCGTTCGAGAAGTTCCCGGGCGCCGACCCCACCCTGACCACCACCATGAAGTCCGTCGGCGAGGCGATGTCGCTGGGCCGCAACTTCATCGAGGCGCTCGGCAAGGTGATGCGATCGCTGGAGACGACCCGCGCCGGGTTCTGGACGGCCCCCGACGAGCGGGGCGATGTCGACGAGGTGCTGGCCCGGCTGCGGACCCCGACCGAGGGCCGGCTCTACGACATCGAACTGGCGCTGCGGCTGGGCGCCTCGGTCGAGCGGGTCGCCGAGGCCAGCGGCGTCGACCCGTGGTTCGTCGCCCAGATCGGCGAGCTGATCGGGCTACGGGCCCAGCTGGTCGCCGCCCCGGTGCTTGACGCCGAGCTGCTGCGGCGGGCGAAACACAGCGGGCTCTCGGACCGCCAGATCGCCGCGCTGCGGCCGGAATTGGCGGGGGAGAACGGGGTGCGGTCGCTGCGCGAGCGCCTCGGCATCCACCCGGTGTACAAGACGGTGGACACCTGCGCGGCCGAGTTCGAGGCCAAGACGCCCTACCACTACAGCAGCTACGAGCTGGACGCCGCCGCCGAGACCGAGGTGGCCCCGCAGACCGAGAAGCCCAAGGTGCTGATCCTGGGATCGGGCCCCAACCGCATCGGCCAGGGCATCGAATTCGACTACAGCTGCGTGCACGCGGCAACGACGTTGAGCCAGGCCGGTTTCGAGACCGTGATGGTCAACTGCAACCCCGAGACGGTGTCCACCGACTACGACACCGCCGACCGGCTGTATTTCGAGCCGCTGACCTTCGAGGACGTGCTCGAGGTGTTCCGCGCCGAAACGCAGTCGGGCAACGGCGGTCCCGGCGTGGTGGGGGTGATCGTGCAGCTCGGCGGGCAGACGCCGCTGGGGCTAGCGCAGCGGCTCTTCGACGCCGGGGTCCCGATCGTGGGCACGCCGCCGGAGGCCATCGACCTGGCCGAGGACCGCGGCGCCTTCGGCGACGTGCTGGCCGCCGCCGGCTTGCCGGCGCCGAAATACGGCATGGCAACCACTTTCGCGCAGGCCCGCCGGATCGCCGAGGACATCGGCTACCCGGTGCTGGTGCGGCCGTCGTACGTGCTGGGCGGTCGCGGCATGGAGATCGTCTACGACGAGGAGACGCTGGAGGGCTACATCACCCGCGCCACCGCGCTCTCGCCCGAGCACCCGGTGCTCGTCGACCGCTTCCTCGAGGACGCGGTGGAGATCGACGTCGACGCCCTGTGCGACGGCTCCGAGGTCTACATCGGCGGCATCATGGAGCACATCGAGGAGGCCGGCATCCACTCCGGCGACTCGGCCTGCGCGCTGCCCCCGGTCACGCTGGGCCGCAGCGACATCGAGAAGGTGCGCCGCGCCACCGAGGCCATCGCCCACGGCATCGGCGTGATCGGGCTGCTCAACGTCCAGTACGCCCTCAAGGACGACGTGCTCTACGTCCTGGAGGCCAACCCGCGGGCCAGCCGCACGGTGCCGTTCGTCTCCAAGGCGACCGCGATCCCGCTCGCCAAGGCGTGCGCCCGGATCATGTTGGGCGCCACCATCTCCGCGCTTCGCGGCGAGGGCCTGCTGGCCGCGACCGGCGACGGCGCCCACGCGCCGCCGCAGGCCCCGATCGCGGTCAAGGAGGCCGTGCTGCCTTTCCACCGCTTCCGCCGCGCCGACGGGGCCGCCATCGATTCGCTGCTCGGCCCGGAGATGAAATCGACGGGCGAGGTGATGGGCATCGACCGCGACTTCGGCAGCGCCTTCGCCAAGAGCCAGACCGCCGCCTACGGATCGCTGCCGGCCCAGGGGACGATATTCGTGTCGGTGGCCAACCGGGACAAGCGCTCACTGGTGTTCCCGGTCAAGCGGCTGGCCGATCTGGGCTTCCGGGTGCTGGCCACCGAGGGTACGGCGGAGATGTTGCGCCGCAACGGGATTCCCTGCGACGAGGTCCGCAAGCACTTCGAGCCTCCGCAGCCCGGCCGCCCGGCGATGTCGGCCGTCGACGCGATCAAGGCCGGCGAGGTCGACATGGTGATCAACACGCCGTTCGGCAACTCCGGCCCGCGCATCGACGGCTACGAAATCCGTTCGGCCGCGGTGTCGGTCAACATTCCCTGCGTCACGACGGTGCAGGGCGCGTCCGCCGCCGTGCAGGGCATCGAGGCGGGGATCCGCGGCGACATCGGGGTGCGGTCGCTGCAGGAGCTGCACAGCGCGATCGGGCCCGCGGGCAGCTCGCAGTGACCGGGTTCGGCGCCCGGCTGGCCGCGGCGAAGCTGAGCCGCGGGCCGCTGTGCCTGGGCATCGACCCGCACCCCGAGCTGCTGCGGGCCTGGGACCTGCCCACCACCGCCGACGGCCTGGCCGCGTTCTGCGACGTGTGCATCGAGGCGTTCTCCGGATTCGCGGTCGTCAAGCCGCAGGTGGCGTTCTTCGAGGCCTACGGCGCGGCCGGATACGCGGTCCTGGAACGCACCATCGCCGCGCTGCGTTCGGCCGGGGTGCTGGTGCTGGCCGACGCCAAGCGGGGCGACATCGGGACGACGATGGCGGCCTACGCCGCGGCCTGGGCGGGCGACTCGCCGCTGGCCGCCGACGCGGTGACCGCCTCGCCCTACCTGGGGTTCGGTTCGTTGCGGCCGCTGCTGGAGGCCGCGGCGGCCAACGACCGCGGGGTGTTCGTGCTGGCGGCGACGTCCAACCCGGAGGGCGGCACCGTGCAGCGCGCCGAATTCGACGGCCGCACGGTGTCGCAGCTGATCATCGACCAGGCGGCCGTGGTCAACCGCTCGGCCACCCCGTCCGAGCCCGGATACGTCGGCGTGGTCCTGGGTGCCACCGTGTTCGAGGCGCCCGACGTCAGCGAGCTGGGCGGACCGGTGCTGGTGCCCGGCGTCGGGGTGCAGGGCGGACGGCCCGAGGCGCTGGGCGGCCTGGGCGGGGCCGCTCCGGGCCAGCTGCTGCCCGCGGTGGCGCGCGAGGTGCTGCGGGCCGGCCCGAGCGTGGCGGACCTGCGCGCGGCCGGCGAACGGATGCTGGACGCCGTCGCCTACCTGTCGGCGCTGTAGCTCACGCGCGGCGTGCAACCTGGGCGTTGAGTGTGCAGTGAGGGCGGGAATTTGGCGGATTTCTCGCCCTCAGCGCACACGCGAAGCCCTCGGCGCACACGCAAACCCTCAGCGCGCCCTCAGTCCGACGCCATGGCCGCTCCCGGCCTGGCGGTCTCCACGATGACGGTGGTGGCCTTGACGACGGCCACCGCGACGCTGCCGGGCCGCAGTTTGAGCTCCTCGGCCGCGGCGGTGCTCATCAACGACACCACGGTGTGCGGGCCGCACTGCATCTCGACCTGGGACATCACGGTGTCGCTGATCACCCGGGTGACCAGGCCGACGAACCGGTTGCGGGCCGAGCTGCCGATGCTCAGCGGGTCCGGTGGTGGAGCGGGTGCGTTTGCCCGGGAAAACTCGGCCAGATCCTCGCTGGCGATGACCTTGCGTCCCGCCGCGTCGTGGGTGACCGACAAGGTGCCCTGGTTGATCCAGCGGCGGACGGTGTCGTCGCTGACTCCCAGCAGTTCAGCCGCCTGACGGATGCGCAGGTTCGGCACGATTTCGATCGTAACTGATATTTGGCTGGGCGTTAGCTGGCACATCGCTGCGTAGACGCCGCCGACCTGGCGCGGGGCTGGCGGGCGCGACACGCGCGACACGCGACGAAAAATCTCGTGACCCCCCACACCCGGGCCCGGGGCCGCCGGCCAGCGCCACCCGCACCGTCCGCGGCGATCGGCCACCGGGCCTGGGCGATAGCACAAAACCGCAGCTAGGACGCCGTATTCTGGGCGCTGCGCGGGCGTGGCCGCGACCGGATCCAGGCGGCGTCGGGCCCGCCTCGGGAACGCCCCACCGGGCTCGTCCGGGGCGCCCACGCTGCACATTTGCGCAATTAACCAGGGGGTCGGGTTAGATTTCGTCAGGAAGGCTGAGTACGGTCATCTCCGCTGGCTGAAGTACCCGGCAGAGACAAAACGAGATCGATTATCGATTGATCAGATACGGAGGAATCGTGGCCCTTCCCCAGTTGACCGACGAGCAGCGCGCGGCCGCGTTGGAGAAGGCGGCCGCCGCACGTCGAGCGCGAGCAGAGCTCAAGGATCGCCTCAAGCGCGGTGGCACCAACCTCACCCAGGTGCTCAAGGACGCCGAAAGCGATGAAGTCCTCGGCAAGATGAAGGTGTCTGCGCTGCTCGAGGCCTTGCCGAAGGTGGGCAAGGTCAAGGCGCAGGAGATCATGACCGAGCTGGAAATCGCCCCCACCCGCCGCCTTCGCGGCCTCGGGGACCGGCAGCGCAAGGCCCTGCTGGAAAAGTTCGGCTCCTAACCCGACACCGCGACCATGCAGGCCGAACGGCCTGTTGGGGGCACCGACCCAGGAGCGCCAGTGAGCGCCGGCGGGGGGCCGGACGTCGCACGGGGGGCACGTCCCGAGCCATCAGGCAGGGGGCGTGTGGTCGTGCTGTCCGGTCCCTCCGCGGTCGGCAAGTCGACGGTGGTCCGATGTCTGCGCGAGCGGATCCCCAACCTGCAGTTCAGCGTGTCGGCCACCACCCGGGCCCCGCGGCCCGGTGAGGTCGACGGCGTCGACTACCACTTCGTCACCCCCGCCCGCTTTCAGCAGCTGATCGACGAGGGCGCCCTGTTGGAGTGGGCCGAGATCCACGGCGGCCTGCACCGATCGGGCACCCTGGCCGAGCCGGTGCGGGCGGCCACCGCCTCCGGGCTTCCCGTGCTCATCGAGGTCGACCTGGCCGGCGCCAGGGCGGTCAAGAAGGCGATGCCCGAGGCCCTCACGGTGTTCCTGGCCCCGCCCAGCTGGGAGGACCTGGAACGCAGGCTGGTCGGGCGGGGCACCGAGACGCCGGAGGCCATCCGGCGCCGCCTCGACACCGCCCGCACCGAGATGGCGGCCCAAAACGACTTCGACGCGGTAGTGGTCAACAGTCGATTGGAGTCTGCGTGCGCCGAATTGGTATCCTTGCTGGTGGGAACTGCGCCGGGCCCTGCCTGAACCGCCTGACCAGACCAGATTCAAGCATCGAAGTTCTTTAAGCCGTTCCGCACGGCTCTATCCGCCAGGAGACTGACTACGTGAGCATTCCCCAGTCCGACGCGTCGCTGACCGCCGTGGACCAGTTCGACCCGTCGGTAGGCGGCCAGGGCGCCTATGACACCCCGCTGGGCATCACCAACCCGCCGATCGACGAGCTGCTGGACCGCGTGTCCAGCAAGTACGCCCTGGTCATCTACGCGGCCAAGCGGGCCCGTCAGATCAACGACTACTACAACCAGCTGGGCGAGGGCATCCTCGAGTACGTGGGCCCGCTCGTCGAGCCCGGGCTGCAGGAAAAGCCGTTGTCCATCGCGCTGCGTGAGATCCACGCCGACCTGCTCGAGCACACCGAGGGCGAGTAACAGGCCGGGCGCGGTGGACAGCAAGCGGATCGTCGTCGGCGTTTCCGGGGGCATCGCCGCCTACAAGGCGTGCACCGTCGTCCGTCAGCTCGCCGAAGCCGGCCACCAGGTCCGCGTCATCCCCACCGAATCCGCGCTGCGCTTCGTTGGGGCCGCCACCTTCGAGGCGCTGTCGGGCCAGCCGGTGCGCACCGGCGTGTTCGACGACGTGCCCGAGGTGCCGCATGTCCAGCTCGGCAAGGAGGCCGACCTGGTCCTCGTGGCGCCGGCCACCGCCGACCTGCTGGCCAGGGCCGTGTCCGGCCGCGCCGACGACCTGCTGACCGCCACCCTGCTGACCGCACGGTGCCCGGTGCTGTTCGCGCCGGCGATGCACACCGAGATGTGGTTACACCCGGCCACCGTCGACAACGTGGCCACGCTGCGGCGCCGCGGGGCCGTGGTGCTCGAACCCGCCTACGGACGGCTCACGGGCACCGACAGCGGCGCGGGTCGGCTACCGGAGGCGGAGGAGATCACCACGCTGGCCCAGCTGCTGCTGGAGCGGCACGACGCGCTGCCCTACGACCTGGCCGGCCGCCGGGTGCTGGTCACCGCCGGCGGCACCCGCGAACCGATCGACCCGGTGCGCTTCATCGGCAACCGCAGCTCGGGCAAGCAGGGCTACGCGGTGGCCCGCGTCGCCGCCCAGCGCGGCGCCGAGGTCACCCTGATCGCCGGGCACACCGCCGGGCTGATCGACCCCGCCGGCGTCAACGTGGTGCACGTCAGCTCGGCCCAGCAACTCGGCGAGGCGGTATCCAAGCACGCCCCCGAGGCGGACGTGCTGGTCATGGCCGCGGCCGTCGCCGACTTCCGGCCCGCGCGGGTTTCCACCGCAAAGATCAAAAAGGGCCCCGACGTCGCCGAGGAGCCGACGATCGAGCTGGTCCGCAACGACGACGTGCTGGCCGGCGCGGTGCGGGGCCGGGCGCACGGGCAGCTGCCCAACATGCGGGCCATCGTGGGTTTTGCCGCCGAGACGGGCGACGCCAACGGCGACGTTTTGTTCCACGCGCGAGAAAAGCTGCGGCGCAAGGGGTGTGACCTCCTGGTCGTCAACGCGGTCGGCGAAAACAAGGCATTCGAGGTGGACAGCAACGACGGCTGGCTGCTGGCCTCCGACGGCACCGAGTCGGCGCTGCCGCACGGCTCCAAGACGCTGATGGCCAGTCGTATCGTGGATGCAATCGTCGCGTTCCTGCACGGCCACAGCGGGTAGCAGGGTTTACTTCGCTACGGCGCCCGCACGGGTGCCGGATGGCGCCAGAAGATATAATTCGACTAACTAATTATTGGAAGGATCGGGACTGTGAGCGAAAAGGGTCGTCTGTTTACCAGTGAGTCGGTGACCGAAGGGCATCCCGACAAGATCTGTGACGCGATCAGCGACTCGGTCCTCGACGCCCTGCTGGCGGGGGACCCCCGCTCACGTGTGGCGGTCGAGACGCTCGTGACCACCGGGCAGGTGCACGTGGTGGGCGAGGTGACGACGTCGGCCAAGGAGGCGTTCGCCGACATCACCAACACCGTGCGCGCCCGCATCCTCGACATCGGCTACGACTCGTCGGACAAGGGCTTCGACGGGGCGTCGTGCGGGGTGAACATCGGCATCGGCCGTCAGTCGCCCGACATCGCGCAGGGCGTCGACACCGCGCACGAAACGCGCGTCGAGGGCGCCGCGGACCCGCTGGATTCCCAGGGCGCCGGCGACCAGGGCCTGATGTTCGGCTACGCGATCAACGACACCCCGGAACTGATGCCGCTGCCCATCGCGCTGGCGCACCGCCTGTCGCGCAAGCTGACCGAGGTCCGCAAGAACGGGACGCTGGGATACCTGCGCCCCGACGGCAAGACCCAGGTCACCATCGCCTACGAGGACGACGTCCCGGTGCGGCTGGACACCGTGGTGGTTTCCACGCAGCACGCCGACGGCATCGACCTGGAGAACACGCTGGACCCCGACATCCGCACGCACGTGCTGCAGACCGTGCTGGACGAGCTGGCCCACGACACCCTGGACTCGTCGGCGACCCGAGTGCTGGTCAACCCGACCGGCAAGTTCGTCGTCGGCGGCCCGATGGGCGACGCGGGCCTGACCGGCCGCAAGATCATCGTCGACACCTACGGCGGCTGGGCCCGCCACGGCGGCGGCGCCTTCTCCGGCAAGGATCCGTCCAAGGTGGACCGGTCGGCGGCGTACGCGATGCGCTGGGTGGCCAAGAACATCGTCGCCGCCGGGCTGGCGGAGCGGGTCGAGGTGCAGGTGGCCTACGCCATCGGCAAGGCCGCGCCCGTCGGCCTGTTCATCGAGACGTTCGGCACCGCGACCGTCGACCCGGTCAAGATCGAGAAGATCGTCCCCGAGGTGTTCGACCTGCGCCCCGGCGCCATCATCCGCGACCTGGACCTGCTGCGGCCCATCTACGCGCCGACCGCCGCCTACGGGCACTTCGGCCGCACCGACATCGAGCTGCCGTGGGAGCAGCTCAACATGGTCGACGAGCTCAAGCGCGCGATCTAGGCGGGCCGTCAGAGCCGGAAGAAACCGGAGTCGCCGACGCCCAAGTTGGCGAAACCGGTGTTGCCCCGGTCGAAGGGGTAGCCCCCACCGGTGTTGAAGAAGCCGGTGTTGTTGCCCAGGCCGGAGTTGAAAAACCCCGTGTTGCCGCCGACGCCCGAGTCGGTGTTCCAGAAGCCCGTGTGGTTGCCGTTGACGCCGGAATTGCCGATGCCCGTGTTGTAGTCGCCCGTGCCGGAGTTGGCCATGCCGGTGTAAAAGCTGCCGCTGCCCGAGTTTTGGAAGCCCACAGCGAATTGACCGCTGCCGGAGTTGAAGAAGCCCATGTTGTTGCCGCCCGCGCCGCTGTTGCCGAAGCCCGAGTTGAGGCCGCCGCTGGCCGTGTTGTAAAAGCCCGAGTTGTAATCGCTGGTGTTGAAGAAGCCCGAATTGCCCGTGCCGGTGTTGCCGAAGCCCGAGTTGCTCACCACACCGGTCAGGTCGTCGGTGCGGCCCCAGCCCGTGTCCAGGTTGCCGGTGTTGAACATCCCGGTGTTGGTGTTGCCCGCGTTGAAGAAACCGGTGTTGGTGTTGCCCGCGTTAAACGATCCGGTGTTGTCGCAGCCCGTGTTGAAGTCGCCGACGTTCTGGTCACCGCCGTTGAAGCTGCCCATGTTGTACGCGCCGGAGTTGCCGACGCCGATGTTGTTGTAACCGCCGTTGAGGTAGCCGATGCTGCCGTTCGACCCGTTGAGATCGCCGATGTTGTTCTGACCGGCGTTCCACGAGCCCACGTTGCTGTCGCCGGGGTTGCCGACGCCGACGTTCTGCAGGCCGGCGTTGAACAGGCCGGCGTTGGAGTAGCCTGCGTTCCACAGCCCGGTGTTGGTGTTGCCCGTATTGCCGATGCCGGTGTTGCCGTCGCCCGAGTTGAACAGGCCCCAGTTGTGGGTGCCGCTGTTGAACAGGCCGATGTTGTCGGAGCCGGAGTTGCCGAAGCCGATGTTTCCGCTGCCGGAGTTGAACGCGCCGAGCGTGAAGTGACCCGTTGCGGTGTCGTAATACGTGTTGCCGATGCCGATTTCGTTGTTGCCGGTCAGCCCGAAGCCGATGTTGTGGTTGCCGGTGTTGCCCCAGCCCAGGTTGCCGACGCCGCCGTTGGCGTTGAGGCCGCCGATGCCGACCAGGTGTCGGCGGCCGTGGCGGAGCTGTTTTCCGGCCACGCCGAGGCGTATCAGGCCGTCAGCGCCGAGGC
>NZ_LZLY01000060.1 GCF_001673535.1 Mycobacterium sp. 1081908.1 | reverse complement strand
GCCGGTGAATCCCGCTCCGGCGGACCCGAACTCGGACGAAAAGGTCAAAGCCGGCACGCTGAACACCCTGGCGCGCGCCGTCGTCCACGCGGCGAACCTGGGCGCGAAGGTGATCAACATCTCGGTGACCTCGTGCCTGCCGGCCGCGTCGTCGACCGACCAGCGGGCGCTGGGCGCCGCGCTGTGGTACGCGGCGACGGTCAAGGACGCGGTGATCGTCGCCGCGGCCGGCAACGACGGGGAAGGCGGCTGCGACAACAACCCGATGTACGACCCGCTGGACCCCGCGGATCCGCGGGACTGGCACCAGGTCAAGGTGATCTCGTCGCCGTCGTGGTTCTCGGACTACGTCCTGTCGGTGGGCGGCGTCGACGCCGGCGGGGCCCCGATCGACAAGAGCATGTCGGGTCCCTGGGTCGGGGTGGCCGGGCCCGCGACGCACATCATGGGCCTGTCGCCCCAGGGCGGTGGACCGGTCAACGCGTACCCGCCGTCGCGGCCGGGCGAGAAGAACATGCCGTTCTGGGGCACCAGCTTCTCGGCGGCCTACGTCAGCGGCGTCGCGGCGCTGGTGCGCGCGAAATACCCTGAGCTGAGCGCACATCAGGTCATCAACCGGATCGTGCAGTCGGCGCACAACCCGCCGGCCGGCGTCGACAACAAGGTGGGCTACGGCCTGGTGGATCCGGTCGCCGCCTTGACATTCAACATCCCGCCCGGCGACAAGATGCCCCCGGGCGCGCAAACGCGTGTCATCACGCCGGCCGCGCCGCCGCCGCCGCCGGACCACCGGGCGCGCAACATCGCGATCGGCTTCCTCGGCCTCGTCATCGCCGGTGTGTTGGTCGTGGCGGTTGGCGCGCGACTGCGGAGGGCGCGATGAGGCCGCGGCTTACGGGGTTCAGCCCGGGCAGCAACCGGCGGGTCGTTGGGATACTCGTGGTGTTCGTGCTGGCGGTGGCGGGCTGGGCGGTCGGCGGTTATATCGGCGCCGCGGCGGCCGCGGTGGTGAGCGCCGCGGTGGTGTTCGTGCGCTGGCGGGGCCAGCCGTCGTGGTCCTGGGCGGTCCTGTGGCTGCTCGGCCGGAGGCCGATCGCCTGGAGTGACCCGATCACGGTGGCCAGCAACCGATCCGGCGGTGGCGTGCGCGTCGAGGATGGCGTGGCCGTCGTGGCGGTGCAGCTGCTCGGCAGGGCACACCGGGCCACCACGGTGACCGGCTCGGTCAGCGTCGAGACCGAGAACGTCATCGATGTCGTCGACCTGGTGCCGTTGCTGCAACACCCGCTGGGTTTGGAGCTCGACTCGATCAGCGTCGTCTCGATCGGGTCGCGGTGCGGCAACGTCGGCGACTATCCGCGGGTGTACGACGCGGAGATCGGTACCCCGCCGTATGCGGGCCGCCGCGAAACGTGGTTGATCCTGCGGTTGCCGGTGATCGACAACACCGATGCGTTGCGGTGGCGCACAACCCTTGGCGCCACGGCCATTTCGGCCGCCCAACGGATCGCCGGATTGCTGCGTTGCCATGGTTTGCGCGCGAAGGTGGCCACCGCGACGGACCTGATCGAACTCGATCGTCGGCTCGGCTGGGACGCGGTGTCCGGCACGATGCAAAAGTGGAAGGCCGTCCGGGGCGAGGCCGGATGGATGACGACGTACGCGTACCCCGCGGATGCGATCAACTCACAGGTGCTCGCCCAGGCGTGGACGCTGCGCGCCGACGAGGTTATCCAAAACGTGACCGTGTATCCGGACGGGGAGTGCACCGCAACGGTCACGGTGCGCACACCCACGCAGGCGCCGAGCCCGCCGAGCGTCGTCCTGCGCCGCCTCAACGGTGAGCAAGCCGCCGCGGCGGCGGCCAACATGTGCGGCCCGCGTCCCCTCCTGCGGGGCCTGAGGCGAAGCCCGTTGCCGCAGAGCCTGATCCTCGAAATAGGGCCGTCGGGTGTGTTGGTGGGCAAGTTGAGCAACGGCGACCGCCTGATGATCCCGGTGACCGACGCGGGGGAGCTGTCCCGGGTGTTCGTCGCCGCCGACGACGCGATCGCCAAACGGATCGTGATTCGCACCGCCGGCGCCGGCGAACGGGTCTGCGTGCACACCCGCGACCTGAAGCGCTGGGCCAGCGTGCGGATGCCGGTGGTCAGCGTCGTCAGCACCTCGCGGCCGGCGCCGCGCACCACCGTCAGCGTGGTCGAACTCGCCCGTTCGGACGCCAGGGACGTCGCGATCTCGCCCGCGCCGCGACCAGCCACCGTGATCACGGTCGCGCCGGCCGGCACGCCGTTACCGGACGGCCACGGGCAGGCGTTCGAGGTGGCCATCCAGCAGGTGAGCGGCGCGACGGTGCGAGTCAGTGCGGCCGGGGAGACTTGGCTGGTCGACATGGACCTGTTCCGCGCGGAGAACCGCTATGTCAACCTCGAGTCGGTCGCGATGTCGTTCGCGACCTGAGGACGGTGCAGACGATGGGGGACTTGCTCACGGCGCGTAGGCATTTCGACCGCGCCATGGGAATCATGGACCGGCAGGGGCGCGCCGCGGCGTTGCCGGAATTCGTCGCAGCCACCGAAGCCGACCCGTCGATGGCCGACGCCTGGCTCGGCCGGATCGCCTGCGGGGACAACGACTTGGCCGCGCTGAAGCGGCTCAATCATCACCGCGAATGGCTGCACCGCGAGACCACCCGGATCGGCCGCACGCTCGCGGCCGAGATGCAGTTGGGCCCCTACATCGGCATCACGGTCACCGACGCGTCCCAGGTGGGACTCGCGCTGTCCTCGGCGCTGACCATCGCCGGCGAATACGCCGAGGCGGACCGGCTTTTGGCCAACCGCGAGCTGCTCGACTCGTGGGGCAACTACCAGTGGCACCAGCTGGCCCGGGCGTTCCTGATGTACGCGACACAGCGCTGGTCGGACGTGTTGTTGACGGCCGCGGAGGAGTTGCCGCCGCAGGCGATCATCATGTCGGCGGTGACGGCGTCGATCTGCGCGCTGGCCGCGCACGCCGCCGCGCACCTCGGGCAGGGCCGGGTGGCGCTGGACTGGCTGGATCGCGTCGACGTGATCGGGCAGAACACGTCGTCGAGCCGGTTCGGCGCCGAGGTGCTGACGGCCTCGATCGGCCCGGCCGACATTCCGCTGCTCGTCGCGGATTTGGCGTACGTGCGGGGCATGGTGCACCGCCAGCTGCACGAGGAGGACCGCGCCCAGGTCTGGCTGTCCAAGGCAACCATCAACGGGGTGCTGACCGACGCGGCGAAAGCCGCGCTGGCCGACCCGAATCTGCAGCTGGTGGTAACCGACGAGCAGACCATCGCCAGCCGCACCGACAAGTGGGACGCCTCGACGGCGAAAAGCCGCGAACAGCTCGACGACGCCGACGCGGCCGAGCGTCGCGCCGAGCTGCTGGCCGAGGGCCGCCGGCTGCTGGCCAAACAGGTGGGCCTGGCGGCGGTCAAGCAGGCGGTGTCCGCACTGGAAGACCAGCTCGAGGTGCGCATGATGCGCCTCGAGCACGGGCTGCCGGTGGAGGGGCAGACCAACCACATGCTGCTGGTGGGGCCGCCCGGGACCGGCAAGACGACCACCGCCGAGGCGCTGGGCAAGATCTACGCCGGGATGGGCATCGTGCGTCACCCCGAAATCCGGGAGGTCCGGCGGTCCGACTTCTGTGGCCACTACATCGGGGAATCCGGACCCAAGACCAACGAGCTGATCGAAAAGTCGCTGGGCCGAATCATTTTCATGGACGAGTTCTACTCGCTGATCGAACGCCACCAGGACGGCACGCCGGACATGATCGGCATGGAGGCCGTCAATCAGCTGCTGGTCGCGCTGGAAACCCATCGATTCGACTTCTGCTTCATCGGGGCGGGCTACGAGGATCAGGTGGACCAATTCCTCACGGTCAACCCGGGTTTGGCGGGCCGGTTCAACCGCAAGCTGAGGTTCGAGTCGTATTCGCCGGCCGAGATCGTCGAGATCGGGCAGCGCTACGCCTCGCCGCGGGCCAGCCTGCTCGACGACGGCGCGCGGGGGGCCTTCCTGGATGCGGCCACCACCATCCGTAACTACACCACTCCCGGCGGCCAGCACGGGATCGACGCCATGCAGAACGGCCGGTTCGCCCGCAACGTCATCGAGCGCGCCGAGGGGTTCCGCGATACCCGGGTCGTCGCGCAGAAGCGATCGGGCCAGCCGGTGACCGTCGAGGACCTGCAGATCATCACCGCGGCCGACATCGAGGCGGCCGTGCGCAGCGTGTGTTCGGACAACCGCGACATGGCCGCCATTGTCTGGTAGCGCAGCCTCAGCCGACGCTGCGATTCTGTTGTTCGCTCAGAAATTTCGACCAGGAAACCATTTCGGGGTGCCGCTGGAGGAGGGCCCGCCGCTGGCGCTCGGTCATGCCGCCCCAGACACCGAATTCCACGCGGTTGTCCAACGCTTCCGCTCCGCACTCCGGCATGACCGGGCAATGGCGGCAGACGAGCGCGGCTTGGCGCTGAGCGGCGCCCCGTACAAAGAGTCTCTCGGGGTCGATGGTGCGGCAGAGAGCCTTAGACACCCAGCCGGTCGGCTCCGCCGCGCCAGCGCCGCGCACCGCCCCTCGGAAAACCGCACCGTGCCGCCTTTGACCGGCGTCCTGTGATCCTGACATCGGCTTTCTCCCCGGGTCTACATCCCCCCACCGCAGCACCGCAGCAGAACACCCTGCCCTGATTCCCGGGGGGCCACCGCTGAAAACGCGGCAGTGCAGCGATTCGTCTGCTGGTAACGCAGGCGTTCCTTCCAGTTGGTGCGCAGTTAGCGCGGACGGGCGGGGGATCTGCTCGTCAAGGCCGATGCGCATGAGTCAAACTGCCGGACAATCGATTAGGCCCGCGCGCCTGGTTAACCGGAACACCCAGAGGGTCGAAAGTGGACGAGGATCAAGGGTCGCGCGAATTTCCCGCCGCCGACGACGCCATCACCAGGCTGCGGGTCATTCGCGGCGTGCCCGGCCGGCTAGCTGAGAGAATCCGCAGTCCCTGGGAATCTGCCCGTGGCTTGGAAGATGACCCGCCTGGCGATTTCGACGGCGTGGTCGGCGAAGCGTTCGTAGAACCTGCCCAGCAGGGTCGCGTCGACCGCGGCGGCCACGCCGTGTTTCCATTCGCGATCCATCAGCTCGGTGAACAGATCGCGGTGCAGGTCGTCCATCGCGTCGTCCTCGACATTGATGAGGCGGGCCTTTTCGGTGTCGCCGGTGCGCAGGACCTCCTCGGCGGCGCTGCCCAATTCGACTGCGACGCGGCCCATCTCGGCGAAATAGCCGTTGGCCTGTTCGGGCAGGACGTGCTCGGGGTGGCGGCGCCGAACGATTTTTGCGACGTGCGCGGCCAGGCCGCCCATGCGTTCGACATCGGCGCACACCCGGATGGCGGTGACCACGGCCCGGAGGTCGCCGGCCACCGGGGCTTGCAGGGCAAGCAGCACGAACGCGGAGTCTTCGGCGGCGGCGCTGGTCTTGGCGAGCTGGCCCTGCTCGGCGATGACCTGCTCGGCCAGCGCCAGGTCCGCCTGCAGAAGGGCCTGGGTGGCGTTCTGCATCGCCGCGCCGGCCATCGCGCACATGTCGGCGAGCTGCTCATTGAGGGCAGCCAGCTGCTCATGAAACGCAGTGCGCATTGCCCCAGGGTACGTCCGAGCAGGTTAGGCCGACGTCCGGGTTAGCTTCGCGCGACGTTCGGCTCGAATCGGAAGACGCCGACGCGGCCCGCCAGCGCCTCGAATTCGTCGGCCGTTCCGTCGCGCACCATCCCCGAGCGCTTCGCGAACGCCACCCCGACCGGCACCTCGGTGGCGAACGCCCGCAGCACCGGACGCGCCTCCTCGGCGTCGAGTTCGACGATCCTGACCTCGCGTGAGCGTCGGCCCCGGCTCAGCGTGCCGCGGCCCGCGGCCCGGGCGTTGGCCGCCCAGTCCGCACCGGGATAGCCGGCCACCACGTAGAGGTCGCCGCGAAATTCGAACGGCGTCATCGGGGTGCGGCGCGGCTGGCCCGACTTGCGGCCGGGCACCGTCAGCACCATGGCCGGTCCGGTGGGGATCCCCAGCCGCTGTACGGCCATCATCACCTTGTTCATCGGCTTGAGGTAGCGCGGCGGGCGCGGTTCGGACACGTCAGGCTCCTTTCGATTGGGCGAAGAGGTCGCGGTGTTCGGCAACCCACTGCGCGAACGGGGTCGCCGGGCGGCCGAGGATCTTTTCCACGTCGTGGGTGACCAGCGCGGGTTTGCCGAGCGTCTCGGCGAGCATGGCGATGTAGGCGTCGGCGAAGTCGGCGCCGAACCCAATGTCGATGAACCGCTGCCGCACCAGTTCCGTCGGCGCCTCCTGGTAGCGCAGCGGGCGACCCAGGACTTCACCGATGACCTCGGCCAGTTCGGTGTTCGTGAACGCCTGTGGGCCGGTCATCGGGATCCGTTGGCCGACAAGCTCATCGGTGAGCAGCGCCCGAGCCGCGACCGCCGAGATGTCGCGCTCGACGATCGGTGCCGTCGACGCCGCCGCGTACGGTCCGGCCACCACATCGCCGGCGCGGATCTGCGCGCCCCACATGCCGGCGAAGTTGGTCGCGAAGACCGACGGCCGGAGGCTCACCCAGTCCAGGCCGGATTCGACGGCGAGCTGTTCGACCTCCTTGTTGCGGTCCCCGCGAAAGCGCGACGGTTGCCGGGAGAAGTCGTCGTCGGCGTTGATCGCCGACAGCGCAACCAGCTTCGTGACTCCCGCGCGCCCGCACTCCGCGACCACCCGGGGCAGGTCGGGGCCCAGCGCGCGGGAATTGAGGAACACCGCCGACGCGCCCGGGAGCGCGTCCGCGGCCGAGCGGACCGCCTCGACGCCGGGGGCAAGACCGGCGGTGTCGGGTGTGCGGGTGACCGCGCGGACGTGGGCGCCCGCGGCGAGAAGCTCGGCAACGAGCGGGCGCCCGACGTTGCCCGTCGCCCCGGTTACGACGATCGTCATGGGAGTGGTTCCTTCCGTGAGTTTTCAGTGCTGCACCAAGGACGGCGCCGGAGGTGGGAAAGTTACAGTCGAAACGCGTAACTTTTTGCGGGACCAAATCGTCGAGGGTTCATGAGCCAGTCGCAGTCACCCAGCGACCAGGTCGTCGAGGCCTGGCGCAGCAATCGCCCGTATCTGGTCAATCTCGCCTACCAGATGCTCGGCGACGTCGGCGACGCGGAAGACGTTGCCCAGGAAGCGTTCTTGCGTCTCTCGCGCGCCGACCTGAGCGAGATCGACGACGTCCGCGGCTGGCTGACCGTGGTGGCGAGCCGCATCTGCCTCGATCAGGTGCGCTCGGCCCGCGCCCGCTACGAGCGGCCGGGTGAGGTCGAGCAGCAGCCGGCGTCGACACGCCTGGACCCGGCCGACCGGGTCACCCTCGATGACGAGGTTCGGACCGCGCTACTGGAGGTCTTGCGCAGGCTCAGCCCGGGCGAACGGGTCGCCTTCGTGCTGCACGACGTGTTCGGCGTGCCGTTCGACACGATCGCCGAGACCGTGGGCCGTCCCGTCGGCACCTGTCGCCAGCTGGCGCGGCGCGCACGCGGCAAATTCACTGTGGCGCAACCGAAATTGAATGAGGTGGCCTCGGCGGAGCACCAGCTCGTCACGGAGAAGTTCATCACCGCGTGCGCCAACGGCGACATCGCGGGGTTGACCGCCGTGCTGGATCCGGCGGTCTGGGGCGTGGGCACGATCCTGGCCGAGCCGGCGCCGCCGCCGCAGATCAACCATGGGCCGGACGCGGTGGCCACCAACCTGCTGCGCTATCTGGGCCCGGAGGTGACCCTGGTCACTGGGCCCGCGGGCGGACCCGCGGTGTTGGCCTTCGTCGACCGCCGCCTCTTCGCGTCGATCGTGCTGACGATTCGCGGTCGCCTCGTGACAAAGATCGAGGCCATCGCCGACCCGTGGGCGAGGCTGGGCGCCGGTCAGCGGCCTTGACGCGCCGCCCGGTCCGTCCGCGCGGCGAAATACCCCGCGATCGTCGCCGTCACCTGAAGAAACCTCCTCCGCGTCGCCGGGGACATCTCGCGGGTCACGTCGATGACGCCGCCCGGACGCAGGTGGGGATCGTAGGGCACCTCGACCACCGGCTGACCGTGGTCGACGAACTCGCGCGCCAGCAACTCCCGGGTGCGTTTGTCGGCGTGGCCATCGGAGTCGTTGAGGACGACGATGGTGTGGCGCAGCAGGGTCGTCTGGCCCCGTTCCGACAGCCATTCCATGGTCCTCGCGGCCGCGGAGGCGCCGTCCGCCCAGGGCGAGGACACCACGATCAGCGCGTCGAGATCGCGCAGCACCTCCTGGGTCACCGGTGAATCCATCGTCGAGCCGCAGTCGATGACCGAGATGGTGAAGTGGCGGTCCAACCGGAGCGCGGCTTCCCGGTAGATCGCCGGGTCGAGCACGCGCCGTGGGCCGGACGCCGGCTCGCCGCCGAGCACGTGCAGGCCGGCGGCGTTACGGCCAAGGCGCCCAACCACATCGGCGAAGGATCGCAGGTTCTTGTCGGCGGTCAATTCCCAAAAGGAGCCGGTCGATCGCGGGTCGATTCGACTGCTCAACCGGCCGAACGCGGTGTCGGCGTCGATCGCCACCACGTGGTCCTGCCTGCGCAGCTGGGCGAAAAGGGATCCGACGCTGGCCGCCACCGACGTCTTGCCCACCCCTCCCTTGCCCAGCACGCCCACTTTGTAGTTGCCGTGCAGGGCGGTTCGGATCGCCGCTTCGAACTGCGCCTCCTGTCGCTGCGC
>NZ_LZLY01000059.1 GCF_001673535.1 Mycobacterium sp. 1081908.1 | reverse complement strand
GCGCGGGCCGCCAAGGCCGAGGAGGTGCAGATCTCGACGATCTCCTTCGGCACGCCCTACGGCACCGTCGAGTACGAGGGCGCCACCATCCCGGTCCCCGTCGACGACCAGACGCTGCAGGAGATCACCAAGATCACCGACGGCCAGGCGTTCCACGCGGACAGCCTGGAATCGCTCGAGAGCGTCTATTCGACGCTGCAGCGCCAGATCGGCTATCAGACCGTCAAGGGCGACGCCAGCCTGGCCTGGATGCTGCTCGGCGCGGTGCTGCTGGCCGGCGCCGTGCTGGCCGGCGAGTTCCTGAACCGGCGGCTGCCCGCCTGATCGGTCAGGTCGGCAGGCGCCGGTTGATCAGCAGACCCAGCGCCGCGGCGATGAGCGCGACGACGACGCCCAGGCGCAGCCAGCCGGCGCTGCCCGGGCCGGGCACCGTGCGGAACCCGATGTCGTTCTCGATGGCGTTGTAGCTCTTGTTCAGCTCGCTGATGTTGGTGGCGGTGTAGGACTGCCCGCCCGAGAGCTGAGCGATCTTGCGCATCTGGTCCGTGGACACGGGCACGGCGACGCGCTGCCCGTCCATCTCGATCTCCCCGCCCTTGGTGCCGAACGAGATGGTCGCGATGGGCACGCCCTGGTCCTTGGCCAGGCGCGCCGCGGTGAAGGCGCCGTCGTGCGGGTCGCTGGGGTCGGTCGGCTTGTTCTCGCCGCCGTCGGACAGCAGCACGATGCGCGCCGGCGGCGGCGTGTCCCCGCCCGTGATGGCCGCGGCCCCGACCGCGTGCAGCGCGGTGAAGATCGCCTCGCCGGTCGCCGTCCCGTCGGCGAACTCGAGCTTCTTCAGCGCCTCCAGGGTCGCCTCGTGCTGCGGGGTGGGGGGCACCAGCAGGTAGGGCGTCCCCGCGAAGCCGACCAGCCCGAGGTTGATGCCTGGGGTCAGCTGGCTGGCGAACTGGCCGGCCGCCTGCTCGGCCGCCTTGAGCCGGTTGGGGGCGACATCGGTGGCCGCCATCGAGTTCGACATGTCGATGATCAGCACCACGACCGCGCGGTTGAG
>NZ_LZLY01000058.1 GCF_001673535.1 Mycobacterium sp. 1081908.1 | reverse complement strand
GCTCCTCCACCGGCAACCGCTCGGCGTGGATATCCGGGTCGGTGAAATCGAACCCTGGCGGCAGATTCGGCTCGGTGGTTACCTTCGATGCTGACAAGGTCCGCTCCTTCATACGAAGTCGTCTAGTCGTCTTCTTTGTGCCAAATAAACCACTGCTACACCATGGTTGGGAAGGATTGCGGCAAGATCACCGAGCCGAATCTGCCGCCAGGGTTCGATTTCACCGACCCGGATATCCACGCCGAGCGGTTGCCGGTGGAGGAGCTGGCCGAGTTGCGCCGGACCGCGCCGATCTGGTGGAACGAGCAGCCGATCGGGGCCGGCGGGTTCGACGACGGCGGGTTCTGGGTGGTGTCCAAGCACAAGGACGTCAAGGAGGTTTCGCTGCGCAGCGACGTCTTCTCCAGCCTGCAGAAGACGGCCCTGCCCCGGTACAAGGACGGCACGGTCGGCGAGCAGGTCGAACGGGGCAAGTTCGTCCTGCTCAACATGGACGCACCGCAGCACACCCGGCTGCGCAAGATCATCTCACGGGCGTTCACGCCCCGGGCCATCGAGCGCCTGCGCGACGACCTGGCCGAGCGGGCGCGGCACATCGTCGAGGAAGCGGCCGCCGAGGGTCGCGGTGACTTCGTCGAGCAGGTCTCGTGCGAGCTGCCGCTGCAGGCCATCGCGGGATTGATGGGCGTGCCCCAGGATGAGCGCAAGAAACTCTTCCACTGGTCCAACGAGATGGTGGGCGACCAGGACCCCGAATTCGCCAACAACGACGCCATCACCGCGTCCGTCGAACTCATCACGTACGGCATGCAGATGGCCGCCGACCGCGCGAAGAACCCCGGGGACGATCTCGTCACCAAGCTGGTGCAGGCCGACATCGACGGCCACAAGCTCTCCGACGACGAGTTCGGCTTCTTCGTGATCCTGTTGGCGGTGGCCGGCAACGAGACCACCCGCAACTCCATCACCCAGGGCATGATGGCCTTCACCGATTTCCCCGACCAGTGGGAGCTGTTCAAGAGGGAGCGTCCGGGCACCGCGGCCGACGAGATCGTGCGGTGGGCCACCCCGGTCACGTCGTTTCAGCGCACCGCGCTGGAGGACTACGAGCTGTCCGGCGTGCAGATCAAGAAGGGCCAGCGGGTGGTAATGGTCTACCGCTCGGCGAATTTCGACGAGGAGGTGTTCGACGACCCGTTCACCTTCAACATCCTGCGCGACCCCAACCCGCACGTGGGATTCGGCGGCACCGGCGCGCATTACTGCATCGGGGCCAACCTGGCGCGCATGACCATCGACCTGATGTTCAACGCGATCGCCGACGGCATCCCGAACCTGGAGTCGATCGGCAGGCCCGAACGGCTGCGGTCGGGCTGGCTCAACGGCATCAAGCACTGGCAGGTCGACTACCACACCGACGGCGCGAAATCACCTGCCGCGCACTAGCATCAAGCGCATGGCTACTCATCGAGCTGTCCACGTCAAGTCGCCCGGGGCACCGCTAGAACTGGTCGATGTCGAAACCCAGCCGCCGGCCCGTGACGAGGCGCGGCTGACGGTCACCGCCTGCGGGATCTGCGGCACGGACGCACACTTCGTCTCGGGCGGTTTCCCGGGCATGACATGGCCGTTGACCCCCGGGCACGAAATCGCCGGAACGATCGCCGAACTCGGTGCGGGCGTCGAGGGCTTCGAGGTCGGCGATCGCGTCGCGGTCGGGTGGTTCGGCGGGTGCTGCTACCACTGCGACGAGTGCCGAAAAGGCCACTTCATTCATTGCGAGAACGGCAAGGTGCCGAGTTATCAATACCCGGGCGGATACGCGGAGTCGGTGACGGTCCCGGCGAGTGCGCTCGCCCGGATCCCGGCGGGGCTTTCCGACGCCGAGGCCGCGCCGATGGGCTGCGCCGGCGTTACCACCTACAACGCCTTGCGTCACACCAAGGCGGTGCCCGGCGACCGGGTCGCCATTCTCGGTGTCGGCGGCCTCGGCCACCTCGGGGTGCAGTTCGCCCGGGCGATGGGCTTTGAGACCATCGCGATAAACCGTGGTCGCGGCAAAGAGGAGGACGCGCGAAAGTTGGGCGCCCACCACTACATCGACTCCACCGCCGCCGATCCCGCCGAAGCGCTGAAGGCCCTGGGCGGCGCGGCGGTCGTGCTCGCGACGGCGGGCAACTCGCCGGCGATGGCCGCAACCGTCGGCGGGATATCGCCACAAGGCGAGCTCGTCACCATCGGGGTCACGCCCGACCCGTTGCCGATCAGTCCCATCCAGCTCATCACGCCGGGGGTCAGCATCGTCGGCCATCCCTCCGGCACGGCCAAAGACGTCGAGGACACCATGCATTTCGCCGTCGTGTCCGGTGTTCGGGCGTGGATCGAGGAACTGCCGCTGGCGCAGGCGGCCGAGGGTTATGCGGCGTTGGAACAGGGGCGAGCGCACTACCGCACCGTCCTGACGATGTGACCGCGGTCGCGCCGTGACCGACCTGTGGACCGTGACCGCATCCGACGGTGAGTTGCTGGTCCGCACCGGGGTCGCGGGCAGGGCGGCCCGGATGGGCCATCGGCTCACCATCGCGATGACGCGCTGGGAGGCCACGGTGGCCTGGGCCGCCACCGAGCCGGTCACCGCGGAGCTGACCGTCGACGTCGATTCGTTCGAGGTGCTGCGCGGCGAGGGCGGCGTCAAGGCGTTGTCCGGGCCGGAAAAGGCCCTGGTGAAATCGAACGCGCTGAAGTCGTTGGGCGCCAACCGCTATCCGGAGATCCGGTTCATGGCGGACACGATCGAGAAGACCCGCGACGGGTACCGACTGGCCGGAAAGCTGCACATCCACGGACAGTCCCGAAAGCATGTAATCGATTTGCGCACAGAGGATCTCGGTGACCGGTGGCGACTGACCGTCGAATCACGGGTTCGCCAAACCGATTACGGCGTCAAGCCCTACTCGCTGCTGATGGGCTCGGTGCGCGTCGACGACGAGGTGACGGTGTCGTTCAGCGCCGCCTACACCAAGGACCGCTAGCTAGGGCGTCGGCGCCTGCGTCGCCGCATCGCCGGCGTCGCCCGGGATGTGCTCGAGCACCCGGGTCAGGTACGGCTGACGGTCGTTCGAATCCGGCTGCTGCTCGCCGGGAGCGCCCTGCTGCTCCCCTCCGGCGCCCGACTCCGGGGCCGGTTGGCCGGCGGGCGCCTTCGACTGCGGGACGGGCGGCACCGCCTCCGGCGGCGGTGCGGGCGCGGGCGCGACGGCCTCGGCGATCTGTGGCGGCGGCGCGTGCACCACCCGCTTGCCCGGGGCGGACTCGCTGGCCGGGGCCAGCTGAATGCCCAGGGCGAGCGAAAGCGACGACACGAAGGTGATCGCTCCCGCGGCCAAAGCGGTCACGGCGCCGGCGTAGGACAACTTCCGCGGCCGCGCCTCGGGCGCGGCGGCGGGCGCACTGACGTGTGCCACCAATTGATCGTCGGTGAACTCGGTGCTTCGAGCCGCGGCCAGCGCCGCGCCCCGCGCGATCGTCACCTGGGCCATCGTCTGCGCGAAAACCGGGACGGGCAAAGTCTTTTCGAGCTGCCACGAGAATCCGTCGACGTCGTTGCCCGCGCCGACGACAACCACGCCGCCCGGTCGCCAGCCGGTCCGTCGTTCGAACATTCCGCTCAGCCACGCGGTCAGCCCGTCGAAGCCGCCGCGGACGTGCTTGACGGCCGTTTGGGTCTGGCCGTCATGGGTGTCGACCATGACGACCGTGGCCCACTCGTGATCGAGGATGCAAACAGCGGTCTGCTCGTATCCGATGACCGGCGCGATCGCGAGCGCCAGGGTCTCGACCGCCTCGAGCAACCGCACGGGCACCACGTTGTCGAAGCCGGCGTCGGTCAAGGCCTCCAACAGCAGTGCCGCCTGCGCGGACGCGTCGTCGTTCCATGTCAGCCCGATGACGCGCACCCGGCGCTCGCTGGCGGACGCCAGCGCATCCACCCGCAAGACCTCGTCCGCCACTTGCTCCGCGGTGTTCAGGGCGCGCACGCCGCGACCGGCGCGCAGGCCCAGCTCGCGGTGGTCCAGGATCGTGCCGTCTGCGCCGTGTCCTTCAGCCAGGACCCACCCGACCGTGGTCGGCGTCAGCGATAGCCCCAGTACCGTGTCCAAGTCTGCACCTCAATCGGTCCCGGACTTCCTGCGCCCTCAGCCGCGCTCACGCACCAAAAAGCGCTGATGCGGCGGTTCTATGAGGGCCGGAACGGACCGGGATTGCGTGGTCTCCATCGGCTTGCTCCGTGAGAGCCTACGCGGTCCGCGCAAGTTCGGCTGCCCCGGTTCCGAATCCCCGCCAAACTCGCAGGCGAACGCGGTTAACCGGGAAATCGCTGCCCGGCCGCGCAGGCAAAGCGGCTGGTGACGTGCCCCGGATTTCAACGGAGCCGCGTTTTTACGGCGTCGAAAATTGCCGCGCCGCCGCGCCAATCACCGGTGGCAATCGAACGCGTGGGCGACCAACTTCGACACTCCCGGGCGGACCGGAGTATGCCGCGCGCCGCGCGACGGAAATCGGCCTCGCCATTTCGACCGGAAGTGATCGTTTGCTTACGCCGCATGCGGCGCGCTCCCCTGGCTTCCCCCGCGCCGTAGGCCCCGCTGCCTCGGGTTTTCCGGCGGAACGGTCGCTGCGCCTGGCTCGCACGCGCGCCGTCGCCATCGTCTTATCCACAATGCGAAATTCGGACCGAAACCGATATGAAACTGAGACACCATCGCGTCCCGATCGACATTTGGACTAATCACCCGGTAAATTCCTGCTGAGACCGCGATCACACGGACGGACAAGGGGCAGGTATGACAGACGTGAGCGAGAAGATCCGGGCCTGGGGGCGCCGGCTTTTGGTCGGTGCGGCGGCTGCTGTCACCTTCCCAGGCCTGATCAGTCTTGCGGGGGGGACGGCGACCGCGGGGGCGTTCTCGCGCCCGGGTCTGCCGGTCGAGTACCTGCAAGTTCCGTCCGGGGCGATGGGCCGCGACATCAAGGTCCAATTCCAGAGCGGCGGAAGCGGCTCGCCGGCGGTCTACCTGCTCGACGGCCTGCGCGCTCAGGACGACTACAACGGCTGGGACATCAACACGCCCGCGTTCGAGTGGTACTACAAGTCGGGCCTGTCCATCGTCATGCCGGTCGGTGGGCAGTCCAGCTTCTACACCGACTGGTACCGCCCGGCGTGTGGCAAGGCCGGCTGCTCGACCTACAAGTGGGAGACGTTCCTGACCAGCGAGCTGCCCGGATACCTGTCTTCGCAGAAGGGCGTCAAGGCGAACGGCAGTGCCGCGGTCGGCATCTCGATGGCGGGTGCGTCGGCGATGAACCTGGCGAATTACCACCCGGGCCAGTTCGTGTACGCCGGCTCGCTCTCGGGCTACCTCAGCCCGTCCACCGGGCAGGGCTGGATCGGCCTGGCGATGGGCGATGCCGGTGGCTACAAGAAGGAAGACATGTGGGGGCCGGACAACGACCCCGCGTGGCAGCGCAATGACCCCTTGGTCAACGTCAACTTGCTCGTCGAACACAACACCCGGCTCTGGGTGTACTGCGGCAACGGAACTCCGAACGAACTCGGCGGTGCCAACTTGCCGGCGACGTTCCTGGAGAGCAACTTCATGATCGGCGTCAACAAGAAGTTCCAGGACGCCTACAACGCCGCCGGTGGCCACAACGCCGTGTTCAACTTCCCCGCCTACGGAACCCACAGCTGGGAGTACTGGGGAGCGCAGCTCAACGCGATGAAGGGCGACCTGCAGAGCAGCCTGGGCGCTACCCCCGGCGGCGGTGGATAACCACCTGACCTTCGCCGGAGGTCCGCTACTGCGCTTGACGACGATGTCAGGCGCAGTAGCGCGTTAGGGGGCCTTCAATCGGTCGGTGACGTCGGTCCACGCCGTCGCGTCGGTCCGGTGGTTGTTCATGTTCCGGCACTGGCCGTAAACGCGCAGGACGCCCGCGTTCGGGGCGTCGGTCTCGCGATACACGATCGCCGTGACGGCGTCCTTGGTGAGGGCCCTGGCGAAGGGGTGATCGTTGGGCGGCAGGCCCTCGGTCCAGCCGTGGCCGGCGAGCGTCGCCGCCAGGCCCGGAAAGTAGGCCTCGGGCTTCGCGTCGGCGGGCAGCGCGAAGGTCAAATAGATCGCGCCTTGGTACGGCGGGTCTTCGCGGTTCTTGCACGACATCAACGTGTACCCCGCCGACGCCGTCCGCAGTCCGGTCAGGGTGACGATCTGCCTGGCCGACTCGACCGCCTGGGCCTCGGACTGATCGTCGCTGACGGGGTTGGCGGGATGGTCGAGGACGTCGGAGGGCGTGGTGTGCAGCCGGTCCACCGCCAGCATGGCGCCACCCAGGAGCAGCGAGGCCGTCAGCGCCGCGGCGATCAGCGCGCGAACCTGCGTCGAGCGCAACCAATCTCCGGAAGACACCTGCGACATCAGTGCCAGGCTAACTCGGTGGAAAGGCGGAGACAGGCGAGAATCATGGTCATGACCGGCAGTTGCGGGCGGTTCTACCGGCTGGTGGGGCGCCTGGCGTTGGCCGGGTTGGTGGTCGTCCTGTTGCGCGCGGCACCGGTCGCCCGAGGCGACGCCGCCGGCCCGCTGACCGGGTTGGTCGACGCCGCCGCGCAGCGGCTGCAGGTCGCCGAGCCGGTGGCCGCCTTCAAGTGGAATACGCGCGGCGCCATCGAGGACCCCGTCCGCGTCCAGCAGGAGCTCGCCAAACTGGGCGCCGAGGCGAGCGCCGCGCACGTCGACCGCAATTACGTCACCCGCGTCTTCGGCGACCAGATCAACGCCACCGAGGCCATCGAATACAGCCGGTTTGCGGACTGGAAGCTGAACCCGGCGGACGCGCCGGCCGCGGCGCCGGATCTGTCCGAGTCGCGGTCGACGATCGATGGCCTCAACCACACGATGCTGACTCAGATCGTGGCGGGCTGGGAGGTGTTGCATTCGCCGGGCTGTGCCACGGACCTGGACGCCGCCAGGGGCGACGTCGTACGCGCCCGGCGACTCGACGGCCTTTACCAGCAAGCCCTTTCGCGTGCGACCCAGTCGTATTGCCAGGGCTAATTTATTTGTTTCTCACCATTCTCTAAAGCTCTGATTTCGCTGCTCAGCGGCCCAATTTGCCTGCTAGGCGGCTTATCTCGCGAGCTTTTCGAATCGGTAACGCTTCGGACACGCCCGTCGAAATGTCTGGCATGAGAAAACTCTGCAAGCCTCTCGTCACGTCCGTCATGATCGGCGGGTTCGTTGCAGCATCGCTGAGTTCCTCCGGCGTCGCAGGCGCCGCTCCCGGCGCCCCCAACTGGGACGCCGTCGCGCAATGCGAGTCCGGCGGCAACTGGCACGCCAACACCGGAAACGGCGAATACGGTGGGCTGCAATTCAAGCCGGGCACCTGGGCCGCGTACGGTGGCGTCGGCAATCCGGCCGCCGCGTCCCGGGAAGAGCAGATCGCCGTCGCCAACCGGGTTTTCGCGCAAGATGGACTCGACCCGTGGCCGAAGTGCGGCTCGGCTTCCGGCCTCCCGATCGCGATGTACACGCACCCCGCCCAGGGCATCAAACAGATCATCAACGGGCTGATTCAGGCGGCCGTCCCGCACTGACGCCTATCGCGCCCTATGAGCCGGGGCGAAGCTGTGTTTGGATCAGCGCATGGAAGGTTCGGCGACGGTTCACATGGCGGCGCCCGCGGACAAGATCTGGGATCTCATTGCGGACGTTCGCAACACGGGACGGTTCTCCCCGGAAGTGTTCGAGGCGGAGTGGCTGGGCGACGCGACCGGGCCCGCGCTCGGCGCCCAGTTTCGCGGCCACGTTCGGCGAAACGAGATGGGCCCGGTGTACTGGACGACGTGCAAGGTCACGGCGTGCGAGCCCGGCCGCGAGTTCGGGTTCGCGGTGATGCTCGGCGACCGGGCGGTGAACAACTGGCACTACCGGTTGGCGCCCAGCGACGGCGGCACCGACGTGACCGAGTCGTTTCGGCTCAATCCCGCGCCGTGGCTGGGAATCTACTGGTTGTTGGGCGGATTCCTGCGTAGGCGACGCAACGTCCGCGATATGACCAAGACTCTCAACCGGATCAAAGACGTGGTCGAGGCGGGCTGACGCGACGTGAAATCGGTCTTCATCACCGGCGCGGGCAGCGGCATGGGCCGCGAGGGAGCGAAGCTCTTCGACGCCAACGGCTGGCGGGTCGGTGCGGTGGACCGCAACGAGGACGGGCTGACGACGCTGCGGTCGGAGCTGGGTGACGACCGGCTGTGGACGCGCGCCGTCGACGTGACGGACAAGGCGGCGCTGGAGGGCGCGCTGGCCGACTTCTGCGCCGGCAACGCCGACGGCGGGCTCGACATGATGTGGAACAACGCCGGCATCGGCGAATCGGGCTGGTTCGAGGACGTGCCGTACGAGGCCGCGATGCGCGTCGTCGAGGTGAACTACAAGGCGGTGCTGACCGGCGCCTACGTGGCGCTGCCCTACCTGAAAAAGAGCCCCGGCAGCCTGATGTTCTCGACGTCGTCGTCCGCGGGGACCTACGGGATGCCGCGCATCGCGGTGTACTCGTCGACCAAGCACGCGGTCAAGGGGTTGACCGAGGCGCTCAGCGTGGAATGGCAACGGCACGGGGTGCGCGTGGCGGACGTGTTGCCGGGCCTGATCGACACCGCGATCCTCACCACGACCACCAACCACTCGGACGACGGCGGACCGGCGATGTCCGGCGAGGAGCTCCGCGCGAGTGCGCCGAAGAGGGGCATGATGCGGCTGATGCCGGCGCGCAGTGTCGCGGAGGCGGCCTGGCAGGCCTACCACAACCCGAAGCGGCTGCACTGGTACGTGCCCAAGAGCATTCGCGTGATCGACCTGCTGAAGGGGCTCAGCCCGGAGTTGGTGCGGGGCCGCATCGTCAAGGCGCTGCCCGCGCTGATGCCGAAGCAACAGTGAGGGAGGGTGGCCTGGTGCGAAACCGTTGGATCGCAGCCGTTTTGGTCCTGATCGCCGGGGCCGGCGTCGCGGGGTGCGGGCAGGCGCAGACGGTGCCCCGCAAGGCCGCCCGCGTGACCATCGGCGGCGCCACCCAGACGGCACGTCCCGCCGCGTGCAGCCAGGCCCAGTCGTACCGGACCCTCGACATCGGTGATCACGATGGGCATATCGAGGCGGTGGTGATGCTCAGCGGCTACCGGGCCATCCCGCAGTGGGTGAAGATCCGCAACTTCGCCGGGTTCACCGGCAGCTTCTGGCAAGGCGGGGTCGGAGACGCCCACGTCGACCTCACCAACAACGCCTACACCATTACCGGCAGCGCGTACGGCATCAGCAGCAGCAATCCCAACAAGACGGTGACCACCGACTTCAAGATCACCGCGGAGTGCTGAGCGCTCAGCAGAATTCGGCCTACGCTGGGTCCAGACCACCGAGCTGATGGAGGCCCCGTGAAGGAGAGATTGCACTGGCTCGTGATGCACGGATTCATCCGGGGGGTCGCGGCGATCGGCATGCGGCGGGGTGATCTCCAGGCCAGGCTGATCGCCGACCCGACGGTGACCAACGATCCGGTTCCGTTCTACGAGCAACTGCGCGCCCAGGGACCGCTCGTCAAGGGCAGGGTGAACTACCTGACCACCGACCATGCGTTGGCCCACGAGCTGCTGCGGTCCGACGACTTCCGCGTGGTGAACATGGGGTCGCAACTGCCGGCCCCGCTGCGCTGGGTGGAGCGCCGCACCTACGACAACCTCCTGCATCCGCTGCGGGCACCGTCGCTGCTGGCCGTCGAGCCGCCGGACCACACCCGCTATCGCAAGACGGTGTCGGCGGTGTTCACGCCGCGGGCGGTCGCCGCCCTGCGCGAGGGCGTCGAGCACACCGCAACCGCGCTGTTGGATCAGCTGACCGGCCAGCCCGGCGTGGTCGACATCGTCGGGAGCTACTGCTCGCAACTTCCGGTCGCGATCATCAGCGACATCCTGGGGGTCCCCGAGCGGGACCGGCGCCGCGTGCTGGAGTTCGGGGAGCTCGGCGCGCCGAGCCTGGACATCGGCCTGCCCTGGTGGCAATACCGCACCGTGCAGCGAGGGATCGTCGGATTCAACTCCTGGCTCTCCGATCACCTGCGCGAATTGCGGTGCACCCCGAGTGACAACCTGATGAGCCAGCTGATCCAAACCGCCGAAAGTGGCTCCGCCGAAACACATCTCGACCCGGACGAGCTGCAGGCGATCGCCGGCCTGGTGTTGGCCGCGGGCTTCGAGACCACGGTGAACCTGCTGGGCAACGGCATCCGGATGCTGCTGGACGCGCCCGAGCATCTGGAAACGTTGCGTCGCCGTCCCGAATTGTGGCCCAACGCCGTCGAGGAGATCCTGCGCCTCGACTCGCCGGTGCAGCTCACCGCCCGGGTGGCGCAGCGGGACGTCGAAGTGGCCGGCATGCGGATCAAACGGGACGAGTTGGTGGTGATATATCTGGCCGCCGCCAACCGCGATCCGTCGGTGTTCCCGGATCCCGACCGCTTCGACATCGAAAGACCAAACGCGGGAAGGCATCTCGCGTTCTCCGGCGGACGGCACTTCTGCCTGGGGGCCGCCCTCGCGCGGGCCGAGGGCGAGGTCGGCCTGCGGACGTTCTTCGACCGTTTTCCGCAAGTGCGGGCGGCGGGCAGCGGGAGCCGGCGGGACACGCGGGTGCTGCGCGGCTGGTCGACGCTGCCGGTGGTGCTGGGGCCGGCGCGGTCGATGGCGCCGGTCGACGCCTAGTGGGTTGCCCAGGCGCTAGCGGCGCCGCCGACGTCGCCGGCCCGGCCAGCTTCTGTTACCGGAACAGGCCGCGATGAGCGTGGTGGGGGCCGCCGTCACGGCGACCAGCGCCAGCCGCCGGATAGCGTCTCGCCGAGTCAGCAGGCCGTCGACCGGATCGGCACCGATCTCCTCCGGGTTATCGCGCTGCGTTGTCACGTTGCCAAGTATGCAGCAAAGTCGCAGCGGGTGACTGCATTTGCGCGCGGTTGGTCGGCTTCCTAAGGGGCCTGGCCCGGGGACCGCGTCGCCGGCGGAACGCACCCGACGCGACAATGATCACCGCGGGCAACGCGCCGGCCGCGAAAATCCCGAATTGCCAAGCCCATCCGGTCGCCTTTTTGCGGAATTCCTCGTCGTGATAGAGCCCCGCGCCCGCGGGCGTTCGGGTGACGCAGCCGCGGGTCTTCGCCCACCAGTCGTCGCGCACCAAGTCGTAGCCGTGCGTGTTCGCCCAGTCGTGGCAATCCTCGCTGGTCCCCCAGAACCCGCATGGTCATCGAACGGCCGCGCACTGCGGGGCCAGTAGCGGCCGAACCAATCCAGCGTGGTCACCCTGGCGACTATCCGCCGAAAAGCCGGTGGTTGACACGTGTCCGGTAACCCGGTTTATTTGCCGCTATGACAGAGGTTTCTGAGCTTGCGGTCGAGGATGTCGTCATCGGGATGTGGCAGGCGCTCTCGCGGCGGGACTGGGATGCGGTGAAGACGTTCCTGAGCGACGACTGTCTCTACGTCGACATGCCCGTCCCCGCGCTGGCGGCGCGCGGCCCCGAAGACATCGTGAAACGGCTCAAGATCGGGCTCGAGCCGCTGGCGGGCTACGAGAACCATGACGGCGTGCTGGTGTCCAACGGCTCCGACGTCATCTACGAGCATTCGGAGACTTGGACTTTCGCGTCGGGTGAGCGGGGCGTGCTGCGGTTCGTCACCGTCCACAAGGTCGAGAACGGCAAGATCACGGTGTGGAAAGACTATTGGGACATGCAAAGCCTGGTCAGCTTCGCGCCGCCGAACCACTTCGAGAATTTGGCGACGGCGGACACCAGCTGGGTGTTTGACGCGTCAGCGCTCGTCTGACAACTCGCCGTCGAAACGGCTACCGCTCCAACCGATTCGTTATGCGATGCTGGCCGTCAGAGGTGCTCCATCAGGCGGGACATCAGCTCGTCCTCGAAAAACCGGGGTTCATGCAGCGGATAGGTCCGCGGCTCGGGCAGCCCAAGGTGAATGTGCCCGATCGCCGCGACAACCGAGGCGCCGCGCCAGTGGTGACGGGTCTCGGCGTCGGGCGCCGGAGCATCGGACGGCGTGTGGAGTTTGGGCAGCAAATGCAGCATGGTGGATGCCTTCGGGTCGTGGCTGGCTCCTACCAGTAGTCAAGCCTATTCAACACATGTTAGACAGGCATGGTGGCGTCGGCAAACGCCGACGGCCGACGTAGAACGAACCCGACCCCGATCGGAAGGGGCGCACGGATCCGATGATCACCCGGCGATGGAACGAGTCCGACGAGGCCAAGAGCAGCTACGTCAAGGATCTGTTTTCGGCGTTGGCGTCGCGCTACAACGTGATGACCGATCTGTGGACCCTCGGGCTGCACCGCCTGTGGAAGCGCCAGGCCATGGAACTGTGCGCACTCCGGCCGGGCGAACGCGTGCTGGACGTGGCCACCGGGACCGGCGACCTGGCGTTCCTGGAGGAGGCGGCGGTCGGGCCGGACGGTCAGGTCGTGGGGGTCGACTCCTGCGCGGCGATGCTCGCGGTCGCTCGCGGGCGGCACCTCGGCGGCGTCGAATTCCAGGAGGGCGACGCCATGGACCTGCGGTTCCCGGACGCGTCGTTTGACGTGGTCACGATCAGCTTCGGGCTGCGCAACGTCGCGGACCGCGGCCGGGCGCTGCGCGAATTCCGGCGCGTCCTGCGGCCGGGCGGCCGGTTGATGGTGCTCGATTTCAGCAGGCCGAACTCGAGGACGTTGACGCTGCTGCACGACGCGCTTTACTTCGTCCTGATGCCGGCGCTCGGCTGGGCCGTGGCCTGGCATCGCGACGCCCATCACTACACCTCCGATTCGATCCGCACCTGGCTGTCGCGGGACGGGCTGCGCAAGGCGATGCTGGAGTCGGGCTTCGTCGACGCCCGCTACGTCTCACTGAGCAGCGGGTTCGCGACCGTCCATTTCGGTTTGCGCGCGGCCGCCTGACGGCGCATACGGTCCGCGACGACGACTTCCGTTACGGCGCAACGACGGCGCCCGCGAGCGCGTTTCGGCATGTGCTGGGCCCCGATCCGCGCATATCGGAATATCAGGCCACCCAGACCGTCGCGGGGGCAGACATCGTGGTCGTCGGGGATCCGGACCGCGAGACCCTAATTTCCGCGCTGGTCGCCGCGCTGCGACGCTACGGGTTGGCCGAACCGGCGATTCGGATCCAGGCGGCCGACGGTCTGTCGCGCTATCGGGGCAGCGGGAAGCTGCGGCGGTTCATACCGCTTTCGGTTTCGGTGGCCACCGCGAGCAGACGCAAAATCGCCCCCTAGGGGCCGAAATTGGGCGATTTTGCGTCTGTTCGCGGTAGAACGGCTAGGACTCGGCCAGGCTCTTGAGGCACTTGAGGGTTTCGGACAGGTTGCGGCCCACCTGGCGCACGGCGATGCGGTCGGCGATGTAGCCGATCAAGCCGCCGGGCGCCTGGTACGACAGCCGGAACGTCACCTTGGTCTTGCCGTCGCTGCCGTCGCGCAGCCGGATCCGCCCGCGCAGGTTGACACCGGTGATGCCCACCCACGCCACGTCGCGGCGGTCGTCGAACTCGACCACCTCGATCAGCCCGCCGACCGGCACCGAACCGATCTTCCAGTGCACGGTGTAGCGCGCGCCCAGGCCGCGGTCGATGTCGTTGGACGACTCCCAACGCTCGAGGCTGGTCATGAACGACGGGTAGCAGTCCGGGTCGCTGACGATCTTCCAGACCGCGTCGCGGTCGGCGTTGATCACGCAGCGGCGTTCGACGCGCATCAGCCGATCACCGGGAATCGACGCTCGGCGGCCAGGCGGTCCACGCCGCCCTGCAGGCTGGCCATCACCTTGTCGTGCACGGCCTGGTCATCGCCGTCGACGTCGATGGGGTGCTGCACCTCGATGACGATCTTCGTCGGCAGCGGAATGTGGCCGGCGAGGTCGCTGATGTTGAGGCCCCAGGGCAGCGCCAACGAGATTGGGATGCTCTTGAGCCGCAGCAACTTGTCCGCCATCAGCAACTTGGCCAGCCACTGCCCGCGGTTGAGGAACAGCGCGCTCTCCTGGCCGCCGACGCTGGCGACGGGGACGATCGGCACACCCGTTTCGCGGGCCAGCCGCACGTAGCCCATGCGGCCGCCGAAGTCGACCCTGTGGCGTTCCCATGACGGGCGGAAGACCTCGTAGTCGCCGCCGGGATAGACGAGCAGCGCTGCCCCGGATTCCAATGCGAGGCGGGCGTTTTCGGGGTTGGCGGCGACGGTGCCGAACTTGCGCAACCAGCCCAGCGGCGGCGCGGAGACGACGAGGTTGTGGGCCAACTGATAGAAGGGCCGCTCGACGCCGAAGTAGGAGCAGAACGCGAGCGTGAACACGAACGTGTCCGGGGGCACGTTGCCGCCGCTGTGGTTGCCGACCAGCAGCACCGGCCCGTCGGCCGGGATCCGATCCAGGCCCCGCACGTCCGCCCGGAAGTACAGCGACGCCAGCAGCCAAGTTCCCGGAAGCTGGTCGCGGATGTAGTCGGGGTCGCGCTGATCCAGGTCGGCTTTGGGGACCCGCGACACGACCTGGTCGCGGGCCCAGTTCACGAGGTCCCCCATGGTCGCCATTGGGGCGGGGTACCCCGGTACTACCGCACGTCAAACGCGGTAGATGCGGGCGGCGTTGTCCCGGGCGATCAGATCAACCACGCGGATGGCGTCGTCCTGGCTCCAGTCCCCGTCGGCGACGAATCCGCTCAACACGCGGTGAATACCCTTGCGCCACAACGCCGCACCGAGATAGTGCAACTCCGCGGGGCCGTATCCGTCCGACGAGTACAGGATCCGGCGGAAGGGCGCCATTTCCAGCAGCCGCGCGATGAACGACGGTGCCCGCGCCCCCAGGTGATTCACGCTCAGGCCCCCGTCGACGTAGACGTTGTCGAAGGCCTGCGCGAGGTATCCGGCCTCGCGCTCGTAGGGATAGCAGTGCAACAGCACGATCGGCGTGTCCGCGGACTGGCGCAGGAAATCGAGCAGGAGCAACGGGTTGGCCTTATGCAGGTCGCAGTCCCGGTCGCCGAAGCCGACGTGGAATTGCAGGGGCTTGCCGAGCCGCAGCGCCTGGTGCAGCCCGAAACGCAGTAGCACCCGGTCGCGTAACCGGGTGCCGCCGCCTTCGCGCCACCGGGCCGCGGCGTCGACGACCTGGGGCGCCGGCGGTTCGCTCAGGTCCCCGTCGAACCCGCCCCGGTAGGCCAGGATGGATTTGGTGCCGACCGCGGTGGCCGCGCGCCGGTGCAGGATCTCCTCGAAGGCCCAGGCGTAGTCCCCCGGCGCCTGCGCGGCCTGCTCGGCCACCTGCTCGAGCCGGACGACCTCGTGGGCGCGGTTGCCGGACCACTCGCGAAGCTCGTCGACGCCTGCGACGCCGTCGATCCCGGTGTCGACGAGCCAGTCGCTCACCTTGGCGGCCGGTAGGAACAACCGCGCCAGCTCGGCTTCGGTGTGCTGGCTGCGGCGCTCCCAGTAGGCCTGCGGTTCAACGTGTTTGGGCAGCCCCAGGATGGGTGCGCAATGGGCGCGCACGGCGAAGCCGAGCTGAGAGTCGAAGCCCGAGTCCACGAGCGGCTCGGTGTTGGCCTCGTTCAGGGCGTTCTCGAACCGCCGCCGGTCCCCCGCCGTCAGCCAGCATCCGTGCGCGTGCTGGTCGATCAGTGCCACACCGCCGATGTGGTGCTCCAGCTCGGTCACAGGCTCCAGGCCATCCGGAATTTGTCCGCCAGCTGTTCCGGGTCGAGGTCGCCGTAGCGCTCCTGCTCCATGCGGCGTACCGCGACCACCATGTCGACCGCGTCATCGCCCAAGATGGAGCGCATCAGCTCCGAATTATCAAGTGCCGCTATCACTTCAGACTGGTTGTCGGGCAGGCGCACGATACCGGCAGCGTCGCGGTCCGCGTCGGAGAGCTTGGCCGGGTCGATCGTGGTTTCGGGTGGCAGGGCCGCCTCGTTAATGTTGCCGTCCAGGGCCAGCCCGAGTATCGCCGCCGAGGCGAGGTAGGGGTTCGCCGACGGATCGACAATCTTCACCTCGACATTCGCGCCGTACACCGTGCCGGGACCTTCCTTGACGAAACGCACTGCGGCTTCGCGGTTCTCGGTGCCCCAGCAGGCATAGGCACCGGCCCAATTGCCGGGGCGCATCCGCAAGCCGGACACGATAGACCCGCACAGAATGCCCTGGGCCTCGGGCAATCCACGCACTACCCCGGCCACCGCTGCCTCCCCCGCCGCGGCCATGCCCGCCGCGCCGGTGCCGTCGGAAAACATCGGCTCGCCGGGAATTCTCAACGAGAAATGCTGATGGGCGCCGGATCCGACGCCGTCAGCGAAGGGTGCCGGGGACAGGCTGACGCGTAGTCCGTGGCGGCGAGCGGCCCGGGCGATGATGATCCGGGTCAGCACCAGCTGGTCGGCGGCGGCCACCGGAGCCAGCGGTGTCAGTGAGATCTCGAATTGGTTGGCGCCGTACTCGGGATGGAACTGCTCGATCCCGACGCCGGCCATCGTGGCGGCGGCGGTCACGTCCCGAACGAATGCCTCGTGCTCGAGCACCCCGGCCAGGCCGTACTGGGCCCATAGCGTCGACGGCAGCCGGCCACCGTCGGCATCGACCAAAACAAATTCGATTTCGTGGCCGATGGCCGCGCTCACTTCGATGCCCGGCGAATCGAGGAAGCGTTCGATCCGGCTCAGCGTCCCGCGGGCGCACATGGGAACGGGTGTGCCGTCTTGTTCGTAGAACGCGGCGGGTGCCCAGGCCAGCCCGTCGCCGATGATGCGCAACGCCGGCAGGTCGATGCGGAGGCGCTGATCGCCGATCACGCCAACGTCTTCGGTGAACGCGATGCCAGTTTGGTCGATGGCGAAGGCATGCCAGGAGGGGCTGGCGCCCAGCCCGGGGTCGGCGAACGTGTTGGTACGCCGGATCGGAACGGTCTTGGCGAGCGTGAGCCCGGCGGGGTTCACGACGGTGCCGATCACGGTGTCGACGCCTTCCCCCTCCAGCTGGGCGATCGCGGCGGCGGCGAGGGGCGTGGCTGTCATGGCAGCCATTGTGGCAACTCGATCAGTTCTGGCGCGGGATCAACTCGGCGGCGAACCGGTCGAGGAAGCCGTCCAGCGGCGCTTGCCCCGCCGGCCGGATGACGAACTTCGTCAGTCCCGCGTCGATGTAGCCGTCGAGTTGGCGGTGCAGCCGATCCCAACCGGCGGCGATCAGCTCGCCCGGATCGAGTTCGGGGCGACGCCGGCGGACCGCCGCCACCAGCTCCGGGGACAGCTCGCCGTCGGCGACGGCCAGCGAGATGCCGTAGTGATCGGGCTCGATTCGCCTGCCGGCCCGCTCCGCGGCCCGTTCGATCGCCTCGCGCCCCGCGCGCGCCTCGGCCGGGGTGAGGAAACTGCCCAGCCAGCCGTCGGCCAGCGCGCCGATGCGCCGAAACGCCGCCGGCGCCGAGCCTCCCAACCAGATGTCCAGCGGCGGGGTGGGCCGCGGGGCGACCGCGGCCCCGCTCACCGTGAAATACCGGCCGCTGTAGCTCGCCGAATCGTCGACCAGCGCCGCGCGCAGCACCCGCAGCGCCTCGTCGAAGACCGCGGCGCGTTCCCCGTCGGGGACCACGAACACCTCGCGTTCGGCCGGGATCGCCGAGCGCAGACCGAAGACGGGCAGGACCCGCTTGGGGGCGACGGCCGCCAACGAGGCCAGCTGCTTGGCCACCAGCACCGGGTGCCGGCCCGGCAGCACGGCCACCGACGTGCCCACCTTCAGCCGGGACGTGCGGGCCAGCGTGTAGGCCATGCCGACGACCGGGTCGACCGCCGGGGAGTAGACCAGCTCGGAGAACCACAGCGAGTCCACCCCGCTGCTCTCCAGGTGGTCGACGATGCCGGCCAGCCGGGCCGGAGGGGTGTCCGCGCCCAGGCTGACGCCGAAACGAATCTTCACAGGTATCGCAACGCCGGCGGCGTGCCCGTTTGTGCCCGCGAAACTTAACCGGCTGCGACGTTTCCCGGCGCGCCGTCGCAGCCGTTGCAGTGTCGCGGCGGCTAGGCGCGGCTGGGCAGGGTGAACTTGCAGGCCTGGCCGATGTCGAGGGTGCGCAGCATCCGCCCCATCCCGACCCACAGGGCGCACGACATCGCGAGGTCGGCGAGCAGTTCCTCGGTGAAGTGCTCGTTGGCGCGGGCCCAGAAGTCCTCGTCGTCGCGCAGCTTGGTGTGCTCGGTGCCGAACCGGTGGGCGAACTCGGCGGCCAGGCGCTCCTGCTCGCTGTAGCCGGGCCAGGTGCGCCACTCCAGCGCGTGCTCGTAGAGCTCTTCGTCGACGCCCGCCGCGGGCCCGTCGGCGTCGCGGGTGTTCATGCACACCGTGCATTCGTTGTCGTGGGCGATCACGGTCCGCGCCAGTTCGCGGGTGCGCATCGGCAGCCGGTTCTTGGTGTAGACCGCCTGGCTGAAGTTGGCGATCGCGCCGCCCAGGTCCGGGGACTTCGCGGCCCAGCCATAGATGTCGTCGTCAGCGAATGTTCCGATTCGGCTCATTGCGTGATGGTACGCCCAGCCGCCGGATCCAACGCCTTGATGGCCGCCGTTGGTTGCTCGTCCTGCCAATCGCGTTGGGCCAGAACTCGATGCGCGACGCGTTCGAGCGCGGCTTGCACCTGGCGCCGGTCGGGCCGGCCCTCGAAGCCGGGCGAGCGTTCCAGCTTGTCGACGAGCCACGCCAGCAGCAGCGATTGGACGTAGTCGACCTGCTGCGTCCCGGCCGGGGTGAGCCACATTTCGTCGCCGTCGAGCACCACGTACCCGCCGGCGGCCAGGCGGGAGAAGGTGGGCTCCAGCACCTCGAACGGGATGCGCAACAAGTCGGCCATGTCGGTGAGCCGCGCGACCCCGTACATCTGCCGGTAGCGGTTGACGCGCAGGACGCCCCACAGCCCTGCCACGTCGAGCCGGCAGTCGGATCGCATCGCGATGCTGCGCAGCCGAATGCCGGGCTCGCCGCGCAACATCCGCGCGATGGCGACCTCAAGCATGTCGTCGGGTGACTGGCTGTTGGGCATGGCGAAGGCCTCGCCGATGTCGCCGCGGTTGTTGCCGATGCCCCGCAGCGGCACCTCGCGCAGGAACAGCGCCAGGACGAACCCGACCAGCGCGAACGGCACCGCCCAGAGGAACACGCGCGTGAGCGAATCGGCGTAGGCGGCCACGATCGGGGCCGCCTCCGAGTGCGGCAGCCGGTGCAGCGCCTCGGGTGAAGCGGCCGCGGCGGCCGGCGCGCGGCCGGCGGCCAGGGCCGGACCGATCCGGCTGTGCAGGAAGTTGGTGAACAGCGAACCGAATATCGCTGCGCCGAAAGAACTTCCGATGGTGCGGAAGAAGGTCACGCCCGAGGTGGCGACGCCGAGATCCTCGAAGTTGGAGGTGTTCTGCACGATGAGGACCAGCGTCTGCATGCACATCCCGATCCCCGCGCCGAGGATGACCAGGAACAGCGACTGCACTAGCGCCGACGTCGACGGGTCCATTCGCGACATCAGGAAGAACGCCACCGCCATCACCGCCGTGCCGGCGACGGGAAAGATCTTGTACCGGCCCGTGCGGCCCACGAGCACACCGCTGCCCATCGAGGTGGTCAGCATTCCCACCACCATCGGCAGCGTGCGCAGGCCCGACGTGGTGGCCGAGACGCCGTCGACGAACTGCATGTACGTGGGCAGGAACGTCAGGGCGCCCAGCATTGCGAACCCGACCACGAAGGACAGCACGCAGCACACCGTGAAGACCGGGCTGCCGAAAAGCCGGGTCGGCAGGATCGGCGCGGCGGCGCGGCTTTCCACCCAGACGAAGATCCCGAGGGCCACCGCGGATCCGGCGAACAGCCCGACGATGGCCGCCGAGCCCCACGGATACGTGGTGCCGCCCCAGCTGGTGGCCAGCGTCAGCCCCGAGGCGCCCAGCCCGACGAACAGGATCCCGACGTAGTCGATGACCGGCTTGCTGCGGTCGGCCAGCGCCGGGATGGCGGCGGCCGCCACGAAGAAGACGACGATCGAAATCGGCACGTTGATCCAGAACGCCCAGCGCCACGTGAAGTGGTCCGTGAAGTAGCCGCCCAGCAGCGGCCCGATCACGGTGGTGACGCCGAACACCGCGCCCATCGCGCCCTGGTAGCGGCCGCGATCCCGCAGCGGGATCACCTCGCCGATCAGCGCCATGGCGGTCACCATCAGCCCGCCGCCCCCGATGCCCTGCAGCGCGCGCGCCGCCACCAGCATGCCCATCGAGGTCGAGAGCCCGCACAGCACGGAGCCGCCGACGAAGAACACCACCGCCGCCTGGAACACCCGCTTGCGGCCGAACAGGTCTCCGAACTTGCCGACGAGGGCGGTCATGATGGTCGACGCCAGCAGGTAGCTGGTGACCACCCACGATTGATGGCCCGCCCCACCGAGATTCGCGACGATCGTCGGCAGCGCGGTCGCAACGATCGTCTGGTCCAGGGCCGCCATCAGCATGCCGAGCAGGACCGCCACGAAGATGAAATTCCGTCGCTGCGGATCGACGGCGACGTCGCCGGTCCCGGTATCCGCGGCCTGGCCGGCCGGGATCGCTGCGGGTGTCGTCCTCGTCATGCCTGCCTTCCCGTCGGCGCCCGATGCATACGGGTGCCCAGCGTCAGGTGACGGCAATCAGGGCGTCAGCTCGGCGGCCGCGACACGCACTGCGCCGAGTAGAGCTCCTCGCCCAGCTTTTCCATCAACTCCAGCTGGGTCTCCAGGTAGTCGATGTGGCTTTCCTCGTCGGCGACGATCTTCTCCAGGAGGACGGCGCTGGTGCTGTCCTGCTTCTCCCGGCACATGATGATTCCGGGCTTGAGCCGGTCCATCACCTCGTACTCGATGGCCAGGTCGGCCTCGAACTGCTCGCGCAGCGTCTGGCCGACGCGCAGCGAAAAGAGGCGCTGGTAGTTCGGCAACCCGTCGAGCAACAAGATGCGGTCGGTGATCTCCTCGGCGTGCCGCATCTCGTCGAACGACTCTTCGCGGGTCTTCGCGGCCAGCTCGGTGAAGCCCCAGTTGTCCTGCATCTTCGAATGCAGAAAATACTGGTTGATCGCGGTGAGCTCGCTGGTCAGTTGCTCGTTGAGCAGGCGCAGCACGTCCGGATCACCTTGCATGGTCACTCCTAGCGTCTGAGGGCTGTCACGTCTGGCCGCGGCGGCGGGCTGGGCTGAAACACCGGGCGCTAGCAGCACTTTGCCATGCCGATTTCGAATCTTCCAGCAAGGTTTGGCTGGGCTCAGTGCGTGTCGGGGGTCACCTACCTGGGGTTAGGCGTCGCTAACCTACTTAGGGTAGACTTCGCTAACATGCGGCTGGTTCGCTCGGCTTGTGCCCGCGCCCGAGGGGTGCGCTGATGTACGTATGCCTGTGCGTCGGGGCCACCAACCAGACCGTCTCGGACGTCGTCGCGCAGGGGGCATCGACCTCCAAGGAGGTCGCCGAGGCGTGCGGGGCCGGGGGCGACTGCGGGCGCTGCAGGCGCACCCTGCGCGCGATCATTGCCGCGTCGCGCCAATTTGAGCCCGCTCAGTAGCCGGTTAGCGCTTGTTGAAGTCCGCCAGGGCCGCGGCGTTGGCCTGGGCGCCCATCAGTTCGGCGAAGTGAGCGTTCTCGCGCGCGCTCGCCGCGGCGATTTCGGGACGGACCGGTTCCATCATCGTGTGCTTGACGGCCATCAGGCTCGAAATAGGCCGGGCCGCAAGGATTTCCGCGTGCCGGCGCGCCTCGGCTAGCAGCTCCTCCGGGTCGCAGACCCGCCAGACCAGGCCCATCCGCAGCGCCTCGTCGGCGTCGACCCACTCCGAGGACATCAGCAGCCACGCGGCGTTTTGCCGGCCCACCAGCTGCGGCAGCAGGTACGACGAGGCCGCCTCGGGTGCCACGCCCAGGCTAGTGAAGGGGCACTTCAGCCGCGCCGTCGACGACATGAACGCCAGGTCGGCGTACCCGAGGATGGTCGCGCCGATCCCCACGCCCACGCCGTTGACCGCGCAGATCAGCGGCTTGGGGAACGCGGCGAGCGCGTCGATCAGGCCGGGAAATCCGTGCTTTCCGGGGGTGAAGCCCGGGTCGGTGATGCGCGCCTGCATCTCGGCGAGGTCGGTGCCGGCGCTGAAGCCGCGGCCCGCGCCGGTCAGTAGGACGACGGCGACGTCGGGATCGTCGGCGGCCGCCAGCAACGCCTCCGCCGTCGCGTCGTACAGCGCTTCGTTGAACGCGTTGAGCGCCTCGGGCCGGTTCAGCGTGAGGGTGCGCACCCGGTTCTTGTCGTCGATCTGCAGCGTCACGGCTGCAGCCTAACGGGTGCGGTTCAGCCGTTGCTGTAGACGCGGGTCGGCGCGATCAACACCACCGCGCGACGCTCCTTGGCCATCACCCGGTCGTACTCGTCCCAGTCGTCGTGGGTGCCGCCGGCGGCGGCGAAGACCTCGCGCAGCAGCAGCCGCAACTGGTCGGCGTCTTTCAGCCAGGCCGCCGCGTCGTCCGGGCCGGCGAGCTCGGCGCGGCCCTCGACGGTCGCCCACTGCCAGCCGTTCTTGAACGTGACGGCCAGTTGCGGGCGGGCCCGCAGGTTGGCGAGCTTGACCTTGCCGTACGTGGTGAAAGCCAGGCAGGGCTCACCGGTGGCCGGGCTCGGCAGCAGCCCGACGTTGACCAGCGAAGCCTGCACGGTTTCGTCGGCGCGAATCGTCGAGACCACGGCCAGACCGCTTTCCCCTTTGGCGAGCGCCACCGCGTCGTCGAGCGTTGTCATGAGCGGTCCTCAATCCCGAAATGGTGTCCTGAACACGTAGCGGCTGGTCGGCACGGTGTCGATGTTCTCGTTCGCGCCGAATGCAGTTGTGCTGGCGACCATCCGGCCGAGCCGGTGTTGCAGGTCGTCGTCGTCGGCGGCACCGAAGAAGGCCTTGAGATCGGTGATCGCCTCCTCGGGGAACAACTCCTCGACGATGCCCGCGATTCCCGGGGCGTCCCGGGTGAGGGCCCGCACCACCCAGTTCTGGGTGTAGCCGAACGTCGACTGCGTCTCGATGGCCACCGAGGTGTGGTCCCCCTGCCAGCGGGCCAGCCAGGTCGCCTGGTCCAGATGCGCGGGGCGTCGCAGCAACGCGATGTTGGCCAGACCCGTTGTGCGACAACCGGGTTCGGTCGGCGGCGCGGCCAGCGGAACCGACTCGGTCACCAGGTAGGCGGCCAGCTGGTCGCATTCCTGGGCGAGGAACTTCAGCGCCGCCTGCGCCTGGTCGCCATAGCATTGCTGGGTCCACATGCTAACCACCGCGGCCGCCGGCGGGTCCATGGTCGTCAGCGTCATCAGCGAGTGACGCACCGCGCCGTCCCGAACGTTCACCTGGAGGCCGAACAGGCCCAGTTCCAACAGCGCGTCGGCGACGTGACCCCGTTGCCGGGCGCACCAGTCGTCGTCCGGCTCCGAGCGCATCAGGACCGCGATCACCTTTTCCATGCGCCGAACTTACCGCCGGCGGACGACTATTTGACCGGCTGTACCTGGTGTTGCTGGCCGATCAATTTGCCGATCGTCGCCGCCAGTTGCCGGTAGGACTCGTCGCGGCCGCTCGAGGAGCGAAACACCAGGCCGATCCGCCGGCCCGGGCGGGGCGCGGCGAACTGCGCGAGGCCGAGCCGGCTCCTGGCGGCCTCGACCGGCACCGCGCTCTGCGGGATGAGGGTCACCCCCAGCCCGCCGGTCACGCACTGCACCGCGGTGGCCAGCGACGCGGCGCGGGTGTTGGCCAGCTCCGCCCGAACGCCGGCCTTCTGGCAGACGTCCAGCGCCTGGTCGCGCAGGCAGTGGCCCTCGTCCAACAGCAGCAGCGGCAGCTCGGCCAGCGCGGTCGCCGGCACCCGGCGCTTGCCGGACAGCGGGTGCCCGGGCGGCAGCGCGAGCACGAAATCCTCGTCATAGATCGGGACGGCGGTCAACCCGACAGCGTCCGCCGGCAACGCGATCAGCGCTGCGTCCAGCGCCCCCTCGCGCAGCAGCCGCAGCAGCCGTTCGGTTTGGTCCTCGACCACCCGCAACGTGAGCGACGGCAGTTGTTCGGCCAGCCCGGCCAGCACCGTCGGCAGCACGTAGGGCGCCACGGTGGGGATCATCCCCAGCCGCACGCCGGCCTGCAGCGGATCGGACGCGCCCGCGGCGGCGGCACTGAACGCGTCGACGGCGTCGACCACGGCCTGGGCGCGGGGCAGGAGCTGCGTGCCCTCCGTAGTCAAGAAGACACGCCGGGTCGACCTTTCGATCAGCTGCGTGCCCAGACCCGCCTCCAGCGCCGCCAGCGCCTGCGAGAGTGTCGACTGGCTGACGCCGAGAGTTGTTGCGGCGCTGCTGAAGTGCTGCTTTTCGGCCACCGCGACGAACGCGCGGAGACCGGCGATGGTCGGCTGATAGGTCTTATCGGGCATGCCAATAAGTATAGTGTGATATATCACCTTTACTTCAAATCGGCGGGGCGGCATCATGGTGACAGACGGCTAATTTTGAATAATTCCAGTTAAGGAGCGGCATGTCCCTGCTGACGATCGGCGATCAATTCCCCGCCTACCAGCTCACCGCGCTGATCGGTGGCGACCTGTCGAAGGTCGACGCCAAGCAACCCGGCGACTACTTCACTACCATCACCAACGAGGACCACAACGGCAAGTGGCGCGTTATCTTCTTCTGGCCCAAGGACTTCACGTTCGTGTGCCCGACGGAGATCGCGGCGTTCGGCAAGCTCAACGACGAGTTCGAGGACCGCGACACACAGGTGCTCGGTGTCTCGATCGACAGCGAGTTCGTGCACTTCCAGTGGCGCGCGCAGCACGAAGACCTCAAGAAGCTGCCCTTCCCGATGCTTTCGGACATCAAGCGGGAGCTTTCGCTGGCCACGGGCGTGCTGAACGCCGACGGAGTTGCCGACCGGGTCACGTTCATCGTCGATCCGAATAACGAAATCCAATTCGTCTCGGCGACCGCCGGATCCGTGGGGCGTAATGTCGACGAGGTGCTGCGAGTGCTGGACGCGTTGCAATCCGACGAGCTGTGCGCGTGCAACTGGCGCAAGGGCGACCCGACGATCGACGCCGGCGAGCTGCTCAAGGCATCGGCATAAAGGGGGCGGGATGAGCGTCGAAAACCTCAAGGCCGCGCTGCCCGAGTACGCCAAGGACCTCAAGCTCAACCTGGGCTCGATCACCCGCAGCACCCTGCTGAGCGAGGAGCAGCTGTGGGGCACCCTGCTGGCCAGCGCCGCGGCCACGCGAAACACCCAGGTGCTGGCCGAGATTGGTGCCGAGGCGGGCGACTACCTGTCGGCCGAGGCGTACCAGGCGGCGCTGGGGGCCGCGTCCATCATGGGCATGAACAACGTGTTCTACCGGGGCCGCGGCTTCCTGGACGGCCAGTACGACGATCTGCGGGCCGGGTTGCGGATGAACATCATCGCCAATCCGGGTGTGGACAAGGCGAATTTCGAGCTGTGGTCCTTCGCGGTGTCGTCGATCAACGGGTGTTCGCACTGCGTGGTCGCGCACGAGCACACGCTGCGCGAGGCGGGTGTGGATCGCGAGGCCATCCTGGAGGCGCTGAAGGCCGCGGCGATCGTCGCGGGTGTGGCGCAGGCGATCGTCGCCTCCCAGACGCTGACCGCCGTCGGCTGACCAGTGACCACGCCAGCCTGGGTAGAGCACGCGATTTGGTGGCAGGTCTATCCGCTGGGGTTCGTCGGGGCATTTCCGCAGTCCGAGCCGCCGCAGCCGAGCCAACATCGGCTGCGGCGGCTCGTCGACTGGTTCGACCATGCCATCGCGCTGGGGGCGTCGGGCGTCGCGCTGGGGCCGATATTCGCCTCGCGCACACACGGTTACGACACCACCGATCACTACCGGATCGATCCCCGGCTCGGTGACGACGGCGACTTCGACTACCTCGTCGAGCAGGCCAAGCGCCGCGGGCTGCGCATCCTGCTCGACGGCGTGTTCAATCACGTCGGCGTGGACTTTCCGCGCTATCGCGACGAGGCGCCGGGCTGGTTCAGCGGCGGCACGTTCGAGGGCCACTCGGAACTGATCACGCTCAACCATGACAACCCCGAGGTCATCGACTACACCGTCGACGTGATGACGCACTGGCTGCGTCGCGGCGCCGACGGCTGGCGCCTGGACGCGGCATACATTGTGCCGGAACAATTCTGGGCGTCGACGCTGCCGCGGGTGCGCGAGCAGCATCCCGATGCGTGGTTCGTCGGCGAGCTCATCCACGGGGACTACGCCGCGGTGGTCGAGGCGGCCAAGTTCGACTCGGCGACCCAGTACGAGCTGTGGAAGGCGATCTGGAGCAGCCTCAACGACGGCAACTTCTTCGAGCTGGACTGGGCGCTGCAGCGCCACAACGCGTTTCTGGCCGGCTTCGCCCCGCTGACGTTCATCGGCAATCACGACGTCACCCGCATCGCCAGCCGGCTCGACCGACCCGAGCACGTGGCCCACGCGCTGGTGATCCTGCTCACCGTCGGTGGGGTGCCCAGCGTGTACGCCGGTGACGAGCTCGGATTCCGCGGCATCAAGGAAGAGCGGTACGGCGGCGACGACGCGGTTCGCCCCGAGTTCGATACTCCCCCACTGGAATTGGATGAGTTCGGCGCGCAGATGTGGGCCTTGCACCAGTTCCTCGTCGGGCTGCGCCGTCGCCATGCCTGGCTGCATGGGGCCTCGACGACTGCGTTGCGGCTGGAAAACCGGCACTACGTCTACGAGACCCGCAGCGGTGACAACGCGCTGCTGGTCGCGCTCAACATCGGCGACGAGCCGATGCGCCTCGCGCTGCCGGGCGTGGGCTGGCCGCGCGCACAGGTCGTCGCCGGGTCGTCGGCGCCGCCACCGGAAGTTCTCGACGCGGTGGTAGTCGAGCCGCACGGCTGGCGGATCCTAAGCCCGGCCTAGCTGTCCCGGGAGCGCCTTGCGGGCTTGACTGTGCGATGAGGGTTTTCAGCGTGCGCTCCGGGCGGGATTTCGCCGAATTCTCCGCCCCGGGCTCACACGCAAGGGCCGCGATTCACACTCAACGCCCGAAAGGCCCGGCCTAGGGGTCTGTCAGCCGCGCCAAGGTCAGAGGGTCCTCCTGGCCGTAGAAGTAGTTGTCGAGCAGGGTGACGAAGTCGTGGTTATCGTCGGTCGCGTGGGCGAACAGCGTCATCGACGAGCGCAGCTTGAGGTCATCGGGCGAACCGAAGATGTCGATGATCGAGCGGTCCTGCACCTCGTTGACCAGCTGAGTGCACTCGTGTAGTCGCGGCCCCAGGAGCTCATGCTGCAGATAGGCGCGGGCTTCCTCGAGCGACGTAATGCCGTAGCGGGCCGCCATTGGACTGCTGCCCAGACCGCGCAATTGTGGGAAGACGAACCACATCCAGTGACCGCGTTTTCGTCCGTCGCGCAGCTCTTCCACGGCGGTGCGGTAGATCCCGGACTGGGCCGACACGAAACGTCTCAGATCGAATGGGTCGCTTGCCGATGCCACACGACTACGGTTGCACACATGGCCGTCAAACGACGAGTGCCCAAGGCGCGCGATCTGGCGCCGCTGATCCAATTCAAACGGCCGCAGCTCGACCCGACCAAGCGCCGCCTGGCCGCCGCGTACACCATCGAGGACCTGCGCCGCATCGCCAAACGCCGCACCCCCAAGGCGGCATTCGACTACACCGACGGCGCCGCCGAGGACGAGCTGTCCATCGCGCGGGCCCGACAAGCGTTCCGCGACATCGAGTTTCACCCGACCATCCTGCGCGACGTCTCCAACGTAACCGCCGGATGGGATGTGCTGGGCCAGCCGGTCGTGCTGCCGTTCGGGATCGCGCCCACCGGATTCACCCGGCTGATGCACACCGAGGGCGAGATCGCCGGCGCCCGTGCGGCCGCGCGGGCGGGGATCCCGTTCTCGCTTTCCACCCTGGGCACCACGGCGATCGAAGATCTGGTCAACGCGGTTCCCCAGGGCCGCAAGTGGTTCCAGCTGTACATGTGGCGCGATCGGGAGCGCTCGATGGCGCTGGTGAAGCGCGCGGCCGACGCGGGCTTCGACACCCTGCTGGCCACCGTCGACGTCCCGGTCGCCGGTGTGCGGCTGCGCGACAACCGCAACGGCATGACGATCCCGCCGACGCTGACGCTGCGCACCGTGCTGGACGCGGTGCCCCACCCGAAGTGGTGGTTCGACCTGCTGACCACCGAGCCGCTGGCGTTCGCGTCGCTGGATCGCTGGTCGGGCACCGTCGGCGAATACCTCAGCACGATGTTCGACCCCAGCCTGACCTTCGACGACCTGGAATGGATCAAGGCCCAATGGCCCGGCAAGCTGGTGGTCAAGGGGATCCAGACGCTCGACGATGCCCGCGCCGTCGTCGACCGCGGCGCCGACGGCATCGTGTTGTCCAATCACGGTGGGCGCCAGCTGGATCGCGCCCCGGTGCCGTTTCACCTGCTGCCCACGGTCGCCCGCGAGCTGGGCAAGCACACCGAGATCCTGGTCGACACGGGCATCATGTCCGGCGCCGACATCGTCGCGGCTATCGCGCTGGGCGCGCGGTGCACGCTGGTCGGGCGCGCCTACCTGTACGGACTGATGGCCGGCGGCGAGGCGGGCGTGACCCGCGCCATCGAGATCCTGCAGAGCGGGGTGACGCGGACGATGGCGCTGCTGGGCGCGACCTGCCTCGAGGAGCTTTCGCCCAAGCACGTGACGCAGCTGCGCCGGTTGGGGCCCGTTTCGCCGCCAGCGTAAAGCCGGTGTGAAGGCCGCGGTCCCGGGAACAAACCGGTGGCGGGCTGGGTTAAGCGCATCAGACTCAACTTTTGGAGGATTGATGGCTGAAGCCAAGTCCGTGCCGGTGTTGTTCACCGGGACGATCGTGTTGCCCGGAATGGTGGTGCCGATTGCGCTGGACGACGCCGCGCGGGCGGCGATCGACGCCGCGCAGGCCAGCGAGTCGGGCCAGCTGCTGATCGCTCCCCGGCTGGACGACCGGTACCCGACCCACGGCGTGATCGCGAAGATTCTGCAGGTCGGCCGGATCGCGGGCGGCGGCACCGCCGCCGTCGTGCGTGGCGAGCGCCGGGCACACATCGGGGCCGGCGCGTCGGGACCCGGTGCCGCGCTGTGGGTCGAGGTGACCGAAGCCCCGGAGCCGGAGCCGACCGACGAAATCAAGGCCCTGGCCGCGGAATACAAGAAGCTGCTGCTCGCCATGCTGCAGCGCCGCGAGGCCTGGCAGATCGTCGACTACGTCAACAGCCTGACCGATCCGTCGGCGCTGGCGGACACGTCCGGGTACGCGTCCTACCTGACCGACGTGCAGAAGCGTCAGCTGCTGGAAACCGTGGACGTGGCCGAGCGGCTGCGAGTCCTGATCGACTGGACCAGCTCGCATTTGGCCGAGGTCGAGGTCAACGAGAAAATCGCCGAGGACGTCCGCGACGGCATGGAGAAAACGCAGAAGGAGTTCCTGCTGCGCCAGCAGCTCGCGGCCATCCGCAAGGAGCTGGGCGAGGGCGAGCCGGACGGGTCCGATGACTACCGGGCCCGCGTCGAGGCCGCCGACCTGCCCGAAAAGGTGCGCGAGGCCGCGCTGCGCGAGGTCGGCAAGCTGGAACGCGCCAGCGACCAAAGCCCGGAGAGCGGCTGGATTCGCACCTGGCTGGACACCGTGCTCGACCTGCCCTGGAACGTGCGGACCGAGGACTCGACCGACCTGACGGCGGCGCGGGCAATCCTGGACGCCGACCACCACGGGCTGGACGACGTCAAGGACCGCATCGTCGAATACCTGGCCGTTCGCACGCGCCGGGCGCAGCGCGGGCTGCAGGTCGTCGGCGGGCGTGGCTCCGGCGCCGTGATGGTGCTGGCCGGTCCCCCCGGCGTCGGCAAGACGTCGCTCGGCGAGAGCGTGGCCCGGGCGCTGGGCCGCAAGTTCGTGCGCGTCGCCCTGGGCGGCGTGCGCGACGAGGCCGAGATCCGCGGGCACCGGCGCACCTACGTGGGCGCGCTGCCGGGCCGGATCGTGCGCGCGATCGGCGAGGCGGGGTCGATGAATCCCGTTGTGCTGCTGGACGAGATCGACAAGGTCGGCTCCGACTACCGGGGCGACCCGAGCGCGGCGCTGCTCGAGGTGCTCGACCCGGCGCAGAACCACACGTTCCGCGACCACTACCTGGATTTGGACCTGGACCTGTCCGATGTGGTGTTCCTGGCGACCGCCAACGTGATCGAGAACATCCCGTCGGCCCTGCTGGACCGCATGGAGCTGGTTCAGATCGACGGCTACACCGAGGACGACAAGGTCGCCATCGCGCGCGATTACCTGCTGCCCCGGCAGCGGGAACGGGCGGCGCTGAACGACGACGAGGTCGCCGTCACCGACGCCGCGCTGCGCAAGATCGCCGCGGATTACACCCGCGAGCCGGGGGTTCGGCAGTTCGAACGGCTGCTGGCCAAGGCGCTGCGCAAGGTGACGACGAAGATCGCCGACGAGCCGGTGACCATCGACGAGCCCGATTTGGTTGGCTACCTGGGCCGTCCGCGGTTCACCCCGGAGTCTGCCGAACGGACCGCGGTGCCCGGCGTGGCCACCGGCCTGGCCGTGACCGGCCTGGGCGGCGACGTGCTCTACATCGAGGCGGGCGCCACCGACGGCGAGCCCGGCCTGCAGTTGACCGGTCAGTTGGGCGACGTGATGAAGGAATCGGCGCAGATCGCGCTGTCCTACGTGCGCTCGCACGCCGCTGAGCTGGGCGTCGACCCCCAGGCGCTGGACCGGCGCATTCACGTGCACGTGCCCGCCGGTGCGGTGCCCAAGGACGGCCCTTCGGCCGGCGTCACGATGGTCACCGCGCTGGTGTCGATGGCCACCGGGCGCCAGGTGCGCAGCGATGTCGGCATGACCGGCGAGGTCACGCTGAACGGGCGGGTGCTCCCGATTGGCGGCGTGAAGCAGAAGCTGCTGGCCGCCCAGCGTGCCGGCCTGTCAACGGTTTTCATCCCGTCGCGCAACGAGCCGGACCTGGACGACGTCCCGGCCGAGGTGCTCGCCGCGCTGGAGGTGAAGCCGATGACCGACGTCGCCGAGATCGTCGCGCAGGCGCTCGAACCCGTGCCGCAGGCCGCGACCGTCGCCGCCTAGGGGCGTTGGCTGCCGATCGCTTGTCGAACAGCTGGCAGTCCGCTGGCAATAAATTGCCGCGAGCGTGTTTTCGTCTCTCCCGTCCCGGGTAGCCGAGGAACCAGGGGGTTATCCCCTGTGCCTCGGCCCAAACCCGGAGCTGGGGAAACAACGGAACAACACCGTCAATGCTGGTGTGCTGCGCGCGTCGCAGCCAAGCTGGACAAGGAGTTCACATGAAGCTCAACAAGATCGCCGCCACCGCCGCGATGGCCGGTGGCCTCGGATCTGCGGCCCTTATCGGCGCCGGTTTCGCGCAAGCCGATCCCGGCCCGAATGTGCCGGGACCGGGCCCCAACGTGCCGGGCCCGAACGTGCCGGGCCCGGGGCAGGTGCCGGGCCCCAACCTGCCTGGACAACCGATTTGTAACGGCGGACCGGGCGTCAACTGCAACGGGCCGGGCACGCCGCTTCCCCCGGGCCAGAACAATTTCCCGCCGCCGGGGCACTACAACGACCCGGGCAGCTACGGGCTCCCGGCCACCTGGATTCCGCCGGTTGGTGACCCTGACGGCACCCAGCTTCCGGTCGTGTTCAACCCGCAGCTGGGCCAGTGGGGCGTCAACACGTCTGCCGGCTTCCAGGCGTACACGCCCGCGGGCGGGGCCGGAGGCAACGTGAACGGCGGCGTCGGAACGCCCGGCTAAAACCGGTCCCTAAAAGCCGGAATGTGGCAGCCGCCCCCGAAAGGGGGCGGCTGTTTCCCTGCAAAATTACGGCTCGGCGCTTGTCGTACCTCGGGGTTAAGGTCGGCCCATGGCCTACGACGAAGACCTGGCCAACCGGATCCGCGAACTGCTCGGCGCCCAGCGCGGCGTCGAGGAAAAGCGAATGTTCGGTGGTCTGGCGTTCTTGATCAACGGCAACATGTCGGTCGCCGCCAGCGGGCAGGGCGGACTGCTGGTGCGGGTGCCGCCGGAGGACACCGACAAACTGTTGACGCGCGCCCACGTCGGCCCCATGGTGATGGCGGGCCGGGAGGCCCGCGGCTGGCTGCGCGTCGACGCCGACGGAGTGCGAACCAAACGGCAACTGCAGGATTGGGTCACCCGGGGCGCCGGCTACGCCCGCGGCCTGCCCCCGAAGTGACAGCAGCCGTTTGCCCGAAGACGGCGCGGGTAAGCGGTGCCTGTGGACAAGCGCGAGGAAGTGGTCCGCCGGCTGATCAAAGTCGCCGGCACAACGTACGCGGCCGAGGCCGGCGTCAAGATCCGCGACAAGCCGATGCCACTGTTCCAGTTGCTGGTGCTGTGCATGCTCGCCAGCAAGCCGATCGACGCCGCCATCGCGATGAGCGCCGGCCGTGAATTGTTCAAGGCGGGCCTGCGCTCCCCCAAGGCCGTCCTGGCCTCCGACCGGCGCAGCACGATCGGCGCGTTCGGCCGCGCCCACTACGTGCGGTACGACGAGAGTTCGGCCACCCGGCTCACCGACATGGCCGAGCGGGTCCGCGACGAGTATCACGGCGATCTGCGCGAAATCGCGGGAAGCAGCCGCCACGACGTCGCCGCGGCGAAACGGATGCTGAAGAAATTCAACGGAATTGGCGACACCGGCGCCGACATCTTCCTGCGTGAGGTGCAAGACGTCTGGCCCTGGGTGCGCCCGTACTTCGACGACCGCGCCACCGCGACGGCCAAGAGATTGGGCCTGCCCGCGCAGCCGGCGAAGCTGGGAGCCCTTGCGCCCCAGGCTAATTCACGGCTGGCGGCCGCGCTCGTCCGGGCGTCGCTGGACGACGACGTGCGCCGGCGGGTGGCAGGTTGAGCCGGCATTGACCGTACGGATCGGTACCTCCGGATGGTCCTACAACCACTGGGCGGATGTCCTCTATCCGACCGGTTTGCCCTCGGCGCGCCGGTTGGCCCGCTACGTCGAGGTCTTCGACACCGTCGAACTGAACGCGAGTTTCTATCGGTGGCCCAAGGATTCGACGTTCGCCGGTTGGCGCGATCAGCTGCCCGACGGATTCCGGATGTCGGTCAAGGCGCATCGCGGGCTGAGCCACTACCGCCGGCTATCCTCCCCGGAACCATGGATCGAGCGGTTCGAGCGCTGCTGGCAGCTGCTGGGCGACCGCCGCGGGGTGCTGCTCGTCCAGCTGCACCCCGAGCAGCAGCGCGACGACGCGCGCCTGGACGCCTTCCTGGGTCAGGTGCCCGAGCCCATCCGGGTGGCCGTCGAGCTGCGCCACCCGTCCTGGAACGAGCCGGCCGTGTACGACTTGCTGGCACGCCGCCGCGCCGCGTACGTGGTGATGAGCGGCGCCGGGCTGGCGTGCGTGCCGCGCGCCACCACGGATCTGGTGTACGTGCGGATGCACGGCCCGGATCAGGAGGCGATCTACGCCGGTTGCTACTCGCACGACGACCTGCGGCGCTGGGCCGACCGGATCGGCGAATGGGACGGCGAGGGCAGGGACGTGTGGATGTATTTCAACAACGATCTGGGCGGCCACGCCGTGCGCAACGCGCTGTTCTTGCGCGGGCTGGTGGGTTGATGCCGGTCAGGCGTCGTCCCGCTGGTCGACGGGGGCCCAGGTCCCGTCGATCACGTCGGGCGGGCGCTGCACCTGCAGCCGCTCCCGTTCGGCGCGGCGGCGCTTGACGCGCAGCCGAGCGTCGGCGGGCATGGTGACCAGCTCGTCGCAGGTGAGGTAGTAAACGTCGTCGACGGCGTCGAGCAGGTCCGCCGTGACCCGTCGAGACCCCAACTCGCGCAACGTCATCCGCAGTTCGTGGGTGAACCGGATGGTGGTGTCGTGGGCCAGCTCGCGCGAGCCGCGCGCGTTGGCGGCCACTCGCCGCACGAGCGTCGGCGGCCGGGCCGGCTCGGTGACCGCCGCGGCTTGCGCCACCTCGGCGGCCGCCGTCAGCAGCATCGCCGGGTCGTCGCTGAACACCGGGCCGGCCAGCTCGGCCTCCCCCGGCCCGCGGTGCCCGATCCTGGCGACGGCGGCGTCGAGGGCGCCGGCGGTGTCGGGAGACAGGGCGCGGATGCTGCCGATGTTGCCCTCGGCGGCCAGCGCGCACAACGGCGGATCGCTTCGCAACGCCGCCGCCAGCTGGGCGGTCTCGGCCGCGATGCGGGTGCTTTCCATCATCATGCCCAGCCCCGACACCCGGGAGGCGGCACGCGTGGGTTCCAGCGCCGCCGCGGTGACGCCCGAATCGATCAGCCACAGCGCCGTGAGGATCCAGCCCTGGTGGATGCGATCCCGCAGCAGCGGCACCCGAACCTCGAGCGCGGCGTCCGGCAGCGCGGCCAGCTGCCCGGCGTCGGCGTGTTCGGCAGTCGCGGCCGCGCCGTAGGCCATCGTGTCCCGCTTGAGGTGGCGCATCACCGTCAGCGAGCGCGCCGTCACGACCGCCTTGGCGAGCGACCCCAGCGCCCCCTCGGCCAGCTTCGGTTCGCCGAATGGCAGGACGTCGCCCACCTGCGGCTGGTCGGCCAGGGCGTGCCGGGCGACGGCGTGCTGGTCCCATCCGGGCAGCTGGGTGGCGGCGACGACGTTGGCCGACACCCCGACGTAGGCGCGGTGGCCGAAGACCGCGATCGCCCGGCTGCTCCACTCGTCGTCGACCACGCCGCCGAGCGCGAGCACCTGGCCCATCACCCGGCTGGCCGTGCGCAGCCCGCTGAGCTGAACGTCGAGCGTTATCGGGGTCAGCGGACCGGGCAGCGCCTCGGCCAGGCGGGCCGCGCTGAAGACCGGAAACCGGGGATCGATCCGGTCGTCGAACTCACCCTCCATGCCGTCCGGGGCCGCGCTGCGCAATTCGTCGGACGGACGGGGCCGCGGCAGGACCTCGACCGGGAGCGCCACCTGGCCGCCGTGGCTGAGGGCGCCGTCGGGAAGGAGCCGCCGCCCGGCGAGGCCGCGGGCGGTGTCGGCGACCGCATCGAGCGCTTGCCAGCCGAATTCGAAACCCCAATCCTCTTGCACCGCAGTGATATCCATCTTGGGGATCAATTTCGGCCAGCTGCGAACGCCGTTCAGTCGCGAACGCGGGCCGACCGCTCGCAGCAGGCGCCACGCGGTGACCACGTTGGTGGTGTCCGGGGTGGCGAGGTCCACCGCGCCGGTGCGGTCGGTGTCCAGCGAGAAAACCAGGAACCGCACCAGGTCGTCGACGTGCAGGACGCGCATCGGCCGGGTCGAGGCCGCGGAAATCTTGGTGCGCAGCAACGTCGCCACGGTGCGGCACACCATCCAGTCGAGCTGGCGGCCGGCCGGCGGCGCGATCCGGACGACCAGGCTGGGCGCCCAGCTCGTGGACACCAGCTCCTCGGCGGGTCGATACAGCTCCGGCCGGCCGGCGGCCTGGGACACGAACAGCAGCCGCGCGCCGGCGCGGGCGGCCGCGTGGGTCACATGGGCGACCCCGTCGATGTCCGCGCCGCCGGGGGCGCTGATGTCGACCGGGGCCAGGTGGATCACCGCGTCGGCTTCGTCGGCCAGGTCTTGCAGGACGGGGTCGGTCAGCGGCGCGCAAACTAACCCGACGGCGGGGTCCAGGCAGGGATGGGGATGCTCGGCAATCCCGCTGACCGTGTGCCCGGCAGCGATCAGCTGCCGTGCGACCAGCCGCCCTATTGCGCCGGTGGCGTCGGTAACCAGGACGTGCACCTGGGCTCACCTCCCCCAACGTCCAACCCGACAATAGGCAAGTTGGTGTCCCTTACGCGACCGTTGCCCCGTTTTGGGGTCTTTTGGCTATGGCGATGTAGCCGGCCGGTTACCGCAGCGCCGCGATGCCGTCCGGGGTGACGGCAACCTTGGCGCCACCGATGTCCTCGCACACGGTCGCTGCGGCGGCGCCGGGATCGGCGATGACGGCCAGGGTGCGGGCCCCGTCGGGCGTGCGCACCGCCACGAACGCCTTCTCGGGTCGCCCGTCGCGGTCGACCGGTGTGGTCCACGCTTCGACGGTCCCGACGCCGTCCCACTCGACCAGGCCCTCGCGGGTGGGCTCGCGGTCCACCGCCGGCTGCGCGTCCTCCCAGCGGAATTCGGCCGGCGGCTCGGTGCTGTAGACGCCGAAGCTGTGTTTGGTCAGGTAACCGCCGTTGCCGGTGATGAGGCCCCGGCGCCCGGGGTGGGCCGCCAGCAGCTCGGCCATCGTGGCGATGGAATGCATCACGTAGTTGCTCCACGGGCCGCCCGCGAAGGTCAGCCCGCCGGTAACGGTGAGCGGGCGGGCCGGGTCGTCGAGGCGCAGCCCGAGCTCGGCCGCGGCGACCTGAACGGCGGAGGGGAAGCAGGAGTACAGGTCGACGTAGTCGACGTCGTCGATCCCCAGGCCGGCCAGCTGCAGCGCCCGGGCGCCGGCGATCCGGATGGCCGCCGAGCGGTGCAGCTCGTCGCGCTCGGCGATGGACGGGGTGTCGTGCGCGTCGGCGCCGGCGTGGGGGAAGACCCACCGGTCGGCGGGGACGCGCAGGCGCTGCGCTTGTTCGACCGACGCCAGGACCAGCGCGGCGCCCTGGTCGACCATGTTGTTGGAGTTCATCAGCTTGGTGTAGGGCCAGCTGATCATCCGGTTCTGCGGCCCGGGCCGCCGGATTTCCTCGGCGGTCACCGGTTTGCGGATCCACGCGTGCGGGTTGTCGACCGCGACGGCGTTGAACCGCGCCCACAGTTCGCTGATGCGCTCGAGGTGGTCGTCGACGGATTCGCCGCTGGCGACGCGAAGCGCCTGCTCGAACAGCGGGTAGACGAAGGCCGGCAGGTTCAGGCCGCTCTTCAGCTCCGCCTCGCCGAACATCGGCACGTCCTCGCCGATGACCTCGGCCGCCGGCAGGGACTCGTCCTGCACGGTCCACTCGAGCCTGCCGCCCTTGGCTTTGAGGCCCCGGCGGGTGCGCCAGGTTTCCGCCCCCGCGAGCAGCACGACACCGGCCCGGCCGCGCTGGATGTCCAGGCAGGCGTGGTTGACCAGGGACTGCGGGACGTTGCCCCCGACGGGGCTGTACCGGGTGGTGAAGCCCGTGGCGCCGAGCCGCTCGCCCAGCAGCAGCGCGGGGTCGCGGTAGTGCGCCGACAACACGTTCACCACGCGGATGGAGTCCACGGCCTCGATCACCCGGGCGTCCGCGGCCTGCCGGGCCGCGGCGGCCATCAGGTCCACCGGTTCGACCGACCGCGTGGCGGGGTCGATTTCGTCGCGGTGGTTGACCTGGCCGTAGCCGATCAACACCGGTGTCCTGGGATCGACGGTCATGCGACGAATTTAGCGTGGCTATGGATCCGGCCGGCGTTCGGCATCCAACGTGCGGCCAGCCGCACGCTCGGCAGTCAACGTGCGGCCAGCCGCACGCTCGGCGCCACGTCGGGAATGCCAGCCGAACTAGTCCGCGGTCGCGAACAGCACGCCGTCGCGGATCAGCCGCTCGGTCTCTTCCGCGCTCATCCCGAGCAGATTCCGGCAGATCTCGCGGGTGTCCTGGCCCGGCAGGGGCGCCGGGCGTTGTGGGGCCGGCGGGATGTGCTGAAACGGCGCGGGGCCCGTCTCCGCGGGCATCGGGCGCTCGATCAGCGGATGGGTCATGGCGATGAACAGTTTTCGCTCGATCAGCTGGGGGTCTTCGAGGATGTCGGGCGGGCGGTTCATCGGTCCGGCGGCGACCCCGGCCGCCTGCAGCAGCTCGGCGTTGCGCGTCGGGGTGCGGGTGCGAGTCCAGGCCGACACCAGCTCGACCAGCTCGCGGCGGTTGGCCAGGCGCGACTCGCCGGTCGCGAACCGCGGGTCGTCGGCCCATTGCGGATGGTCGACAAGGTCTGCGAGGCAGCGCCATTCGTCGTCCGAGCCGATGGAGATGACGCACCATTCGTCGTCGCCCGCGCACGGATACACCGCGTGCAGGCTGGTGTCGTGGCGGATTGGGCCGATGCCCGCGGCCAGCGCGGCCTCGGTGACGTACAGCGTGTCGAGCTGGTTGATCACGACCTCGGCCTGCGAGACGTGGACGTGGGCGCCGCCGCCGGTGCGGTCGCGATGGATCAGCGCGGCCAGCGCGGCGATGGCGCTGACCCGCCCGACGACGTGATCGGGGAAGATCGTCGTCGCGTCGTAGAAGGCGTGCCGCCGGGTGCCGGCCTCGTCGACCGCGTCCTGCGACGTCCACAGCCGGGTGACCCCGGTGGCGGCGCGGACCAGCGGACCGTAGCCCAGCCGGGTGCGCCAGGGGCCGCCGTTGCCGTAGGCGCTGCTGCCAGCGAGCACGATCCGCGGGTTGACGGCGCGCAGCGCCTCGTAGTTAAAGCCTAGGGCGGTAAGGGTTCCCGGCTTGAAGTTGGCGAACACCGCGTCGGCCTCGGCGACCAGCCGGCCGAAGATGGACTTGCCCTCGGCGCTGCGCAGGTCCAGGCCCAGGCCGAGGTGATTGCGGTGGGTCCACGCGAACGACTCGCTCATGGCGTCGCCCGCGCGGGCCTGCCGCAGCCCGTCGGGATAATCGGCGCTTTCGACCTTGATGACCTCGGCGCCGAGGTCGCCGAACAGCCGGCTCAGCTCGCCGCCCGCGACGATGATGCCCAGGTCGAGGATCCGCAGCCCGGTGAGCGGATAGTCGCCGACCCTGCCCGACGGCGCCCGCACCAGCACCGGGTTCCCGCGCCAATACGGTTCGTCCTGCCCCGTGGCCGGGGCCGGCGTGCGGAAACCCGCGCGCTGCCCGTCGACGACGAAATATCCGGTGGGCACGCTGGTCCGAACCCGCGGCAGCAGCTCGGCCTCGGTGATGGCGCCCACCTCTTGGAAATGCTCGGCGCCCAGCACCCAGGACGGCGGCAGCACCGCGGCGATCGGCACCCCGTGCGCCTGCCCCGCGGCCACCAGGTCCTTCATCGTCCGGTCGGCGAACAGCGCCTGCGCCAGCACGCTGATCTCGGGCCAGGCCGCCATCCGGGCCCCGATCTCGTCGTATTTGGGGTCCTGAAACTCCTCGGGCTCCCCCAGCCAGCGACGCAACCCCCGCCACTGCCGCGGCGCCATCACGCACAACCGGACGTACCCGTCCTTGCACGGGCAGATCGGGTAGGCGTCCTGGTTCTTCGGGCGCCCGCGCCACCGCCCGCTGTGGCGGACCCCGGCGGCGACCTGCCCGTGCGCGCCGAACGCCGGGTCGAGCGCCATCACGACGGCGTCGAACCGCGAGAAGTCGATGTAATCGCCTGTGCCGCAGCGCAACCGGTTGTAGTAGGCGACGAGCGCCGCCCACGCCGCCTGCACGGCGGCGGTGGCCGAGGCGATGCCGTCCGGCGGCAACACCGGGGTGCCGGTGGTCGGACCCGAACGCGACAACGCGCCGCACATCGCGAACAACACCGCGTCGGTGGCACGCCACGCCGACCGCGGCCCCGTCTCGCCGAAGTCGGTGACCGACAGCACCACGAGATGCGGGTAGCGGGCCGCCAGCTCCGCGCCCGATATCCCGAAGGCGCCGACGTGTCCGGCCAGCCCGCTGTCCACGACGATGTCGGCCTCGGCGGCCAGGTCCAGGAACCGTGCGCAGTCGCTGTCCTCGAGCGGGTCCAGCACCGCGGCCCGCTTGTTCGCGTTGTGCAGCGCGAACGGGATGCTCGCGCCGGCCAGCGCCGGCAGGTCGTCGCGCCCCAGGCTGCCACCGGGGAATTCGGTCTTGAGGACGTCGGCGCCGAGATCGGCGAACAGGCGGCTCACCGCGTCGGCGCTGCCGCTGGACAGGTCCAGCACGCGCACGGTTTCGAGCAGCCCCTCCGCCATCCGCCCACCGTACCTGCCTGGTCAGCGGCCACCCGCGAGCACTTGTCCGGCGGCCAAATGCGCAGCCGCCCAAGCCGGTTCGTGCGCGAATTCGGACCCGCTACGCTCGGTAGTTCTTGCCGGTTCTCGCCCACGATCCCGGATGGAGGCGTCCCCACCCAATGACCGCGCAGTTGAGCTACGTCGAGGCGGTGGTAGTCGGCGCGTTCCAGGGCGTCACCGAGCTGTTCCCGGTCTCCAGCCTCGGGCACTCCGTGTTGGTGCCGGCGCTGGTCGGTGGGCAATGGGCCCGGGACCTCAACGTGTCCACCCCCGAATCGCCGTACCTCGCGTTCATCGTCGGCCTGCACGTCGCCACCGCCGCCGCGCTGCTGGTGTTCTTCTGGCGGGACTGGTTGCGGATCGTCGCCGGCTTCTTCGCCTCGCTGCGGTACCGCCGGATCCAGACGCCCGACGAGCGGCTGGCCTGGCTGATCGTCGTCGCCACGATCCCGGTGGGCCTGGCCGGGGTGGCCCTCGAGCACCTGTTCCGCACCACGCTGGGCAAACCCATTCCCGCGGCGGCATTCCTGTTGCTCAACGGCATCGCGCTGTATGCCGGCGAGGTGCTGCGCCGCCGCGTCTCGCCGACCGGCGACGAAGAGCACGAGGACCACCGCGGCGAGGCCATCGACAACCGGCTGGCCCAACTGCCGATGGCCCGCGGGCTGGTGATCGGCTCGTCCCAGATCTTGGCGCTGCTGCCCGGCATCAGCCGCTCCGGCATCGCGATGGTGGCCGGCCTGTGGCGCGGGCTCTCGCACGAGGACGCCGCCCGCTTCTCGTTCCTGCTCGCCACGCCGATCATCCTGGCGGCCGGCGTCTACAAGATTCCCGACCTGTTCGGGCCGCTGGGGGCCGGGATCGGCGGCCAGGTGCTGGCCGGCAGCGTCGCCTCCTTCGTCTGCGCCTACCTGGCCGTGCGGTTCCTGACCCGGTACTTCCAGACGCGCACCCTCACGCCGTTCGCCGTCTACTGCGCCCTGGTGGGCGGCGCCAGCCTGGTGTGGCTGAGCCTGCAATAAGCATGGGTGGCGACGAGATGGCTCGGGCGATCTTCGTTCCCGACGGTGGGTTCTACGTGCCCACGGCGCTGGCCGCCGGACCGTGGGGCCCGTATGTCGCGGGCCAGAACGTCGGCGGATTGTTGTGCCGGACGATCGAACGCGATTTCGGTGATCCCGACTTCCAATTGGCCCGCCTGACAGTCGATTTGCCTCGACGCGCCCTGTTGCAACCATGCGCGGTCACGACCACGGTGCACCGGGACGGCGGACGCGTCCGGCTCGCCGACGCCGTCTTGACGCAGGCCGACACCGCGGTCGCGACAGCCAGGGCGGTTTTCCTGCGCCTCGGCGAGCAGCCCGACAACACGATTTGGTCGTCTCCGGTCTCGATGCCCGCGATCCCGCGCACCCCGAGCCCGGTGCCCGAGGACTACCCGCTGCACGTCTGGGCCTTCAACAGCGACGAGCCCGACCGAACCGAGTGCGATTTCTCTGCCCTGCAGCAGGCATGTCAGAAGTTCCTGTGGGTGCGTTTCGTGGTGCCGCTGATACTCGGCGAGGATGCCACCCCGACGACGCGCGCGGCGATGGCCGCCGATGCCACCAGCGCGGTCTGCCAGTACGGGACCAACGGACTGCACTTCATCAACGCCGACTACACGCTGGCGCTGGTCCGCCCGCCCGATGGGCCGTTCGTCGGGCTGGCCGCCATGACCCAGTGCGGCCACGCCGGGTTGGCCAACGGCGTCGCAACGATGTTCGACCAGCACGGTCCGATCGGCAACTGCCTGGCCACCGGCATCGCCAATCACGGCTTTCCGCAGACGAACAGGCAGCGGTAGCGGACCTGGCGCGCGGCCGCGTTTCCGAAATACGTTGTGCGGCAAGCGCCGTCGAAATGCCACCCGTCCCGTTCGTAGAACCGCCGCGCCGGGGTGTTGCCCTCCAGCACCCACAGCAGCGCGCCCGCGACGCCGGCCGCGCGGAGCCGCGCCCGCGCGGCCGCCATCAGCAGCCGCCCGACGCCCCTGCGCACGTGCGCGGGATCGACGTAGATCGCCATCAGCTCACCGAAATTCGGGAACTCCGTCTCGCGGCACAGCCCCGTGGTGGCCAGGCCGCGGATCGCGGACCCGTCGACGGCGACCATGGTCGACGGCAGCCGGAGCCCCATCCGACCGAACGTGTATCGGTCGGCGAAGAACTCGGGCGTGAGGCCGTCGAGGAAGTCCTGGGCGATCAGGCCCCGGTACGCCGACCGCCACGACCGCACCTGCACCCGGGCCACCTCGTCGGCGTCCCCCGGGACGGCCGCCCGCACCTCGGTCACGGTTGTGAGTATCGGCGTGTTCGGCGCCATTTGCGCGGCGCCGCGTCGAGTGCTGTGCTTACCCCATCGCAAACCTGACACCCGTCAACTTTTTTTGGGAGGACCCACCATGGCAGATGCGGCATCGATCGGCCTGAAGGTCCGCGACAAGGTGATCGTGATCACCGGTGGCGCCCGCGGGATCGGGCTGGCGACCGCGACCGCGCTGCACAACCTGGGCGCCAAGGTCGCGATCGGGGACATCGACGAGGTCCGGGTCAAGGAGTCGGGCGCCGCGCTCGGCCTCGACGTCTACGGGAAACTCGACGTCACCGACGCGCATTCGTTCGGCGACTTCCTCGACGAGGTCGAGCGCCAGCTGGGGCCGATCGACGTGCTGATCAACAACGCCGGCATCATGCCCGTCGGCCGGATCATCGACGAGCCGGACGCGGTCACGCGGCGCATTCTCGACATCAACGTCTACGGCGTCATCCTGGGCAGCAAGCTGGCGGCGCAGCGCATGGTCCCCCGCGGATCGGGGCACGTCATCAACGTCGCCTCGCTGGCCGGCGAGCTCTACATCGTCGGGCTGGCCAGCTACTGCGCCAGCAAGCACGCGGTGATCGCGTTCACCGACTCGGCGCGGCTGGAGTACCGCCCGGCCGGGGTGGAGTTCTCCACGGTGTTGCCGACGTTCGTCAACACCGAGCTCGTCGCCGGGACACCCGGCATGAAGGGATTCCGCAACGCCGAGCCCGCCGAGATCGCCGAGGCGATCGTCGGGCTGGTGGCCCACCCGAAGCCGCGGGTGCGGATCACGAAGGCCGCCGGCGCGATGGTGGTGTCCCAGAAATTCTGGCCGCGCAGGCTCGCCGAGGGGCTCAACCGCCTGCTCGGCGGCGACCACGTCTTCACCGACGACGTCGACGTCGAGAAGCGCAGGGCCTACGAGGCGAGGGCCCGGGGCGAAGAGTAGAGGGGCGTCGTTCAGCTGAGGCGGGGACAATCGGCGGGGTGACTGTACAAACCTCGACCACCAATGTCGCAGCCCTCCCCGACGACGAGCTTGCCCTCATCGACAAGTATTGGCGCGCAGCCAATTACCTCTCGGTCGGACAGATCTATCTGCTGGACAACCCGCTTTTGGCCGAACCGTTGTCGTCCGAGCACGTCAAACCCCGGCTGTTGGGTCACTGGGGCACCACGCCCGGACTCAACCTCATCTATGCGCACCTGAACCGGGTCATCCGCAACCGCGACGCCAGCGTCATCTACGTCACCGGGCCCGGGCATGGCGGGCCCGGGCTGGTCGCCAACGCGTACCTGGAGGGCACCTACAGCGAGGTGTACACCGGCATCGAGGAGGACGCCGAGGGGCTGCGGAAGTTGTTCCGGCAGTTCTCCTTTCCCGGCGGCATCCCCAGCCACGTCGCGGCCCAGACGCCGGGATCGATCCACGAGGGCGGCGAGCTCGGCTACGCGCTGGTGCACGCCTACGGGGCGGCGTTCGACAACCCGGACCTGGTGGTGGCGTGCGTCGTGGGCGACGGCGAGGCCGAGACCGGCCCCCTGGCCGCCGGCTGGCACTCCAACAAGTTCCTGAACCCGGTCACCGACGGCGCCGTGCTGCCCATCCTGCAGCTCAACGGCTACAAGATCGCCAACCCGACCGTGCTGGCCCGGATCCCCCACGCCGAACTCGAATCCCTGCTGCGCGGGTATGGCTACCGGCCCATCACCGTCGCCGGGGACGACCCGGCCAACGTGCACCAGCAGCTGGCCGCCGCGCTCGACGACGCGTTCGACGACATCGCCGCCATCCAGCGCGCCGCCCGCACCGGCGGCCGCACCGACCGACCCGTCTGGCCGATGATCGTGCTGCGCACCCCGAAGGGCTGGACCGGTCCGAAGGTGGTGGACGGCAAGAAGGTCGAGGGCACCTGGCGGGCGCACCAGGTTCCGCTGGCCGAGACCCACGACAATCCCGCGCACCGCGCGCAGCTGGAGGAATGGCTGCGCAGCTACCGGCCCGAGGAGTTGTTCGACGGCAACGGCGCGCTGCGCCCCGAGTTGCGCGCGCTGGCGCCGCGCGGCGATCGGCGGATGAGCGCCAACCCGCACGCCAACGGCGGGCTGCTGCTGCACGACCTCGACCTGCCGGACTTCCGCGACTACGCCGTCGCGGTGCCGCAGCCGGCGGCCGAGACGCACGAGGCCACCCGGATACTGGGCACCTTCCTGCGCGACGTGATCGCCCGCAACTCCGATCGATTCCGGCTGATGGGTCCCGACGAGACCGCCTCCAACCGCCTCGACGCCGTCTACGGGTCGACCGACAAGGTGTGGCTCTCCGAGATCGGCCCTGACGACGAGCACCTCGCGCCCGATGGGCGCGTGATGGAGGTGCTCTCCGAGCACCTGTGCCAGGGCTGGCTGGAGGGCTACCTGCTGACCGGGCGGCACGGGCTGTTCAACTGCTACGAGGCGTTCGTGCACATCGTCGACTCGATGCTCAACCAGCACGCGAAGTGGCTGGCCACCAGCCGGGAGCTGCCGTGGCGGCGGCCGATCGCGTCGCTGAATTACCTGCTGACCTCCCACGTGTGGCGCCAGGACCACAACGGCGCGTCGCACCAGGACCCCGGGTTCATCGACCTGGTCGCGAACAAGCGGGCCGAGCTGACGCGGGTGTACCTCCCGCCCGACGGCAACACGCTGCTCTCGGTGGCGGACCACTGCCTGCGCAGCCGCAACTACGTCAACGTGATCGTCGCCGGCAAGCAGCCCGCGCTGGCCTACCTGGACATGGACCAGGCCATCGCCCACTGCGCGCGCGGCCTGGGCATCTGGGAGTGGGCGAGCACGGCCACCGCGGAGCCCGACGTGGTGCTGGCCTGCGCCGGCGACATCCCGACGCTGGAGACCCTGGCCGCCGCCGACATCCTGCGGCGCGAGCTGCCCGGCCTGGCCGTGCGGGTGGTCAACGTCGTCGACTTGATGCGGCTGCAGCCCGACTCCGAGCACCCACATGGCTTGCCGGACAGGGAGTTCGACGCGCTGTTCACCCGCGACAAGCCGGTCATCTTCGCCTACCACGGTTACCCGTGGCTGATCCACCGGCTCACCTATTCCCGCGCCAACCACGCGCACCTGCACGTGCGCGGCTTCAAGGAGCGCGGCACCACGACGACGCCGTTCGACATGGTGATGCTCAACGACCTCGATCGGTTCCACCTCGTCATGGACGTCATCGACCGGGTCGACGGGCTGGCCAGCCAGGCGGCCGTGCTGCGCCAGCGCATGGTCGACGCCCGCCTCGCCGCCCGCGCCTACACCCGCGAGCACGGCGAGGACGACCCGGCGATCTCGGGGTGGACCTGGGAATCCGAGACGCCGAACTGACCGCGAGCGTGTGCAGAATGACGGCCTTGTCGGCGTGTCCCTGTACAAACGCGCACGCTCGCGCGGAACGGATGTGGGCGCCGGGCCGCGGGTAAACTTGCCGGATGCCCGACGCCACCGCTGCCGCACAGCCGTCGGCGCTACACCGGTTCCGCATCCATCTCGACATCGTCGTGGTGGTCGCCGTGCTAGTGCTCACCAACCTCATCGCGCACTTCACCACGCCGTGGGCGAGCATCGCGACCGTCCCGGCCGCCGCCGTCGGGCTCGTCGCGTTGATGCGCTACCGCGGGCTGGGCTGGACGGATCTCGGGCTTGGCCGCGAACACTGGAGGCCCGGGCTGGCGTACGCGCTGGGCGCCGTGGCGGTCGTGGCGTCGGTGATCGCGATCGGGATCGTGTTGCCGGCGACCCGGCCGATGTTCCTGAACAACCATTACGCCACGATCTCCGGCGCGCTGATCGCCTCGATGGTGATCATCCCGCTGCAGACCGTGATCCCGGAGGAGCTGGCGTTTCGCGGCGTGCTGCACGGCGCGCTGAACCGCGCCTGGGGTTTTCGGGGGGTGGCGCTGGGCGGGTCGCTGCTGTTCGGCCTGTGGCACGTCGCCACCTCGCTGGGGCTCACCAGCAACAACGTCGGCTTCACCCGGCTGTTGGGCGGCGGGTTCGCTGGGATGGTGGCCGGGGTGACGCTGGCGGTGCTGGCGACCGGGGCGGCCGGCTTCGTCTTCAGCTGGCTGCGCCGGCGAAGCGGCAGCCTGATCGCGCCGATCGCGCTGCACTGGTCGCTGAACGGGCTCGGCGCCCTGGCCGCGGCGCTGGTCTGGCACCTGTCGACCTGAGGCCCGCTCAGACGAGCAGCACCGCGGCGCCCGCGATCCGGCCGGCGCTCAGATCGGTGAGGGCCTCGTCGGCCTGGTCAAGCGGATATTCCGGCGCGGTCACCTCGATGTGGTGCTTGCCGGCGAAGTCGAGAAAGGCCCGCGCATCGGCCCGGGTGTTCGACGTGACCGATCGGACCTGGCGCTCCTGGAACAGGTGACGCTGGTAGTTCAGGGCCGGGATGTCGGACAGGTGGATTCCCGCGATCGCCAGGGTGCCGCCGCGGTCCAGCGCCTCCACCGCGGGCAGCACCAGCTCGCCGACGGGCGCGAACAGGATCGCGGCGTCCAGCGGCACCGGCGGCGGATCGGCCGCGCCCTGGGCCGACGCGGCGCCGAGTCCCAGCGCCAGCTCGCGCGCCTCGGCCCCGCGGGTCATCACGTGCACCTCGGCGCCCTGCGCCAACGCGACCTGCGCGGTGATGTGGGCGCTGCCGCCGAATCCGTAGAGGCCCAGCCGTCCGCCCGGCGGCAGCTCGGCGCGCAGCAGGGATCGGTATCCGATGATGCCGGCGCACAGCAACGGCGCCAGCTCGCTGTCGCTGTAACCGCTCGGCAGGTGGTGCGCGAAAGCGGCTGGAACGGTGGCGAATTCGGCGTATCCGCCGTCGGCGTCCCAGCCGGTGTAGCGGGATTGCGGGCACAGGTTCTCGTTGCCGCCGTGGCAGTATTTGCACACGCCGCAGGTGTGGCGCAGCCAGGCGATGCCGACCCGGTCCCCGGGTTCGAATCCGTCACCCGCGCCGGCGCCGACTTCGACGACCTCCCCCACCACCTCGTGCCCGGGCGTCACCGCCTCGCGGTGCACCGGGAGGTCGCCCTCGGTGACGTGCAGGTCGGTGCGGCACACGCCGCACGCGCGCACCGCGACCAGCAACTCCGACGGTTCCGGTCTTGGCACCTCGGCGGTGACCTGCTCGAGTGGGCCGGTCTCCATGGGGCCGGGGCGGCGCACTCGCCACGCGCGCATCGTCGTGGTCGTCACCGCCGAGGCCATCACTACATCCTGCCGCTATTCGTCACGGCCGCAATGGGTTAGCCGCGATCAGGCGCGGTGGCGCACCATACCGACGACCCACAGCAGGATGAGCGCGCCGAGCAGCGCGGTGAAGAAGGTGAAGATGATCCCGCCGCCGGCGGTGTTGACGAAGAAGCTCAGGATGAAGCCGCCGATCAACGCGCCGACGATGCCGATCACGATGTCCATCAGGATGCCGGCCCCGCTGCCCCTGATGATCCTGCTGGCGAGTGCGCCGGCCAGGCCGCCGATGATGATGTAGCCGATCCAACCGACGCTGGTCAGCGTGGATGACCGGGCGAGAACTTCGGTTGCTGCGATGACGTCCATGCGGGTCTCCTTGCAATCGCTGGCAAAGCCCAGCGGAACCGCTGGGCCGTGCTGTGGGAGTACCCGATTTCCGCTTATAAAACATATGCCCAATTGATCGCGATTGGGCGCACCGGCGCGAGCCGGGAAGGACGGTCAGGCCCGCTGCGGCGTCGGCGCCGCGGCGGGAGCGACGTCGCCGGCGGGCGCTTGACCCGGCGCGGGCGCGGGTGCCGGTGCGCCGGGGGCGGGCGCCGGAGCGCCGGGTGCGCCGGGAGCGGCCCCGGGGGCGCCCGGCGCCGGGGCGGGGGCCGCCGGCGGTGTCCAGGGCTGGATCGACTCGGCCAGCGCCTTCGCGCCGCCCTGGTCCACCGCGTCGTTCGAGGTCCCGAGCCACACCACGAACCAGCGCTGCGGTGGCCCGTTGCCCGCCGAGGGCCCGCTGACCACGCCGGTCCAGATCTGACCGTTCGGCTTGGACGGGTCGCTGAACTTCACCTCGTAGTACGACGCGCTTCCGGTGATGCCGTTCGCGCCCGTCAGCGGGGTGGCGCCCTGGTTGATCCGGGTGCCGGGATAGGGCATGAAGAACTCACCCATGTCCGAGCCCAGCCGGACGGCGGCCTTGGCGTCGCTGGCTTCGGCACTGGCGTAAAGCTTTTGGTCCAGCCGGCCCATCACGATGCGGGTGTCGTTGGCGACCGGCGGCGCCTGCCCCGGCGCCGGCGGCTGGCCGGTGGTCTTGCTGAGCAACTCCGAACCGTAATCGAGGTGGGTCGCATCGGACTCCACCCAGCCGGCGGGGAGGACGAAGCTGAAGCCGCCGACGGCGTTGCCGATCCGGCCCGCGTTGGGGTCGACGGGAGGCGGCGGCGGCGCGTTCGGATCGACCGGCGGGGGCGGCGCCGCGTTGGGGTCGCCCGGCTGGGGCTGCGGCGATCCCGGCGCGCCCGGCGGCGGGGGGGTCGTGGGCGTCGGCGACCCGGGCGCCGGTGCGGCCGTTGTCGTGCTTGGCGGGACCGGCGTCGGAACCTCGGGGTCGGCGCTGGAGGTCGCAGGTAAGGCGATGGCGACGGCGCTGGCACTGGTCACCGCGGCGATCGCCAGCGTCGCCCACAGCCCTTTCCGACGTGTCGAGTTCGGGTCCACCTGATCCATGGCGACGAACCTACCGCGTTACGGCTGTGACGCAAGGGTGCCGTGCGGCGGTTCTTGCGATGTTGTCGATGTGCAACCTTGCTCGCGTCGGCGCAGGTCAGTCAGTGCGGCGCCGGGTACAGCGTCACCTCGTGGGCCTTGACGGAGAACCACACGCGCTCCCCCGGCGTCAGCCGCAGCTCGGCGGCGGCGTCCGCGGTGATTTCAGCGGCCAGCCCCGGGGCGCCGTCGGACTGTTCCCGGCCCCGCACCAGGACGGCGGACCCGTGGGCGTCCAGCTCCGCGACCGTCACCTCGACGGTGTTGCGGGGGCTGCCGCGCGGCCGCTCCCGGTAGACGGACACGGCCGTGGGCGGGAACACGGCGACCGCGTTGACCAGCTGGGCGTCCAGCTCCTGGGCCGGGTTCGCATACCAGCGGGCGCCGGCGCGGTCGTGCAGCGAGCCGTCGGTTCCGACGGTGCCGTTGACCAGGTTGATGCCCGCGATGCGGGCGCCGAAGTGACTGCGTGGCGCCGTGAGAACGTCTGCCACCGGTCCGATTTCGGCGATCCTGCCCGACTCGAGCACCAACACTCGATCGGCCAGCGTGAACACGTCGAGCAGGTCGTGGGTGATCAGGATGACCGCGCAGCCGGTGCGGGTGACGACGTCGCGCAGCGCCGCGCGGACGCCCGCGGCCGCGGCGACGTCGAGCCCGGCCAGCGGCTCGTCGAGCAGCAAAACGTCGGGTTCGGCCGCCAGGGCGCGGGCGATCGCGACCCGCTGGGCTTGACCGCCGGAGAGCTCTCGCGGCTTCCGGTCGGCGAGGCGCTCGGCGTCCACCTCGCGCAGCCAGCGCAGCGCCGTCGCCTTCCTGTCGGCGCGAGCGAAGCGGAACGCTCCCCGGCGGCTGTGCGGTCCGAACGCCACGTTCGCGGCGACGCTCAGGTGCGGAAACAGCAACGGGTCCTGCAGCAGCAACCCCACCCGGCGGTCGTGTGTCGCCAGGTGCACGCCGGCCGCGGTGTCGGTCAACACCCGGTCGCCCAGCCGCACGACGCCCTCGTCGGGTCGGAGCAGCCCCGCGATGACGTGCAGGGCGGTCGACTTGCCGGCGCCGTTGGGTCCGAGGACGGCGAGTACCTCGCCCGCCGACACCGAGAACTCCACATCCAGGCCGCGGTCGGCGACGACCGCGCGGATCCGCAACTCGCTCATGCGGACACCCCGGTGAGCCGGCGCGCGCCCAGTCCGAGCACCACCACCGCCGCCACCGCCACCAGCAGGATCGACAGCGCCACCGCCGCGTCCGCGTCGCTCACCCGCTGCAGGTAGATCTCCAGCGGCAGCGTTCGGGTGACACCCTGGCGGGAGCCGGCGAACGTCAGCGTCGCGCCGAACTCGCCCAGCGAGCGGGCGAACGCCAGCACCGCCCCCGACGTCAGTCCGGGCAGCAGCAGCGGCAGGGTCACCCGCCACCAGATCGTGCTCGGCCGCGCCCCCAGCGTCGCCGCCACCACCTCGTAGTCGGCTCCCGCGGTGCGCGCGGCGCCCTCGAGGGAAATGACGAGAAACGGCAGCGAGACGAACGTCTGCGCCAGCACCACCGCGGTCGTACTGAAGGCGATGCTGACCCCGCCGGCCTCGAGGTATCGCCCGATCAATCCGAGCCGACCGAACGCATAGAGCAACGCGATGCCGCCCACCACCGGCGGCAGCACCAACGGCAGCAGGATCAGTGGCCTAAGCAACCGGACCCCGCGCGCCGTGCTGCGGGCGAGCACCAGCGCCATCGGGACGCCCAGCAGCACGCACAGGGCGGTGCTGGCGGCGGCGGTCTTGAGGCTCAGCAGCAGCGCCGTCCGCGACGAGGGGCTGGTGATCAGCGACCAGAAGTTCGGCCAGTCAACCTTGACCGCGATCGCTATCAGGGGCACGACCACGAACGCGGTCCCCGCCGCGGCGGGGACGTACACCCACCGCGGCAGATCCATAGGTCGGTGCACGGGTCAGGGCTTGGCGAAGCCCGACTGGGCCAGGATGTTCTGACCGGGGTCACCGGTCACCATCGCCACGAACTTTTGGGCCAGCGTGGCCTGCGTGGCGTTCCTCAACACCGCGATCGGATAGACGTTGACCGCGCCGGCGGCCTCCGGGAAGTTCACCGTCGCCACCTTGTTCCCGGCGCTGTGAGCGTCGGTGACGTACACCAGCCCCGCGTCGGCCTGCCCGGTGGTGACCTTGTTGAGGACGTCGGTCACGTTGAGTTCCTCGCTGACCGGGCTGAGTCGCACGCCGGTGCCGTTCTCGATGCGCTGGGTCGCCGATCCGCACGGCACCGGCCTCTGGCAGATCACCACGCTCAGCCCCGGCTTGGCGAGGTCGGCGAAGGACCCGACCTTCTTCGGGTTGCCCGGTGCCGTGACGATGACCAGTGTGTTCGAGGCGAAGTTCGTCGGGTTGCCGGCTAGCAGGCCCGCCCGGGCGACCGTGTCCATCTGCGCGGTGTCCGCCGACGCGAAGACGTCGGCCGTCGCGCCCTGAGTCAACTGGGTGGCGAGCTCGGATGAACCCGCGAACTCGAAATCGACTGTGCTTCCGGGGTTTTGGGCCTTGAACCGCTCGCTGATCTGACCGAACGCCGGCTTCAGCGAGGCCGCGGCGAAAACCACGACCTTTCCGGACGGCTGGGCGGGCTGACCGGGCGACGACGACGGCGTTTTCGAGCCGCACGCGAGCAGGCCCACCGCCAGCCCCGGCACCAGCAGGGTCGAAACCAAACCGCTCACGATCCCGGTCCGCCGCATGAGTGCACCCTAGTCCGCCGACGATGCGGTCCGCCCGGCTGCTGACCGCCGCAAAAAAGTGACGGCCGAATAGTTATGCAAATAATCCGCGCGTCGCGGGGCCCGGAGTTTCGCGGACTAGCTACCGTCCAGTAACATCTTCTTAGATTTATGCCATAAACGCGCTGAGATCCAGGCAGCTGCTGGGTTCAACGTTGAACACGAGGAGGTCATGGCAGTGGAAGTTCTGGTCACCGGGGGCGACACGGAGCTGGGGCGCACTGTGGCCGAGGGTTTCCGCGACGACGGTCACAAGGTGACCCTCGTGGGCGCACGGCGCAGCGATCTCGAGATCGCCGCCAAGGAACTCGACGTGGACGCCATCGTCTGCGACACCACCGACCCGGCGAGCCTCGCCGAGGCGCGCGGACTGTTCCCCCATCACCTCGACACCATCGTCAACGTGCCGGCGCCGGCCTGGGACCCGGGCGACCCCCGCACCTACTCGATGGCCGACACCGCCAAAGCCTGGCGCGACTCCCTCGATGCCACGGTGCTGTCCGTGGCGCTGACCGTGCAGGCCGTCGGCGACAACCTTCGCTCGGGTGGCTCGATCATCAGCGTGGTGCCCGAGAACCCGCCCGCGGGAAGCATCGACGCCGCGATCAAGGCGACGCTGTCGAATTGGACCGCCGGGCAGGCGGAGGCTTTCGGCACCCGCGGGATCACCGTCAACACCGTGGCCAGCGGGCGCAGCGCGCAGGCCGGTTACGACGGGCTGTCGCGCACGCCGCCGACGGTCGCCGCGGAGGTCGCCCGCCTGGCGCTGTTCCTCACCACCCCGGCGGCCCGCCACATCACCGGCCAGACGCTGCATGTCAGCCACGGCGCGCTGGCCCGTTTCGCCTGAGGCTGAATCGCATCCGTTTCACACCCTGGTTCTGATACCGGGCCGGTGGCTACGGTGAACAACGTGGCTATCCGACTTGGTTTGCAAATTCCCAACTTTTCCTACGGCACCGGGGTGGACAAGCTCTTCCCCACCGTTGTCGCCCAGGCTCAAGAGGCCGAGGCGGCCGGATTCGACTCGGTCTTCGTCATGGACCACTTCTACCAATTGCCCATGTTGGGCGATCCCGATCAGCCGATGCTGGAGGCCTACACCGCGCTGGCCGCGTTGGCCACCGCGACCGAACGGGTGCAGCTTGGCACCCTGGTGACCGGCAACACGTATCGCAATCCGACGCTGCTCGCCAAGATCATCACCACGCTGGACGTGGTGAGCCAGGGCCGGGCCATCCTGGGCATCGGCACCGGCTGGTTCGAACTCGAGCACGATCAGCTGGGCTTCGAATTCGGCACCTTCACCGACAGGTTCAACCGGCTCGAGGAGGCGCTGCAGATCATCCTGCCGATGATCAAGGGCGAACGGCCGACCTTCTCCGGCAAGTGGTATCAGGCCAAGGAGGCCATGGCCAATCCCCGCTTCCGCGACCACATTCCGTTGATGATCGGCGGCAGCGGGGAGAAGAAGACGATCCCGCTGGCCGCGCGCCACTTCGACCACCTCAACGTCATCGCCGGGTTCGACGAGCTGCCCGCCAAGCTGAAGGTCGTGCGGGAGCGATGCGAAGAGATCGGCCGCGACCCGGCCACCCTGGAGACCAGCACCCTGACCACGGCGGTCGTCGACGAGAACTTCGACGCCGACCAGATCCCCGCCGAGATGGCCCAGCGGATGGTCGTCGGCAGCGCGGAGTCGGTTGCCGAGCAAATCAAGACCAAGGTCATCGACGCCGGGATCTCCGGGGTGATCATCAACATGCCGTTCTACACACCGGGCGTCATCACCGCGGCCGGCGAAGCCCTTCGCCCGGTCGTGGGGCTGTAACGCAAACCGCATTGCGCCCCGGGGCATGACGAGCATCACGTTCGCTCGACCAGGCCCGATGCGTGATGTGGTTCATTACACATGCTTACGATCTGGGTTTCGGGGTACCGCCTTCACTAGCGTGGTAGCTAACTGGAATCGCGCGTCCAGCGACCCCGATCAGGAGCCTGCCCGAACATGAGCACGCAAGCAGAAACCACTGCTGCACCCGACCGTCGTCACCAGGTGGTCATCATCGGATCGGGATTCGGGGGACTCAACGCGGCAAAGAAGCTCAAGCACGCCGACGTTGACATCAAACTGATCGCGCGCACCACCCACCACCTGTTCCAGCCGCTGCTGTACCAGGTGGCCACCGGCATCGTGTCCGAAGGCGACATCGCCCCGCCCACCCGGGTCGTCCTGCGCAGGCAGCGCAACGTCCAGGTGCTGCTCGGCGACGTCACACACATCGACCTGGAGGGGCGGTTCGTCGTATCGGACCTGCTCGGCCACACGTACGAAACCCCTTACGACACACTGATTGTCGCGGCGGGGGCCGGCCAGTCCTATTTCGGCAACGACCAGTTCGCCGAGTTCGCGCCCGGCATGAAATCGATCGACGACGCCCTGGAGGTGCGGGGCCGGATCCTGAGCGCCTTCGAGCAAGCCGAACGGTCCCGCGACCCGGAACGGCGGGCCAAGCTGTTGACGTTCACCGTCATCGGCGCCGGCCCCACCGGCGTCGAAATGGCCGGGCAGATCGCCGAACTCGCCGCGCACACCCTCAAGGGGTCCTTCCGCCACATCGATTCCACCCGGGCGCGGGTGATCCTGCTCGACGCCGCCCCCGCGGTGCTGCCGCCGTTCGGCGAGAAGCTCGGCGAGCGGGCGGCCGCGCGGCTGGAGAAGATGGGCGTGGAAATCCAGCTGGGCGCGATGGTCACCGACGTCGACCGCAACGGCATCACGGTCAAGGACTCCGACGGCTCCACCCGGCGCATCGAATCCGCGTGCAAGGTGTGGTCCGCCGGGGTGCAGGCCAGCGGGCTGGGCATGGACCTCGCCGAGCAGTCGGCGGTCGAGGTCGACCGGGCCGGACGGGTCAAGGTGCTGCCCGACCTGTCCATCCCCGGACACCCGAACGTGTTCGTCATCGGCGACATGGCCGCGGTCGAGGGCGTGCCGGGGGTGGCTCAGGGAGCCATCCAGGGCGCCAAGTACGTCGCCGGCACGCTCAAGGCGGAACTCAACGGGGCCGATCCGGCCGAACGCGAGCCGTTCCAGTACTTCGACAAGGGCTCCATGGCCACCGTGTCGCGGTTCTCCGCGGTGGCCAAGATCGGTCCACTGGAGTTCAGCGGCTTCATCGCCTGGCTGATGTGGCTGGTGCTGCACCTGGTGTATCTGGTCGGGTTCAAGACGAAGGTCAGCACGCTGCTGTCGTGGACGGTCACCTTCCTGAGCACCCGCCGCGGCCAGCTCACCATCACCGAGCAGCAGGCGTTCGCCCGAACCCGCCTCGAACAGCTTGCGGTAGCGGCGGCCGAGGCGAAGCGCCCTGCGGCCAGACGGGCGAGCTAACCCCCCGGCCGATCGGATCGAGGGGTGCCGGTCGGCTCGGAGCGGGGGATTCCTTTTGCAGCACAGCAGCTTTCGTATCGAATTGGGCCTGTCTTAGCTAGGCGGATTATTCGAACGTTGGGTGTGAATCGTCGGCGTTGCGAGTGTGCTCTGGGCGGGAAAAACGCCGAAACCCCGCCCTACACACACATTGAAAACCGCCACTGCAAACTCGAAGCCCTGGCCGCGCGTCCACTGCCGGCTAAGCCTCGAGGTTTTGCAGCCGCACCTGACCGCGGGCCACCACCCGATCGTTGTCGTCGGTGATGGTGACCAGCCACAGCTGCTGGCGCCGGCCGCGGTGAATGGGTTCGGCGCTGCCGTACACGGTCCCGGAGCCGATCGAGCGCAGGAAGTCCGTGTTGTTGTTGACGCCCACCACGTTGCCGCCGTCGCCCTTCGCGTTGAGCCAGGTGTAGGCCGACACGCTGGCCATGCTCTCGATGATCGAGCAGTAGACGCCGCCATGGACCAGGCCCATCGGCTGCAGCAGTTTCGGCGTGACCTCGAGCTGCGCGCGGGCGCCGTCGGGACTGAGGTCGGTGAACCGCAGCCCCAGCTCCGTGTCGAACGGTGCGGTGAAGTTCGGCGGGAGGGTCGCGTCGGGCGGTGTCGGCACGCTCATGTGTCTACACGATCGGCGGAAACAGGCGAGCCCCGCGCCAGGCGCGGGGCTCGCCGATCGAGTAGACCGGGGGTCACTGCAGCCCTCAGGACTCTCCACGGTCGTGTCGCTCGACCGCCATCAGCATAGGCAAGGCTGCCCTAATTTCGCAAGGTATGGTTTGGGTGTGCCCGAGCCGCATTGCGCCCGGATAGATACGACGGCCGGTAGTAAGCGGAGTACGCTGGTTTCGACGCTCTCAGGAGATGAACGCACTATGGCCAAGCTGACCCGGCTAGGGGATCTGGAACGCGCCGTGATGGATCATCTGTGGTCCACGGCGGAGCCCCAGACCGTCCGCCAAGTCCACGAAGCGTTGTCGGCGCGACGCGACCTCGCCTACACGACGATCATGACCGTGCTGCAACGGCTGGCCAAGAAGAACCTGGTCTCCCAGCTCCGCGACGACCGCGCCCATCGGTACGCGCCGGTGCACGGGCGCGACGAGCTCGTCGCCGGGCTGATGGTCGACGCGCTGGCGCAAGCCGAGGACTCCGGGGGCAGGCAGGCCGCCCTGGTGCACTTCGTCGAGCGCGTCGGCGCCGACGAGGCGGAGGCGCTGCGGCGCGCGCTGGCCGAACTCGAAGCCAATCCGCGCGACAAGGCCCCGTCGGCTGGCGCGCCAGCGGAGGACTGAGGGAGACTGGCAGCGTGTCCGCGCTGGCCTTCTCCATCCTCGCGGTGCTTTTAGTCGGCCCGGCGCCGGCTTTATTGGCACGAGCGAAGTGGCCCCTGCGCGCCCCGCGTGCCGCGATGGTGTTGTGGCAGGCAGTCGCCCTGGCCGCGGTCCTCTCGGCGTTCAGCGCCGGTATCGCGATCGCCAGCCGGGTCCTGGTCCCCGGCCCCGACGGGCGGCCGACCGCCAGCGTCATGGGCGCCGCGGATCGACTCGGCTGGCCGCTGTGGACCGCGTACATCGCCGTCTTCGCGCTGACCGTATCGGTCGGCGTCCGGTTGATGGTCGCGGTCGCGCGGGTGGCCATCGCCAACCGGCGGCGGCGGGCCCACCACCGCATGGTCGTCGACCTGGTCGGCGTCGGCCACGACGCGGCCCTGGCCCAGACCTGCGCCAACACGCGCGACCTGCGCGTCCTGGACGTCGCGCAACCGCTCGCCTACTGCCTGCCGGGCGTGCGCAGCCGGGTGGTGGTCAGCGAGGGAACGCTGAACACGCTCGGCGACGCCGAGGTCTCCGCCATCCTCACCCACGAGCGCGCCCACCTGCGCGCCCGCCACGATTTGGTTCTCGAGGCCTTCACCGCGGCGCACGCCGCCTTCCCGCGGATCGTCCGCAGCGCCAACGCGCTGCGCGCGGTGCAGCTGCTCGTCGAGCTCCTGGCCGACGACGCCGCGGTGCGCGCCACCGGGCGCACTCCCCTGGCCCGGGCGCTGGTCGCCTGCGCCTCCGGGCGGGCGCCGTCGGGCGCGCTGGCAATGGGTGGTACCAGCACGGTGGTGCGGGTGCGCCGGCTCTCCGGCCGGGGCAACAGCCTGATGCTGGCGGCCGCCGCGTACCTGGCCGCGGCCGCCGTATTCGTGGTGCCCACCGTGGCCCTGGTCGTGCCGTGGCTCATCGAGCTGCGGCGGCTCTTCAACGTCTAGCGTCGGAGCGGGCCATCACCCTGGAATGCCACTCGGAGTCGGCTGTGCCACAGTGTGATCCGACAGCTCGTCGGAAAAGTTCCGCAACCTGAGAGGCGAACACATGAGTGCCCCGAATTCCAAGGACTCGAAGACCGGTACCGCGCAGATCGGCGTCACCGGCCTCGCCGTCATGGGTTCCAACATCGCCCGCAACTTCGCCCACCACGGCTACACGGTGGCGCTGCACAACCGGTCCGTCGCCAAGACCGATGCGCTGCTCAAAGAGCACGGCGACGAGGGCAAGTTCGTGCGCTCGGAGACCATCGCGGAATTCCTCGACGCGCTGGAGAAGCCCCGGCGGGTGCTGATCATGGTCAAGGCCGGCGACCCGACCGACGCCGTCATCAACGAACTCGCCGACGCCATGGAGCAAGGCGACATCATCATCGACGGCGGCAACGCCCTCTACACCGACACAATCCGCCGGGAGAAGGCGATGCGCGAGCGCGGCCTGCACTTCGTGGGCGCCGGCATCTCCGGCGGCGAGGAGGGGGCCCTCAACGGGCCGTCGATCATGCCGGGCGGCCCGGCCGAGTCGTACAAGTCGCTTGGCCCGCTGCTCGAGGAGATCTCCGCGCACGTCGACGGCGTCCCGTGCTGCACCCACATCGGCCCCGACGGCGCCGGCCACTTCGTCAAGATGGTGCACAACGGCATCGAATACTCCGACATGCAGCTGATCGGCGAGGCCTACCAGCTGCTGCGCGACGGCCTGGGCAAGACCGCCGAGGAGATCGCCGACGTCTTCGACGAGTGGAACAAGGGCGACCTGGACAGCTTCCTGGTGGAGATCACCGCCAAGGTGCTGCGCCAGACGGATGCGAAGACCGGCAAGCCGCTCGTCGACGTCATCCTCGACGAGGCCGAGCAGAAGGGGACCGGGCGCTGGACGGTGAAGTCGGCGCTGGACCTCGGCGTGCCCGTTACCGGCATCGCCGAGGCGGTGTTCGCCCGCGCGCTGTCGGGCTCGGTCACCCAGCGCAAGGCCACCACCGGGCTGGCCTCCGGTCGGCTCGGCGAAAAGCCAACCGACGCAACGCAATTCGTCGAAGACGTCCGGCAGGCCCTGTACGCGTCGAAGATCATCGCGTATGCCCAGGGGTTCAACCAGATTCAGGCCGGCAGCGCCGAATACGACTGGGGCATCACGCCGGGCGACCTGGCCACAATCTGGCGGGGCGGCTGCATCATCCGGGCCAAGTTCCTCAACCGCATCAAGGACGCGTTCGACGAGGACGCCGACCTGCCGACGCTGATCGTCGCGCCGTACTTCCGCGCCGCGATCGAGGCCGCGATCGACGGCTGGCGCCGCGTCGTGGTGACCGCCACCGAGCTGGGCATCCCGATCCCGGGCTTCTCCTCGGCGCTGTCCTATTACGACGCGCTGCGCACCGAGCGGCTGCCCGCGGCGCTCACCCAGGGGCTGCGCGACTTCTTCGGCGCGCACACCTATGGCCGCACCGACGACGACCCGGACAAGCGCTTCCACACGCTGTGGAGCGGGGACCGCAGCGAAGTGCCCGCCTAGCGGGTCCGCGTGTAGAAGGGGCCAAAGGGGGCAAGCCGAACACATGAGGTTTCTGGACGGGCACCGACCCGGGTACGACCTGACGTACAACGACGTCTTCATCGTGCCGAACCGCTCCGATGTCGCGTCGCGCTTCGACGTCGACCTGTCCACCACCGACGGCTCCGGCACCACCATTCCCGTCGTCGTCGCCAACATGACCGCGGTGGCCGGGCGCCGCATGGCCGAGACGGTGGCGCGGCGGGGCGGCCTGGTGATCCTGCCCCAGGATCTGCCGATCCCGGCGGTCCAGCAGACGGTCGACTTCGTCAAGAGCCGCGACATGGTCCTCGACACCCCGGTGGTGCTCGAGCCCGACGACTCGGTGTCCGACGCGGTCGCGCTGATCCACAAGCGCGCGCACGGCGTCGCCGTCGTCGTTTTCGAGGGCCGCCCGATCGGTCTGGTCACCGAGGCCTCGTGCCTGGGCGTCGACCGCTTCACCCGGGTGCGCGACGTGGCCGTCACCGATTTCGTGACGGCCCCGGTGGGCGCCGAGCCACGCAAGATCTTCGACCTGCTCGAGCACGCCCCGATCGGCGTCGCGGTGGTGACCGGCGCGGACGGCACGCTGGCGGGCGTGCTCACCCGCACCGGGGCGGTCCGCGCCGGGCTGTACACCCCGGCCACCGACGCGCGCGGGCGGCTGCGCGTCGGCGCGGCCGTCGGCATCAGTGGCGACGTGGGGGCCCGGGCCCGGTCCCTGGCCGAGGTCGGCGTGGACGTACTCGTCATCGACACCGCGCACGGGCATCAGGTCAGGACGCTGGACGCGATCAAGGCGGTCGCGTCGCTGGACCTGGACCTGCCGCTGGCGGCGGGCAACGTGGTGTCGGCGGAGGGCACCCGCGACCTGCTGGGCGCCGGGGCGACCATCGTCAAGGTCGGCGTCGGGCCCGGCGCCATGTGCACCACCCGGATGATGACCGGCGTCGGGCGCCCGCAATTCTCCGCCGTGCTCGAATGCGCCTCCGCCGCAAGGAAACTCGGCGGGCACGTGTGGGCCGACGGGGGCATCCGGCATCCGCGGGACGTGGCGCTGGCGCTGGCCGCGGGCGCGTCGAACGTGATGATCGGGTCGTGGTTCGCCGGCACCTACGAGTCGCCCGGCGACCTGATGCGCGACCGCGACGACCAGCCCTACAAGGAGAGCTACGGCATGGCGTCCAAGCGGGCCGTCGTCGCCCGCAGCGGCGCCGAGACCGCGTTCGACCGCGCCCGCAAGGCGCTGTTCGAGGAGGGCATCTCGACGGCGCGGATGGGGCTGGACCCCGACCGCGGTGGCGTCGAGGACCTGATCGACCACATCACCTCCGGGGTGCGCAGCACCTGCACCTACGTCGGCGCCTCGACCCTGGCCGAGCTACACGAGCGGGCCGTCGTCGGGGTGCAGTCGGCCGCGGGGTTCGCCGAGGGCCATCCGCTGCCGCTGGGTTGGTGAGCGCGTTCTGCCCGCTGGACGTCTGGCTACCATGTGAATTCACGTGATTTTTCGGCTGGCAGCAAAGCGCTGTCCCGCATCGAGGGAAGGGATGACGTGCCGCAGGCACGCGTCGAGCTCGTAGGCTTCGAGACGGAGCGGCGACCGGCAGCGTCCCCGGAGCCTCCGTCATGAACGTCGCCGTCACGCTGATCAGCGTCCTGGCAATCGCGCTGCTGATCTTCGCCAACGGGGTCTTCGTCGCCGCCGAATTCTCGCTGACCGCCCTGGACCGCAGCGTCGTGGATTCCAACGCCCGCCACGGCGGCCGGCGCGACCGCTTCATCCAGCGCGCCCAGCAGCGGCTGTCGTTTCAGCTGTCGGGAGCCCAACTGGGCATCTCGATCGCCACGCTGGCGACCGGTTACCTGACCGAGCCGTTGGTCGCCGACCTGCCGCACCCGGCGCTGAGCGCGATCGGCATACCCAACCGGGTGGCCGATGCGATCCTCGCGTTCCTGGCGCTGGTGATCGTGACGTCGGTGTCGATGGTGTTCGGCGAGCTGGTTCCGAAATATCTCGCCGTGGCGCGCCCGCTGTCGACCGCGCGCGCCGTCGCGGGGGTCCAGCTGCTGTTCTCGCTGCTGTTCACCCCGGCCATCCGGCTGACGAACGGCGCGGCCAACTGGATCGTGCGCGAGCTGGGCATCGAGCCGGCCGAGGAGCTGCGCTCGGCCCGCTCGCCGCAGGAGCTGGCGTCGCTGGTGCGCAACTCGGCGCGCAGCGGCACCATGGACGCCGCCACCGCCGCCCTGGTGCGGCGATCGCTGCAGTTCGGCGAGCTGACCGCCGAGGAACTGATGACGCCGCGGTCGAAGATCGTCGCGCTGGAAACCGACGAGACGGTCGCCGACCTGATCGCCGCCGCCGCCGAGTCCGGCTTCTCGCGCTTCCCCATCGTCGACGGCGATCTCGACGAGACCGTCGGCATCGTGCACGTCAAGCAGGTGTTCGCGGTGCCGGCGGCCGCGCGGGCGACCACCCTGCTGACGACGCTCGCGCAGCACGTTCCGGTGGTGCCCTCGACGCTGGACGGCGACGCGGTGATGGCCGAGATCCGCGCCAATCCCCTGCAGACCGCGATGGTCGTCGACGAGTACGGCGGCACGGCCGGCATGGTGACCGTCGAGGACCTGATCGAGGAGATCGTCGGCGACGTCGACGACGAACACGACGACGCGACCCCGGACGTGGTGGCGGCCGGCGCCGGCTGGCGGGTGAACGGGCTGCTGCGCATCGACGAGGTCGCGACCGCCACCGGGTTCCGGGCCCCCGAGGGGCCCTACGAAACCATCGGCGGCCTGGTGCTGCGCGAAATCGGCCACATCCCCGTGGCCGGCGAGACGGTGGAGCTGACCGCGCTGGACTCCGACGGCCTGCTGGACACCTCGATGCGCTGGCAGGCGACGGTGGTCCGGATGGACGGTCGCCGCATCGACGTGCTCGAGCTGCAGGAGCTGGGCAGTCGGGCCGAAACGCACGCCGGGCGGGGCCCGTCGTGAGCGACGCACTGGGAGTCCTGCTGGCGATCCTGCTGATCGGCGTCAACGCGTTTTTCGTCGGGGCGGAGTTCTCGCTGATTTCGGCGCGCCGCGACCGCCTCGAGGCGCTGGCGGAGCAGGGCAAGGCGAGGGCCGTCGTGGTGATCCGCGCCGGCGAGCAGCTTTCGTCCATGCTGGCCGGGGTCCAGCTGGGCGTGACGGTCGCCTCGCTGTTGCTCGGCCGCATCGGTGAGGCCGCCGTCGCGGACCTGCTGCGCTCGGCGTTCGGCCTCACCGGTTGGCACCCGGCGCTGCTGCATACGCTTTCGCTGGCGATCGCGCTGGCCATCGTCGTGACGCTGCACGTGCTGCTCGGTGAGATGGTGCCGAAGAACATCGCGCTGGCCGGCCCGGAGCGGGCGGCGATGCTGCTGGTGCCGCCCTACCTGGCCTACGTGCGCGCGGCGCGGCCGTTGATCGCGTTCTACGACAAATGCGCGAACGTGGTGCTGCGCGCGCTGCGCGTCGAGCCGAAGTCGCAGCTCGACGTGTCGGTCTCCACCCGGGAGCTGCGGGTGATGATCACCGAATCGGTGTCCGAGGGGCTGCTGGACGCCGAGGAGCACGGCAGGCTGACCCGGGCGCTGCAGCTGCGTTACCGGCGGGTCGGCGACGTGGCGCGCCCGCTCGCCGAGATCCGGGCGGTGCCGGTGGCCGCGGCCGGCTCGGGGCCGACCGTGGGCGCGGTCGAAGAGGCCCTGGCCCAGAGCGGATATTCGCGGTTTCCCGTCGCCGACGCCGACGGGAAGTTCATCGGTTACCTGCACATCAAGGACGTGCTGACGCTCGACGACGACCCGGACACGGTGATCGACCGGGCCTGGGTCCGACCGCTGCCACAGGTCCCGACGTCGCTGCCGCTGGCCGACGCCCTGTCGCGAATGCGCCGCAGCAACAGCCACCTGGCGTTGGTGACCGACGACGGCGGCGCGGTGGTCGCGATGGTGGCGATGGAAGATCTGGTCGAGGACCTGGTCGGCACGATGCGCGACGCTTAGTGCCGCTGCCCGCGGACGGCGCCGCAGCCCGTATGATCTCCAAGGCTGCCGGGCCGGATAGCGATCCTCGCGGTTCGCCGCGGCGCCGCCGTTGGAGCTCTTAGCGCGCGCCTGACCTGCTGTTGAAGGTCGGGCGGATAACGTCTGTCGGGCCGCCGGTCGGTACGCTGAAGGCAATGCGTGTTGAGGGCCAGTGAGGTGTTACGTGGCCCACGATGGAGGAGAAAAATGACTGATCGCGTGTCGGTGGGGAACCTGCGCGTCGCCCGAGTGCTCTACGACTTCGTGAACAACGAGGCCCTGCCCGGCACCGACATCGACCCGGACAGCTTCTGGGCCGGCGTCGACAAAGTCGTGGCCGACCTGACCCCGCAGAACCAGGATTTGCTGAACCGCCGCGACGAGCTGCAGGCCCAGATCGACAAGTGGCACCGGCACCGCGTGATCGAGCCGATCGACGCCGAGGCCTACCGCGAGTTCCTCGCCGAAATCGGCTACCTGCAGCCCGAACCCGAGGACTTCACCATCACCACCTCGGGCGTCGACGACGAGATCACGACGACCGCCGGCCCGCAGCTGGTGGTGCCCGTGCTCAACGCGCGGTTTGCCCTGAACGCGGCGAACGCCCGCTGGGGGTCGCTGTACGACGCCCTTTACGGCACCGACGTCATCCCGGAAAGCGACGGGGCGGAGAAGGGCACCAGCTACAACCGGGTGCGCGGGGACAAGGTGATCGCGTACGCGCGCAAGTTCCTCGACGAGGCGGTGCCGCTGGCGTCGGGCTCGTGGGCGGACGCGACCGGCGTGAGCATCGGCGACGGGCAGCTGCAGGTCGCCCTCGGGGACGAGTCGACCGGCCTGGCCAGCCCGGAGAAGTTCGCCGGCTACAGCGGGGAGCTCGGCTCCCCCAGCTGGTCGGTGCTGCTGGTCAACCACGGCCTGCACATCGAGATCCTGATCGACCCCGAGTCGCCCGTCGGCCAGACCGACCGGGCCGGCATCAAGGACGTGATCCTGGAATCGGCGGTCACCACGATCATGGACTTCGAGGACTCGGTGACCGCCGTCGACGCCGACGACAAGGTGCTGGGCTACCGCAACTGGCTGGGGCTGAACAGGGGTGACCTGGTCGAGGAGGTCAGCAAGGGCGGCGAGACCTTCACCCGCGCGCTGAACGCCGACCGCACCTACACTCGGCCTATTCCCGGCCCTGAGGGGCCTGAGCTGACCCTGCCCGGACGCAGCCTGCTGTTCGTCCGCAACGTGGGCCACCTGATGACGAACGACGCGATCGTCGACGCGGACGGTAACGAGGTGTTCGAGGGCATCATGGACGGCTTGTTCACCGGCCTGACCGCGATCCACGGGCTGAAGACCGGTGACGCCAACGGCCCGCTGACGAACAGCCGCACCGGTTCCATCTACATCGTCAAGCCCAAGATGCACGGCCCCGCCGAGGTCGCGTTCACCTGCGAACTGTTCAGCCGCGTCGAAGACGTCCTGGGCCTGCCCCAGGGCACCCTCAAGGTCGGCATCATGGACGAGGAACGCCGCACCACGGTCAACCTCAAGGCGTGCATCAAGGCCGCCGCCGACCGGGTGGTGTTCATCAACACCGGCTTCCTCGACCGCACCGGCGACGAAATCCACACCTCCATGGAGGCCGGCCCGATGATCCGCAAGGGTGCGATGAAGAACAGCACCTGGATCAAGGCCTACGAGGACGCCAACGTCGACATCGGGCTTGCCGCCGGGTTCAAGGGCAAGGCCCAGATCGGCAAGGGCATGTGGGCGATGACCGAGCTGATGGCCGACATGGTCGAGCAGAAGATCGGCCAGCCCAAGGCCGGCGCCACCACCGCGTGGGTGCCGTCGCCGACGGCGGCCACCCTGCACGCGATGCACTACCACTACGTGGATGTGGGCGCCGTGCAGGAGGAGCTCGCGGGCCAGAAGCGCACCACCATCGACGAGCTGTTGACCATTCCGCTGGCCAAGGAATTGGCTTGGGCGCCAGAGGAAATCCGCGAGGAGCTGGACAACAACTGCCAGTCCATCCTCGGCTACGTGGTGCGTTGGGTGGAGCAGGGCGTCGGCTGCTCGAAGGTCCCCGACATCCACAACACCGCGCTCATGGAGGACCGCGCCACCCTGCGGATCTCCAGTCAGCTGCTGGCCAACTGGCTGCGCCACGGCGTGATCACCAGCGAGGACGTCCGCGCCAGCCTCGAGCGCATGGCACCGTTGGTGGACCGGCAGAACGAGGGCGACCCGGTTTATCGGCCGATGGCGCCCAACTTCGACGACAGCATCGCCTTCCTGGCGGCTCAGGAGCTGATCCTGTCCGGCACGCAGCAGCCCAACGGCTACACGGAGCCGATCCTGCATCGGCGCCGGCGCGAGTTCAAAGCCCGCGCCGCCGGTGCGTGAAAACGGCCCGACATGCGGTAGGTAATGCGGTCCGATGACTAGAATTTGCGCCGAGTTCACAAGTCACGCGACGGGTCGACGGAAAGGCGGCGGGCACCGGTATGGGTAGGCACAGCATGCCCGACCCCGAGGACTCCGTCGACCAGTCAACCGGCGACGAAAACCTCGACGACGACGCATACCCCGCCGCCGACACGGGCCACCACCGCGACGCCGAACAGCCGGAGGTCGCCGAGCCGTGGGCCGAATACGGGCGCTACCCGGACGAGGGCTTCCCCGCCGGCGGCGACCTCTATTCGGACGAGGACCCGTACCCCGCCGAGGGCACGTTCGCGGCCGACGACTCCGAGGGGTATCCCGAATTCGCCGCGGGCCCGGCGAGCCCGGAGCCGCCGTCCCGTTTCAGTGGCGGGCACCGCGGGCTCGGCGAGCGACTCGGTGGCCACCGCAGCGACGGCGGGCGCCGCGGGGTGAGCGGTGCGACAACGCGTCACCGAAGAAAGTCCACAGGATCACGCCGCCCACCACGACGACGACGGCGACGAGCGCGACGATCACCCCGATGCTCACCCCGCGGCGCCCGCCGTCGCTGCGGTGGCCACCGAGTCGCTCGCCGAGCCCGCGGTGCCCGCCACTGAAAC
>NZ_LZLY01000057.1 GCF_001673535.1 Mycobacterium sp. 1081908.1 | reverse complement strand
CGGCACCACGAAATCCACATGATCCAACGCCACAAAATCGCCATAACGCTTATAAGCGTCCCGCACGATGATCGCGTGTTCGCGGCGCTCGGTCGGGTTGTCTGTCATCTGCGAGTCTCCTTGTCCGGCTTACTTGGTCGCTCGTGCCCGGCGGACGTCGAGCACCAGCTGGAAGATCAGGACCAGCACGGCCACACCCATCAGCAGCGTCGACAGCGCATAGGCGCCGTATTCGGCCCCCCGGTTGTACCGGTCCGCGACCAGCAACGTCAGTGTTTGTGACTTGCCCGGCAGGTTGGACGACACGATGATCACCGCGCCGAATTCGCCAAGGGTGCGCGCAACGGTCAGCACGATGCCGTAGGTCAATCCCCACCGGATGGACGGCAACGTGATCCGCCAAAACGTCTGCCACCAACTCGAACCCAGCGTGGCCGCCGCCTCCTCCTGGTCGGTTCCCAACTCGTGCAGCACCGGCTCCACTTCGCGCACCACGAACGGCAGCGTGACGAAGATGCTGGCCAGCACGATCCCCGGCAGCCCGAAAATGATCTTGAGGCCGAGGTTGTTTTCGACGAACCCGAAGGCGCCGCCCGCCCCCCACAGCAGGATCAACGCCACACCGACGATGACGGGCGAGACGGCGAACGGCAGGTCGATCACCGCCTGCAGCACGCCCTTACCGCGAAATCGGTTGCGCGCCAGCACCAGTGCGGTCGGAATTCCGAAAACGACGTTGAGCGGCACCACGATCGCCACCACCAGCAGCGTCAAATTCAGCGCCGATACCGCGGCCGGGGTGCTCACCCAGTCGAAGAACTGACCGATCCCGGGCCGGAAGGTCCGCCACAGGATCAGCGACACCGGAACGACGAGCAACACGAAGACGTAGGCGAGCCCAAGGAATCGGATGACGTAGCGGGAACTCGTCGACGGCGCCGCCATCAGTCCAACTCCTCGCGTTTGGCCGCGCGCCCGCCCACGAGCCGCAGGACGAACAACACGACGAAAGAAATGGCCAGCAGGACAATGGATATCGCCGCGGCGCCGGTGCGGTCGTCGTTCTCGATCAGCGTCCGTATCCACTGGGAGGACACTTCGGTCTTGCCGGGCACCGCGCCGCCGATCAGCACCACCGAACCGAATTCGCCGATCGCCCGCGAAAACGCCAGGCCCGCACCGGATAACAGGGCCGGCGTCAGCGACGGCAACACGACCGAGGTGAAGATCTTCGGACCGCTGGCGCCCAGCGACGCGGCCGCCTCCTCGGTCTCGCGATCGATCTCCAGCAGCACCGGCTGGACGGCGCGGACCACGAAGGGCAGCGTGACGAAGGCCAGCGCCACCGCCACACCCCACGCGGTGTGCTGCAGGTGCAGGCCCACCGGGCTGTTGTTCCCGTACAGGGCCAGCATCACCAGGCTCGCGACGATGGTCGGCAACGCGAACGGCAGGTCGATGATCGCGTCGACCAGCCGCTTGCCGAAGAAGTCGTCGCGCACCAGCATCCAGGCGATCAACAGCCCGAAGACCAGGTTCACCGCCGTCACCCCGGCGGAGATGGTCAGCGTCACCCGGAACGATTCCAGCGCGGCGTTCGACGTGACGGCGAGCCAGAACGCGTGCCATCCGCCGCCGGCGGCCTGCCACGCGATCGCCGCCAGCGGCAGCAACACGATCACCGACAGCCACAACGTCGCGACGCCGACCCGTAGCGATGTGGCGCCCGCTCCGCGCGGGCCCCGGGTGACCCGGGTCGCGTCGGGGACGGGTGTAACGGTGGCCGTCATCCCGTTGCCTTCGTGTAGATCTTGGTGATGCTTCCGGTGTTCTTGTCGAACAGCTGCGGGTCCACCGCGCCCCAGCCGCCGAGCTGGGCGATCGTCCACAGCTTCGCCGGCGCCGGGAACTGGTCCCGGAAATCGGCGGCCACGGCCGGGTCGACCGGCCGGAAGCCGGCCTGGGCCCACACCTTTTGCGCCGCCGCGGTGTATTGGAAGTTCTTGAACGCGACGGCGGCGTCCAGGTGCGCGCTGGTGGTCACCACCGCCAGCGGGTTCTCGATCTTGAAGGTCTGCGGCGGGTTCACGTGCTCGACCGGCTTGCCCGCACGCTCGGTCGCGATGGCCTCGTTCTCGTAGCTGATCAAGACGTCACCGCTGCCCTGGACGAAGACGTCGGTGGCTTCCCGTCCCGAGCCGGGACGCAGTTTGACGTGTTCGCTCACCAATTTGTGGATGAAGTCGATGCCGGCCTGACCGTTGGCGCCGCCTTCGCTCTTGACGGCGTACGGGGCGAGCAGATTCCACTTGGCCGATCCCGAACTCAGCGGGCTGGGCGTGATGACCTCGATGCCGGGGCGCAGCAGGTCATCCCAGTCCTTGATGTTCTTCGGATTGCCCTTGCGCACCACCAGCGTCACCACCGACCCGAAGGGGATTCCCTTGGTGGCGTCGGTGTTCCAGTCCTTGGAGACCTTGCCCGCCTTGACCAACCGGGTGACGTCGGGCTCGACCGAGAAGTTGACGAGATCGGCCGGCTTGCCCTCGGCTACGCCGCGCGACTGGTCGCCGGAGGCGCCGTACGAGGTGATCACCTGGATGCCCTTGCCCACGTCGGAGGCGTTGAACGCGGGAATCACCTTGCTCCACCCGGGTTCTGGCGCGGAATAGGCGACAAGGGTGAGACTCGTATGCGCGTTGCTGGGGCCGCTCCCGCCGACGACATCGCTGGGGCCGCCCTGACACGCGGCGACCACACCGACGATCAGGGCGAGGATGACGACAGGCCGCCAGCGCACATTGCTGCCGATGTCGGTGAGCATTCGGAGCCTTTCATTGCTGTTTCAAGCGGGAAACTATCTGGATCCCGTTGTAGCGGAAAGGCGATATGACGTCAGGAGAGTCGACGACTCCTACCAAACCGCGCACGGGTGGAAGTCAGCGACAACAGTGCACACGGACAGCGCAATCCACAACGCCGATTGCCATGTGCATGTCGCGAAGCCTAACAGGAATTCGCCGGGCCGCCACCGGACGCCCGCTCGCGCGTCAGTGCGTCGCTAGCCATGTGACGATCACCAGCACCACGAGCGTGACCAGAATCAACGTCACGTGCGACCGAGGCATGCGCGCTACCCGGGCGCCCCATCGGCGTGCCGAATGCGGCGCATCAATTTGATGCCCCTGCCGAGCAGGCGATCCAGCAGGCCCGCCGTGACGTAGGCCACCGCCAAAACGACGGGCATCACGATCATGGCTTGCAGCACGAACGCGAGGCCCGAGAGCCACAGCTCGTTGCCGTCCCACCAATTCAGGAACCCGCTCACCCGGCTCACCCTATTCGCCCCGGCACCCGAAACCAATTGCCCGGGCACGCCACGCGCGCCGCACTGACCCCGACACCTAATGGAAACATTGGACGCCGGGCAGGTTGACAGTCGATGATGTCGGGATGGTCCTGCACGCCCAACCCGCCGACCAGCCGGCCGACGGTGCTCCCGCGGAGGCACCCCTGGAAGCGTTCGAAGCGCCTCCCGAAACGGCGCTGGCTTCGCCCATCGATTTCAGCGCGCCCGCGCCGCTCGCGCCCAGCGCGTCGCTGCGGAACCCGTTCCCGCCGATCGCCGACTACGCCTTCCTCTCCGACTGGGAAACGACGTGCCTGATCTCCCCCGCCGGGTCGGTGGAATGGCTGTGCGTGCCCCGACCCGACTCCCCGAGCGTCTTCGGCGCGATCCTGGACCGTAGCGCCGGCCACTTCCGGCTCGGCCCCTACGGCGTCTCGGTGCCGTCGGCGCGCCGCTACCTGCCGGGCAGCCTGATCATGGAGACCACCTGGCAGACCCACACCGGGTGGCTGATCGTGCGTGACGCGCTGGTGATGGGCCCATGGCACGACATCGAACGCCGCTCGCGGACCCACCGCCGCACCCCGATGGACTGGGACGCCGAGCACATCCTGCTGCGCACGGTGCGCTGTGTCAGCGGCACGGTCGAGCTGATGATGAGCTGCGAGCCCGCCTTCGACTACCACCGCATCGGCGTCACCTGGGAGTACTCGGCGAATGCCTACGGCGAGGCCATCGCGCGCGCCAGCAAACAGCCCGACGCGCACCCGACGCTGCGGCTGACCACCAACCTGCGCATCGGGCTCGAGGGCCGGGAAGCGCGGGCGCGCACCCGGATGAAGGAGGGCGACGACGTGTTCGTCGCCCTGAGCTGGACGAAGCACCCGGCGCCGCAGACCTACGAAGAGGCCGCCGACAAGATGTGGCAGACCACCGAGTGCTGGCGGCAGTGGATCAACATCGGCAACTTCCCCGACCACCCGTGGCGCGCCTACCTGCAGCGCAGCGCGCTCACGCTGAAGGGTCTGACGTATTCGCCGACGGGCGCGCTGCTGGCCGCCAGCACCACATCGCTGCCCGAGACGCCGCACGGCGAGCGCAACTGGGACTACCGGTATGCCTGGGTCCGCGACTCGACGTTCGCGCTGTGGGGCCTCTACACCCTGGGGCTCGACCGCGAGGCCGACGACTTCTTCGCCTTCATCGCCGACGTTTCCGGCGCCAACAGCAACGAGCGCCACCCGCTGCAGGTGATGTACGGCGTCGGCGGCGAGCGCAGCCTGGTCGAAGACGAGCTGCACCACCTCTCCGGCTATGACCACGCCCGGCCGGTGCGGATCGGCAACGGCGCCTACGACCAGGTTCAGCACGACATCTGGGGCTCGATCCTGGACTCGTTCTACCTGCACGCCAAGTCGCGCGAGCAGATCCCGGAGACCCTGTGGCCGGTGCTGAAGAAGCAGGTGGAAGAGGCCATTAAGCATTGGCGCGAGCCCGACCGCGGAATCTGGGAGGTGCGCGGGGAGCCGCAGCATTTCACGTCGTCGAAGGTGATGTGCTGGGTGGCGCTAGACCGCGGCTCCAAGCTCGCCGAGCGGCAGGGCGAGAAGAGCTACGCCCAGCAGTGGCGGGCCATCGCCGAGGAGATCAAGAACGACATCCTCGAGCACGGGGTGGACTCGCGCGGCGTGTTCACCCAGCGCTACGGCAGCGACGCGCTGGACGCCTCGCTGCTGCTGGTGGTGCTGACCCGGTTCTTGCCGCCGGACGACCCGCGGGTGCGCAACACCGTCCTGGCGATCGCCAACGAACTCACCGAGGAAGGCCTGGTGCTTCGCTACCGGGTCGAGGAGACCGACGACGGGCTGTCCGGCGAGGAGGGCACGTTCACGATCTGCTCGTTCTGGCTGGTGTCCGCGCTGGTCGAGATCGGCGAGGTGAGCCGCGCCAAGCGGCTGTGCGAGCGGCTGCTGTCCTACGCCAGCCCGCTGCACCTCTACGCCGAGGAGATCGAGCCGCGCACCGGACGGCACCTGGGCAACTTCCCGCAGGCGTTCACCCACCTGGCCCTGATCAACGCCGTGGTCCACGTCATCCGGGCCGAGGAGGAGGCCGACGGTTCGGGGACGTTCCAGCCGGCCAACGCGCCGGTGTAGGACGCGTCAGGTCAGCGCGCCGACGTTATCCAAGATGGCGTGCGCGATGTCGACGGCACTGGCCCGGGGATCGGCGCCGCGCTCCGACGGCTGCGTGTTCCCGAAGAAGGAGACCTCGACCTCGACCAGGCAGTTGCCGCGGACGCCAAGGGCGCGCCCCGACGGGAGCGACGCCGAATCCGTGCTACGCGAGGCAAACCCCATCGAAATGTCCGCCGCGGCAACCGAATCCGCGACCTGAACGTTAGCGATCGTGGCCTTGAGCCGGAACACCGTGCCGGACAAGGGCATGGTCGTGCCATCGCACTGCTGCCACTGCCGGGAGAACTTGTCGAACAGGGCCTGGGCCTCCGCGGGGCTCGGCAGGCTGACCACGCCCTCCTGAACGCTGGTCACCTCGACGGACTGCGGCGCATGCCGCCACGTTTGGAGCGCGACGTGGCGCACCTTGCTGGATTGATAGACGACTCGCTGCAGCATCGAGGCCACGCCCAGGCAGTCCCCCGGCGAGAGCCACCCGTCGTCCAGCAACGCGTCGGGGCCGCCGAACCGCGGCCGAAACCGAGGGTCGATCTTGAAGGACTGGTTGAGGATTCGCGACAACGCCCGGTGACCGAGCAGTACCTGCTTGATGGTCTGCCCTGTCAGCGATCGCGGCGCCATGCCCGTCGCCGGCCGCGCCGTGCCGTCGACAACGACGGCGCAGCCGGCGGTCGACATCACGAGCAGCAGCGCGGCCACGATGCACCAGCGGCGCCCCAGGCGCGCGCGACATCGCGGCCGTGATTTACCACTCATACGCACGCGATTCATCTATTGGCTCCTTTTCGTTCATCGAAAGTTTACTTTCGAGGGAGCCGGCTCGCAGTAAGACACACCGAAGACGTGGTGTCAGCTCAGGGCGCTGATCTTGTCCATCATCGCGTGGGCGATATCGACCGCGCTGGTGTTGATGTCGGCGGACCCCTGGTCCGACGGATAGCTGTTACCGAAGAAGACGACGTCGACCTCGACCAAGCAGTTCCCCTGGATGCCGACCGCCCGCGCTTTCGGGGCCGACAGCAGGATCGATCCCGCCCCCGGCGCCTGCGAAACGGTCGCCGCGAGGACCGAATTCGTGACACGCACGTCCGTGATGCCGTATCGCCCATACACGTCCGAGGGAACGGTCAGGGTCGTGCCGTCACATCGCTTCCACTGCTCGGAGAACCGCGCGAACAGGGCGGCCGCCCCCGCCGCGGTGCGCAACGAGACGACGCCCTGGACGACGAGGTCCACCTTCACGGAATGGCCGTCGTGCGCCCACGCCTCGGTCGCGACGTTGCCGACGTCGGCGGATCGGTAGGCGCCCGCCGACGTCATGAACGCAACGCCCGCGCAATCGGCGGGCGATCCGGACCTGTCCCCCAGTTGTTCGCTGCCACCGAAATGCGCCGGAAACGGCGGGACGGTCTTGAACGGCTGGTCGAGAAGCTGGGAGAGCGCCGCGCTGTCCAACAGCGCCTGCTTGATGGTCGGACCCGTCAGGGGCCGGGCCACCGTGCTGGGCGCCGGACGTGCCGCACCGCCCGTCGTCGCCGTGCACCCGCTGGCCACCAAGGCGGCCAACAGTGCGGCCACGAAGCGCTGGCGACGTCTCACCTTGATCCCCTCGCCTCCACACCAGATCGCGCCGGCGTCAGCCCAGGGCGCTGACCCTGTCCATCATGGCGCGGGCGACGTCGATGCCGCTGGTGTCCAGGTTGCCCGATCCCGGGTCCGAAGGGCGGCGGTCGCCGAAAAAGACCACCTCCACCTCGACGAGGCAGTTCAACCGCACCCCGATGGCCCGCGCCTGCGGCGTGGGTCGAAGCGGTGGCATGTTGGGCAGCACCGACGTCGCGGTATTGGTCGCCGCGACAATGGTTTTGGAGGCATCCGGCACGCGGACGTCGCTGATGACGTTCGTGGTGCTGATCGGGCCGTTTTGCTCCGTCGTCGAGGCGCCGTTGCACTGCTGCCACTGCTGCGAGAATTGCGCGAACAGGGCCTCGGCCTGCGCGGCCGAGGGTAGGGCGACCACACCCTCGATAACGCTGATCACTTGCGCCGGATCGCCGTTGTTCCACCACGACTGCGACGCAACGTCTTTGACGTCCGCGGATTGGTAGACGCTTTTCTGCAGCATCGCCGTCACGCCCAGGCAATTGGCCGGCGACACCGTTTCGTCCTTTTGGCTGAGGACGTCGGGACCGCCGAACTCGGCCGGCTTGCGGGTGGCGAAGGGCTGGCCGAGCATCCGGGACAGGGCGTCACCGTCGAGCAGCACGCGCCTGACGGTGTCGCCGGAAAGCGGTCGCGGCTTCAGATTCGGCGCCGGCTTCGCCGTGCCGTCCACCACTCCACCACAGCCCGCCGCCAACGCGGCGACCAACATCAAGGCCGTCACCGGCCCAACGATTCGCACGGCTACTTCTTACCCTTGTCGCCGGCCGCGTCGGTGGACAGCGCGGCGACGAACGCCTCCTGCGGCACCTCGACCCGGCCGATCGTCTTCATCCGCTTCTTGCCTTCCTTCTGCTTTTCCAGAAGTTTGCGTTTGCGGGTGATGTCACCGCCGTAGCACTTGGACAGCACGTCCTTGCGGATCGCCCGAATGTTCTCGCGGGCAATGATTTTCGATCCGATTGCCGCCTGCACCGGCACCTCGAACTGCTGGCGCGGGATCAGCTCCTTGAGCTTGGTGGTCATCTTGTTGCCGTAGGCGTACGCCGAATCCTTGTGCACGATCGCGCTGAACGCGTCGACGGCCTCGCCCTGCAGCAGGATGTCGACCTTGACCAGCTCGGCCTCCTGCTCGCCCGCCTCCTCGTAGTCGAGGCTGGCATAGCCGCGGGTGCGCGACTTCAGGGAATCGAAGAAGTCGAAGATGATCTCGCCGAGCGGCATGGTGTAGCGCAATTCCACGCGCTCGGGCGACAGATAGTCCATGCCGCCCAGCTCGCCGCGCCGCGACTGGCACAGCTCCATGATGGTGCCGATGAACTCGCTGGGCGCGATGATGGTGGTCTTCACCACGGGTTCGTAGACGATGCGGATCTTGCCCTCCGGCCAGTCCGACGGGTTGGTCACCACGATCTCGGTGTCATCCTCTTTGACGACCCGGTAGACGACGTTCGGCGATGTCGAAATCAGGTCCAGGTCGAATTCGCGCTCCAGGCGCTCGCGGGTGATCTCCATGTGCAGCAGGCCCAGGAAGCCGCAGCGGAAACCGAATCCCAGCGCCACCGACGTCTCCGGCTCGTAGGTCAGGGCGGCGTCGTTGAGCTGCAGCCTGTCCAGGGCGTCGCGCAGGTCCGGGTAGTCCGACCCGTCGACGGGATACAGCCCCGAGTACACCATCGGCTTGGGTTCGCGGTAGCCCGTCAGCGCCTCGGTGGCGCCGTGCCGCGCCGTCGTCACCGTGTCGCCGACTTTGGACTGGCGCACGTCCTTCACCCCGGTGATCAGGTAGCCCACCTCCCCCACGCCCAGGCCCTCGCTGGCCTTCGGTTCGGGCGAGACGATGCCGACCTCGAGCAGTTCGTGGGTGGCGCCGGTGGACATCATCGCGATGCGCTCACGCGGGGTGATCTTGCCGTCCACCACGCGCACGTAGGTCACCACGCCGCGATAGATGTCGTAGACGGAGTCGAAGATCATCGCGCGGGTGGGCGCGTTGGCGTCGCCCCGCGGCGGCGGCACCTCACGCACCACGTGGTCGAGCAGGTCGGCGACTCCCTCCCCGGTCTTGCCGGACACCCGCAACACATCCTCGGGCTCGCAGCCGATGATGTGGGCGATCTCGCCGGCGTAGCGTTCGGGGTCGGCGGCCGGCAGGTCGATCTTGTTGAGCACCGGGATGATGTGCAGGTCGCGGTCCAGCGCCAGGTACAGGTTGGCCAGCGTCTGGGCCTCGATGCCCTGGGCGGCGTCCACCAGCAGGACCGCGCCCTCGCAGGCCTCCAGCGCGCGCGACACCTCGTAGGTGAAGTCGACGTGTCCCGGGGTGTCGATGAGGTGCAGGACGTAGTCTTCGTCCCCGACCTTCCAGGGCAGCCGCACGTTCTGCGCCTTGATGGTGATGCCGCGCTCCCGCTCGATGTCCATCCGGTCGAGGTACTGGGCGCGCATCGACCGCTCATCGACGACGCCGGTGAGCTGAAGCATCCGGTCCGCCAGCGTCGACTTGCCGTGGTCGATGTGAGCGATGATGCAGAAATTCCTGATCTGCGCCGGCGGGGTGAAGGTCTTGTCGGCGAAACTGCTGATGGGAATCTCCTGGTCTGGGCCCGCTGGAGGCCGCTTGAGCGGTGTGTCCAGGGTATCTGTGCGGGGCCGCCGGGACCTACTTGGACACATTCGCACCCGGCCGCGCGCGGTTATGCTGCGAATATGGCGTCTCCCCGGAAATCCCAGTGGAAGACGTTCCAGCGGTTCGCCCGCAACGCGGTGATCTACGCACAGACCGCCCAGGTCGTCGCGCGGGAGCTTCAGCAGGCCGTGAAGATCACCGCGAACGTCATCGCCGCGGCCGCGCCCCAACAATCGGCCGCGATCACCGCGGGCCGGCCGGTGACCAGCGCCAGCTTTCCCACCGCGCAGCGGGCGCGAAAACTGGTCTACGCCCCGAACCTCGACGGCCGGGCCGATCCCGGCGAGATCGTGTGGACGTGGGTGGCCTACGAGGACGACCCCACCCGCGGCAAGGACCGGCCGGTCCTGGTCGTCGGCCGCGACCGCCGCGTGCTGCTGGGGCTGATGGTGTCCAGTCAGGAGCGCCACTCCGGTGATCGCGACTGGGTCGGGATCGGCGCCGGCGCTTGGGATTACGAGGGCCGGGAAAGCTGGGTCCGCCTGGACCGGGTGCTCGACGTGCCCGAGGAGGGCATTCGCCGGGAGGGCGCGATCCTCGATCGCGAAATCTTCGACGTCATCGCCGCCCGGCTACGGGCGGACTACGCCTGGAGCTAGTCCTCGCCGAACGTGTAACCAGGGCGAAAAAACGGCCAAATCTTCGCCGTGAGTGCACGTTCGGCGAGACGAGGGGGTCAGCCCTGCGTGATGTAGGACTGCAGCTGCTGCTGCTCGGCCTCGAGCTCCTCCATGCGGGTCTTCACGACGTCACCGATGCTGACGATGCCGATCAGCTTCTTGCCGTCCAGCACCGGCACGTGGCGCACCCGGTTCTTGGTCATCAGCACGCTCAACGAGTCCACCGTGTCGGATTTCGTGCAGCTGGCGATGTTGGCGGTCATGATTTTCGACACCGGCCGCGACAGCACGCTCGCGCCGTGGGTGTGCAGCTGGCGCACGACGTCGCGCTCCGAGACTATGCCGACGACGCCCTCGTCGCCGACCACGACCATGGCGCCGATGTTTTGGTCGGCGAGGCCGGCGAGCAGCTCCTTGACGGTCGCATCGGGGTTGATCGTCACCACCGCCGCGCCCTTGTTCCGCAAGACGTCCGCAATCCGCATCAAGGCCTCCAGCCGGTTGTGATCCGCTTCACATCAGGCTACGGCTAACTCGCCCGGCGGGAAAGCCAACACGATTAGCGGCAACCGCGGCCTCCCATACCCTCGGATTCGCGGCCCAAACTCGGATCGGCAAATGCCCCTGCGGGCCCCGGGCGGCTTGCGAGGATAGGGCCCATGATCGAGATCACCCTGCTGGGCACCGGAAGCCCCATCCCCGACCCCAACCGCGCCGGGCCGTCGACCCTGGTGCGTGCGGGCGGCCAGGTGTTCTTGGTGGATTGTGGGCGTGGGGTGCTGCAGCGCGCGGCGGCGGTCGGCGTCGGCGCCGCCGGGCTGTCGGCACTGCTGCTCACCCACCTGCACAGTGACCACATCGGCGACCTCGGCGACCTCCTGATCACCCGCTGGATCACCACCTTTGCGCCCGAGCCCGCGCCGCTGCCGATCATCGGGCCGCCCGGCACCGCCGAGACCGTGGAGGCGACGCTGAAGGCGTTCGGCCACGACATCGGTTACCGCATCGCCCATCACGCCGACCTGAACGCGCCGCCGGCGGTCGAGGTTCACGAGTGCACCGAGGGCCCGGTGTGGGACCGCGACGGGGTGTCGATCCGGGTCGCGCCGACGGACCACCGGCCGGTGACACCGACCATCGGCTTCCGCATCGAATCCGGGGCCACGTCGGTGGTGCTGGCGGGAGACACGGTCCCATGCGCGAGCCTGGACGAACTGGCCAGCGGCGCAGACGCATTGGTGCACACCGTGATCCGCAAGGACATCGTCGTCAACATCCCGCAGCAGCGGCTGCAAGACATCTGCGATTACCACTCCTCGGTGGAGGAGGCGGCGACGACCGCGGACCGCGCGGGAGTCGGCACCCTGGTGATGACGCATTACGTGCCGGCGCTGGTGCCCGGGCAGGAGGAACAGTGGCGCGCGCTGGCCGCCACCAAATTCGGCGGGCGGATCGAGCTGGGCGACGACCTACTTCGCGTCGAGGTCACCGCGCGGCAGTAGCGCGCCAACGACCACCAGCCAGACCAGGGCCGAGACCCGCGCGATCGGCAGGATCGGCCCGCACTGCGGCCACACCAGCACCAACGCCGCCGATTCGGCGAGGGCCGCGATCGCCAGGCCGGCCCAGGCCACCGGCCGCGGTGTCAGGCCCATCGCGAGGCTGGGCACCGCCATGCCCGCAACCAGCAGCCCCAGCGCCACGATGTGGCCCGGCCCGCCGACCAGGAACACCAGGAAGTAGATGGCGCGGACCAACGCGGCGTCGGCGCTGACGTCCGGCCTCGACAGCGTCCAGGCCAGCAACCCGGTCAGGCCCAGGGCACCCGCGGCCAGGGTGCCGCCCGCAAGCGCGATCGTGGCCCCCGGCGCGGTGACGCCGAGTTGCCGCAACCGGGAGCCGGCCGTCGCCGCGTAGATCGCCAGCGGCACCGACGACGCGAACACCGCGGTGGCGATCACTTGAATGGCGACCGGCTGGGCGCGGACGTAGGCGACAACCGCGGTGGGCGGTCCGTACGGCAACGGCATCACGCCGCCCAGCGCGACTCCGATCGCAATCCCGCCGAAGAGCAGTCCCACACAAACGGCGGATAGCAGCACCAACGGCGGCCCGCCCGGCCGGCGGCGACCGGCAACCCGCTGTGCATCGTTCATGAGTGAACGATATGCCGCCGTTTTGCCCGATTGCGGCCGCACCCGGCGACCACCTGGGAAAAACGGAGTCAGATTGCCCGGGATGGTTTGCTGCCCCCCCGGATAGCGATAGGATCCGCTTCGGCGGTGCGCCCACGACGGTGTGAGGTGGCGGATGTCGTTTGTAGTTGCGGGGCCACAAGCAGTGCTGGCGAGCGCGGCCGATGCGGCCGGCGTCGGTTCGGCGATCAGGGAAGCCAACGCGCTCGCGGCGGCGCAGACGACCGCGGTGGAGGCCGCCGCCGCCGACCAGGTATCGGCGGCCGTCGCGGCCCTGTTGGGATCGCACGGCCAGAGCTACCAGACGGTGAGCGCGCAGCTGGCGGCGTTTCACGACCAGTTCGTAGAAAACCTGACCGCGGCCGGCGGGGCCTACACCAGCGCCGAGGCCGCAAACGTGCAGCAAACCCTGCTGGGCCTGATCAATGCGCCCACCGAAGCATTGCTGGGCCAGCCGCTGATCGGCAACGGCGCCGACGGGGGAACGGTCGGCGGGATCGGGCAACCCGGCGGGGCCGGCGGCGCGGGCGGCAAGCTGTTGGGTCTGCCGGGCGCGCACGGCTAGTAGCACCCGACTCGGGCTTAGGCCAGCCGGGTGACCTCCACGATCACGTCGAGATCGGTCGCCCCTTCCCCGGAATAGATGCCCTTGAGCGGGGAGACGTCCGTGTAGTCGCGCCCGGCGCCGACGCTGACGTACTGCTCGGTGATCTCACTGTCATTCGTCGGGTCGAAGTTCCACCAGCCACCGGTCCAGGCCTGAATCCACGCGTGGCTTCGCCCGTCGACGGTGTCACCCACGACGGCGTGGCGCTTGGGGTGCAGATAGCCGGACACGTAGCGTCCGGGAATTCCCATGGCGCGCAACAACATCAGCGTCAGGTGCACGAAGTCCTGGCAGACGCCCTTGCCCTCGTTCAGGGCGTCCAGCCCGGAAGAGTGCACGCTGGTGGTCCCCGGCAGGTAGTCCAGCTCGCCGCGCACCCACTTGCCCGCGGCGACGACGGCCTCGGCGGGGTCGCAGGACTTGGCTATCTTCTTGGCCACCGACGCGACGCGCTTGCCTATCGGGGTGTGCGCTGTGGGCCGCAGCAGCTCGTCGAAACGATCGATCACGGCCTCGGAGCGCAAATCGCTCCAGCTGACCTCCGCCACCGCCGGGTCCCCCCGTTCCGTCTCGACGACCGAGGACGAGGTCACCGTGAGATCGGTGTGCGGCGCGTGCAGGTCGAACGCGGTGACGGCGGTGCCCCAATAGTCGATGTAGCGATGCGACCTCGTCGCCGGGATGGTTTCGACGCGATTGAGGATGACGTTTTGCCTGGTGTCCGACCGCGGGGTCAGGCGGGCCTCGTTGTAGGACGCGGTCACCGGCGACTGGTAGGCGTAACCGGTGGTGTGGACCACGCGCAGGCGCCACATCAGTTTTCGCCCTGCCTGCCGACGAATCGCGCGCCCTGGCCCGCGTCCGACCAGGCCACCCACGGCGTCACGTGGAAGTACTGCAGCGACAACGCTTCTCCGACGTCACGACAGGTTCGCTGCAGGCCCGCCAAGCGGCTCTCCAGCGACTCGAGCAACACGCCGGGCTGCACGAACTCCAGTTCGCTGCGGGCCTTGCCGAGCAGGCGCTGCGCCTCGGCGGTGGACCCGATCCGGCTCTGCGGATTGTGCAGCAGCTCTTCGAGATTGTGCTCGGCCAGCCTCAGCGAGTAGAACACCGAGCGGGGAAACAGGCGGTCCAGCAACATGAATTGGACCACCCGGCTCGCGTCCAACACCCCGCGGTAGGTCCGCAGGTAGGTGTCGTGCGCGCCGGCCGAACGCAGCAGGGTCACCCACGCCGGCGACGACGCGCTGTCCCCGACCCGCGACAGCAGCAGCCGCACCGTCATGTCGACCCGCTCGATCGCGCGGCCCAGCAACATGAACCGATAGCCGTCGTCGCGCGACAGCGTCGAGTCGGCCAAGCCGGCGAACATCGCCGCACGGCCCTCGATGAACGCCAGAAACTCATGCGGCCCAAGGCGTTTCGCGGCACGCTCGCGTTCGGCCAGGGCGTGGTAGGTGGTGTTGAGGCACTCCCAGATCTCGCTGGACGTCACCTCGCGGGCCGACTTCGCGTTTTCCCGCGCCGCGGTGATGGCATCGACGATCGAACAGCCGCCCGACGCGTTGGTGCTGAAGGCCACCAGGTCGGTCAACGACCAGACGTCCAGGTCGTGATCCGGTGGGTCGATGCCGAGGACCCGCAGCAGCAACCGGGATGCCTGGTCGGGGTCGACGCTGGAATCCTCGAGCAGCTGGTGCAGCGCGACGTCCAGGATTCGTGCGGTGTCGTCGGCGCGCTCGACGTAGCGACCGATCCAGTAGAGCGCCTCGGCGTTGCGGGCCAGCATCAGCGCATCCTCTGCTGTTGCTGTTGCTGTTGCTGTTGCTGCTGCTGCGGCTGCTCGTCGGGCACCCCGGTCGGCTGCGCTTGCTGCTGCGAGAGCCGCGGCGCACCGTCGAGCGCCGGATCGGGGATGGACTTCGGCAGCGACCGCACCACCTCCGCGGCGCCCAGCTCGCGGGCGCCGGCCGCGGCGCGCGGCGCCAGCACCCAGGTGTCCTTCGAGCCGCCGCCCTGGCTGGAGTTGACCACCCGCGAGCCCTCGACCAGGGCCACCCGCGTCAATCCGCCGGGCAACACCCACACGTCGTCGCCGTCGTTGACCGCGAACGGCCGCAGATCGACGTAGCGGGGGGCCAGCGCGCTGCCGATCTGCGTCGGCACGGTCGACAGCTCCATCATCGGCTGCGCGATCCAGCTGCGCGGATCGTCGCGGATCTTCTTCGCGACGGCGGCCAGCTCCTTGTCGGACGCCTCCGGGCCGAACACGATCCCGTAGCCGCCGGACCCTTCGACCGGCTTGAGCACCAATTCGTCGATGCGGTCCAGGACCTCTTCGCGCTCGTCGTCCAGCCAGCATCGGTACGTCTCGACGTTGGCCAGCAGGGGTTTCTCGCCCAGGTAGTACTCGATCATGGTCGGCACATAGGTGTAGACCAGCTTGTCGTCGCCCACGCCGTTGCCGATCGCGCTGGAGATGACGACGTTGCCGGCGCGGGCGGCGTTGACCAGGCCGGCCACCCCGAGCACCGAGTCGGCGCGGAACTGCAGCGGGTCGAGGAAGGCGTCGTCGATGCGCCGGTAGATGACGTCGACCTGGCGCTCGCCCTCGGTGGTGCGCATGTACACCTGGTTGTCGCGGCAGAACAGGTCCCGGCCTTCGACGAGCTCGACGCCCATCTGCCGGGCCAGCAGCGAATGCTCGAAATAGGCCGAGTTCGCCACGCCGGGAGTCAGGACGACGACCGTGGGATCGGCCTCGTTGGTGGCCGCGGAATTGCGCAGCGCCCGCAGCAGGTGCGACGAGTAGTCGTCGACGGCGCGCACCCGGTGGGTCGCGAACAGGTTGGGGAAGACCCGCGCCATGGTGCGCCGGTTCTCCATCACGTACGACACCCCCGAGGGCGAGCGCAGGTTGTCCTCCAGGACGCGGAAGTTGCCTTTTTCGTCGCGGATCAGGTCGATGCCGGCCACGTGGATCCGCACCCCGTTCGGCGGGACGATGCCGAAGGCCTCGCGGTGAAAGTGCTCGCAGGAGGTGATCAGGCGGCGCGGGATGATGTCGTCGTTCAGGATTTCCTGGTCGCCGTAGATGTCGTCGAGGTACATCTCGAGCGCCTTGACCCGCTGGGTGATGCCGCGCTCCAACCGGCTCCACTCGGCGGCCGAGATGACGCGCGGCACCAGGTCGAGCGGGAACGGCCGCTCCTGGCCCGACAACGAGAACGTGATGCCCTGGTCGATGAACGCGCGGCCCAGCGCCTCGGCGCGGGCCTTCAGCTCGGACGCGTCGGACGGCGCCAGCTCGGCGTAGATGCCCTTGTACGGGCCGCGGACGGTGCCCTGGGCGTCGAACATCTCGTCGAAGGCCTTGGAGTAAACGCCGGCGTAGGAGTCCGACGCGGTGTACCCGCCGAAGATGCGCTCGGAGCGCGCGTCCGGACGCGCCACGGCGCCGCGCGATCCCCGCCTGGTGTCCTCAAGCTGGCTCGGAAGGCTCACTTTAGAGATGCTGCCTCACATCGGCGTTCTAGCAGGCCACGGGTTCCCGTTTTGGGAGAAAACGTAACCGACTGATAACCTGGGCAGTCGCTATTGGGTGTGGGGCGCCCCCCGAAAAGCACCGCAAACAACCAATTCGAAGAAGGAACTCACGCGTGGCCAACATCAAGTCGCAGCAGAAGCGCATCAAGACCAACGAGCGCGCCCGGCTTCGCAACAAGTCGGTGAAGTCCTCGCTGCGTACCGCCGTCCGCGCGTTCCGGGAGGCCGCCGACGGCGGCGACAAAGAGAAGGCCGCCGAGCTGCTGGTCTCGACCAACCGCAAGCTGGACAAGGCGGCCAGCAAGGGCGTGATCCACAAGAACCAGGCCGCGAACAAGAAGTCGGCGCTGGCGCGGGCCCTCAACAAGATCTGAGCACCCGGCGCCTTACCGGCGCCGGTCGGCCACCAATTCGGCCACCTGCCTGACCGCCGATTCCAGCGCGTAGTCCGCGTCGGCGACGGCCCCCTTCACGTTGGCGTTGAGTTCCGCCACCACCTTCATCGCGACCGCAACCGTCTCGCGCGTCCAGCGCCGGGCCTGCTTCTGGGCTTTCTGCACGCGCCAGGGCGGCATGCCCAGCTGCGACGCCAGGCGGTACGGGTCGCCGGACAGCGGCCCCACGCGGCCGATGGTGTGCACGGCCTCGGCCAGCGCGTCGGCCAGCACCACCAGCGGCTCGCCGCGCATCATCGCCCACCGCAGGGCCTCGGTGGCTCCCGCGACGTCTCCGGCGACCGCCTTGTCGGCGATGTCGAAGCCCTTCACCTCCGCCTTTCCGCTGTGGTAGCGGCGCACCGCGGCGGCATCGACGGCACCGGCGGTGTCGGCGACCAGCTGCGAACAGGCGGCGGCCAGTTCGCGCACGTCCGAGCCCACGGCGTCCAGCAGCGCCGTCACAGTCTCCTCGTCGACCTTGACCCGCAGCGCGCGGAACTCCTTGCGGATGAAGTCGACGCGCTCGCTCAGCTTGGCGATCCGGGCGCACGGATGCACCTCGGCGCCCAGCGACTGCAGTTCGGTGGCCAGCGCCTTGGCCCGCCCGCCGCCCGAGTGCACCACCACCAGCACCGTGCCCGCCGGCACGTCGGCGGCGGCCGCGGCGATGACCGAGGCCGCGTCCTTGCCCGCTTCGGCGGCCGCCTCCAGCACGACGATGCGCTCGTCGGCGAACAGCGACGGGCTCAGCAGCTCGGCGAGCTCGTAGGTGCCGACGTCGCCGGCGCGCATCCGGCTCACCGGGACGTCATCGGTGCCGGCGCGCTCGCGGGCCGACCGCAGCACGTCGGCCACGGCCCGCTCGACCAGTAGCTCCTCGTCCCCCAACACCAGGTGCAGGTGCGCAACCTCGCTCACCCCACGATGGTGTCACGCGGCCCCGACGACCCCCGACAGCGACCACGCCAGCGCGCAGATGGCGACCGCTCCCCCGGTCCACCCGAGGGCCCGGCGACACCGGCGCCACCGCCACAGCAGCCGGGCCACCAGAAGCAGCGATACCGTGCCCGCGGCGACCAGCACCACACCGGGCACACCGGCCGGCACGGGCAGGGTCGCCGCGGGCAGGCCGGCCGACCACCTCGCCACGTGCAGGACCCACCACAGTTCGGGGCCGGTGAAACGGATCAGCAGCTGCGCGCCGGCGTGCCACGCGACGCCCAGCAGGGCCGCCGCGCTGCCGAGCACGGTGATCGGCGCGATCATGGGCGCGACCGCGAGGTTGGCCGCGACGGCGACCAGGCTGACCCGGCCCGAGATGCCGGCGACCAGCGGGGCGGTCACCACGTGCGCGGCGCACGCGACGGCCAGCGCATCCGCCAGCGGCTTGGGCCAGCCCCTGCCGACCAGGCGCAGCGACCACGCCGGCGCGATGACGATCAGCGCGGCCGTCGCCAGCACGGACAACCCGAAGCCCACGTCGACGGCGAGGTGCGGGGCGAACGCCAGCAATATCAGCACCGCGGCCGACAGGGCCGGAATCGCCTGCCGCCGACGCGACGACAGCACACCCGTCAGCGCGATGGCCGCCATCACGGCGGCCCGCAGCACGCTTGCCGTCGGCTGCACGACGATGACGAAAGCCACCAGCGCCACCGCGGCGAGGACGACGGCGGCGCGCGGGCCGATCAACCGCGCCGAGAACAGCACCGCCCCGCACACGATCGTGACGTTGGCCCCCGACACCGCGGTCAGGTGCGTCATGCCGGCCGCCCGAAAGTCGCGGCCGGTCGCGCCGGTGACGGCCGAGGTGTCGCCGAGAACCAGGGCGGGCAACATCGCGGCCTGATCGGCGGTCAGGGTCTCGCGGGCGGCGGCGGCGAACCGGGTGCGCACGGCGTGGGCGGCGCGCTGCGCCATGCCGGCGGTGCCCATCGTCGGACGGCCCGACGCGTTGAGCACGGCGACCGTCACGTCACGGCGGCCCGGGCGGCTGATCCGCGCGGTGAACCGCACCGGCCGGCCCACCGTGAGGTCGCCGAAGTCCGATGCCCGGGCGAAGACGACCACGCGGCCCGACATCCTGTCGTCGCGCAGGCGCTGCAGGGTGGCGCGAAACATCAGCCGGCCCGGGCTCAGGGGCAGCGCGCTCTCGGTCGGGCTGACCGTCACCGGGGCGGCCGTGCCGAACGCCGCGGCGATCGGGTGGCGAGCGACCGCGTCGGTGCGCAGCGCGATCGCCAGCCCGAACCCCGCGCCCACCACGCCGACCGCCACCAGGCCGGCGCCGACCGTCCGCAGCGGCCGGGCCAGGGCCGGCCTGCGCGCCGCGTAGCAGGCCAGCGCGGCCGCCACGCCGAGCAGCACGACACAGCACGACGCGACCGCCCGCCCGAGCGGCCACCAGATCCCGGCGGCGGTGACCGCCCAGGCGGTGAGCGCGGCCGGGACGAGGCGCACATCGAGGCGCGCCGGGGCCGGGTCGGCGTGGGCCGCGTCGCGCACCGCCGTCAGACACGGACCAGCGGGCGCAGTTTTTCCAGCCGCGCCGGGCCGATGCCGTCGACGTCGGCGAGCTGGTCGACGCTGGTGAACTTCCCGTTGGCCTGCCGCCATGCCACGATCGCGGCGGCGGTGACCGGACCCACCCCGGGCAGCGCGTCCAGCTGCTCCTGCGTCGCGGTGTTGAGGTCGAGCACCTCGCCGGCCTTCGGCTTCACCGTGCCCGAAACCGGCCCCGGCGCCCCCGGCGCCGGGGACGTCCCCGCGGACACCGAGCTGCCGAGCGCCGTCCGCTGCCCCGCAACAGGGGCGAGCCCGACCACGATCTGCTCGCCGTCGCCGACCGGGCGGGCCATGTTCAATCCGATGGTGTCGGCGCCGTTCACCGGTCCCCCGGCGGCCTGCAGCGCGTCGGCGATGCGGGCCCCGGGCGCCAGCGTGACCAGCCCGGGGGTGTGCACCAGCCCGACCACGCTGACCACCACCGGCCGGTCGGGACCGGCGGGCTGGCCGGCACCCGGGCTGGCCGACGACCTGGGGCTTGCGGTGGCGGCCTTCTGCACCGGTGGCAGCTTGGCCGACGTCACCGGCGCGGGCCGGTCGCGCAGCAGGGTGAACACCGTCACCAGCACCGCGAGGGCGGCCACCACCGCCAAGGCGATGGCGCCGGCGCGGCCCGGGTCGGCCCGCATCTTCGCCACCCAGCCCCGGTGATCGGCGGCGTCGGGAAGCCAGCGCGGCAGCAGCGAATTCGGGTCGTCGTCCGGGGCTTCCTGGCCCGAGTCCGATTCGTCGGCGGGCTCGGCCGCCGGATCGGTGTCCGGGTCGGCGCCCAGGCGCCGCTGCAGTCGCTCGGCGGGCAGTTCTGTTCGCATGCGCCGACCGTAGGCGCGCGGGCTGCCGGAACGGCGCCCCACGGCGGCGTCGCGATGCCGGGGTGTGGACCAATTCGAGGCTGTGCACAAGCACCGGACGGGATGGGTAAAGATGGGAAGGGTCGCGACGTTCACCTCAACCAAAGGAGGCTGCCATGCAACTGGCGCTCACACCGGAGGAAGCCGCGTTCCGCGACGAGCTTCGCACCTTCTACACCACCCAGATACCCGAAGAGCTGAGGGACCGGGTGCGCCAGGGCTCGGCGTCGGTGCGCCGCGACGACATCGTCACCAGCCACAAGATCCTGCACGAGCACGGTCTGGCGGTACCGAGTTGGCCCGTCGAATGGGGCGGCAAGGACTGGACGCCCACCCAGCACCAGATCTGGGCCGACGAAATGCAGCTGGCGTGCGTGCCCGAGCCGCTGAACTTCAACACCAAGATGGTCGGCCCGGTGATCGCCGAATTCGGTTCCGAGGAGATCAAACAACGCTTCCTGCCGCCGACGGCCAGCCTGGACATCTGGTGGTGCCAGGGCTTCTCCGAGCCCGAGGCCGGCTCCGACCTGGCGTCGCTGCGCACCACCGCGGTCCGCGACGGCGACCACTACATCGTCAACGGCCAGAAGACCTGGACCACCCTCGGCCAGTACGCGGACTGGATCTTCTGCCTGGTGCGCACCGACCCGCAGGCGCCCAAGCGCCAGGCCGGAATCTCGTTTCTGCTCTTCGACATGAAGACGCCGGGCATCACGCTGCGCCCGATCAAGACGATCGACGGCGGCCAGGAAATCAACGAGTTGTTCTTCTCCGACGTCCGGGTGCCCGCCGATCAGCTTGTGGGACAAGAGAATCAGGGCTGGTCGTACGCGAAATTCCTGCTCGGCAACGAACGCACCGGCATCGCCGGCGTGGGGCGCACCAAGGTGCGCCTCGCCGAGGTGAAAAAACACGCCGCGCAAACCGGGGTGCTCGACGATCCCCTGTTCGCGGCGCGACTCGCCGAGGCCGAAAACGAGGTCCTGGCATTGGAACTCACGCAGTCGCGGGTGGTTTCGGACTCCGCGGACGGCCAGCCCAACCCGGCGTCGTCGGTGCTCAAGCTGCGCGGAAGTCAGTTGCAGCAGATCGCGACCGAGCTGCTGGTCGAGGTCGCCGGCCCGGACGCGCTGCCCGCCGACGGGGAAGACATCTCCTCGCCCTCCTGGGCGCAACACAGCGCGCCGCACTACCTCAACTACCGCAAGACGTCGATCTACGGCGGCAGCAGCGAGGTGCAGCGCAACATCATCGCGTCCACCATTCTCGGATTGTGAGGCAGCAATGGACTTTCAGTTGACCGACGAGCAGGCCCTGCTTCGCGACACCACCCGCGACCTGCTGTCCCGCACCTACGACCCGGAGAGCCGCAACAAGGTCATCGGATCCGACCTCGGCTGGAGCCGGGATGTCTGGAGTCAGCTCGCCGACACCGGGATCCTTGGCCTTGGGTTCGAGCCGGAGGAGGCCGGCCAGATCGAGATCATGGTGGTGCTCACCGAGGTCGGGCGCCGGTTGGCCCCCGAACCCATCCTGCACGCCGCTCTCGCACCGGGCGCGCTGATCGCCGAGCTGGGCAGCGACGCCCAGAAGCAACAGCTCGACGAGGTCGCGGCCGGCCAACGCCTGCTGGCCTTCGCCCACCTGGAGCCGGGTCACCGCACCCCGACCCCCACGGCCACCACTGCCGCTGTGCGGCAAGGTGATTCATGGACATTGAGCGGACGCAAGAACCCGGTGCTCGCCGGTGACTGCGCCGACGCGTTGGTGGTCAGCGCCGCATTACCCGACGGCGGCACCGGCCTGTTCCTGGTCGACGCCGGGGCAACTTCCCGGCAGTCCTACCGGACCTTCGACGGGCAGCGCGGCGCGCAGGTCGATCTCGACGGCGTCGCCGCCGAACCGCTTGGCGAAGGCGGGGACGCCTCGCTCGCCATTCGCGACGCCATCATCCGCATCCAGTCGGCGTTGTGCTCCGAAGCCGTCGGCGCAATGGAGGAAGCGCTGCGCCTGACCACCGACTACCTCAAGACGCGCAAGCAGTTCGGCGTCACGCTGAACAAGTTCCAGGCGCTCACCCAGCGGGCCGCCGACATGTACGTGTCGCTGGAAGTGGCGCGCAGCATGAGCTTCTATGCGGCGATGTCGATCGCCGACGGCACCCTCGACCCGCTGATCGCGTCGCGCGCCAAGGTGCAGATCGGCCGGTCGGGGCGACACATCGCGCAGGAGTCGATCCAGATGCACGGCGGAATCGGCGTGACCGCGGAATACCCCGTCAGCCACTACGCGGCCCGGCTCACCGCGATCGAGCACACGCTGGGCACCTCGAACGATCACCTGCACAACCTGATCGACCACCTCGGCGACTACGACCTGGCCCGGCTCTAACGCATGGCTGAACTTTCCGCTCGGGTCGTCGAGTTCCTGTCCGCCGGCACCCGCACCGGGATGCTCGGGTACGTCGCCGCCGACGGGCGGCCGCTGGTCGCACCGGTCTGGTTTGTCGTCGACGACGGCCAGCTGGTGTTCACCACCGGCCGCGACACCTCGAAAGGCCGTGCGCTGGTCAGGGATTCGCGCGTGGTGGTCTGCGCCGACGATCCGCACCCGCCGTACTCGTTCGTCCAGGTGCAGGGCGTGGCCTCGGTGAGCGACGACCCGGACGACGTGCTGGACGTCGCGACGCGGACCGGCGCCCGCTACATGGGCGCCGAGCGCGCCGACGAGTTCGGCCGCCGCAACGCCGTGCCCGGCGAACTCGTGGTGCGGGTGCGCCCGACCAAGGTCATCGCCGGATTCGATATCGCCGACTGACGCGCCCGGGCATCACTCCGGTTCCGGCGCCGCAGCCGATTCCGGGCTCGGCTCCGCGGCAGGCGATTCCGCCACGGGCGCCTCCGCGGCCGGTCTCGGCTCCGGCTCCGCATCCGGCAGCTGACCGGCGAGGTACTCGGCGAGCCCCCCGATCGTCGGATAGTCGAACACCGCGGTGGCGTTGATGGTGAACGCCCCACCGAACTGGCTGTACAGCCGGTTGCGCAGCTCGACCGCCATCAGTGAGTCCGTGCCGAGGTCCAGGAACCGGCTGGTCGCGGCCGGCGGTTGCGCGAGCCTCAGGAAGCCCTGCACCTCGCGCTGCAGGAACTCGGTGATGAAGCCGGCACGCTGGGCCACCGGTATTTCCTGTAATTGCCGGAGCAATTCGCTGTCGCCGGCCGCCTCCGTGACGGCGCTCGGCAACACCAGGTCGAGAATCGGCGGACGAGAATTGCCCAGCAACTTGGCGGCGCGCTGCCAGTTGGCCTTGATCACCGTTGCCTGCCCGGTCCCGCTGGCGACGGCCTCGGCGAGGGCGTTGAGGGCGGTGGCGGGTTCCAACGGAATCAGGCCTTGCGCACCGAGATTGGCGCGCGCGGCCTCCGAAGACGCCATACCCCCCTTGCCCCAGGGACCGAGGTTTACGCCGGTCGCCGGCAGGCCGTGCGCCTTTCGATCCGCGACCAGCCCGTCGAGCAGCGCGTTGGCGGTGGAGTAATTGGCCTGCCCCGGTGAGCCGAGCAGGCTGGCCACCGACGAGGACACGATGAAGAAGTCGAGGTCGTCGGCTCTGGTCAACCTGTCCAAGTAGCGGGCGCCGAAAGCCTTGGGCGCCAACGTCGTCCGGAAACGTTCCAGGTTCTGCTGGGACAGCAGCGCGTCGTCGAGGACGCCCGCCAGATGCGCCACCCCCGCCAGCGGCGGCAACTCCGCCCGGATCCGCTCCAGCAGGCTTTCGACCCCTGACTCCTCGCCGACGTCGGCCGCGAAGACGTGGATGCGGCTCCGGTAGCGCTCGGTGATGTCGTCGATCGCCCGTTGCGCGTCCGCGTCGGGTGGGCGCCGGCTGGTCAACACGATGTCACCGGCGCCGAGCTGGGCCAGATAACCCGCCATGTGCAATCCGATCGCGCCGAGCCCACCGGTGATCAGGTAGCTCCGATCGTCGCGCGGCTGAAGCGGTTTGGGCATCTGCAGCACGATCTTGCCGATGTGCCGCGCCTGCTGCATGCGGCGAAACGCCGTCTTCGCCTCCGTCAGCGGGTAGATCTCGGCGGGCAGCGGTGTCCACTCGCCGCGGGCCAACCCCTGGGACACCTCGCCCAGCAGGCCGCGGATGCGTTCGGGCTCCTGGAAGGTGACCGTGTCCAGCGCGACGATCTCGTAGGCGATGTCGGGTCGGGCCGCCGCCATCTGCTCCGGGGTCCAGATGTCGCGCTTGGCGATTTCGGCGAACCGGCCATTCTGTGCGGTGGCCCGCACGGTCGCTTCGACGAACCCCTCGTTGGTCAGGCTGTTGAGCACCACGTCGACCCCGGCGCCGTCGGTGTCGGCGAGGATCTGGTCGGCGAAATCCGTGCTGCGCGAGTCGTAGACGTGTTCCACACCCAGCTTGCGCAGCGTCGCGCGCTTGTAGGTGCTGGCGGTGGCGAACACGGTCGCGCCGTGCTGCTGCGCCATCTGGATGGCGGCCAATCCGACACCGCCGCTGGCGGCGTGGATGAGCACACGGTCGCCGGGCTTCAGCTGCGCCCAGTCGAACGCGAGCCGGGCCGTCAGCGCCGCGGCGGGAATGGTCGCCGCATCAACCGCGCTCAGGCCGTCGGGAATCGGCGCCAGCAGCTGGGCCGGCACGTTGAACCGGCTGGCGAACGCGCCCTGCATGAACCCGAAGACGCGTTGGCCGACCTCGAGTCCGGTGACGCCGCCGCCCAATTGGGTGACGACGCCGGCGAAGTCGCCGCCGATCGGGCCGGGATCGCCCGGGTAGAGGCCGAGCACGTTGAGCACGTCCCGGAAGTTCAACCCGGCGGCCTCCACGCGGACCTGCACGTAGCCGTCGTCCGGCGCCAGCACTTCCGCCTCGGTCAGGCGCAGGTTGTCGATGGCGCCGCGTTCGGTGGGTGCCAGGACGTAATCGGCCGCCCGCGGCACCGCGAGATGACCGCTGCGCGACCATTGCAGCAACCGAGACGCCAAGAACTTGCCCTGCCGCACGGCGAGTTCGGGCTCCTCGATCGGTGTGCCGAGAAGACCGGCCAGCGCGTGCACGGCCTGCGCCGACCCGTCGCAATCGACCAGCCTGCAGCGCAGGGCCGGTTCCTCGTTGACGATGGTGCGCCCGAGGCCCCACAGCGCGGCCTGCACCGGGTCGACCGGCTCGCCGGATTCGGTCGCCACGCCGCGTTCGGTGATGATCCACAGCCCGTTGGGAAGTTTGACCGCCCCGTCGGCCTGCGCGGCGTGCACGACGCTGAGCAGCTGGGCGATCTGGGCCTCCAGGCGCGCGGCGGACTGCGCTGCCGACTCGTCCGCGCCCGGACCCGCGCTGCGCCAGACGATCCCGGAGAACGGCAGACCGCGCTCCTTGGCCTGGGCCAACAGCTGGCCCACCGGCTCCGGATCCGTGCTCGGGTCGAATGCGATGCAGCCCGGCAGTTCGGCCGCCAGTTCGTCGAAGCCGGCGACCAGCCAGGTGCCGGTCACGTTTCCGGCGCCCTCGGTGTCACCGTTCGACGGCGGGGCCGGCACCTCGTGCCAGCCCAGGGTGTACAGCAGCCGGGTGGCGTCGCCGCCGAGCCCGCGCAACAGCGCCTCCCGGGGCGCGCGCTTGACCGTGAACTCGCGAATCCCGCCGAGGCGGCGGCCGTCCCGATCGACGAAGTCGAGATCGAAGACCTGGGTTTCGCTGTCGAGGCCACTGGTGTGCCATTTCGCTCGGCAGTAGAACCGCCGAGGCATCTTCTCCCGCAGCTCCACCGCGCCGTATCGCAGCGGCAGGAACAGATCGCTCACGCCCTGTTCGGCCGCGAGGAGCGCCGGGAACGCCGGGAAGGCGACGCCGGTGCACAGGTCCATCAGCACCGGATGCATCGGCTCGGTTCCGAGGTGTTCGGTGAGTTCTTCGCCGACGCTGATATCGCCGATCGCCTCGCCCTCACCGAGCCACAGCGACTTCAGCGAACCGGACCAGTTGGGCCCCCAGGCCAGCTCCATGTCGGCGAACGTCTCGAACAGCTGCTGCGGACGCATCCGGCTCATCCGCTCGATCGCCGCCTCGACGGATTCCGCCGCGGGCTCCGCCGAGTCCGCGGGCTCCGCCTCGACGTCGGCGACACCGCTGACGACGGTTCCGTCGGCGTTCAGCGACCATTCGGCGTCGCTGACACCGTAGGGGCGGCTGTGCACGCGGAAGCTCCAGCCGCCTGCGTCCAGCGGATGCAGGGTCAGCTGCACCTCGCGAGAAGCTTTCTCGGGCAGGATGATCGGCTCATAGAAGAAGACGTCCTGTACCCGCGCCGGCGGCCCGACGGCGGTGAGGGCCATCGCCGCGTACGTCGCGCCGGGAACGACGACGGTGCCGTAGATGACGTGGTCGGAAAGCCATGGCTGCGACTTGACCGACAGCCGACTCGTGTAGACCGAGTCACCGGAGGCGAGATCCTTTGCGCTACCGAGGATTCCGGACGCGCCGGCGCCCGTGCCGTCGAGGCCGGCGATCCCGGAGGTCTTGGGCCAGAAGTGACGGCGCTGGAACGGATAGGTGGGCAGTTCGAGCCTGCGGCGGGGTTGACGGTGCAGCGCGGCGAACCTGGGCCGGTGGCCGCTGACGTAGGCCGCGGCCACCGCTTCGGCGATCTGGCGCCGGTCGCCGATGCCCTTGCGCAGCGAGACGATCGCGCGCGGCGCGGCCAGATGTTCCGGCCAAACCTGCACCGCGGCCCCGGTCAGCACCGGCTGCGGGCCGATCTCCATCAACACCAAGCAGCCCAGCGCCGCGACGGTGCGCACGCTTTCGGCGAACTGCACCGGCTGTCGGGAGTGCCGCCGCCAATATTGCGCGTCCAGCGGGGTTTCCGCCGTGAGCACGGCTCCGGTGCGGTTGCACACGAGCGGCAACGTCGGCACGCCGAACTCCAACCGCGCCGCGTACGACTCGAATTCGTCGAGCACCGGCTCCAGCAGCTCCGAGTGGAACGCGTGGCTGGTTTCCAGCCAGCTGCACCGGATCCCGTCACCGCCGCACCGGTCGAAGATCTGTTCCAGGTCCTCGCCGGGTCCGGAGAGCACCGTGTTCGGGCCGTTGTAGGCGGCGACCGACACTCGGGCGAAGTCGTTGGCGATCTCCTCGACGTACTTGGCGTCGGCGAACACCGCCACCATCCGGCCACCGTCGGGCAGGCTGCCGAACAGCCGGCCGCGCTCGGCGATCAGCCGGGCCCCGTCCTCAAGGCTGAAAACGCCGGCCACACACGCCGCCGCGTACTGGCCCACACTGTGCCCCAGCACCACGTCGGGCTCGACGCCCCACGACTGCCACAGCCGGGCCAGGCCCATCTCGACGGCGAAAAGCGCGGGCTGCGCAAAAGAGGTGTGCCGCAGCATCTTTCCGGCCTCACCGCCGGTTTCCCGGTCCGTGGCGAAAAGCACCTCGAGCAGCGGGCGCGGCAGCATCCCGTCGACCGCGTCCGCGCAGCGGGTCACCGTCTCCGCGAAAACCGGCTCCGCGTCGAACAACTCGCGCGCCATCCCCGGGTACTGGCTGCCCTGCCCGGTGAACAACCACGCCGTCGTCGGCCGGTCGGTGCACTCGCCTCGCGCCACTCCGGGTCGCATCCGGTTCTCGGCCAACTCGGCCAGCACCTCGCGGGCGCCCTGGACCGAGTCCACGACCAGCGCGGCCCGGTGCTCGAAATGCGAACGCCCGGCCCCGGCCGTGAAGCACACGTCGGCGATGTCGACCTTCGGGTGGGCGTTGAGCCATTCCCCGTACCGCTGCACCAACGCCACCAGCGCCTCCGGTGACCGCGCGGACAGCGGCAACACCTCGACCGGCTCCTCCTCGGCCTCCGACTCCGGTGCCCCTGTGTCGTCGTGAAAGACGTCGCTTGTCGAGTATTCGTCGGCGGTCGCCGAGAGCGGTGGCGCCTCCTCGATCAGCACGTGCGCGTTGGTGCCGGTGAACCCGAAGGAGCTGACGCCGGCGCGTCGCGGTTTTCCGTTGGCCTGCCACGGAATTGCCCGGTCCACGACCCGCACCGGCAGCGAATCCCATGGGATGTGCGGCGACGGCGTCTCGAAGTGCAGGCTCTGCGGCAGCATCTCGTGCTGCAGCGACAGCACGACCTTGATCAGGCCGGCGACCCCGGACGCCGACTCGAGGTGGCCGATGTTGGTCTTGACCGATCCCATCAGCAATGGCCGGTCGGCGTCGCGGGCCGCCCCGAAGACGGCCCCCGCCGCCTGTACCTCGATCGGATCACCCAGCGCGGTGCCCGTCCCATGCGCCTCCAGGTAGTCGACGTCCCCGCCGCTGAGGCCGGCGCGGGCCAGCGCCGAACTGATAAGCCGTTGCTGCGCACCACCATTGGGCACCGTCAAGCCGCTGGACGCGCCGTCCTGATTGACCGCGCTGCTCGGGATGACCGCGCAAACACGATCGCCGTCGCGCACCGCGTCGCTCAGCCTCTTTAGCACCAGGATCCCGCAGCCTTCGCTGCGCACATAGCCGTCGGCGGAGGCGTCGAAGGTCTTGCACCGCCCGACGGGGGAAAGCATCCGGGCGCGTGACGCGGCGATGATGGTCACCGGGCTCAGCAACACGTTCACCCCGCCGGCCAACGCCAGGTCGCAGTCACCGGAGTGCAGCGCCTGGCAGGCCTGATGGACGGCCACCAGCGACGAGCTGCACGCGGTGTCGACCGCGACCGCCGGCCCCTCCAGTCCGAGCGCGAACGCGACCCGGCCCGAAATGGCGTTCAGCGCGTTGCCGGTGATGAAGTGGGGCTCGATCTTCTCGACCGACTCCGCGGACAGCAGATGCGAATACTCGTTGGCGCCCACGCCAACGAAGATGCCGCTTCGGCTGCCGCGCAAGGAGGACGGCGCGTACCCCGCCCGTTCGAGGCCCTCCCAGACCGTTTCCAGCATCAGCCGCTGCTGCGGATCGATCCACACGGCCTCGCGCGGGGAAATGCCGAAGAATTCCGGATCGAATCCATCGATTTCGTCGAGGAATCCGCCGAAGCGGCTGTAGATCTTCCCCGGGGTCTCCGGGTCGGGGTCGTAGAACTCGTCGATGTCGAATCGGTCCTCCGGAATTTCCCGGATCGCATCGACACCGCCGGACAACAGCTCCCAGAACGCTTCGGGATTCTGCGCGCCGGGGAAATGGCACGCCACCGCGACGATCGCGATCGGCTCGTCCGTGCGCGTCGTCACCGCCGCCGCCGGCCGGGGCTTGCTCTCCGTCTGCTCGCCGATCCCGAGCACGTCGGCGAGCAGATAGTCCGCCACGTCCACCAGGCGTGGGTGGTCCATCGCCAGGGTCGCCGGTATCTCCTTGCCCACTCCGTGCTCGAGACGCTGCCGCAATTCGATGGCCATCAGCGAATCCATGCCGAGATCGAAGAATCCGGCGTCTTCGCGGATCTCCGACGCGTCGACCCGCGTCACCTCCGCCACCGCCTCACGCAGGTAGTCGACGAGAAGCTTCTTGCGCTGTTGCGCCGGCGCGTTGGTGAGCTGCTCGACCAGTCGAGTCGGCCCGGACGGCCGGGACAAGAGCGGCGCGGCAACGGAATCCGGCACCTCGCGCTCCAGCTCGGCGAGCAATGAACGCCGTCCCGCCTGCTGGTAGAGCGGCAGGAAGCGGGCCCAGTCGACCCGGGCCACCACCCCGTTGGCTGCGCCCTGCGCGGAGGAAGCCGCCATGAGCTCGGCCATCCCCGCCAGCGCGTCCGAGGGCGCCAGCGTGCGGACCCCGCGCCGATCCAGTTGGGCACGGGCCTCGGCGTCGGCCATGCCCGCCGACCACGGCCCGAAGTTGACGCTGATCGCGGGGACGCCGTGCTCGCGCAGTCGCCAGGCCTGCCCGTCGAGGAAGGCGTTGGCCGCGCCATAGGCGGTCTGACCGAACCCGCCCCACACCGAGGCGATCGAGGAGGTGCTCACGAAGAAGTCCAGCTGCATGCCGAAGGTGTCCAGGGCGGCCTCGCTCAAATTCCAAGCGCCCCAAACCTTCCCGGCGAACACCCGATCGACCTCGGCGTCGTCCAGGGTGCGCAGCGGGGTGGTGCCGATCTCGCCCGCGGCGTGCACGATGCCCGCCACCGGCGGTAGCTCGGCCTGCACGGTGGCCAACAGGCGCGCGACGTCGTGCGCGTCGGCGACGTCGGCCGCGATGACCCGGACTTCGCAGCCGTGCTGTTCGCCGATGGCGTCGACGCGGTGTTGGGCGGCCTCGCTGGGCGCGCGCCGGCCGGTCAGCACCAGGTGCCGGGCGCCGTGCGCGGCCAGATATCCGGCGATTTCCAGTCCGACCGAACCGAGTCCGCCGGTCACCAGATAGGTTGCGTCGTCGCGCAGCGCCAGCGGTGCGGCGGCCGGCCGGCCCGCCCGCCGAACCAGGCGGGGAACGTAGACCGCGCGGTCACGCAGCGCGACTTGGTCTTCCCGGAGGGCCGCGTCGCGCGGTGCCGCCGTCAGCCGGTCGATCAGCCGCGACCACTCGTCGGCCTCGTTTTCCCCGCCAAGCGGCAAGTCCGCGAGCCCGCCCCACACCTGCGGGTGCTCCAGCGCGGCGGCCCGACCGAATCCCCATAGGCAGCTCTGATCCGGCGACACGGTGTCCGCGTCGGTGACTCGTTGGCCGCCGCGGGTCACCACCCAGATGGGCGTGCGCAGTTCGGCGGAAACCGCGGCGCGGAAGAGCCGCCGTGTCCCGGCCAGGATTCGGTGTTGCATCCGCAACAGCGACCGCGCAGACGGCGCGGTGTCGGAGTCCAGCGCCGCGACGTGCAGGATGCGCAGCGTCGATTCGTCCGCCTCGGCGGCGCGCAACGCGGCCTCGAGCTGTTCCTCGTCGGCGTCGGACACCGGCAACCCGAGAATCCGGTGCTGATGCCCACGCGCGGTCAGCACGTCGACCAACGGGCGAACCGCCTCGGCATCGTTGCAGATGAGCAGCCACGCCGATCGCGCGCCGCCTTCCGCGTCCGAGGCCCGTGCGACCTCGGCGGCTAACGTCTCCCAGCGGATCTCGTAGCGGTCGTCCGCGATGGACCGGGTGTCCCGCTGCTGGTTGTGTTGTGCGGCAAGCTTTGTCAGCACATTCACCGTCTGCCGGTCGCCGTTCGCACCGTCGAGCAGCGCGGCGAGTTCCTCGATCCGGCCGTCCTCGAGCAGCCGGATGGTTTCGGTGCTCGCGGCGGTGTTCTGTTGTTGGTTGGGACGCTCCCGGTTGTCGCGATACCAGTACTCGCGATGCTGGAACGGGTACGGCGGCAGGTCGACCTTGCGCGCCGGCCCGATGACGGCGCCGAAGTCGGGTAGGTGTCCCAGGACGTACGCGCCCGCGAGGGCTTCGCCGATCTGGCGGTGGTCCGCGGCGTTTCGGCGCAACGAGGCGATCGCCCGCGGCGCCGTGCCCGGGTCGGGCCACGCCCGCAGGGCCGCGGCGGTGAGCACCGGCTGCGGGCCGATCTCCAGCAACACCTTGCAATTCAGCTCGGCGAGGGTGCGCACGCTCTTGGCGAATTCCACCGGTTGGCGCGCGTGACGACGCCAATAGGCGCCATCGAGTTTCACGCTCCGGCCGAGAGCGGCGCCGGTGCGGTTGCACACCAACATCCGTTGCGGCGGGCCGAAATCGAACCGGTTCGCGTACGCCTCGAAGTCGTCGAGGATCGGATCCAGCAGCGCCGAGTGGAAGGCGTGGCTGGTGTCCAGCCAGTCGCAGCGGACCCCGTCGGCCGTCAGCCCGGCCACCGCCTGGTCCAGATCTTGCGCGGGTCCAGAAAGCACGGTGTTGGCGCCGTTGTAGGCGGCCACCGACAGGCTGGGGAACTCGTCGGTGAGGCCCTCCACCCGCTCGGCGGCGGCGAACACCGCGACCATGCGACCGCCCGCGGGCAGACTGCCGAACAGGCGGCCGCGCTCGGCCATCAGCAGCATTCCGTCCTCGAGGCTGAACACGCCCGCGACGCAGGCCGCCGCGTACTGGCCCACGCTGTGGCCCAGCACCACATCGGGTTCGAAGCCCCACGACTGCCAGAGGCGGGCCAGGCCCATCTCGACCGCGAACAAGGCCGGCTGCGCGTAGGAGGTCTGCCGCAGCGTCTCTTCGCTGTCGGGGCCATCCACATCGAAAATCACGTCCAGCAACGGTTTTTCGAGGACGTCGGCGACCACCGCCGCGCAGCGGGTCAGCGTCTCGGCGAACACCGGCTCGGTGTCGAACAGCTCGCGGGCCATGCCCGGGTACTGGCTGCCTTGGCCGGTGAACAGCCACGCGGTCTTCGGCGTGTCGTCGGATATCCCGCGCAGCAGGCCGGGTGCGGGGCGGTCGTCCGCGAGCGCACCGAGCAGCTCGGTGGCGGATTCCTTCGAGTCGACCACCAACGCGGCCCGGTGCTCGAAGTGCGCGCGACCCACCCCGGCGGTGAAGCACACGTCGGTCAGCGAGGCTTCCGGGTGCGCGCTCAACCAGGTGCGGTATTGATCGGCGGTCTGTACCAGCGCGGCGGGCGTGCGCGCCGAGAGCGCAAGCACGCTGAACCGCCGATCGCCCGGAACCGGCGTCGCCGTGACGTCAGCGGGCGCCACCGGAGCCTCTTCGATGACGACGTGCGCGTTGGTCCCGGCGAAGCCGAACGAGCTGACTCCCGCGATGCGGGGCCGGCCGTCGCGCTCCCAGGCGGTGGCCTCCTGCACGACCTGCACCGCAAGCCGTTCCCACGGAATGTGCGGCGACGGAGTGCGAAAGTGCAGGTGCTGCGGCAGCAACTCGTGCTCGAGCGACAGGATGACCTTGATCACGCCCGCGATCCCCGCGGCGGCCTCCAGATGGCCGATATTCGTTTTGACCGAACCGATCAACAGCGGCCGGCTGGGGTCGCGTCCCTCGCCGAACACCGCGCCCGCGGCCTGCGCCTCGATCGGATCGCCCAGCGACGTCCCCGTCCCGTGCGCCTCCAGGTAGCCGACGTCGCCCGGGGCGATGCCGGCGCGCTTCAGCGCCTCGGCAATAACCCTTTGCTGCGCAATGCCGTTCGGCACGGTCAGGCCACCCGACGCGCCGTCCTGGTTGATCGCGCTGCCCCGAATCACGGCCCTGATGCGGTCACCGTCGCGGATCGCGTCCTCGAGCCGCTTGACGACGATGACACCGCAACCCTCGCCGCGCACGTAGCCGTCGGCGGCCGCGTCGAAGGTCTTGCACCTGCCGTCGGGCGCGAGCATGTGCGCGTGGGAGAAGGTGATCATGGTCGCCGGGGTGAGCATGACGTTCGCGCCGCCGGCCAGCGCGAGATCGCATTCCCCCAAGCGCAGCGCCTGGCACGCCTGATGGATCGCCACCAACGACGAACTGCAGGCCGTGTCGACGGCGACCGAGGGGCCCTGCAGCCCCATCCGATAGCTGATCCGGCCCGCTGCCGCGGCGTTCGACGTCCCGATTGCCATATAGGCTTCGATCTCGGGGTAAGCCAGCTCGCCGGAAGCCATCCCAAGGTAGTCATGGGTGGCCAAACCGACGAACACGCCGGTGTTGGAGTTCGCCAAAGCCGTTGGCGCGGTGCCCGAATGCTCAACCGCCCGCCACGCCGTCTCCAGCAGCAGCCGATGCTGCGGGTCCATCAACCTGACCTCGCGCGCCGACATGCCGAAGAACGGCGCGTCGAATCCCGTGACGTCATCGACGAAGCCCGCCCGACGGGTCACGACCTTCCCGGGCACATCGGGATCCGGATCGAAGAATTCGTCGGCATCCCACCGGTCCTGGGGCACGTCCGATATCGCATCCCGGCCTTCGGCCAGCACCCGCCAGAATTCGTCCGCATCCGCCGCACCCGGAAAACGCGCCGCGTAACCGACGATCGCGAAACCCGAGGAAGCCAACGCCCGCTCCATCGGGTCTTCGACGGATTTCATGCGGTTGTCCTCCCCGTTTCGACCGGAAAATTTGATGCCCGCGGGCCCTCGCGGCGCCGGAGCCGTGGTTTCTTCGAACCACGTCCTAGGCCGCTCACTGCACACACCCAGGACCAGAGCTGGCAGAACCCCCCCGGGTACTGCCTTACAGCGACCGTCATCGCGAATCTACACATCCAGGCCGGGTTGCCGCAGCCGAATCACCGCCGCAGACCAGTATTACAAGCACCGGTGGATTCGCGGCGCCGCGACGCGCACGTGTTGTCGCGGCGGGGGCCGGCCGCGCCCGGATCGACGGTCCCGAAAAGGCGTTCGGTCACACCGCCGCGGGCCGGGCCGGCGAGCTGTTGCGCCCGGATCTGCGCATGTGGGGGACGGTCGCTGCGCGAGGGGCTATCTTGGGTCTCGCTACCGGCGGGGCCCGAAGTGCCGCCGTGAAACTGGGGAGAACAGATTGCGCATCGGGAAAATCAGGATCGGCTCACTCGGGGATTGGACGCCAACCGCGGGACAGGTCATCTCCTGGCATCCGACCGCCGCGGCCCTGGAGAAGGCCCGCCAAGCGCCGGTCAGTTCGGTGCCGGTCAGCTACATGCAGGGCCAGCATCTGCGCAACTATCACGAAAGGACCGCCGCCGGACTCGACTTCTCGCGGCAGATCATCGCGACCTGCGAAGTTCCCGGCCAGTGCGACATTTCGGCCATGGATCAGGCGCTCAACGCCTACCTGCGCCGCCATGACACGTTCCGCAGCTGGTTCGAACCCACCGAGGATGGACAGTTCGTCAGGCACACCCTCACCGACCCCGCCGATATCGAATTCACGCCGATCGATCACGGCCCGATGACGGTTGAAGAAATACGCGCCCATCTCGTGGCCATTCCCAATCCGCTGGAGTGGGGCTGCTTCACCTTCGGAATCGTCCGAAACGACGGTCACTTTACTTTCTTTGTCGCCATGGACCATGTCCACGGCGACGCCACGTTGATTGGCACCACGATGCTCGAGGCCAACGGGATGTATGCGGCGTTGAGCGGCGGCGGTGAACCCCTTGCGCTTCCCGAGGCCGGCAGCTTCAACGATTTCTGCTCGCGCGAGCGCCAGTACACGTCGGCGTTGACCCTGGATTCGCCGCAGGTGCGCGCCTGGATCGACTTCGCCGAGAACAACAACGGCGGCTTTCCCGAATTTCCGCTCCCGCTGGGTGATCCGACGGAGCCGAGCAACAGCGAGTTGCTCTCCGAATTCCTGATGGACCCGGGACAGACCGAGCGCTTTGAATCGGCCTGCACGGCGGTCGGCGCGCGCTTCATCGGCGGCCTGTTCGCCTGCTTTGCCCTGGTAGAGCACGAGTTCACGGGGGCCCTCACGTACTACGGCCTGACCCCCAGGGACACCCGCCGGACCACGGATAACTTCATGACGCAGGGTTGGTTCACCGGCCTGGTCCCGATCACCGTGCCGATCGCCGCGGCCTCGTTCGCCGATGCCGCGTGGGCGGCGCAGGCCTCTTTCGATTCGGGTCTGGACCTGGCGAGGGTGCCGTATTACCGCGTGCTGGAATTGGCGCCGTGGCTGAACTGGCCGGAGCCGAATTTTCCGGTCTCGAACTTCTTGCATGGCGGGGCCGCACCGCTCAACGCCGTCCTCGCCGCGGCCGACCTGGGTTATGCGAACAATTTGGGAATCTATTCCGACGGCCGCTTTTCGTATCAACTGACCATCTATGTGTTCCGGTACGGGGAGGGCACCGCGATGGCGATCATGTACCCCGACAATCCGGTCGCCCAGAAATCGGTCACCCGCTACATGGAAGCAATGAAGTCGGTATGCGCGCGGGTCGCCGACAGCGGGCATTGGGGACGGGTTGCCTAGTTCCGAGTGCGAAATTGTGGTTTGAGGTGAGGCCAATATGCGTCGGCTAGCCGATTTTGTGGTGCGGTGGCCCTGGGCGGTGATCGGGCTGTGGGTCGCGATTGCGGTCGCCCTGCCGCTGACCCTCCCCTCCCTCAACGAAATGGCCCAGAAGCATCCGCTGGCGATCCTGCCCAGCGATGCGCCGTCGAGCGTCACCGCGCGGAAGATGACCGAGGCGTTTCACGAGTCGGCCTCGGAAGACCTCCTGTTGGTGGTCCTGACCGACGACAAAGGGCTCGGCCCCGCCGACGAGGCCGGGTACCGCAAGCTGGTCGACGCTTTGCGCGCGGACCCGCGCGACGTCGTGATGCTGCAGGATTTCGTCAGCACGCCGCCCCTGCGTTCGGTCGTGACCAGCCAGGATCACAAGGCGTGGGTGCTGCCGGTCGGCGTCGCGGGCGAGTTGGGCACTCCGCAGTCCTACGCGGCCTTCAACCGGATCGGCGACATCGTCAAACGCTCCTTGGAGCAGGCCCCGACCGGGGCGCACCTCACCGCGAACATCACCGGCCCCGCGGCTACCGTCGCCGACCTCACGGTGGCGGGCAATCGGGATCGGCTGCCGATCGAGCTGGCGATCTCCGTGCTGGTGCTGATCGTTCTGCTGGTGGTGTACCGCAGCGCGGTCACCATGCTGCTGCCGTTGATCACGATCGGGCTGTCGCTGGTGATCGCCCAGGCGCTGGTGGCGGGCTACTCCCAGCTGACCGGCTCGGGTGTCTCGAACCAGTCCATCGTGTTTCTCAGCGCGATCATGGCCGGCGCTGGAACGGATTACGCGGTCTTTCTCACCAGCCGCTATCACGACTATCTGCGGACCGGCGCGGATTACGACCAGGCGGTCAAGAGGGCGATGATCTCGATCGGGAAAGTGATCACCGCATCCGCCACCACCGTGGGACTCACCTTCCTGCTGATCAGCTTCGCCCGGATGGGCGTGTTCGAAACGGTGGGCGTGTCGTCGGCGATCGGGATCGGCGTGGCATTCCTCGCAGCGATGACGCTGCTGCCGGCGATCCTGGTGCTCGCCGGGCCGCGCGGCTGGGTCAAGCCGCGGCGCGAACTGACCGCCCGGTTCTGGCGGCGTTCGGGCATCCGCATCGTGCGCCGGCCGAAGGCCCACCTGGTTGCCAGCGTGTTGGTGCTGATCATCCTGGCCAGTTGCGCAGGCCTGGTGCGCTACAACTACGACGACCGCAAAGCCCTGCGGCCTTCGGCCCCGAGCTCCATCGGGTATGCCGCGCTGGATCGTCACTTCCCCGTGAACCAATCGATTCCGGAGTACATCCTCGTCCAATCGCCGCATGACCTTCGCACGCCGCAGGCCCTCGCCGACCTGGAACAGATGGCAGACCGCGTCAGCCAACTGCCGAATATCGCCGCGATCAGCGGCATCACCCGCCCGACCGGAAACGTGCCGGAACAATTCCGAGCCACCTATCAGGCGGGCGCCATCGGCAGCTTTCTGGCGGGCGGGTCCACCCTGATCAACGAGCACACAAACGACCTCAACCGGCTGGTCGAAGGCGCCGGCACGCTGGCCGACAGCCTCGGCGACGTCCGCGGCCAGGTCAGCCAGCTCGCCGCCAGCGTGCAGGAACTGGAAAACGCGTTTTCCTCGACGAAGAACCAATACAGCGGCGACACGCTGGTCAAAGAGGTCGACATCGCGGCCCAGCTCGTCGACCACGTCAACTCGTTGACCAATGCCATGGGCTGGAACTTCTCGGCCGCCAAGAACATGTTCGCCTGGATCGGCCCGGTGCTGGCGGCGCTGCAGGGCAACCCCGTCTGCGACGCCGATCCGTCGTGCAGCGCCACCCGCGGGACGTTTGAGCAGCTGGTCGGCTCGCGTGACCAGGCGGACCTCGACGCGATCAACGACCTGTCCCACCAACTGCAGGCTTATCCGGACAAACAGACCCTGAAGGCGTCGACGGACCGCCTGCGGAGTGCGGTCGGCAAGCTCACCAACGTGCTGCGCACCATGGGGATGGACCAGCCCGGCGGCCTGCAGTCGAACCTCAACACCCTGCAAAACGGCGCCGACCGGTTCGCGGGCGGGAGCCGGCAGGTGGCCGACGCGGTGGCCCAACTCGTCGAACAGGTCAAGAAGCTGGGTGCCGGGCTCAGTGAGTCAGCCGCGTTTTTGCTGTCGCTCAAACACGACGCGGCACAACCGGCGATGGCCGGGTTCAATATCCCGTCCCAACTGCTGCATCTCAAGGAGTTCCAGGAGGCCGCCAAGGTCTTCATCTCGCCGGACGGCCACTCGGTGCGGTATTTGGTTCAGACCAAGCTCAACCCGTTCAGCACCGAGGCCATGGATCAGGTCAACGCGATCACCGCGACCGCTCGGGGAGCCCAACCCAACACCACCCTGTCGGACGCCAAGGTTTCGATGGCGGGATACACCGTCGGGCTGAAGGACACCCGCGACTACTACCAGCACGACATCCGCTTCATCATCGCCGTGACCCTGCTCGTCGTGCTCCTGACCCTGATCGCGCTGCTACGCGCGATCGTCGCGCCGCTCTATCTGGTTGCGTCCGTGGTCGTTTCGTATCTGTCGGCCGTGGGCATCGGCGTGGTGTTCTTCCAGTTCGTGCTGGGCCAGCACTTGCATTGGAGCGTGCCCCCACTGGCATTCGTGGTGCTCGTCGCCGTCGGCGCGGACTACAACATGCTGCTCGTCTCGCGAATGCGTGACGAGTCCCCGAACAGCGTGCGTTACGGCATCATCCGCACTCTGAGTTCGACGGGCGGCGTGATCACCGCGGCGGGTCTGATCTTCGCGGCCTCGATGGCCGGTCTGTTGTTCTCCAGCATCGGCACCGTGGTGCAGGGCGGTTTCGTGATCGGGGTGGGAATTTTGCTGGACACCTTCCTGGTGCGCACCATCACGGTGCCGGCCATCGCGGCGCTGTTCGGGCGGGCGAACTGGTGGCCGTCGCGGGTGCCGGCGCGGCGATCGGCGGTCGCGCGCGCGGAGCCCCAAATCGGTTAGCAGGCGCACGTGATGTATGTGAAACTAGACAAGCAGAGCGGTCGGGGGCAGGGATGAACAAAACACTCGCAAGGGCTACCGCGCTGGTAACTGTCGGCGCCACAGTGTATTTCGGCGTCGGGGCGGCGTCGGCCGACGACACGCCCATCGGCGGACCGCCGACGCCGGGGGCGCCGGGCGACCAGACGGCGTACGCCCTCGGCGGCGCCCACGTTCTCGGCATCCCTTACGACGAGTACATCCGCCAGGAAGGCGCCCAATGGTTCCCCGGCCAGCAGCGCAAGATCGTCGACTACCCGGCGGGGCAGGTGCAGGGCCACGTGCTCGGGCGGCTCTTCCCGGGAATCGGCAAGGCCGGCGACGAGATCATCCCGGGTCTGGGTCTGGACGGCCCCAGCGTCGGCGAGTCGGTCGACGCGGGAGTGGACAACCTTGTCGCCGCGATCAAAAGCGGTCGCCCGGGGACGGCGATCGGCCTGTCCGAGGGCGGGTTCGTGGTCGACGGCGCGCAGGCGCGGCTGGCGACTGACCCGACCGCTCCCCCGCCGGACACGCTGAACTTCGCCACGTTCGGCGACCCGATCGGACATCACGCCTTCGGCCAGAGTTTCCTGACCGCCGTGTTCCCGGTCGGCAGCACCGTTCCCGCGCTCGACTACACCATGCCGCCGCCCTACGAGAGCCAGTACGACACCAACAGGTTCGTGGCCGCGTACGACTCGATCGCGGACTTCCCCGACCGGCCGGACAACCTGTTCGCCTTCGCCAACACGCTGATGGGCCTGGCCACCGGCCACACCGCGGTGGCCTTCACGAACCGGAGCATGGTGCCACCGCAGAACATCAGGACGACGATCAACTCCCGGGGCGCTAAAGACACCACGATCATGGTGCCGGAGAAGCACCTGCCGCTGGTCATGCCGCTGAAATACATCGGGATCCCGGAGGACACGCTGAACAAACTCGACGCGATCCTCATCCCCAGGGTGAACGCGGGCTATTCGCGAAACGACGACCCGTCGACCGCTCCGGTTCAGGTGGACCCGGTGCACGGCTTCGATCCGGCGGAGGTCACCGCGCCGGCCAACCAGGCGACGTTCGGCGGCGGCGCGGACCCGTTCTCGCAGATCCTCGCCGGAGCCATGTCCGTGTTGTCGCACAGCGCATTACAGGCCGATCACTGACTCCATCGGAGTCGACGAACTAGTACGGACGTGATGTAACCCCCATGTCTCAATCAACGATCCTGTCGATGTTGCACGGACGCGCCAGCCTGCGCCCCCACGATGTGGCGTACACGTTTACCGATTACGCCGACGATTGGGCCGGAGTTCCCCAGAGCCTGACGTGGTCGCAGCTGTCCCGCCGAACGCTCAATGCGGCACGCGAGCTCAGCCTGCACGGGTCGGTCGGAGACAGGGCGGTGATCCTGGCTCCCCAATCCCTCGACTACGTCGAGGCATTCCTGGGATCCATGCAGGCCGGGCTGATCGCCGTCCCGCTGCTCTTGCCGCACAGGGGCTCGAGCCATGAGCGGGTGAGCGCGGTCCTTTCCGATACGGCGCCCTCGGTGGTTCTCACGACGTCCGCGGTGGCGGAAGACATCGTCAAATACGTCGACGAAGCGCGCCTGGACACCATTCCCAAAATCATCGAAATGGATTCCATCAACCTCGACGCGGATCGCGGAACGAGCGTTCGGACAGCCGACTTGCCCAGCATCGCGTATCTGCAGTACAGCTCGGGTTCGACCCGGGCGCCGACCGGAGTCATCGTCTCGCATCGCAATCTCCAGGTGAATTTCGAGCAGCTGATGCGCAGCTTCTTCGCGGATTCCAACGTCAAAGCACCCTCGGATACCACGATCGTGTCGTGGTTGCCCTTCTACCACGACATGGGCTTGGTGCTGGGAATTTGCGCGCCGATCCTGGGCGGCTATCGCGGCGAGCTGACAAGTCCGGTTTCGTTCCTGGAGCGGCCGGCGCGGTGGGTGCGATCTCTGGCAGAGAATCCTCATGCCTGGTCGGCGGCGCCCAACTTCGCCTTCGATCTGGCCGCCCGCAAGACAACCGACGCCGACCTGGCCGGGCTCGACCTCGGCGAGGTGCTGGGCATCATCAGCGGTGCCGAACGCGTCGAGCCGGCCACACTGCACCGTTTCGTTGACCGGTTCGCCCACTTCAACTTTCGCGACCATATGATGCGTCCCTCGTATGGTTTGGCCGAGGCGACCGTCTTTGTGACGGCGGGCACCTGGAATGAGTCATCGAGCGCGGTTGCATTCGACATTGACGAGCTGTCCGCCGGCCGCGCGCGGCGATGCGCGGAAGGGACCGGCACCGCGCTGGTCAAATACAAAGCGCCGCAATCGCCCACGCTGCGGATCGTCGACTCCGACACCAACCGCGAATGCGCGCAGGGCCTGGTGGGCGAGATCTGGGTGCATGGCCCCAATGTCGCCGACGGCTACTGGGGCAAACCGCCGGAGGAGCAGCGCTGCTTCGGCGCCACGCTCGCCGACCCGTCGCCGGGCACGCCCGAAGGACCTTGGCTGAAGACCGGCGACCTGGGTTTCATCTTCGAGGGTGACCTGTTCATCGTCGGCCGCATCAAGGATCTGCTGATCATCCGTGGACGCAACCACTACCCCGAGGACATCGAGGCGACCGTCCAAGAGATCACGGGCGGTCGGGTCGCCGCGTTATCGGTTCCGGTCAGCAGCACCGAGGAGCTGGTCGCCGTCGTCGAGCTCAAGAAGCGAGGCCATTCCCAAGAGGACGCCCAGGACATTAGGCACTGGCTCACCTGCATCAAACGCGACGTCACCTCCGCGATCTCCAACGCGCACGGCGTGAATGTCGGGGACCTCGTCCTGGTGCCGCCCGGGTCGATTCCCACCACGACGAGCGGCAAGATCCGGCGCGCGGCCTGTGCCGAGCAGTACCGGCGGGACCAATTCACCCGGTTGGACGCCTACACCGAATCCGCGTGAGAACCGGGCCGGCCTCCCGTCGACCGGGACGCCCGGCCGCCGTGCGCGTGGGCCTGGTTGAACATAATGAGTCCACTCGCACCGGCAAAGGAGCCCCTCGATGAGCACGACCAGCGCAGACCGTCCCTTCCGGGTGATCCAGTGGACGACCGGCAACATCGGGCGGCGGTCGCTGCACGCCATCATCGGCCGGCCGGACATGGAACTGGTCGGGGTGTACGCGCACGGCGCCGAAAAGGTCGGCGTGGACGCCGCCGAGCTGTCCGGGTGGCCCGAGCCGACCGGGATCAAGGCCACCAATGACGTCGATGCGTTGCTGGCGCTTCGACCCGACGCCTGTTGCTACAACCCGTTGTGGCCGAACGTCGACGAACTGGTGCGCCTCCTGGAGTCGGGCGTCAACGTGTGCACCAGCGCCGCGTGGATCACGGGCGGCAAGCAGACTCAGGAGGATCGCAAGCGCATCCAGGACGCCTGCGAACGCGGCGGTTCGACGATCTTCGGCAGCGGAGCGCACCCCGGGATGACGAACATGGTCGGGATGGTGCTGTCCGCGTCGTGCGAGCGCGTCGACGAGATCCGCATCACCGAGTCGGTGGACTGCTCGACCTACGAGTCGGCGGAAACGCAAACGGCGATGGGGTTCTCGCAAGACCCCGCTACCCCGGGACTGGCGGACAGCGTGCGCCGGGAAAGCGAGGTCTTCGCGGAATCGGCCGCGATGATGGCCGACGCGATCGGCGCCCAACTGGACAAGATGACGTTCGACGTTACGTTCACCGCCGCCACCGCCGACTCGGATCTGGGCTTCATGAAGATCCCCGAGGGAACGGTCGGCAGCGTCTACGGCTACCACCGCGGCTGGGAAGGCGAGCGCAACGTCGTCAGCGTCGGGTTCAACTGGACCATGGGCAGCCACGTGGTCCCGCCCAAACCGCTCGAGCACGGCCACGTCATCCAGGTTTTCGGCTTACCCAACATGCGCACCGTCCTGCACTGCCTGCCGCCGAAGGATTGGACGGAGCCCGGGTTCATGGGACTGGGGATGATCTACACCGCCATGCCGGTGACCAATGCGGTCCCGGCCGTCGTCGCCGCCAGGCCGGGGATAGTCACGCTCGCCGATCTGCCGCCGGTCACGGGACGGGTGGCGCACTGACGCCGTGCTGGCCGCCCCAAGGGCACATACCCGGAGGAACGGTTCCGTGCACTAGGTCTACGATGCTTAGCTGAGCAATGTATCGGCAACCGGCGTTGTCGGCGGCGGTGGTCCGCGGGGGCGAGCGGAAGGCGGTCAAGGTATGAAGGCCCTAGCCCGGACGCTCAGGCGAGCGTGGATTCCTGTGGTGTTGGTGGTCGTGCTCGGCGTCTCGGCCTTGGTGGTGTCGCGGCTGCACAAAATTTTCGGGTCCGAGGACCTCAACGCGAACGCGGGCAAGGGAATCGAGATCGTGCAGTTCAATCCGAAGGTCGTCGTCTACGACATCTCCGGCCCGCCCGGGTCCACCGCGAACATCAACTACTGGGACGAGAACGCCAACACCCACCAGATCAACAACGCCCCGCTGCCCTGGTCGACGACCATCTCCACCACGCTTCCCTCGGTGAGCGCCAACGTCATGGCGCAAAGCGACGGCAGCCGAATCAGCTGCAAGATCACCGTGGACGGCGTCGTCCGCGATAGCCAGAATTCCGACGGCCACAACGCCCAGACCTTCTGCCTGGTGAAGTCCGCATGACCGACATCGACAAGGCCGACCGCGACGCGAGCGCGGCGGACACAGGCCCGATCACGACCAAGCCCAGCATGGCGGATCGCGGCCACCGGCCCTATCTCTCCCACGCGATCCGCATCTTCGCGATACCGATCATTTTGGGCTGGGTGGCCGTCACCGTGTTGGTGAACGTCATCGTTCCCACGCTGGAAAAGGTCGGCGAGGCGCACTCGGCGCCGATGGCACCGCTGGACGCGCCGTCGATGAAGGCGATGATGCGGATGGGCCACAACTTCCGCGAATTCGATTCCAACAGCACGGTGATGATCGTGCTGGAGGGCCAGCAACCCCTCGGCCCCGATGCACACCACTACTACGACAACCTGATTCGACAGCTCCGCCAAGACCCCAAGCACATCGAGCACATCCAGGACTTCTGGGGTGACCGGCTGACGGCGGCCGGCGCTCAGAGCGCCGACGCCAAGTCCGCCTATGTGCAGATCAACCTTGCCGGTAATCAGGGCACAACGCAGGCCAACGAGTCCGTGGACGCCGTCCGCAAGGTGATCGACGAGAACAAGGCGCCCCCCGGCGTGAAGGCCTACGTCACCGGACCCGCCGCGCTGTCTGACGACATGCACATCATCGGCAACGCCAGCCTGGCGAAGATCACGCTGTTCACGCTGGGCGCCATCGCGATCATGCTGCTGCTGGTCTACCGGTCCGTCGTCACCACGCTCGTGCAGCTGTTCATGACCCTTGTCGCGCTGGCGTGTTCGCGCGGGGTCGTCGCGGTCCTGGCTTATCACAACGCATTCGGGCTCACGACCTTCGCCGCGAACATCCTCACCATGCTTGCGATCGCCGCCGGGACCGACTACGGCATCTTCCTCGTCGGGCGCTATCAAGAGGCATTGGCCTCCGGCGAGGACCGGGAAAGCGCGTACTACACCACATTCAAGGGTGTCGCTCCCGTCGTCCTGGGGTCGGGCCTGACGATCGCCGGGGCGACGTATTGCCTGAGTTTTTCGCGGCTGCCCTGGTTCAACACCATGGGCGCACCCGTGGCGATCGGCATGCTGGTGGTGGTCGCGGCCGGGCTCACGCTGGGCCCCGCGGTCGTCTTCGTCGGCAGTCGCTTTCACCTCTTCGAAAGGCAGACCAAGCGCGGTCGGCTGTGGCGGCGGGTGGGCACCGCCGTAGTGCGTTGGCCCGCACCGATTTTGGCCGTGAGCGGCGCGATCGTGCTGGTCGGCATGATCGCCCTGCCGAGCTACCACACGAGCTACAACGACCGGCATTACCTGCCGTTGTCAGCCCCGTCCAACCAAGGCCAAGAGGCGGCGAATCGGCATTTCTCCGAGGCGCGGATGAACCCCGACCTGTTGATGGTCGAGTCCGACCACGACATGCGAAACCCGGCCGACATGCTGGTGTTGGACCGGGTGGCGAAGAACGAGATGCGCACGCAGGGCATCGCCATGGTCCAGGACATCACCCGGCCGCTGGGAATCCCGATTCAGCACAGCTCGATTCCGTTCCAGAACAGCATCCAGAGTCAGACGACGATGCAGAACATGAGTTTCCTCAAGGACCGCATCGCCGACATCCTCAGGATGGCCGACGACCTGCAGACTCAGATCGACACCACGCAACGCCAGTACGAGGTGTCGCTGGACCTGGCCAACGCCGCCGACGACAGCGCGAAGACCACCGAGGTGACCTCACAGATCACCGACAAGTTGCGCGACCACATCGCGGATTTCGACGACACCTTCCGGCCGGTACGTAGCTACTTCTACTGGGAGCGGCACTGCTACGACATCCCGTTGTGCATCGGCATACGGTCCCTCTTCGACACCTTCGACGGCTTCGACCAGCTCGCCGAGCAGTTCCACTACCTCACCGCCGATATCGCACACACCGCCAAGGCCACCCACGACCTGAATGCACTGTTCCCCGTACTGATCTCGACGCTGAAGAACACCAGGGGCATCACGCTGACGCTCTACCAGACGTTCAAGGCGATGATCGACCAGATGGAGGCGATGAGCAACACCGCCATCGTGATGGGGCAAAGCTTCGATCAGTCCAAGAACGACGACTTCTTCTACCTGCCACCGGAGGCCTTCGACAACCCGGATTTCCAGACGGGCCTGCGCATGTTCCTGTCGCCGGACGGCAAGTCGGCCCGGTTCTTCATCACCCATCAGGGCGATCCGATGACGCCGGACGGCATCGCGCGGGTCGACGCCGAACGCACCGCCGCCCAGGAGGCGTTGAAACAGTCCTCGCTGTCGGATGCCCGGGTGTATCTCGGCGGAACCGCCGCGACGTTCAGGGACATGGCCGACGGCGAGAAATACGACCTGATGATCGCCGTGGTGTCGGCCCTGACGCTGATCTTCATGATCATGCTGCTGCTCACCCGCAGCGTGGTCGCCGCGCTGGTGATCGTCGGCACCGCGGCCAGTTCGATCGCCGCCTCGTTCGGGCTGTCGGTGCTGATTTGGCAGGACCTGTTCGGCATCAGGATCCACTGGATCGTGATGGCGCTGTCGGTCATCATCCTGCTGGCCGTCGGGTCGGACTACAACCTGCTGCTGGTCTCACGGTTCAAAGAGGAAATCCATCACGGGCTCAAGACGGGCATCATCCGGTCGATGGCCGGCACCGGCGGGGTGGTGACGGCCGCGGGCCTGGTGTTCGCCTTCACCATGGCGTCGATGCTCGGCAGCGACCTACGGGTGCTGGGGCAGTTCGGGTCCACCGTGTGCATCGGCCTGCTGCTCGACACCCTGATCGTGCGCACCCTGCTGATGCCGTCGATCGCCACCCTGCTCGGACGCTGGTTCTGGTGGCCGCTCGTCGTCCACCCGCGCGGCGACTACGGCCGCCCCGCCGTCGCGGCGCCGGTGGCGTCAGCCGCCAGGAGCTAGGTCCAGGCACACCGCGACGGCCCCCGGGCCGACGTGCAGCCCGAGCACCGGCCCCAGCGGGCTGACGATCGCCGGCTCGCACGCCGGCAGCCGCCGCGCCAGCTCCGCCGCCACGTCGTTCGCGCCCTCCGGGTTGGCCACGTGTTGCACGGCCAGCGCCGCGGAGCCCTCGCCGACGACCTCGCAGACCCGGTCGATCATCGCCGCGGTCGCGTGGGTCACGGTCCGCACCCGTTGGGCGAGAACGAGTTTGCCGTCATCGATGCGCAACAGCGGCTTGAGCGCCAGCGCGGTCCCCAGCCACGCCTTGGCCCCGCCGATCCGGCCGCTGCGGCGCAGGTTGTCCAGCCGGTGCACCACCACGAACGCGTGGCCGCGCGACACCGCCGACGTCGCCGCTCCCGCGACGGCGCCCAGGTCGGCGCCGTCGGCGGCGGCGCGCGCGGCGGCCAGCGCCACGAACCCCGTGCCCATCGCGGCCGACCGCGAGTCGACGACGCGCACGTTCGCGTCGAGGTCGGCCGCGGTCCGTTGGGCGGCACCGTAGGTTCCGGACAGCGCCGAGGAAAGGTGCACCGCCACCACGCCGTCGCCGCCGCTGTCCGCCAGCGCCTGCTGATACGCGTTGGCCAGTTCGGCCGGGGTGGCCGCGGCGGTGGTCGCGTGCTGTTGGTAGATGTCGTCGGGAATGTCGTCGAAGCCGTCGCGCAGGTCGCGGCCGTCGAGCAAGATGTGCAACGGAACCACGCGAATGTCCCACTTTTCGAGCAGATCGGCGGGCAGGCGCGACGACGCATCGGTCACCACCACGACAGGCATTGCCGCTACCCGCGCGGTTTCTCTTGGGGTACGCCGGCTTCGGCCAGGGCCTTGAGCATCAGCTCGGCGACCGCCTGGTGGGCTTCGAAATTCCAGTGGATGCCGTCGGGGTTGCCGCGCCCACTCATGACCTGTTCTGCCACAGCGGCTTTGAGATCCACCAGCGGGACATCGTGTTGCTGCGCCCATTCGGTGATGGCGGCCACCGTTCCCGCGCGGCCGTGGTGAGCCTTGCCGTATGTCTCGGCGATGTGCACCGACGGCAGCGACGCGACGATGGGAATGCCAGGGCGGTTGAAATCGATTGCGCCGCGGGTCTGTTCGAGGTATTCGGCGCTCAGGTGCGGCGGCAGCGCCGACCGGGCCACCGGCGAGAGCCGGGGCTGCAGCCACGCGTAGCCGTCGCGGACCCAGCGCCGCAGCCACGGTGGGCGCACATAGCGGATCAGCTCGCGCACCGCGGTCGGCAGCACCGACGGCAGCGAATCCATCCCACCGGTCGCGAAGATCACCGCGCCCGCCCGGGGCAGCGCCGCCCACGCCCGCGGGTCCTGCGTCGCCGCCCACCAGACGTCGCGACAGGTCCAGCCGATGCGGCCGATCAGCTCGACATCCCAACCTAGTTGCGTGGCAACGATATTGGGCCAGATGCGGGGATCGTCGGCGGGCAAGCCGCCGGTGGGCCCGTAGTAGGAAAGGGAGTCGGCGAACACCAGCAGGGTGGGCCTCGCGCGCGCGTCAGAGGACATCGTTGGCAACCTGCGCGGAAGCGTTCCACACGTCGAGGCGCCACCGGATGCTGCCGAAATCGACATCCGAGTCACCGGCATGCCCACTCAGTTGAGCCCAACTGGCGTTGCCCATGCCGCCCAGAATCGGCCAGTTGTCGACCGGCAGCTTGAGCAACGCCGCGGACAGGGCGGCGATCAGCCCCCCGTGCGCCACCAGCACCACGGGTCGGTCCGGCCCGGCGGGGTCACCCCATTCCGGCTCGCCGGCCACCAGCTCGGCGACCACCGGCACGCTTCGCGCGGCCACATCGACCCTGCTTTCCCCGCCGTGCGGCGCCCACCTGGCGTCGTCGCGCCAGGCCAGTCGCGCGCCGGGGGCCTGCGCGTCGACCTCGGTGTGCGTCAGTCCCTGCCAGTCGCCCAGATGGGTCTCGCGCAACCGCGGGTCCACCCGCACCGTCAACCCGGTCCGCTCCCCCAGCGTGACCGCGGTGTCGTAGGCGCGATGCAGGTCCGACGAAACGATCAGCAACGGCGGCAGCTTGCCCAGCACCTCGGCGGCGGCGACCGCCTGGGCGCGACCGAGTTCGGTGAGCGCGGAGTCCAGCTGTCCCTGCATGCGGCTGCCGGCGTTGAAGTCGGTTTGGCCGTGCCGGAGCATCACCAGGCGGCGGATCCTCATCGCGCGCTCGCCGAGTCTGCGGGACCTTCCGGGTCGTCCAGGTCCACCGAGATCACCGGGCAGTCGCCCCACAGCCGGTCCAGCGCGTAGAAGTTGCGGTCGTCCTGGTGCTGGATGTGCACGACGATGTCGCGGTAGTCGAGCAGCGTCCAGCGCCCTTCGCGGGCGCCCTCGCGCCGCGCCGGGCGGTAGCCCGCCTTGCGCATCTTCTCCTCGACCTCGTCGACGATCGCGTTGACCTGCCGCTCGTTGGACGCCGAGGCGATGACGAAGCAGTCCGTGATCACCAGCTGGCCCGAGACGTCGATGACGAGCACGTCGTCGGCCAGTTTCGAGGCGGCCGCGGCGGCCGCCACGGTGGCCATGTCGATGGCTTCCCTGGTGGCGCTCATGCGTTGTTTCCCGCCGCGAAAGTCGTTGGGCGCCCGGTTCCTTCGGTCGCGCGGTACAGCCGGCGCTTCGAAACGTATTGCACGACACCGTCGGGCATCAGGTACCACAGCGGGCGGCCCTCCTCGGCACGCCGGCGGCAGTCGGTCGACGAGATCGCCAGCGCCGGGACCTCGACGAGGGTCAGCGCGTCCTCGGTCAGCTCGCCCAGCACGCCGGTGACGTGTTCGCGGCGCAGCTCGTATCCGGGCCGGCTGACGCCGATGAAGCGCGCCAACCCGAACAGCTCCTCCCAGCCCTGCCACGACAGGATCGACTCGAGCGCGTCGGCGCCCGTGATGAAGTACAGCTGCGCTTCGGGGTTGAGCGCGTGCAGGTCGGCAAGGGTGTCCCGGGTGTAGGTGGGCCCGGCGCGGTCGATGTCGACGCGGCTCACCGAAAACCGCGGATTGGACGCGGTGGCGATCACCGTCATCAGGTAACGGTCCTCGGCCGCGGAAACGTTGCGGCTCTTCTGCCACGGCTGACCGCTGGGCACGAAGACCACCTGGTCCAAGTCGAACAGGTCGGCGACCTCGCTGGCGGCCACCAGGTGGCCGTAATGGATGGGATCGAACGTCCCGCCCATCACCCCGAGCCGGCGCAGCTGCTTTTGCACGATTTGCCAGCTTACTTGAGGTCAGACCGGGCGCTGATTCCCCAGCTCAGCGGGCCGACGCGCTGTCAGACCGGCAGCAGCTGGTCGATCACCGCCGCCAGCTGCTTGGCCGACCGGCATTCGTGCATCGTGATGACCTCTTGGTAGCGCGGCACGGCCGAGTCGCCGCTGCCCCACAGGTGCTTGGGCTCGGGGTTCAGCCAGTGCGCGTGGCGGCTGGCGGTCACCATGTCCACCAGCACATCGATGGCCGGGTCGCGGTAGTTGGTGCGCCCGTCCCCGAGCACCAGCAGCGAGCTGCGCGGCGACAGCGCGTTCGGGTGGGCCTGCAGGAACGAGACGAACGCATTGCCGTAGTCGGAGTGCCCGTCACGGCTGTACACGCCGGCCTCCCGGGTGATCCGCTGGATCGCCACGGCCAGGTCGGCTTCCGGGCCGAACATGTGGGTGACCTCGTCGGTCGTGTCGATGAACGCGAAGACCCGAACTCGCGAGAACTGCTGCCGCAGGGCGTGCACCAGCAGCAGGGTGAAGTGGCTGAACCCGGCGACCGAGCCCGAAACATCGCACAGCACAACGAGTTCCGGCCGGGCCGGGCGGGGCTTGGCCAGCACCACGTCGATCGGCACCCCGCCGGTGGACATGGACTTGCGCAGCGTCTTGCGCAGGTCGATGGTCCCGGCCCGGGAGCGCCGCCGGCGGGCCGCCAGCCGGGTCGCCAGGGTGCGGGCCAGCGGCGCCACCACCCGTTGCATCTGGCGCAGCTGTTCGCCGGAGGCGCGCAGGAACTCGACGTTCTCCGAAAGCTGTGGGATGCCGTACATCTGGACGTGGTCGCGGCCGAGCTGCTCGGCGGTGCGCCGCTTGGTCTCGGCGTCGACCATCTTGCGCAGCTGCGTGATCCGCTGGGCCGCCAGCGCTTTGGCGATCTGCTCCTGGGTGGGCGTGGGCTCGTCACCGTACGGCGCGAGCAGCCCGGCCAGCAGCTTGCCCTCCAGTTCGTCCAGCGCCATCGCCTTGAGCGCCTGGTACGACGAGAACGACGGCCCCCGGCTGGAACTGTATTTGCCGTAGGCCTCCACGATCCGCGCGATCATCGCGACCAGGCGCTCGTCCATGTCCGCCAGCTCGGGATTTTCGGTGAGCAGGTCCAGCAGCATCTGGCGCATCGCCTCGACGTCGTCGGGCGGAAGCGAGCCGTCTTGCGCCTCGCCGGGCTCCGCGTCGGTGACCACGGCCCGTGCGCCCAGCGCGGCGGGGAACCACAGGTCGAACATGGCGTCGTAGGTCTCGCGGTGATCGGGGCGGCGCAGCACCGCGCACGCGATGCCCTCCCGCAGCACCTCACGATCGGCCAGGCCCAGCGTCGCCATCACCCGGCCGGCGTCCACCGTCTCCGACGGCCCCACCGAAATCCCGCTTGCGCGAAGCGCTTCCACGAAGCCGACCAAATGCCCCGGCAACCCGTGCGGGGCGAGCGGGCGGCTGGGGCGGATGCGGCGGGCGGCCATCGGTGCGTGCCTAGTTCAGCCGGAGCTCGCCGGCGGCGCGCTGCTGATCGGATTGATGCTTGAGCACCACGCCGAGTGTCTGGGCGACCACCGCGTCGTCGATGGTGTCCAGGCCCAGCGCGAGCAGGGTGCGGCCCCAGTCGATGGTCTCGGCGATGGACGGCACCTTCTTCAGCTGCATCCCGCGCAGCACGCCGATGATGCGCACCAGCTCCTCGGCCAGGTGCGCGGGCAGCTCGGGGACCCGGGACAACAGGATGCGGCGCTCCAGATCGGGGGTCGGGAAGTCGATGTGCAGGAACAGGCAACGACGCTTGAGCGCCTCGGACAGTTCCCGGGTCGCGTTGGAGGTCAGCACCACCAGCGGTGTCCGCTCGGCGGTGATGGTGCCCAGTTCCGGGACCGTCACCGCGAAGTCGGACAGCACCTCCAGCAGCAGGCCCTCGATCTCGATGTCGGCCTTGTCGGTCTCGTCGATCAGCAGCACCGTCGGGTCCGTGCGGCGGATGGCCGTCAGCAGCGGGCGCTGCAGCAGGAACTCCTCGCTGAACACGTCGTCCTTGGTCTGGTCCCAGTCGCCCGAGCCGGCCTGGATGCGCAGGATCTGCTTGGCGTGGTTCCACTCGTACAGCGCGCGGGCCTCGTCGACGCCCTCGTAGCACTGCAGGCGCACCAGTCCCGAGCCGGTGGCCTGGGCGATGGCGCGGGCCAGCTCGGTCTTGCCGACGCCGGCCGGTCCCTCCACCAGCAGCGGCTTGCCGAGCCGGTCGGCCAGGAACACCGCCGTCGCGGTGGCGGTGTCGGGCAGGTAGCCGGTCTCGGCCAACCGCCGCGAGACGTCGTCGATGTCGGCGAACAGCGGCGCCGGCCGGGCGGGCACACTCACGATCTCGGTTCTCCTAAGGCGTTGGGCGGGGCGTCAGGCCGGGCGGGTCTGCCCGTCTCCCCACGCGATCCACTTGGTCGAGGTCAGTTCGGGCAACCCCATCGGGCCGCGGGCATGCAACTTCTGCGTGGAAATGCCGATCTCGGCGCCAAAACCGAACTGCTCGCCGTCGGTGAAGGCCGTGGACGCGTTCACCATCACCGCGGCCGCGTCGACTCCGTCGCTGAACCGTTGAGCCGCAGCCATATTCGTCGTCACGATGGCCTCGGTGTGCCCGGTGCCGTACTCGTTGATGTGGGCGATCGCCGCGTCGACGCCGTCGACGACGGCCACCGCGATGTCCATCGACAGGTACTCGCGGCGCAGGTCGGCCTCGTCCGCGTCGAGATGAACCGTCACCCCGGCGTCCTCCAAGGCGGCCACCAGCCTGGGCATGGCCGTCCCCGCGATCGCGGCATCGACCAGCAGTGTCTCGGCGGCGTTACAGACGCTGGGCCGACGGGTCTTGGAGTTCAGCAGGATCCGTTGCGCCACGTCCAGGTCGGCGGACTCGTGCACGTACACGTGGCAGTTGCCGACACCGGTCTCGATGGTGGGCACCCGCGCGTCGCGCACCACCGCGTCGATCAGGCTGGCACCGCCGCGCGGGATGACCACGTCGACCAGGCCGCGCGCCTGGATTAGGTGGGTCACCGTGGACCGATCGGCGGCCGAGAGGAGCTGAACCGCGTCGGCGGGCAAGTCCTCGCTGATCAGCGACCCGCGCAAGACGTCGACGAGCGTCTGATTGGACTTCGCCGCCGACGAGCTGCCGCGCAGCAGCACCGCGTTGCCGGACTTGAGCGCCAACCCGAACGCGTCGACGGTGACGTTGGGCCGGCCCTCGTAGATCATGCCGACCACCCCGAGCGGAACCCGCTGCTGGCGCAGGTGCAGCCCGTTGGGCAGGGTGTAGCCCCGCAGCACCTCGCCGACCGGGTCCGGCAGCCCCGCGACCTGACGCAGGCCGGCGGCGATTCCGTCGACGCGCTTGTGGTCCAGCGCCAACCGGTCGAGCATCGCGGTCGGTGTGCCGGCGGCCCGGGCGGCGTCGAGGTCTTCGGCGTTGGCCGCCAGGATCCGCTCGGTGTGGGCGCCTATCGCGTCGGCCGCCGACTGCAGCGCCGCGTCCTTGGCGACGGTCGGCAACAACGCCAGCGCGCGGGCGGCGACCCGGGCGCGGCGCGCGGCGTCGTGGACCTCCCGGCGCAAGTCAGGGCGCGTTGGAGCTTGCAGACTCATTTATCCAGGGTAACGGTACTTAGCGGGCCAGTTCAGAGCGGGCGGCTCACGCGACCCGCTCGCCGCGCCGCGCCTGCCGCACTTTGCTCTGCCGCTCTTCGAGGATGTGGCCGAAGTTCTGCAGCAGCAACGGTTCACGCGTCACCAGGTGCTCGATGTGTTCGCGATCGATCTCCAGCGCGGTCACCTCATCGAGCGCGTACGCGCTCGCCATGTTCGGCTGGCGGGTCAGCGCGGTCAGCCCCAGGAACGAGCCCTCGAGCAGCGTGCTGATCGGCACGATCGACCCGTCGTCGGCCGTGGCGGTCAGCTGCACGCGGCCCTCGACCAGAAACGTCATTCCGCTCGGAATCTGACCGGCGTACTCCACGGTTTCGTCGGCGCCGTATCGCACGAGTTTCGCGCACGAATGCAGCGACCGCTGTTCGTCGGCGTTCAGCCGCAACGCCGGCGCCACCACCGTGCGCAGCGCCTTCTCCACCCGTTCGGGGCTCGAGTAGTCGTCGTCGCTGTTGTCCAGGTGCAGGTCTTCCCGCCGCGCGGCGTACCAGACCCAGCGCAGGAAGGTGGCTTTGGCGGCACCATCGTCGGCGGGTGAGGCCAGCCCGATGGAGGTGCGGTATTCGCCGCCGCCGAGGGGCACCGAACGCGGCACCGCGTCGGCCTTGAGCTGGGGCAGACCGAGGGCGACGCGCGACAGCATGGCGCACACCCGGTCGGGCGGGTCGGCGGGCGAAAACGTGGTCGTCATCGCCAGTTTGTGGGAGCCCGCCGGACGGCTCAGGTTGGTGAAGGCCGTCGTGGCCAGCACCGAGTTCGGTGTGACCCGCATTCCGCTGCCGGTGTCGATGTGCACGGCGCGCCAGTTCACCTCGATGACGCGCCCCCGCGCCGTGCCGGTGTCCAGCCAATCGTTGATCCGGAACGGCTGCTCGAAAAGCATGAACAAGCCCGACACGATCTGGCCGACGGAGTTCTGCAGCATCAGGCCGATGACGACCGACGTGACGCCCAGCGCGGTGAACAGGCCGCCGACCCGGACCCCCCAGATATACGACAGGATCAGAACCAGCCCGACGCCGATCAGCGCGAACCGCGCGACGTCGAGGAAGATGGCCGGCATGCGCGCCCGCCAACTCTCTTCGGGCGCGCCTTCGAACACGGTGGCGTTGAGCCCGGACAGCATCAGCACCAGCACCAAAAAGCCGAACACCGTGGTGAGGAGCCGCACCGGCACCTCTCCGGCCGGAATCTGTGACGCCTTGACGAGCAGCAGCAAGAGCGCGACGAGGGGCAGCAGGTAGTTGCGCAGCAGGCCGACCTGCCTGGCCACGCGGCTGTTCCGGCGGACCAGCGTGTGGTGCAGCTCAGTCAGAAATATCAGCCCGACCGGGAAGCCGATCGCGATGCCGATCGCCCAGTAGAACCACGAGGAGTTCCAGGCGTTCATCATCGCTCCGACAACCGGTACATGGCCTGCTCGGTTCCGCCCACCGAGATGGTGCCCGCGGGCGTGAACTGCCGCACATCGCGCATCGCTTCGTACACCGGTGTGCTGACGTAGATGCCGGGTTGCGGTGCGCCCCTGTGCATCTGGGAGGCCAGGCTCACCGCGGCGCCCCACATGTCGTAGACGAGGCTCGATCGGCCCACCAGCCCGCTGATGACGTTGCCGGTGTTGATGCCGACCCGAAGGCCCAACTCGTGGCCGGTCTGGCTGTTGAACCGCTCGATGATGCGGCGCATCTCGACGGCGAAATCAACGGTTCGGTGAATGCTGTCCAACCGCGGCGTGATCACCCCGCAGGTGGCGAGGTAACCGTTGTGGAATGTCCGGATCCGTTCGACGCCAAGGGTTTCCGCGGCCGAATCGAATTGCCTGAACAGCTCGTCGACGATCCCTACCAGTTCGTCGCCGGAAAGATCGTTGGAAAGCTCGTCCAGCCCAGCGATGTCGGCAAAGATGATCGCGACGTCCTGGTGCTTCTGGGCGATGGTCGCCTCGCCCTCGCGATACCGCTGGACGATCGACTCCGGCATCAACGCCAGCAGGAGGCGGTTGTTTTCGTTGCGCTGCTCGTTGAGCAGCTCTTCCTTGATCGCGAGGTTACGGCTCATCTCGTTGAAAGCCGCGGTGAGATCGCCGATTTCGTCGCGGGCCAGCACCGGAATGTTGACGTCGTAGTCGCCGGAGCTGATCTTGCGGGTGCCCTCCTCCAGCCGCCGGACCGGCCGCATCGCCGTCCCCGCGATCAGCATCGAGGCGACGCTGATCACGAACACCAGCGCGGTGACCGCGATCACGAGTGTCTTGCTGAACCTGCCCAGCCGCGCAAATGCGTCCGAGTCGTCCCGCGTGGCCAGGATCGACCAGTGCAGGTCGGAATTGGGAATGTCCAGGGGGGCATAGGCTTCCAATTCCTTGTTGCCGGTGTAATCGACGGAGCTCACGGTGCCGGACTCCCCGCGCTTGGCGGCGCGAAGACCCGCGGTGTCGACGGGCTGCACCAGCGTCGTGCCGCCCAGCCGGATCGCCTTTTCCACGACGTCGGGTGCCGTGCCGGCGGCGATGGCGTCCCGCTTGTATTCCTGTGGGTTCTCCAGGAATTCCCGTGAGTCCGAACGCATCAGGCCGTCGGCGCCGGCGAGATAGGTCTCGGTCGCGGTGCCCATGCCGGCGGCTTGCCAGTGCTTGTTGGCGGTCATGATGTCGTTGATCTTGCCGATCGGTACCGGAAGGGCCATGACCCCGTCCATCTTGCCGTTCATGCCGACCGGCGAGACCACCCACGCCGTGGGCGCGTCGAGCGCCGGCTGATACGGCTGAAAGTCGGTGATCCAGACGAAATCCACGTCGTTGGAGCGCAGCGCCTTGTCGTACGCGTCGTGCAGCTTCGATTCGCGGTAGGGCCCGGTGAGGATGTTGGTCCCGAGGTCGGGGCCCTTCCGGACCGAGTAGACGACGTTGCCCTGCATGTCGAGCAGCAGCGCGTCGCGATAATCGAAGCGGGTGACGATGGAGCGCATGTAGAAATCGAAGCGCGCGTTGGCCGCCGACCATGCGCTGCCGTCGCCGGCGTCCTCGACGGGCAACGAGTCGGCGGTCGGCCTCGGGGGCGCGGTGTAATACGCCTGCACGTATTTCTGCGACGGGGACGTCGGCAGCACCGCGTTGAGGTCGATGTCGTTGCCGTTGATCCGTTTGATCGGCGCGATCATCTGATTCTGGTAGTAGTTGACCAGCTCCTGCTGCTGGGCGGGGGTGATCGTGGAACTTCCCAATTGGTTGAAGCCCGCCGTCAACGCCGCGGTGGCCTCGTTGATGCTGAATCCGCTGCTGTAGACGATCAGGGAATTCGTCACCTCCCGGAACAGCGCTTGGACCTGCCTCTTCTGCGACTCGCGCAACTCGATCAGCCGCTCGGACTCGACCTGTCGCAGCGCGTTGCGGCCGGATATGGCTCCGATGAGCCCGATCACCGACACGCCGAGGATGCCCGACAGGAGCATCGCGATGAGGATCTTGGACTGGATGCCGAAGCGGAAGCGGTGCCACACCAGCGGCCGGCGCGCACCCCGGCGCGGCCTTTCGGGCGACCCGGATTCAGGGGCGGTTTCCGGCGTGTTTTCCGACGCCGGTTCGGCCATTTTCGGCTCGGTCAACGTCATTCGCCTTTCCCCCTCCTTCCGACCGGATTAAGCACCGATCACGCAGCAGACTAACGCGCGGAGATCACGATATTGGCGAATGCCGCGAAGGATCAGCGGCAAAATGCCCAACCCGGCTTGGGGTTCGGCCAGAAATGGTCGTATTGCGGTTCCCGGCGGGCGTCGCCCGTCCGAATTGCGGCCCGACTAACGTCGGCATCATGGCGCGGGTCTGTGTTGTCGGCAGCGTGAACATGGACCTGACGTTCGACGTCGACGCCCTGCCGCGGCCGGGTCAGACGGTGTTGGCCTCGTCGCTGACCTCCTCGCCCGGCGGCAAGGGCGCCAACCAGGCCGTGGCGGCGGCGCGCGCGGGCGCGCGCGTGCAGTTCGTGGGCGCGCTCGGCGACGACGCGGCCGCGGCGGCGTTGCGGGCCCACCTGCGGGCCAACGGCGTTGGGCTGGACGGGGCGATCGAGGTTACGGGGCCGAGCGGCACGGCCGTCATCGTGGTCGACTCCCGCGCCGAGAACACCATCGTCGTCGCGCCGGGCGCCAACGGGCGGTTGACCCCGGCCGCCGTCCACGCGTGCCGGGCGATCGCCACCTGCGACGTGCTTTTGACGCAGTTGGAGATTCCGGTGCCGACGGCGGTGGCGGCGGCGCGCGAAGCCCGCTCGGCGGGGGCGGCGGTCATCGTCAACGCCTCACCCGCGGGCCGGGACCCAAGCCGATTGGCCGAGCTCGCGGCTACTGCGGACGTGGTGATCGCCAACGAAGCCGAGGCCCAATCCTGGCCGTGGCGGGCGGCCCACTTGGCGATCACCCTGGGTGCGCGCGGCGCGCGCTATGTCGGGGAAGACGGCGATTTCGTCGTACCGGCGCCGGCGGTCGAAGCCGTTGACACCACCGGCGCGGGCGACGTGTTCGCCGGGGTGCTGGCCGCGAGCTGGCCGCGCGGCGACGGTGCCAACCCGGCTTCCGGGGCCGAGCGGCTGGCCGCGCTGCGGCGTGCCTGCGCCGCGGGCGCGCTGGCGACCGTGGTTGCCGGCGCCGGCGACTGCGCCCCGGGCGCGGACGCGATCGACACCGCGGTGCGGGACGCTTTTCCCGACCAAAGCGATTGAGGTACCCTCGCTGCGATGCCTGCGGTCATGGGAGCCTGCATGCCGGCGACAGCCGCCGCCGACATGGCCTTGGTGCTCTTCGCGATATTCGGACTGCTCGGATTCGGCTGGCGCAGTTGGCTGCAGTATCGGCGGACCGGCTCGACCGGCTTTCGCGGCATCCGTACCGGTGGCGCACTGGAACGCCTGGCCGGGGTCGGCTTCGTGGTCGCGCTCGCGGTGGCGCTCTGCGCCCCAATCCTGCAGGAGGCCAGGGTCGTTGAGCCCGTCGGCGTGCTGGACGAGGCGTGGATCCAGGCCGTGGGCATCGTGGTGGCAACGGCCGGCATCGCCGCGACGGTGTACGCGCAACTCGAGATGGGTGATTCCTGGCGGATCGGGGTGGACCCGAGGGAGACCACGACGCTGGTGCACACCGGCGTGTTCGGCCGCATCCGCAACCCGATCTATACCGCGATGTTCACCTTCGGCTTCGGAATCGCGCTGGTGACGCCCAATGTCGTTGCGTTGGCGGGTCTTATCCTGCTGATCGCCACGATCGAGGTCCAGGTCCGGCGCGTCGAGGAGCCGTACCTGCTGCGGACGCACGGCGACGCCTATCGCGCCTACGCCGCCAGGGTGGGTCGATTCGTGCCGGGGGTCGGGCTCGTTCGTTAACGCGGCGCGGAGCAGGGCGGCGCCGATCGGGGTGTCCAGCAGCTGCGCGTTACGACTTTGTCGGCACATCCCACCCGGCGCTGACCTGCGGTTGGCAGTAGCTGGCAGCGCGTGACGTCGATTTGGCAGTGGTTTCCGAGCAGCCTGACCGGTGTCAACCTTCGAGAAAGGAAACCAATGTCCGCCACCACCATTGACCGCACAGCAACTCGCGACGGGTTGCTTCGCTTCACCATGCGTGCCGACGCCGCCATCAGCGGACTGGTCGGCGTGGCCGGCATCCCGGTGGCCGGCTGGCTCGCCGAACTCTCGGGCACCACGAAGGCGTTCGAGTACGGCATGGCCGCGTTCTTGATCGCCTACGGGGTGGTCGTGTTCGGGCTGGCCGCCTTGCCGGCGGTACGCCGCGCCGGCATGGGAGTCATCATCGCCAATCTGTTGTACACGGTGGCCGCCGTCGTACTCGTGCTCGCGGATGTCTTCCCGTTGACCTCGGCCGGCATCGTGTTGAACCTGGCGGCCGGCGCCTACACGCTGCTGTTCGCGGAACTGCAATACCAAGGCTGGCGCCGCGCGAAGGCGTAACCGCGTCCGGCCCTGCCTAGTCCTCCGGCACCTCGCGCTCGATCTCGTCGAGCCAGATCCGCGCCGACATGTCCGAGGGGGCGCGCCAGTCGCCGCGCGGCGACAGCGCGCCGCCATGTGACACCTTGGGGCCGTTGGGCAGGGCCGAGCGCTTGAACTGGCTGAACGAGTAGAACCGCTGCACGAACACTCCCAGCCAGTGCCGGATCTCCTTGAGCGAGTACGACGGTCGCTTGTCCTCGGGGAATCCCGTCGGCCAGTTGCCCTGCTCGGGGTCGCTCCACGCGTGCCACGCCAGGAACGCGATCTTCGACGGCCGGAACCCGAACCGCAGCACATGGAACAGCGAGAAGTCCTGCAGGGCAAAGGGGCCGACCTTGGCCTCGCTGCTCTGCAGCTCTTCCTCCTCGCCGCTCGGAACGAGCTCCGGCGTGATCTCGGTGTCCAACACCGACTGCAGCACCTCGCACACGTCGGATTCGAACTGGCCCGACGAAATCACCCACCGGATCAGGTGCTGGATCAGCGTCTTGGGGACCCCGCCGTTGACGTTGTAGTGCGACATCTGGTCGCCGACCCCGTACGTCGACCAGCCCAACCCCAGCTCCGAGAGGTCACCGGTGCCCAGCACGATCCCGCCGCGCTGGTTGGCCAGCCGGAACAGGTAATCGGTGCGCAGTCCGGCCTGGACGTTCTCGAAGGTGACGTCGTAGACCTTCTCGCCGCGCGAGAACGGGTGGTCGATCTCCTTGAGCATCAGCTGCGCGGTCTCGGTGATGTCGATCTCGGAGAAGGTGACACCCAGCGCGCGGCACAGCTCGATCGCGTTGCGCTTGGTGCGATCTCCGGTCGCGAAGCCGGGCAGCGTGAACGCCAGGATGTCGCTGCGCGGCCGTTCCTCGCGGTCCATCGCGCGGGCGGCCACGATCAGCGCGTGGGTCGAATCCAGTCCACCGGAAATCCCGATGACCACCTTCGGATAGTCCAGCGCGCGCAGCCGCTGCTCGAGCCCCGAGACCTGAATGTTGTAGGCCTCGTAGCAATCCTGTTCCAGCCGTTGCGGATCGGCCGGCACGAACGGGAAGCGCTCGATCTCGCGGCGCAGTCCGATGTCACCCGCGGGAGGATCGAGCCGGAACTCGATGCGCCGGAACGACTCCGCCGTCGTCCGGTGGTGGCGCCGGTTGTCGTCGAAGGTGCCCATCCGCAGCCGTTCCGAGCGGAGCAGCTCGAGGTCGACGTCGGCGACGCTGCGGCGCTCCCCCTTGGGGAAGCGCTCGGAGGAGGCGAGCAGCACGCCGTTCTCCCAGACCATGGTCTGGCCGTCCCAGGCCAGGTCGGTCGTCGATTCGCCCTCCCCCGCGGCGGCGTACACGTAGGCGGCCAGGCACCGCGACGACGCCGAGCGCGCCAGCAGGCACCGGTCCTCGGCGCGCCCGATCGTGATCGGGCTCCCGGAGAGATTGGCCAGCACCGTCGCCCCCGCCAGCGCCGCCTCGGCGCTGGGTGGGATCGGGACGAACATGTCCTCGCAGATTTCGACGTGCAACACCAAGCCCGGCAGATCGGACGCGGCGAACAGCAGATCGGGACCGAACGGGGCATCGAGGTCGCCGATGCGGATGGTGCCGCGCTCGTCGTTGCCGGGCGCGATCTGGCGGCGCTCGTAGAACTCGCGATAGGTGGGCAGGTACGACTTGGGCGCGACGCCGAGCACCTCGCCGCGGTGGATGACCACCGCGGTGTTGTAGATGCGATGCCGGTAGCGCAGCGGGGCGCCGACGACCAACACGGGCAGCAGGTCGGCCGACCCGGTGACGACGTCCTTGACGGCGGCTTCGACGTCGTCGAGCAGGAGGTCCTGCAGGACGATGTCCTCGATGGAGTACCCCGACAGGGTCAGCTCCGGGAAGACGGCCACGGCGACGCCGTCGTCATGGCATTGGCCGGCCAACCGCAGCACCGACTCGGCGTTGGCCGCCGGATCGCCGAGCTCGGTGTGCTGCGTGCAGGCCGCGACGCGGACAAAGCCCTGATGGTAGGCGTTGTAAAAGTCCATGACCCTCCCATTGTCCTCCGACGGTTGTCGACTCGTCGCCGCCGGGTATCCCCAACGGCATGAGCGATACCGCTGTCGTAGTGGTCGACATGATGAACACGTATCAGCATCCCGACGCTGAGGATCTGATACCCAATGTCGAGAAAATCATGGACCCGCTCGCCGACCTGATCCGCCGCGCGCGGAAGGCCGACGGCGTTGACGTGGTGTACGTCAACGACAACTACGGCGATTTCACCGCGCAGTTCTCCGACATCGTCGGATCCGCGCTGGATGGGGCGCGGCCCGACCTGATCAAGCCGATCGTGCCGGGCGAAGGCTGCCGGGTGATGACGAAGGTCCGGCACAGCGCCTTCTACGCGACGGCGCTGGCCTATCTGCTCGGTCGTCTGGAGACCAAGCGGTTGATCCTCACCGGCCAGGTCACCGAGCAGTGCATCCTCTACACCGCGCTCGACGCCTACGTGCGCCACTTCCCCGTCGTGATCCCGACCGACGCCATCGCCCACATCGACGCCGATCTGGGCAAGGCGGCCCTGAAGATGATGCAGCAGAACATGTCCGCCGAGCTCACGACGGCGGCCGACTGCCTGGGTTAGCTCGGTACCCTCGAACGGGTGACCCCCAGCCGCGCGGAATCGCCGGAACTCGTCGTGCTGCTCGCCGGCCGCCGGGTCGCGGTCCTGACCGGTGCCGGGATGTCCACCGACTCGGGCATCCCCGACTACCGCGGCCCCGATTCGCCGCCGAGCAACCCCATGACCATCGGCCAGTTCACCTCGGATCCGCTGTTCCGGCAGCGGTACTGGGCGCGCAACCACGTCGGGTGGCGGCACATGGACGACACCGCACCCAACGCCGGGCACCGCGCGCTGGCCGCGCTCGAGCGCGCCGCGGTGGTGACCGGGGTGATCACCCAGAACGTCGACCTGCTGCACACCAAGGCCGGCAGCCGAAACGTCGTCAACCTGCACGGCACCTACGCGCGGGTGGTCTGCCTGAGTTGCCGGTACGGGATGAGCCGCGCCGCGCTCGCCGAACAACTCGAGGCGCTCAACCCGGGGTTCGTCGAGCGCGCCGAGGCGGTGGGCGGGCTGGCGGTGGCCCCCGACGCCGACGCCGTCGTCGCCGACACCGCGTCGTTCCGCTACCTCGACTGCCCGCGCTGCGGCGGCATGCTCAAGCCCGACATCGTCTACTTCGGCGAGAGCGTCCCCAAAGACGTTGTCACTAAGGCATATTCGTTGATCGACGAGGCGGACGCGCTACTGGTCGCCGGCTCGTCGCTGACGGTGTTCTCCGGCTACCGGTTCGTGCGCCACGCCGCCGCGCTGGGCATCCCGATCGCCATCGTCAACCGCGGCCCAACCCGCGGCGACGACCTGGCCACCGTGAAGGTCGACGGCGGGTGCTCCGAGCTGTTGACGTTGCTAGTCGACGAGTTGTCCCCGACGGCGGCGCGCTAGAACGTGCACGGCATGCTGCGGACGGCGTGGACAAAGTTGCCCGCCACGTAGGTCGGCTCGCCCGCCTGGATGTCCGGCAACTGGCGCAGCAACTCACCGAACACTGCCCGCAGTTGCGCCCGGGCCACGTGGGCACCGAGGCAGAAGTGCAGCCCGCCCCCGCCAAAGCCGACGTGAGGGTTGGGGTTCCGGCTCAGATCGAAACGCTCCGGATGGTCGAACGCCTCTTCGTCCCGGTTGCCGGACGCGTAAAACATCACCACCTTCTCCCCCGCCGCGATCTTCTGGCCGCCGAGTTCGAAATCCGTTGCCGCCGTGCGGCGGAACGTCATGACCGGAGTGGCCCACCGGACGAACTCCTCGACGGCGGTGCCGATGCGGTTGTCGAAGTCCTCGCGCAGCCAGGCCCGCTGCTCGGGAAAGTCGGTGAGGGCCTTCATCGCGTGGCTGATGGTCTGGCGGGTGGTGTCGTTGCCCGCCACCGAGAGCAACACGAAGAACGCCGCCACGTCGGCGTCGGTCAGCCGGTCCCCGTCCACCTCGGCATTCACCAGGCTGCTGAACAGGTCGTCGCCGGGATGCTCGCGGCGCTCGGCGGCCAGCGTGCCGGCGACCTGATGCACATACGTCTGGTTCTCGAACAGCACCCCCATGGGGTGCCGACCCTCGAGGTAGGCGGGGTCGGCCCAGGACACCATGGCGTCGGTGGCGTGTGCCATGCGCTGCCGCTCGGATTCCGGGATCCCGACCATGTCCGACAGCGTGCGGATGGGCAGCTCCTTGGCGCAGAGGTCGACGAAATCGGCGCCGCTGCCCGCGGCCCGGAGCTCTTCGACGATGGTTTTTGCGTTCGCCTGGATCGATTCCTCGATGCGGCGGACCTGCCTGGGGGTGAAGGCGGCGTGGGCGAGCTTGCGCAGCTTGGTGTGCCGCGGCGGATCCATCGCCAGGAAGGACTGCGACGCCTCGAGCAACTCCACCGGGATGTTCTCGAACATCACGCCGTTGCCGGACAGGAACACCTCGTTGCTGCGGCTCACCGTGACGATGTCCGCGCGACGGGTGACCGCCCAGTAGCCCGGATCCGCCGGATCGGGCATGAGCGCGTCCTCGACCGGGGGATGCCAGCTCACCGGGCGCTCGGCCCGCAGCACCGCGAAGGAGCGCTCCCGGTCCGCCGCGGTGGTGGACCAGAACGCGCGCGACGACAGGTCGATCGGGTCGTACGCACGGCTGCTAGAGACCCCGCTCGCCACTGTCATCGTCGGCCCTCCGTCGCCTATGACCCCCATCACACGTTGGGAACGACAATATGCCTAGACACTATGTCTAGTCAACCTGTTGAGCCCCGGGTTATGCTGGGCGAATGCCGTCGGTCACCCGAAAACCGCAGGCCAACCGCGAGCGCGGGCGGCAGCAGCGACGCGAGGACATGGAACGCCGGTTGCTGGACGCCACCGAGCGGCTGATGCGCGACGGCGCCAGTTTCACCGAGCTCAGCGTGGACCGGCTGTCGAGCGAGGCCGGCATCTCGCGCGCGAGCTTCTACATCTACTTCGAGGACAAGGGCCACCTGCTGCGCCGGCTGGCCGGCCAGGTGTTCGCCGACCTCGCCGACAGCGCGGACCGCTGGTGGAGCATGGCCTGGCGGCACGACCCCGACGACGTCCGCGCGGCCATGGCCGGAATCATCGGAAACTACCGGCGCCACCAACCGGTGCTCGTCGCGCTGAACGAAATGGCCGGCTACGACGCCGTGGTCGGGGCGACCTACCGAAATCTGCTGACCGCGATCACCGGCCGGGTGACCCGCGTCATCGAGGACGGCCAGGCCGACGGCTCGATCCGCCCCGAGCTGCCCCCCACCGCCACGGCCAGCGCATTGACCTGGATGGTCGAGCGCGCCTGCCAGCAGAACCTTCCGACGGCTCCCGGGAGCTTCGACGCCGAACTGGCCGGGTCCCTGGCTCAAATCATCTGGGGCGCGCTGTATCTCGAGCCGATACCGCCGCGCTGACCCGCGACTGTGACGAAAGCAATATCGTTAGTGGCCGCATCCCGAATCGGCCGCATGGCAGGACAACAGCAGCCCGCTCAGTTAGCCCGCTACACCGCGACCAGGTCGTCGGCGTGCACCGCCGGCCGGCGCAGCTCACCGGGCAACTCGGAGGTCGACCGGCCCATCATGGTGGCCAGTTCCGTCGCGTCGTAGGCGACCACGCCACGCGCCACCATGGTCGCGTCCGGCCCGCGCAGTTCGACGACGTCCCCGGCATAGAACCGGCCCGAGACCATGGTGATGCCGGCGGCCAGCAGCGAGCGGCGTTGCCCCACCACCGCGCGCACCGCGCCCTCGTCCAGCGTCAGCGAACCGGCCGCCTCGGCGGCGTAACGCACCCAGAAGCGGCGGGCCGACATCCGAATCGGCCGGGGCGCGAACACCGTTCCGCCCGACGCGTCGCTGAGCGCGGTCGCGGCGTCGGTCGCCGCGGCCAGCAGCACCGGGACGCCGGCGTCGGCCGCCAGCAGCGCCGATGACATCTTCGACGCCATCCCGCCGGTGCCCAGGTCGCTGCCCGGCCCGGCGACCACGCCGTCCAGGTCCGCCGCGCCGGACACCTCGGGGATGAACCTGGCGCCCTTGGTCTTCCGCGGATCCGAGTCGTAGAGTCCGTCGATGTCGGAGAGCAGCACCAGCGCCTCGGCGCCGACCAGGTGGGCCACCAGCGCCGAGAGCCGGTCGTTGTCGCCGAACCGGATCTCGTTGGTGGCCACCGTGTCGTTTTCGTTGACGATCGCCACGGCATGCAGCGCGCGCAGCCGATCCAGCGTGCGCTGGGCGTTGGTGTGTGAGGCGCGCACCGAAATGTCGTGCGCCGTCAGCAGCACCTGCCCGACCGTGCGGCCATAGCGGGCGAACGCCGCGCTCCACGAGTTGACCAGCGCGACCTGGCCGACGCTGGCCGCGGCCTGCTTGGTCGCCAAATCCTTTGGGCGACGGGACAGTCCGAGCGGCTCGATGCCCGCGGCGATGGCGCCCGACGACACGATGACGACGTCGGTGCCGGCCTTCATCCGCGCCTCGATGGCGTCGGCCAGTCCGGCCAGCCGGCCGGCGTCGAACACCCCGGACGGCGTGGTCAGCGCGTTGGTCCCGACCTTGACCACGAGACTGCGCGCGGTTCGGATGGTTTCGCGAGGCCTAGTCAATGGCGCCGCTCCTCCTCATCGCTTCGCTCTGCATCGTCGCCGGCGCTCATTCTTCGTCACCGTGTTGGCGGCGCTGGCGCCGGGCGGCCTTGCGCTCGGCGGCCCCGATTCGTTCGGTGCGTTCCAGCCGCGCGTCGGTGCCGCGGCCGGACAACGCAACATGTTCTCCCGCAGGCGTTTGCGGCTCCCAGTCGAACGTCATCTCCCCGATGGTCACGGCGCAGCCCGGTTTCGCGCCGAGCTTCAGCAGCTCCTCCTCGACACCGAGGCGCGCGAGGCGGTCGGCGAGATAACCCACCGCTTCGTCGTTGTCGAAGTTGGTCTGGCCGACCCACCGCTCGGGCCGCGCGCCGGTGACGACGAACCCACCCTGCCCGTCCGGCTCGACCGTGAAGCCGCTGTCGTCGACGGGCAGCGGACGGATCACCGGGCGGCGCGGCACGATCTGGGGCCGCGCGGCGTTGTACTCCGAGATCATCTGCCAGAGCCCAAAGACCAAGGGCTGCAGCCCAACATGGCTCACCGTCGACACCAGGAACACCGGCCAGCCACGCTCGGCGATCTCGTCGCGGACGAACTCGGCAAGCTCGCGCGCCTCGGGCACGTCGATCTTGTTGAGCACCACCGCCCGTGGCCGCTCAGCCAGATCGCCCAGTGCCGCGTCGCCCTGCAGCGTCGGGGTGTACGCGGCGAGTTCCGCTTCCAGCGCGTCGATGTCCGAGATCGGGTCGCGACCCGGTTCCGCGGTGGCGCAGTCCACCACGTGTACCAGCACCGCGCATCGCTCGATGTGGCGGAGGAATTCCAGGCCCAGGCCGCGCCCCTCGGACGCGCCGGGGATCAGCCCGGGAACGTCGGCGACGGTGAAGGTGTGCTCGCCCGCCGAGACGACACCGAGGTTGGGCACCAGCGTGGTGAACGGGTAGTCGGCGATCTTCGGTTTGGCCGCGGAAATCGCGGACACCAGCGAGGATTTCCCCGCCGAGGGAAACCCGATCAGGCCGACGTCGGCGACCGTCTTGAGCTCCAGCGTCAGGTCGCGGGCCTGGCCCGGCTCGCCGAGCAGGGCAAAGCCGGGGGCCTTGCGGGCGCGCGATGCCAAGGCGGCGTTGCCGAGGCCGCCGCGGCCACCGGCGGCTGCCTCGAAGCGGGTGCCGGCTCCCACCAGGTCGGCGAGCAGGCGGCCGCGTTCGTCCAGGACGACGGTGCCGTCGGGGACCTTGACTTCCAGGTCCGCGCCGGCGGCGCCGTCGCGGTTGTTGCCCATGCCCTGTTTGCCCGAGGGCGCGGTGACGTGCGGATGAAAGTGGAAGTCCAGCAGGGTGTGCACCTGCGGATCGACGACCAGGACGATGCTGCCGCCGCGGCCCCCGTTGCCACCGTCGGGCCCGCCGAGCGGCTTGAACTTTTCGCGGTGGACCGACGCGCAGCCGTTACCGCCGGAACCCGCGCGCGCGTGGATGACGACGCGATCGACAAACCGGGGCATCGAGGGTCCTCTCAACTACCGCGGGCGCCGATGCGGGCCGGAGCCCGGGCGTAGCCGCCTAGTCGGCGGTCTGCCCGGCCGCGACGATGCTGACGGTCTTGCGTCCGCGCTTGGTCCCGAACTCGACGGCCCCGGATTCCTTGGCGAACAACGTGTCGTCGCCGCCGCGCCCGACGTTGACGCCGGGATGAAATTTGGTGCCGCGCTGGCGGACGATGATCTCGCCGGCCTTGACGACCTGGCCGCCGAACCGCTTCACGCCCAGCCGCTGCGCGGCGGAGTCGCGGCCGTTGCGCGAGCTGGAAGCGCCCTTCTTGTGTGCCATGTGGTCCTCGCTACTTGATCCCGGTGACCTTCAGGACCGTCAGCTGCTGACGGTGGCCCTGACGCTTGTGGTAGCCGGTCTTGTTCTTGAACTTGTGGATGCGGATCTTGGGGCCCTTGGTGTGCTCGAGCACCTCGCCGGTCACCGCGACCTTGGCCAGCGCGGCGGCGTCGCTGGTGACCTTGGCGCCGTCGACCACCAGGGCGACGGGCAGCGTCACGTTCGAACCCGGCTCGGAGTCGAGCTTCTCGACCTTGACGACGTCTCCGACGGCGACTTTGTACTGCTTGCCGCCGGTCTTGACGATTGCGTACGTCGCCATCGTTGCTCCTGCCTCTTTCTCGCTTCGCGCGCGTAGCCACCTGCGGTGCGCGTGGTGGGTGCTTGGCGCGGGCCCATATGTCCCGCTCGCCGGCCGAACCCTCGTCGCTCGGCCTGACGACAACTGTCCAAGGGTACGTGACCAGCGGCTACAGGGTCAAACCGGCCCGCGTAACCGCTCGCGGTGGCCCAGGTCAGTCCACGTGGATCGGCGGGCCGGCCGGCCTGCCAGCCGCGCGGCGACGGCGCGGACGGCCGAACGCCGGTCCGGCGTCGCCGGCCGTCCGGGCGTCCTCGCCGTCCTCGGAGTCGTCGTCGAGGTCGTCGTCGTCCTCGTCATCCTCGTCGTCATCGTCGTCGTCCAGGTCGAGGTCCTCGTCATCGAGGTCGTCGTCATCGTCGTCGAGGTCGTCCTCGTCCTCGTCGTCGCTGTCGTCCCCGTTGTCCTCGAAGTCCTCCGGCTCGGTGTCCGCCGGGACCGCGGTAGCGGGCTCCTCGGTTTCGGTTTCGACCTGGGCGGTGAGTTCCTCGCCGGACTCTTCGGGTTCCTCGTCACCCTGGCCGGCCGATTCCGACGGCCCGGACGCGCCCGCCGCCATCGCCTTGAACATGGGGTGTTCCCCGGGGGCGTGGGCCGGCAGCACCTTGGCCACGGTGGGCTCCTCGGTCCCCTTCTTCTTCGACCGCCTGCCCCGACGGCCACCGGATTCGGACTTGCGCCCGTTCGACGGGGCGGAATCCACGGGATCGCTGTGCAGCAGCAGGCCGCGCCCGCCGCAGTTGGGGCACGACGACGAGAAGGCCTCGATGAGCCCGGTTCCCAGCCGCTTGCGGGTCAGCTGGACCAGGCCCAGGGACGTCACCTCGGAAACCTGGTGGCGCGTGCGGTCGCGGGCGAGCGACTCGGTCAGCCGGCGCAACACCAGGTCTCGGTTGGACTCCAGCACCATGTCGATGAAGTCGATGACCACGATGCCGCCGATGTCGCGCAGCCGCAGCTGGCGCACGATCTCCTCGGCGGCCTCCAGGTTGTTCTTGGTGACGGTCTGCTCGAGGTTGCCCCCGGATCCGGTGAACTTGCCGGTGTTGACGTCGACGACCGTCATCGCCTCGGTCCGGTCGATCACCAGCGTGCCGCCCGACGGCAGCCACACCTTGCGTTCCATCGCCTTGGCGAGCTGCTCGTCGATGCGGTGCACCGCGAACACGTCCGGCCCGCTCCCGTCGTCCGGCCCGGTGGCCGGCTCGTACTTGGTGAGCTTCGAAACCAGTTCCGGCGCAACGGAATTCACGTACTCGTTGATTGTGTTCCAGGCCTCGTCGCCGGAGACGATCAGGCCGGCGAAGTCCTCGTTGAACAGGTCGCGGATGACCTTGACCAACACGTCGGGCTCTTCGTAGAGCGACACCGCCGCGCCGGCCGCCTTCTGTTTGGTCTCGACGGCCTTGGCCTCGATCTGTTCCCAACGTTCCTGTAGGCGGGTGACGTCCTTGCGGATGTCCTCCTCTTTGACGCCCTCGGACGCGGTGCGGATGATCACCCCGGCATCGGACGGCACCACCTCGCGCAGGATCTCCTTGAGCCGCTGGCGTTCGGTGTCGGGCAGCTTGCGGCTGATCCCGGTCGACGACGCGCCCGGCACGTAGACCAGGTAGCGGCCGGCCAGTGAGACCTGGGTGGTCAGCCGGGCGCCCTTGTGGCCGACCGGGTCCTTGCTGACCTGCACGACGACGTAATCGCCGGGTTTGAGGGCCTGTTCGATCTTGCGGTCGGACCCGCCCAGCCCCGCGGCCTCCCAGTTGACCTCCCCGGCGTAGAGCACGCCGTTGCGGCCGCGGCCGATGTCGACGAAGGCCGCCTCCATCGAAGGCAGCACGTTCTGCACGATCCCGAGGTAGATGTTGCCGACCAACGAGGCGGAGGCGGCGGAGGTCACGAAGTGCTCGACGACGATGCCGTCTTCCAGCACCGCGATCTGGGTGTAGCGCGCGCCGGGGTGCGGCGGCTCGGTGCGGACCCGGTCGCGCACCACCATCATCCGTTCGACGGCCTCGCGGCGCGCCAGGAACTCGGCCTCGCTCAGCACCGGCGGGCGGCGCCGGCCGGCGTCCCGCCCGTCGCGGCGGCGTTGCCGCTTGGCCTCCAGCCGGGTGGAGCCGTCGATGCCCTTGATCTCGGCGTTCGAGCTGCCGTTGTCGCTGCCGTTCTTGCCGCTGCGCGGCGGGCGCTCGTGCACCACGGTGTTCGGCGGGTCGTCGGGCGACGGACCCTCGTCGCCGTCGTCACCGGCCCCCGACTTACGCCGCCGCCGCCTGCGGCGGCGCCGGCTGGCGGCCTCCGCGGACTCGTTCTCGTCGTCGCCGGCGTCGGAGTCGTCCTCGTCGGTGTCGTCGGAGTCGTCCTCGTCGGCGTCCTGGCCGTCGGGGCCGCCCTGTTCGCCGCGGCCGCGGCCACGCCCCCGGCGGCCGCGCCGCCGCCGTCGGTTGGCGGGCCGGTCGGCCTGATCGTCGTCATCGGTGTCGGAGTCGTCGGAGTCGGCGGCCGAATCATCCGCGTCGGTGTCGCGGTCGCCGCCGGTCTCGACCGGCTGCGGCGCCACGAACAGCGGCATGTAATCCCTTCCCGCGCTTGCGGTTCCGAGCAGCAGCGGTTGTTGCGCGGCGGGCGCGCTGCTGAACCCCGGGATGTTCGGCAGGGGTTGGGCGAAGAGCAGTTCACGCACTTTGAGTGCATCCTCACGGTCCACGCCGGAGTGCACGTTGCGGTCCCGCCCGTCGATCGCGTTGAGCGCCGCCAGCACTTCTTTGTTGGTGCTGCCCAGCGCGCGTGCCAGCTGGTGGACTCTCAGGCGGTCCGGCAGGTCCTCATTCGGGGCCGGCTCTCGTGACGAGTCTGTGGGTGGTGCGCTGTCTACCACGTATTCTCCTTTAGCCCCCGGGCGCGTCGTTTCGACGCGGCCACGCGAGGGCTTCGCTATAGGCCCGGGTCGCTTCTCCCAGGCTTGTGATGGTCTCGCCCCGAGCGGCTCAGGGAGAACTCACTCGGCGCCGTACTGAATGTAGGCCTGACATGCGGCGCAACATCGCGGGATCGCGATGGTCGCGCTTGTCTAAGTCTTCATTCGGGTGTCCGACACCGGTCCGGCGACGTTCACCCGCTGTCAGTATCCCACATCACTTCCAGTGCCCCGTCGCGCCTGATCCGCGCGGGTCAGCAAACGCTAGATTCCGGGAAACCAGAGCGCGATCTCGCGCTTGGCCGAATCGGCCGAATCGGACCCGTGCACCAGGTTGAACTGCGTCTCCAGCCCGAAATCCCCCCGAATCGTGCCGGGCGTGGCCTTGCCCACCGGGTCGGTACCGCCCGCGACCTGCCGAAACGCCGCAATCGCGCGCGGCCCCTCCACGATCGCCGCCACCACCGGACCCGAGGTGATGAACTCCAGCAACGATCCGAAGAACGGCTTGCCTTCGTGCTCGGCGTAATGCTGGCCGGCCAGCTCCTCGCTGACGTGCCGGAGCTCCAGCGCCGCGATGGCGAGGCCTTTCCGCTCGATGCGGCCGATGATCTCGCCGATCAGATGCCGCTCGACGGCGTCCGGCTTGATCAGTACCAGGGTCCGTTCGGTCACGGCGGACAGCGTACAGAACGGATTGCCGGTTAGCTTCGCGGCGACTGACGGCGCCGGACCTCGGCCCGGAAGTATGCGATCAACGCCCACAACCCGGTGAACAGCACGCCGATGAATCCCACCCCCGGATAGACCGCGAAACCGGCGAGCAGAACCACCTGCACGCCCAGGTTCACCCAGATCGCCCAGGGCCTGCGCTGCAGCCCGGCGAGCAGGATCAGCACCACGGCCAGGCCGATCAGATAGGCCAGCGACGCGGCGTTCAGGCCGCCGCCGACGGCGCCCACCACCGGGATCGCCAGCAGCACCACGATCGCCTCCAGGATCAGCGTCGCGGCCATCACGCCGCCGAAGCTCTTCCAGGGGTCCGGGCTCGGCGCGGTCATGCGGGATCACGACCGAACAGGGTCCGCGCGGCCCCGGCGGTGACGACCGAGCCGGTGACGACGATTCCGGTGCCGGCGGCCTCCCCGTCGACCGCCGCCTCGTCGACCAGGGCGGTCGCGACGTCGATCGCATCGCGCAGGTTGTCGGCGGTCACCACGCGTTCGGGTCCGAACCGCTCGCGCGCGGCCAGCTCCAGCGACTCGACGTCCAGCGCCCGCGGCGAGCCGTTGTGGGTGACCACAACGGAGTCGAACGCCGGCTCTAGCGCGGCGAGGATTCCGTCGACGTCCTTGTCGGCCATGATGCTGAGCACCCCGACCAGGAATCGGAAGTCGAACTCGCCGGCCAGCGTGTCGGCGAGCGCCGCCGCGCCCGCGGGATTGTGGGCGGCGTCGATGAATACCGTTGGCGCGCTGCGCATCCGCTCGAGCCGGCCGGGACTGGTGACGGCTGCGAAACCGGCCCGGACGGCGTCGACATCGAGCTGTCGCTGCGCGCCCGCCCCGAAGAAGGCCTCGACCGCCGCGAGCGCCACCACCGCGTTGTGGGCCTGGTGTTCGCCGTGCAGCGGCAGGTAGACGTCCGAGTACACCCCGCCCAGGCCCTGCAGCTGCAACACCTGCCCGCCGATCGCGACCTGGCGGCCCAACACCGCGAACTCCGAGTCCTCGCGGGCCACCGCGGCGTCGGCGCGCACCGTTTGTGCCAGCAGCGCCTCCATGGCCTCCGGCGCCTGGCGCGCGATGACGGCGACGGTGTCCGGGGCGCCGTCGGGCGCCCGGTGGATGATCCCGGCCTTCTCGCCGGCGATCCCGGCGAGGTCGCCGCCGAGGTATTCCACGTGGTCGATGCCGATGGGGGTGACCACGGCGACCGGCGCGTTGATCACGTTGGTCGCGTCCCAACGGCCGCCCATGCCCACCTCGACCACCGCCACGTCGACCGGCGCGTCGGCGAACGCGGCGAACGCCATCGCGGTGAGCACCTCGAACTTGCTCATCGCCGGACCGCCGTCCGCCTGCGACTGCGCGTCGACCAGCTGGACGAACGGCTCGATCTCGCGGTACGTCTCCACGTACCGGGCCGGGGTGATCGGCAGGCCGTCGATCGCGATGCGCTCGACCGCCGATTGCAGGTGGGGGCTGGTGGTCCGGCCGGTGCGCCGCTGCAGCGCGGTCACCAGTGCGTCGACCATGCGCGCCACCGAGGTCTTGCCGTTGGTGCCCGCGATGTGGATCGACGGGTACCCGAGCTGCGGTGACCCCAGCAGGTCCATCAGGGCGGTGATCCGGGTCAGGCTGGGCTCGATCTTGGTTTCCGGCCAGCGTTGATCCAGCAGATGCTCGACCTGCAGTAGCGACGCGATCTCATCCGGTGTGGGAGCAGCGCTCAGGGCCCGCTCGGGCGGCTCACTCATTGCAGCGCGGCCAGCCTCGCGTTGATCCGGTCGCTTTCCTCCTGGGCGACGCGCTGGCGGTCGCGGATCTTGGCGACGACTTGTTCGGGCGCCTTGGCCAGGAAGTCCGCGTTGCCCAGTTTGGCGGCCGTGGACGCCAGCTCCTTTTGCGCCGCGGCCAGATCCTTTTCCAGGCGCCGGCGCTCGGCGGCGACGTCGATGGTGCCCGACGTGTCGAGTTCGACGACGACGGTGCCGCCGGACAGGCGCACCTCCACGGACGCCGACGGCTGAAAAGCCTGATCCGGCGCGGTGAGCCAGGCCAGCGACGTCACCGCCGCCACCTGCCCGCTCAGGTCGGAGGCTTCCACGCCGGCCAGCCGCGCGGGCACCTTCTGCCGGTCGGCCAGGCCCTGGTCGCTGCGAAACCGGCGGACCTCGGTGACGAGTCGCTGCATGTCGGCGATCCGTTGCGCGGCAACGGGATCCAGGGTGATGCCCGACGTTTTGGGCCACTCGGCGATCACCAGCGACTCCTCGCCGGTCAGGGCCTGCCACAGGGCCTCGGTCAGGAAGGGAATCACCGGATGCAGCAACCGCAGCAACGTGTCGAGCACCGCGGCCAGCACCGCGGTGGTGTGGGCGAGCCCCTCGGCGAGCTGGGTCTTGGCCAGTTCGACGTACCAGTCGCAGAATTCGTCCCACGCGAAGTGGTACAGCGATTCGCAGGCGCGGCTGAACTCGTACCCGTCGAAGGCCGAATCGACCTCGGCGCGAACCTCTTCCAGCCGCCCGAGGATCCAGCGGTCGGCGTCGGTCAGCGCGGCCTGGGCCGGCAGCGGGGCCAGCGCCGCGCCGTTCAGCAGCGCGAAGCGGGTGGCGTTGAACAGCTTGGTGCCGAAGTTGCGCGAGGCCCGGACCGCATCCTCGCCGACGGACAGGTCACCGCCGGGGCTGGCGCCGCGGGCCAGCGCGAACCGCAGCGCGTCGGCCCCGAACGCCTCCATCCAGTCCAGCGGGTCGACGACGTTACCCTTGGACTTGCTCATCTTGCGGCCGAACTCGTCGCGGATCAGCCCGTGCAGGAAAATGTCGGTGAACGGCACCTGCGGGCCGCGCCGGCCGCCGAGCGTGATCGCGTCGTCGCCGCCGACGAAGGTGCCGAACATCATCATCCGCGCGACCCAGAAGAACAGGATGTCGTAGCCGGTGACCAGAACGCTGGTGGGATAGAACTTTTCCAGCTCGGGCGTCTCCGCCGGCCAACCCAGCGTGGAGAACGGCCACAGCGCGGACGAGAACCAGGTGTCCAGCACGTCGGGATCCTGCTCCCAGCCCTCCGGCGCCGCCTCGTCGGGACCGACGCACACCTGCTCGCCGTCGGGCCCGTACCAGATCGGGATGCGGTGACCCCACCACAGCTGCCGCGAGATGCACCAGTCGTGCATGTCGTCGACCCAGGCGAACCAGCGCGGCTCCAGGCTGGCCGGGTGAATCACGGTGTCCCCGTTGCGAACCGCGTCGCCCGCGGCCTTGGCCAGCGACTCCACCCGCACCCACCACTGCAGCGACAGCCGCGGCTCGATCGGCTCGCCGCTGCGCTCCGAATGCCCGACGCTGTGCAGGTAGGGCCGTTTCTCCTCGACGACCCGGCCCTGCGCCGCCAGCGCTTCGCGCACCGCGACCCGCGCCACAAAGCGGTCCATCCCGTCGAATTGCGTTCCGGTGTCGGTGATCCGGCCCTTGGTGTCCATGATCGAGATCATCGGCAGCTCGTGCCGGAGCCCGATCTCGAAGTCGTTGGGGTCGTGCGCGGGCGTGACTTTGACCGCGCCCGTGCCGAATTCGGGGTCGACGTGCTCGTCGGCGACGATGAGCAGCGGACGGTCCACGAAGGGATGCGGCAGGCTGGTGCCGACCAGGTGGCGGTAGCGCTCGTCGTCGGGATGGACCGCGATCGCGGTATCGCCCAGCATCGTCTCCACGCGTGTGGTGGCGACCACGATGTGCGGTTGCGCGTCGTCGAGCGAGCCGTACCGGAACGACACCAGCTCGCCCTCGACGTCGACGTAGTTCACCTCCAGGTCCGAGATCGCCGTCTCGAGCACCGGCGACCAGTTCACCAGCCGCTCGGCCCGGTAGATGAGCCCCGCGTCGTAGAGCCGCTTGAAGATGGTGCGCACCGCGCGGGACAGGCCCTCGTCCATGGTGAAGCGGTCGCGGCTCCAGTCCACGCCGTCGCCGAGCCGGCGCATCTGGCCGCCGATGGCGCCGCCGGACTCCCGCTTCCAGTCCCACACCTTGTCGACGAACAGCTCCCGGCCGAAGTCCTCCTTGGTCTTGCCGTCGACCGCGAGCTGCTTTTCCACCACGCTCTGCGTCGCGATGCCCGCGTGGTCCATGCCCGGCTGCCACAGCACCTCATAGCCCTGCATGCGCTTGCGCCGGGTCAGGGCGTCCATCATGGTGTGTTCCAGCGCGTGGCCCATGTGCAGGCTGCCGGTCACGTTGGGCGGCGGCAGCACGATCGAGTAGGCGGGCTTGGTGCTGCTCGCGTCAGCCGTGAAGTAGCCCGCGTCCAGCCACTTCTGGTAGATCGCGTCCTCCATCGCGGCCGGATCCCACGACTTGGGGAGCTGGTCGGCGGCGGGGTGGGGGGTGGCGGTCACCGGTCAATTCTAGGGATCCGCGGAGGCCCGCAAGTAAGCGGTCGAATCCGGCTTGGCGGCGCCCAGACTGCAGCTACGCACACCCTCGTCGGCGCGTCGTGTGCGTGGTTGCAGTGTCGCGAGCCGATGTGGCCGGCGTCACCCGGCCAGCCGGTCGACCCGCAGCGACACGTCGGCAGCCGGGAAACGCGCCAGCAGCGCATCCCCCATCGCGGCCGCGGGCGTCAACACGCCGAGCAGATCGGTGAGTTTGTCGCGGTCCAGCGCGAGCGCCAGGCCGCACTCCCCCAGCAGCACCGAGGTCGCCTTGTAGCCCGGGTCTCCCCGCTGCTCCATGCGCGCCACGTAACGGGCGCCGGTGGTCGTGGTGGTGTAGGTCTCGATCCGGTAATACCCGCGCTCGCGGGCCGCCTCGCTCGGACCGGTGCCTGGCTTGGGGACGACGCGCTCCACCAAGCGCCGCGGCAGGAAGCGGAAGTAGCGGCTGCCCAGCCCGAAGGTGGCGTTGCCGACGCCGGTGACGACGGCCGAAGCCACCGGCGCGAGGGCCGACGACCCGACACTCATGTTCTCGTCGTAGCGGAACCGCCGGCCGTACGCCCAGTCCAGCAGCGCGTTGCTGCGCCGCACGATGCGGGTGTTGTAGGGCGCCATCATGAATCCCGCGGTCCACAGGCCGGACAGTTCCGGCGCGAGGTCGCGACCGCGATGCAACGGCAGGTCGGGCTGGCGGCCGAGTTCGGGTTCCGCGCCACGATCGGAGCTCAGCGTGTAGGGGTCGTTCAGCTGGCGGCGCGCCTCGGGGTCGCTGGAGGCGGTGTCCAGGACTTCCAGCAGCGACGCGATGGTGCCGCCGGACAGGCCGCCGGCGAAGGAGCGCACCACCAGGTGGGTATCGCCCAGCTCCCCGGCGCCGTCGCGCTGCGCCGCCCGGTACAGCGCGTACACGCTCAAATCCGAGGGGACCGAGTCGAAGCCGCAGGCGTGCACGATGCGGGCACCGGTGTCGGCGGCCTGCTTGTGGTGCAGATCGATGCTTTCGCGCACGAACATTGCCTCACCCGTCAGGTCGGCGTAGTCGGTGCCCGCCGCCGCGCACGCGGCCACCAGCGGCAGCCCGTAGCGGGTGTAGGGCCCGACCGTCGTGACGACGACCCGCGCCCGGGCGGCCATCTCGTCCAGCGTCGACGGCGACGCAGCATCGGCGGTCAGAACGGGCCAGTCCCGGGCCGATTCGCTCAGGGTGTCGCGGACGGCGCGTAGCCGGTCCGGCGACCTGCCGGCCAGCGCGATCCGGGCGCCTGCTCCGGCGCGCGCCAGGTAGTCGGCGGTGAGCTTGCCCACGAAGCCGGTCGCCCCGTACAGGACGACGTCGAATTCGCGCGGCGTTGCGGTCACCGGGCCGACGCTACCCGACCAAACCCCCTAAACAAGTAGTGCCGGACCCGAGGGCCCGGCACTACTTGTACCTCTACTAAGGCGAAGGTCAGCCGCGGCGACCGCAGACCGGCCAGGCGCCGATGCCCTGCGAATGCAGCACGTTCTCGGCCACCCGGATCTGCTCCTCACGGCTGGCGTTGGCCGGTGACCCCGAGCCGCCGTTGGCGTGCCAGGTGCTCGAGGTGAACTGCAGACCACCGGAGAAGCCGTTACCCGTGCTGATGCCCCAGTTGCCACCCGACTCGCACTGGGCGATCGCGTCCCAGTTCACGCTGTACGCCCTGTGAACCGGCGGAGGGGGCGGGGCGTCCGGCGCGGGCGGCGGCGGAACGTTCGGGTCGAAGCCGACCGGAGCCGGCGGCGGGGCGTCCGGCGCCGGGGGCGGCGGCGGAACGTTCGGGTCGAAGGCCGCCGGGGCCGGCGCGGGAGGCATGTCAACGGGCGCCAGGGCGTCCGGGACCGCCGCGGGCGGCGGAACGTTGGGGTCGAAGGCCGCCGGCGCCGCGGCGTCCGGGGCCGGGGGCGGAGGTGCGTCGGGGGCCCCGATGGGGGGAACGTTCGGGTCAAAGCCCATCGGTTCCGCGGTGGCGGTGGCGGAGGGCACCGTCACCAGGGTGCCGGAGATCGCGGCGAGGATGAGCGTCTTGCGGACGTTCTTCAAATTTCTTCCTTTCGCGGTGCGCGCGCGCCAAAGCAGACCCACCGCGGTGGGTCGAGGTGCTTGGTTGGTGCCGAAAAGGTGCTCTGGGACGTGCCGTCTCGTTCAGGCACGACAGCGGCGGGCGCTCGATTGCCCGGCGGGGTACAACCCCGGGCCGCGGCGCTTCCATGTCGGCCGCAGCCCCGCTCACACGCGGGTCCGTGATTCAATTTTTCGATTACTTTTCGTTTGACCCGTTTCGGGCTACCAGGGACCGTACGAAACCCGGCCGCATTCGTCATCTCGGGAAAAGAGATATCTCGGTTGGGTAACGGACCGATCACACCGCGATCGCGGAATCATTTCTGCAGGTCAGTCGCGCGTTTCCGCAACGTGCCCATCCGTCGGAATCGCAATCGAACCGTGAGCCGAATCACGCCGTTTTTGTGAGCTGGCCCACGTGTTTGCCGGTGCCGCGGGCGAGCCGGGGGCGCGCACTGGCGCCAGGGCGGGTGGCGTTGAACTGGCGGAGGATACAACAAGATACGCGACTTCGCTTCCGACACGCCGATGCAGACGAGCGAGACAGTCGCCTTACGAAAGCTTGAGTGCTACAACGTATTTGGTAATCTAAGACCAATTCGCAACCGTCCCAGCCTCTTTCGATCGACCTTGCGTTCGGCCGACGCGCCGTGCAGCTCCGGGCGCAATTTGCCGGCCTGCCCGCGAATTTCCGGAGCGACCGCGTGCATCGTTGATCGGTAGGGTGACCGAAAACCACTCTGCGCCAAGACAGTTCGAAGGTCCGGCGAGGTACGCCATCCGCAGATAACGATGAACGAGCCGATAATAAACCGCAATTTTTTTCAAACAATGGCGGATTCGCGCCAAAAATAAATGAAATAGCGCTTCGGTCACCAATTAAATGGCGGCAGCGCTTTCCGTCAGACGCGCGTCTGCGTCGCCGCGCGCAGCTCGGCGTCGGTGTTGACATTCGTCAGCGGACGCGAATCCGGCAGCACGATCTGCTGGGCATCCGAGGCGTCGATCAGGGCGCTCATTCTGCGCTCGCCGGCGGCGACCAGCGCGTCGATCCGATCGGCGAGGTCGGTGCGGTACACCGCGGCCAGATAGTGGCTGCGGCCGTCCCACGGCAATACCACCTCGGCGTCGGTCTCGGTGGCGAGGTGCATCAGGTCGTCGATGAGTTCGGCGCTCAGCAGCGGCATGTCGACGGCGCAGACGAATGCGTGCCGGGCGCCGGACTCGGCGGCCGCGCGCAGTCCGCGCCCGGTCGCCGGCAGCGGTCCCAGCCCCCGCACCTCGTCGCGCACGACGCGAGCCTGCAGCGACGGCAACGGCTGCCCCGGGGCGGCCATCACGAACACCGGCTCGCAGCGCTGCGAGACGACGCCGACGACGTACTCGGCGAGCGTGCCGGTTCCGCCGGGCCCGGGCAGGGTGGCCTTGTCGCGGCCCATGCGCCGCGACTCACCTCCAGCGACTATCACCCCGGCCAGTGACACTGTGTCGGGCATCTGGTCGGCCACGTCAGTCGACGGTCCAGGTGTCGCGCCCGCGCAGCAGCGATTGCAGCGCGGCGGAGTCGAACGGCTTGGACGCCTGGGCGGCCTGGACCTGAGAGCGCGCCGCGTCGTCGTAGGTGGGCCGGCTGATGTTGCGGAAGATGCCCAGCACCGTGTGGTCGAGGTTCTGGTCCGAAAGCCGGGACAGCGCGAACGCGTAGGTCGAGTCGTCGGTGTGCGCGTCGTGCACGACGATCTCGTCGGCGCGCACGTCGGCGGTCTTGGCCACCTCCAGGCTGAAGCCCGACTTCACCACGCAGTATTCGCCGTTGGCGCCGAACACGATCGGGTCGCCGTGGTGGACGTTGATCACCCGCTCTTCGGCGCCCTCCTTGCGCAGCGCGTCGAAGGAGCCGTCGTTGAAAATCGGGCAGTCCTGCAGGATTTCGACGACGGCGGCGCCCCGGTGCTCGGCGGCCGCGCGCAGCACCTCGGTCAGCCCGGCGCGGTCGGAGTCCAGCGCGCGCCCGACGAACGTCGCCTCGGCGCCCAACGCCAGCGACACCGGGTTGAACGGCTGATCGAGCGAACCCATCGGCGTCGACTTGGTGACCTTGCCGACCTCCGACGTCGGCGAGTACTGGCCCTTGGTCAGCCCGTAGATCCGGTTGTTGAACAGCAGGATGGTGATGTTGACGTTGCGGCGCAGCGCGTGAATCAGGTGGTTGCCGCCGATCGACAGCGCGTCGCCGTCGCCGGTGACCACCCACACGGAGAGGTCCTCGCGGGCCAGCGCCAGACCGGTCGCGATGGCCGGCGCGCGGCCGTGGATCGAGTGGAACCCATAGGTCTCGAGGTAGTACGGAAAGCGGCTGGAGCAGCCGATGCCGCTGATGAAGACGATGTTCTCGCGGCGCAACCCCAGGTCGGGCAGGAAGTTGCGGATCGTGTTGAGGATGACGTAGTCACCGCAACCCGGGCACCAGCGCACCTCCTGGTCGCTGGTGAAGTCCTTGGCCTTCTGCGGCTGGTCCTCGGCGGACACCCGGGGGACCCCGTCGTTCTTGGTCAACCTGGGGCTTACCCCGAGGTCCGTGCCAATCAGGTCGGTCATTCGCTAGCTCCCGCTCCAACCGTTGCTGCCGCCAGTCTGGCGACCATCTTCTTGTCCTGCTCGATTTCGGCCAGCGTGCCGCCCAGCGCGGCGCGGATCAGGCGCCCGATCTCGTCGGCGAGGAAGGCGACGCCCTGAACCTTGGTGACGGACAGCACGTCGACCAGGTATTTGCCGCGCAGGATCAGCGCCAGCTGGCCCAGGTTCATCTCCGGGCACACCACCATCGGGTAGCGCCGCAGCACGTCGCCCAGGTTCGCCGGGAAGGGGCTGAGGTGGCGCAGGTGGGCGTGTGCGACCTTGATGCCCTTGCGCCGCGCGCGGCGGCAGGCCTCGCCGATCGGCCCGTACGAGCTGCCCCACCCGATCAGCAGCAGCTCGGCGTCCCCGCTCGGATCGTCGACTTCCAGGTCGGGCACGGCGATGCCGTCGATCTTGGCCTGGCGAATCCGGACCATGAGGTCGTGGTTGACCGGCTCATAGGAGATGTTGCCGGAGCCGTTCGCCGCTTCCAGTCCACCGATGCGGTGCTCGAGCCCGGGGGTCCCGGGGACGGCGAACTGACGCGCGAGCGTCTCCGGGTCGCGGTTGTACGGCTGGAAGGGCTCGTCGGGTTTGGCGAAGGCGTGCGTGATCGGCTCCAGCGAGCCGACGTCCGGGATCCGCCACGGTTCCGAGCCGTTGGCGATCGCGCCGTCGGACAACACGATCACCGGGGTGTGGTAGGACACCGCGATGCGCACCGCCTCGATGGCGGTGTCGAAGCAGTCGGACGGCGAACGCGGCGCGACCACCGCCACCGGGGACTCCCCGTTGCGGCCGTACAGCGCCTGCAGCAGGTCGGCCTGCTCGGTCTTGGTGGGCAGCCCGGTCGACGGTCCGCCGCGCTGAACGTCGATGACCAGCAGCGGCAGCTCGGTCATCACGCCGAGGCCCAGCGCCTCGGACTTGAGCGAGATGCCCGGCCCGGACGTGCTGGTGACGCCGAGGGCGCCGCCGTAGGAGGCGCCGATCGCCGCGCAGATGCCGCCGATCTCGTCCTCGGCCTGGAACGTGATCACGTTGAAGTTCTTGTGCTTGGACAGCTCGTGCAGGATGTCCGACGCCGGCGTGATCGGGTAGCTGCCGAGCACCACCTGGATGCCGGCCAGCTGACCTGCCGTCACGATGCCGTAGGCCAGCGCGGTGTTGCCGGAGATCTGGCGGTATTCGCCCGACGGCAGCGACGCCCGGGAGACCTCGTAGGTGGTGCCGAACGCCTCGGTGGTTTCGCCGTAGTTCCAGCCCGCCTTGAGCGCGAGCACGTTGGCCTCCGCGATGTCCGGCTTGCGGGCGAACTTCTCGCGGATGAATTTCTCGCTGGCCTCGATCGGCCGCCCGTACATCCACGACAACAGGCCGAGCGCGAACATGTTCTTGGCGCGCTGGCCGTCCTTCTTCGACGCGCCGATCGATTCGACGGCCCCCAGCGTCAGCGTCGTCATCGCGACCGAGTGCACGACGTACTCTTCCAGCTCGTCGGTCTCCAGCGGGTTCGTGACGTAGCCGACTTTGGTCAGGTTGCGCTTGGTGAACTCGTCGGAGTTCGCGATCACCATGCCGCCGCGCGGCAGGTCGCCGATGTTGGCCTTGAGCGCCGCCGGGTTCATCGCGACCAGGACGTCGGGGCGGTCGCCGGCGGTCAGGATGTCGTAATCGGCGATCTGAATCTGGAAGGACGAAACCCCGGGCAATGTGCCTGCGGGGGCGCGGATCTCGGCGGGATAGTTCGGCTGGGTCGCGAGGTCGTTCCCGAAGAGGGCCGCCTCGGAGGTGAACCGGTCGCCGGTCAGCTGCATGCCATCGCCGGAGTCGCCGGCGAATCGAATGACAACTTGTTCTATGCGCTTGCGATCCGACGACCCATTCCCAGAGGAGCCACTGTGAGAATCAGACGCGGCTCCGTTGCCGTTCGGATCCACGTATCCGCCTTCCAATCGTTATCCGGATAGGCACTGCGCCGGAGCTTTAGGTTACGCGCCGTTGAGGCGCTCCCTGGCCCTTGAGCTTGTGTGTCACTGGTAGTACCAATTATGGCACTTCTTTAAGGGGTGTATGAGCGTCTCGAAAGCATTGCATGCGGCGGATTTACGGCTAAACACCGAAGTCAGCGTGGGCTACTGGTGCGTAGACATCAAAACTGTGGTATTGGTCACGTCCGCCGCACGGACGCGCGGAGGTGCTAGGCGCTCTTGTCGCGGCGTTCGCTGCGCGACGGCTTGCGCGGCACGATCGTCGGCAGCACGTTGTCCTGCACCGTCTCCTTGGTCACCACGACCTTGGCGACGTCGTCGCGGCTCGGGATGTCGTACATCACCGGCAGCAGGACCTCTTCCATGATCGCCCGCAGGCCGCGGGCGCCGGTGCCGCGGTGGATCGCCTGGTCGGCGATCGCCTCCAGCGCGTCGTCGGTGAACTCCAGTTCCACGCCGTCCATTTCGAACAGGCGCGTGTACTGCTTGACCAACGCGTTCTTCGGCTCGGACAGGATCTTGACCAACGACTCCATGTCCAGGTTGGTGACCGAGGCGACCACCGGGAGCCGCCCGATGAACTCGGGGATCAAGCCGAACTTGATCAGGTCCTCGGGCATGACGTCGGCGAAGTGATCGGTGGTGTCGATCTCGGCCTTCGAGCGCACCTCGGCGCCGAAGCCCAACCCGCGCTTGCCGACCCGCTCGTAGATGATCTTCTCCAGGCCGGCAAACGCACCCGCGACGATGAACAGCACGTTGGTGGTGTCGATCTGGATGAACTCCTGGTGCGGGTGCTTGCGGCCGCCCTGCGGGGGAACCGACGCCTGGGTGCCCTCCAGGATCTTCAGCAGCGCCTGCTGCACGCCCTCGCCGGAGACGTCGCGCGTGATCGACGGGTTCTCGCTCTTGCGGGCGATCTTGTCGACCTCGTCGATGTAGATGATGCCGGTCTCGGCGCGCTTGACGTCGTAGTCGGCGGCCTGGATGAGCTTGAGCAAGATGTTCTCGACGTCCTCGCCGACGTAACCGGCCTCGGTGAGCGCCGTGGCATCGGCGATGGCGAACGGGACGTTGAGCATCTTGGCCAGCGTCTGGGCCAGGTAGGTCTTGCCGCAGCCGGTGGGGCCGAGCATCAAGATGTTGGACTTGGTCAGCTCCACGGGCTCCGCGCGCGAGTCGCGGCCCTTCTCCCCCGCCTGAATCCGCTTGTAGTGGTTGTAGACGGCGACGGCCAGGGTCCGCTTCGCGGTGTCCTGCCCGATGACGTATCCCTCCAGGAATTCCCGGATCTCGGCGGGCTTGGGCAGTTCGTCGAGCTTGACGTCGTCGGCGTCGGCGAGTTCCTCTTCGATGATCTCGTTGCAGAGGTCTATGCACTCATCGCAGATGTACACACCGGGGCCAGCAATGAGTTTCTTGACCTGTTTTTGGCTCTTCCCGCAGAACGAGCACTTAAGCAGGTCACCGCCGTCTCCGATGCGCGCCATGGTGCTGAGGGCCTACTTCCTGTTCGCCGTCGTCGTGCTATGCCGCATGTATTCCCCGACGCTACCCGCTTGCTCGGGCCCCTCGCGACCATTACCGCCGAATCGCGTCGTTGGTATTCATGTCGTATGTCTGCATGAAACATATAGGCAGACGGTGCCCCCCACTCGCCGAGACGCGCAATCCGTGTTTTTGGCGTGTCGCGCTCGTTACCCGATCGAGTCCAGTGGGCTGGCACCACCCTACAGTTAGCGAGTGGGATTGGCTTTCGGTTTTGGAGGGCCAACCGAGTCCGTACTGATCAGCGACGGCGGCCTGGCCACCGAGCTGGAGGCGCGCGGGCACGACCTGTCGGACCCGCTGTGGTCGGCCCGGCTGCTCGCGGACGCCCCGCAGGAGATCGCCGCCGTGCACGCCGCGTTCTTCCGCGCCGGCGCCGCGATCGCGACGACGGCCAGCTATCAGGCGTCGTTCGACGGGTTCGCCGCCCGCGGAATCGACCGGACCGAAGCCGCCGGCCTGCTGCGCCGCAGCGTCGAGCTGGCGAAGGCCGCGCGCGACGAAGCCGGCGCGGCCGGGCTGATCGTCGCCGCCTCCGTCGGCCCCTACGGCGCGGCGCTGGCCGACGGCTCCGAATATCGCGGGCGCTACGGCCTATCCGTCGCCGACCTGAGGCGGTGGCATCGGCCCCGCCTGGAGATCCTGGCCGCCGCTGGAGCCGACGTGTTGGCGTGCGAGACGGTGCCCGATGTCGACGAGGCCGAGGCGCTGGTCGATCTGGTCCGCACGGTCGGTGTACCGGCATGGCTCAGCTACACCATCGACGGGACGACGACCCGCGCCGGGCAACCGCTGGCCGAGGCGTTCGCGGTGGCCGCCGGGGTGCCGGAGATCGTGGCGGTCGGCGTCAACTGCTGCGCGCCCGACGACGTGCTGCCCGCGATCGGGCTGGCCCGCGCCGCCGGCAAGCCGGTGGTCGTCTACCCCAATAGCGGCGAGCACTGGGATGGCCGCGCGTGGACGGGACCCGTTCGGTTCTCGCCGGAATCGGCCGCCCAGTGGGTCGCGGCCGGCGCGCGCATCGTCGGCGGCTGCTGCCGGGTGCGGCCGTCGCACATCGCCGAGGTTCGCCGAGCGTGTCGTCAGGGCGAAAAATCTGCCGAAAACTCGCCCTGAGAGCACGCTCGGCGAAACGTCAGGCCGTCTGCGCGGAAAGCTTCCGGTACTCCAGGACGGTGTCGATGATCCCGTAGTCCTTGGCCTCTTCGGCGGTCAGGATCTTGTCCCGGTCGGTGTCCTTGCGGATGACCGACGCGTCCTTGCCGGTGTGGCGGGCCAGCGTGGTCTCCATCAGCGTGCGCATCCGCTCGATCTCGGCGGCCTGGATCTCCAGGTCGGAGAACTGGCCCTGGATCACGCCGGACAGCGACGGCTGGTGGATCAGCACGCGCGCGTTGGGCAGCGCCATGCGCTTGCCCGGCGTCCCGGCGGCCAGCAGCACCGCTGCCGCCGACGCGGCCTGGCCCAGGCACACGGTCTGGATGTCGGCGCGCACGTACTGCATCGTGTCGTAAATCGCCATCAGCGAGGTGAACCCGCCGCCGGGCGAGTTGATGTACATGGTGATGTCGCGGTCCGGGTCCAGCGACTCCAGCACCAGCAGCTGCGCCATGATGTCGTTCGCCGAGGCGTCGTCGACCTGGACGCCGAGAAAGATGATGCGCTCCTCGAACAGCTTGTTGTACGGGTTCGACTCCTTGACGCCGAAGCTGGAGTGCTCGATGAACGACGGCAGGATGTACCGCGCCTGGGGCTGGGTTTCAGGATTCACTGGGCTTCTCCGTTGGTGATGTGAGCGGCGCGGGTGATGATGTGGTCGACGAAGCCGTATTCGAGGGCTTCCTGGGCGGTGAACCAGCGGTCGCGGTCGGAGTCGGCCTCGATGCGCTCGATCGGCTGGCCGGTGAACTCCGCGTTGAGCCGGAACATCTCCTTCTTGATGACGGCGAACTGCTCGGCCTGGATGGCGATGTCGGCCGCGCTGCCGGTGACCCCGCCGAGCGGCTGGTGCATCAGGATGCGCGCGTGCGGGAGCGCGTAGCGCTTGCCCTTGGTGCCCGCCGCCAACAGGAACTCCCCCATCGATGCGGCCATGCCCATCGCGTAGGTGGCGATGTCGCAGGGCGCGAGGACCATGGTGTCGTAGATCGCCATCCCGGCGCTGATCGATCCACCCGGCGAGTTGATGTAGAGGGAGATGTCCTTGGTGGCGTCCTCGGCGGCGAGCAACAGGATCTGCGCGCACAGCCGATTGGCGATTTCGTCGCTCACCTCTGAGCCAAGGAAGATGATGCGCTCGGAGAGCAAGCGCTCATAGACCGAGTCCGTGAGGTTGAGACCCTGCGAGTTCGAACGCATGTCAGTCACGACTGGGTTACCTGCTTTCTCGAGTTCTTCTCTGTTCCGACCCTAACCAACCAAGCCCACCGTGTGCCGGTCACGCGCCCCCTGAAATGGGCGCGTTCGCTCACAGCGTCATCGCGGGTCACTTCGCCTCGTCGTCGGCCTCATCGGTTTCGTCGGAGTCCTCATCCGGCTCGTCCGCCTCGGCCTCGTCGGTCTCGTCGGCCTCGTCGGCATCCGCGCGCTTGCCGAAGAACTCGCTCGTGTCGACGGCGTTGCCGTCGGTGTCGGTGATCGTCGCCGCCTCCACCGCGGCCGCGACGGCCAGCCCGCGGCGGACGTCGGCAAACATGGCCGGCAACTGGTTGTTCTCCTGCAGATAGGCGAACAGCTGCTGCGGTTCGATGCCGTACTGCCGGGAGGTCATCACGAGCCGCTCGGTCAGGTCCTCCTGCCCGACCTGGATTTCCAGCTCGTCGGCCAGCGCGTCCAACAACAGCTGCCTCTTGAGGTCCGACTCGGCGGCGTTCTGCGCGTCGACCTCGAACTGCTGGCGCGACTTGCCCTGCTCGCGCAGCGCCTCGGCGAACTTGGCCTCGTCGTGCTCGAAGCTGTGCAGCGCGTTGTGCACGGCGCTGTCGACCTGGGACCGCACGATCGCCTCGGGCAGCGGCACCTCGACCTGCTCGAGGATCGCGTCGATCGTGGCGTCGCGGATCTGCTCCGCCTGCTGGGCGCGCTTGACCCGGGCCACCTGGTCGCGCAGGTTGGACCGCAGCTCGTCGATGGTGTCGAACTCGCTGGCCAATTGGGCGAACTCGTCGTCGGGCTCGGGCAGTTCGCGTTCCTTGATCGACCTGACGGTGACGGTGACCTGCGCGTCCTTGCCGGCGTGCTCCCCGGTCGCCAGTTGGGCGGTGAATTCCTTGGACTCGTCGACGGACAGGCC
>NZ_LZLY01000056.1 GCF_001673535.1 Mycobacterium sp. 1081908.1 | reverse complement strand
CGGCGGGCGCGCCCGGCCCCCCGTCGCGGCGGCCAGCCTGGCCGCGGGGGCACCGCGCGCGCAGCACGATCCCACCCACCCCGGCTCGCTGGAGCCGTCGCGGGCCGCGCACCCGGACCAGCTGGAGCCCAGGCCCGCCCGGGAACTGGCGGCCGGCGCGCCGAGCACGCCGTCCGCGGCGAGCACCACCCGCCTGCAGGCCCAGCCGGGCCAGCCCGTCGAGGCCAAAACCGCGCGCCTCTCGGTGCCCACGAACGCGGCCCCGGCCGCACCCGGTCGCGAACGGCCGGCCGTTGAGGGTGGGCCGCTTGCGCTCGTCGGGGAGGTCGATCTCGCCCAGCCCCATCTTGTTCTGCAGGCGGCGGGCCCAGCGCGGCGCCCACCAGCAGTCGTCGCCGAGCAACTTCATCACCGACGGCACCAGGAACATCCGGACCACGGTGGCGTCCAGCAACAGCGCCGCCATCAGCCCGAACGCCAGGTACTTCATCAGCACGAGGTCGGAGAAGACGAACGACGCGGCGACCACGGCGAGGACCAGCGCGGCGGCGGTGATCAGGCGCCCGGTGGTCGCGGTGCCGATCCGGATCGCCTCCGCGGTGGACATGCCGCGTTCGCGGGCCTCGACCATTCGGGACACCAGGAACACCTCGTAGTCGGTGGCCAGGCCGAAGCCCACGGCGACCACCAGCGCGATCAGCACCACCATCAGCGGCGTCGGCGTGAAGTTCAGCCACGTCGAGAAGTGCCCGTCGACGAAGATCCAGGTCAGGATGCCCAGCGTGGACCCGAGCGTCAGCGCGCTCATCACCACCGCCTTGATCGGCAACACCACCGATCCGAACGCCAGGAACATCAGCAGGGTGGTGGCGCCGAGCAACAGGACCAGCATCAGCGGGGCCTTGTCGAACAGGCTGTGGATGCTGTCCTGCTCGAGCGCCGGCGTGCCGCCGACCAGGAGGGTGAGGCCCTTCGGGGGATTTATGGCCCGCAGTTCGTCGATCTTCTTGGCGGCGTCATTGCGATTGGACAGGCCGTTCTGGATGACGCGCACCGAGTCGTTCTTCGGCTGCGTCGTCCCGTTCGGGCCGCTGACGCAGGGGTTGCCCGCGATGGCCGGGCACGGCCGCTCCTCCCAGGATTTGTCCGTGAACCCGGTGATCGGCGCGATCCGGTTGCGGATGTCGGCGACCTGCTGGTCGGTGACCTTGCTGCCGTTGTTGCTCTTGATCACCACGGTCAGCTGCTCGGTGCGGTATCCGGGGAAGAGCTTGTCGAAGTGCTCCTGCGCCAGGCGCACGGAGTTGTTGGGCGGCAGGTACTTCTCGCTCATGCCGCCGAACGACAGGTTGCCCAGGGGGATGACCAGCAGGATCATCCCGACCGCGATCGGGATGGCGAACGCCAGTGGCCGCTTCATCACGAAATTGACCAGCTTGCCCCAGAACCCGGCCTCGACCTCTTCGCGGGTCTTGGTCTTCTGCAGCCGGTCGGCGAGCCAGTTGAGGTAGGCGCGCGAAACCTTCCAGTTGCGCAGGAAGGGGACGCGGAATGCGGTCCGCACGCCCAGCGCGTCGACGTGGCGGCCCAGGATGCCCAGGCAGGCCGGCAGCAACGTGATCGACAGCAGCGCCGCGAGTCCCACCGCGGCGAAGATCGCGTAGACCAGCGAATGCACGAAGCCCTGCGGCAACACGAGCAGGCTGGCGCTGGAGGCGATGATCAGCACCGCCGAGAAGGTGACGGTGCGACCGGCCGTCATGACGGTGCGTCGCACGGCCGCCTCGGTGTCGTAGCCCTCGGCGATCTCTTCGCGGAACCGGCTCACCACGAAAAGCCCGTAGTCGATGGCGATACCGAGGCCGATCAGCGACACCACCGGCTGGGCGAAATAGTGCACCGGCCCGAAGATGGCGACGAACCGCAGGATGCCCAGCGCGCCCGCGATGCTCAGCCCGCCCACGATGACCGGCAGGCCGGCGGCGATCGCGCCGCCGAACACCAGGAACAGCACCACCGTCACCAGCGGCAGCGCCAGGACCTCCATGCGGCGCTGGTCGGTGGCGATGGTGCCGGTCAGGGCGTTGGCTATCGGCTCCAGGCCCGCGAGCTGGACCGTGCCGCCGTCCAGCTTCTGCAGGTCCGGCGCGATGGTCTTGTAGTTGTTGAGGATCGAGTCGTCGTCGTCGCCCTTCAGCGGGATCGACACGAAGGTGTGCTTCTTGTCCTCGGTCGCCATCCCCTTGATCAGCGGGGGCGCGTCGGCCGGATTGGCCACCGCCAGCCAGCCGGCCCAGCCGACGACCTGGTTGGGGTGGTCGTTCTTGAACTTGTTCAGCTCGTCGACGATCTTCTGCCGCCACGCCGGGTCCTCGACGGTCTTGCCGTCGGGAGCGGTGAAGGTGGCGACGATGTGGCTGGTGCGGTCGCGGCCGTAGGTCTGGTCACCCAGGACCGAGGCCTTGACGGACTGGCTGCCGTCGTCGTAAAAGCCGCTCTGTGTAACGTGTTTGCCCAGGCTCATGCCGAAAATGCCGCCGCCGAGGCACAGAGCCACCATGACCCCGATGACGATGTACCGATACCGGTACACAGTTCGTCCCCACCAGGCGAACACGTAAGCTCCTTACTGGATCTCTAGCGACCCACGCATTGGGTTCCCAGTCTCACACACGCGTGGTCAACAGGGCGGACAGCGGCCGGAACGGCTGCAGCCATGCTCCATGGTCAGGCAGCGAATCCAGGCCGATCCGCGGCAACGGCTCCCGGAACACACCGGCGATGTCTTCCAGGTCGACGAAGTCCAAGGTATCCGACGCTAGCGCCCAACTGGCGTGTTCGCGAAATCCGATCACCTGGACGGGAACCCCGGCGCCCGCGATCTCTTCCAGCGGGTGCCGGAAGGCCTGACCGTCGGCGGAAGCCACCACCAGCGCCGCGAGCCCCTCGGAATGTCGCTGCGCGATATGCGCCAGCATGTCGCGGTCCACGTCGCTGTCCTCGTCGATCTTCGGCTTGGCGAAGACCGCGAATCCCACGTTACGCAGCGCATCCACCCACGGCCGGACGACGTCCGCGCTGCCGGGGGCGATGTTGGTGAAAACGGTGGCCTCGGGCTCGATGACGACGCCGGGGCGGCCCGAGCTGGCCTCCGCGGTGCGCGCCAACAGCCAGCGCCCCAGCGCGTCGAACCGGGGCCGCTCCAGGGCCGTGGGGCGCCGGCCCAATATGGAGCCCAGGCCCATGTCGAGGTTGGGAGCGTCCCAGACCAGCAGCACCCGCCCGGCCGGCGGTTGGAAGCTGCTCAGGCCCTCGGCCGACAGGACCGCCGGCGCTTCCAACGGTTCCGGTGTGGCTGTCGCCTCTTCTGTCAGGCTCATATTTATCGCCTACTCATCGTCTAAGCCAGATGAATTCGTTCACGGCGCTGCCCGCTTCTTGGGCCTTGGTCTCGTACTTGGTGGTCGGGCGCACCACCGAGATGGGCAGCGGGCTGCCCGGGTCGACGCGACGAAGCCGGGGTTCCCCATCGCCGGCCTCGGCGATGTGCTCGGCATAGCCGGGATGGTCCGTCGCGGCGTGCAGGACACCACCAGGGAGTAACCGGTCGGCGATCAGGCCAATCGTGCTCGGTTGCAGGAACCGGCGTTTGTGATGCCGGGCCTTGGGCCAGGGATCGGGAAAGAAGACGCGGACGCCGGTCAGCGAACCCGGGGCGACCAGGCGGTCCAGCACGTCGATGCCGTTGCCGCGGATCAGCCGGATGTTGTCGACCTGCTCGCGGTCGATCGCGGACAGCAGTTGCGCCAGGCCGCGGCGGTAGACCTCCACCGCGATCACGTCGACGCCGGGCTCGTCCTTGGCCATCGCGAGAGTCGATGTGCCACTGCCGCAACCGATTTCGAGCACCACCGGCGCCTCGCGACCAAACCACGCGCGGGTGTCCAGGGGCTCCGGGCGCTGGGGAACCCCGGCGGGCGACGACCCCAGCGAGATGCCCAGTTTCGGCCACAACCGCTCCCAGGTCCGGCGCTGGGCCTCCGACAGCGCGGAACGCCGCGAGCGGAAACTCGTGGCCGGGAGTCGGCGATGTTCGGGACCGGGCGGTTCTGCAGTCACTTCTTCCGTTTCCGAGCAAGCCTCCACTCCCGCCGGCGCGTCGGGACACGTCCCGACCCCGGGTTGCGCATGCATTTGTCCATGGTGGCCCATGAACCCCCGACGTAGCCGCCCCTGGTCCAGATTGATACCCAACAGTTGCCTTCGGCTGGTAGCGGTGGCTCGCATCTCTGTGACGCAGATGCCACCATTCGGTGAGACCTGGCCGCTCGGCAACCGGACGCCATCGGATCCAATGGGCAGGACATGACGGGACAAGGGCACAAAATTTTCGTCGACGAGCTGGCGCGCTTTGCCGCCGGCGGCGCCGACGCGCGCGTGACGGCGATCGCCGAGCGGGCCGGCGCGCCACTGCGCGTGGCTGTCCGCGGCCGCCGCGGCGTGGGTTGCCGCACGGTGGCGCGCGCCCTGGACCGCGCCGGAGCCGGGATATCGGTGACTACGGGGGCGGCCGCCGACGTGGTCGTGTACGTCACGGCCGAGGCGATCAAGCCCGAGGACATCGACGCGATCGCGAGCACCGGCGGCCCGGTGGTGGTGGTGCTGAACAAGGCCGACCTGTCTCGGCTGTCCGGCCGCGCCGGCGACGCGCGGTTCGCCGAGCCGATCGGGGCGCCGACGGCGCCGATGAGCGGTTTGCTCGCCGTCGCCGCGCTGGACGGCCTGGACCGCACCCGATGGGCCGCGCTGCGGGCGCTGGCCGCCGATCCCGGCGGCGCCGCCTGCCTCGACGGGTCCTACCCCGGCTTCCTCGCGGCGGACCTTCCGGTGCCGACCGAAGTGCGGCTGCGGCTGCTCGAGACGCTTGACCTGTTCGGCACCGCGCTCGGCATCGCCGCGGCCCGGCAGGGCCGGACGCCGGCGCAGGTCGGCGCCCTGCTGCGCCGGATCAGCGGCGTCGATGCCGTCCTGCGCGAGATCTCGTCCGTCGGCGCCCCGGTGCGCTACCGGCGGGTGCTGAGTGCGGTCGCCGAACTGGAGGCCCTCGCCGTCGGCGACGACGAGATCCACGCCTTCCTGTGCTGCGACGACACCGTGGTCGCCCGGATGGCCTCCGCGGTCGACGTGGCCGAGGCCGCCGGGCTCGACCCCGGCCCCGACGACGACCCGGGCGCCCATCTGCCCCGGGCGGTGCGCTGGCGGCGCTACAGCCTTGGCAGGCTGGGCCCGGTGAGTGATCTGCAGCGCGCCTGCGGCGCGGACATCGCCCGGGGATCGCTGCGGCTGTGGTCGCAGGCGTGCGGGGCGCCGCCGGGGGAGCCATGGTGAGCGGCGAAGATCCGGCCGCCGAGGTGGACGCGCTGGTGGCGGCGATCGGGCCCCGGCTGGATTCGCCCGGCATCAACCGCCGCGACGTCGTGTTGGTGACCGGCCCGTGGATGGCCGGCGTCACTGCCGTGGTGTCGGCGCTGCGCGAACGGCTGCCGCAGCACAAGTTCGTCGAGTCGGCGGATCTGGGACCCGGCGATGCGCCGATCGCGGTGGTGTTCGTCGTCTCCGCGGCCGCGCAGTTGACCGGATCCGACTGCGCGCTGCTGGATGCCGCCGCCGAGCACACCGACGTCGTCGTCGGCGTGGTGTCCAAGATCGACGTGCACCGCAACTGGCCCGACGTCCTGGCCGCCAACCGCGACACCCTGGCCGCGCACGCGCCGCGCTACACCCAGGTGCCCTGGGTCGGCGCGGCCGCCCGGCCCGACGTGGGCGACCCGAGCGTCGACGACCTGGTGCGGACCGTCGACGAGCTACTCGCCGATTCCGACATTCCGCGACGAAACAGGTTGCGCGCCTGGGAATCCCGGCTGCAAACGGTCGCCCAGCGGATCGACCGCGACGCCGAGGGCGCCGGGCGGCGGGCGCGGGTCGACGCGCTGCGCGAGGAGCGCAGCGGGGCCCTGCGGCAGCGGCGGCAGGCGAAGACCGAGCGCACCATCACGCTGCGCGGACAGATTCAGCAGGCCCGCGTCCAGTTGTCCTACTTCGCGCGCAACCGGTGTTCGTCGGTGCGCACCGAGCTGCAAGAGGACGCCGCCGGTCTGTCCCGGCGCAAGATGGCCGGCTTCGGCGATTACGCCCGCGGCCGCGTCGACGAGGTGGTGGCCGAGGTGAGCGAGGGAACCAGCACCCACCTCGCCGAGGTCGCGCAGGTGCTGGGCGTACCGGTGGCCCTGCCCGCCGTCGAGCAGTTGCCGACGGTGGAGGTCCCGCCCGCGCCCCTGAAATCCCGGCGGCACGAGACCTGGCTGATGATGCTGCTGGGCGCCGGCTTCGGGCTCGGGGTGGCGCTGACGCTCAGCCGGCTGGTCGGCGGGCTGGCCTCCCGGCTCAGCCCCGCGCTGGCCGCGGCGGGCGCCGTCGGGTGCGTCGCCGTCGGGGTGGCGGTCACGTTCGTGGTCATCCACATCCGCGGGCTGCTGCGCGACCGGGCGCTGCTGGACCGCTGGGCGGCCGACGTGACGTCGTCGCTGCAGTCGGCGGTGGAGGAGCTGGTGGCGACCCGGGTGCTCGTCGCCGAGTCGCTGCTGAGCACCGCGCTGGTCGCCCGCGACGAGGCGGAGAACGCGCAGGTGGCCGACCAGGTCAGCGCGATCGACAGCGAACTGCGCGAGCACGCGATCGCGGCGGCGCGGGCGGCCGCAGTGCGCGACCGCGAGATGCCGACCGTGCAGGCCGCGCTGGACGCCGTGCGTGCAGAACTGGGACAACCGGGTATACCCCAGGGCGAAAGCGAAGAGCCGGCTTCAAGGAGCGAAAATGGCGACGAGGCGTGACGTTCGGCCCTGTTTCTGAATCGTTGTTGTGAGAAGGCTTATACCCGCCCGAGACCTCTGGAACAAGTGGCTCACGATAACCTGTAGTTAACGCCACCATGTAAACAGTTGTGTGGGCGAGGGCATAGCAAGGCAACTCAAATACGAGCCGAGTAAGCAGGCAGAAGAATCCAGGAGACTTCGATGACTTCAGCGACCATCCCCGGTTTGGACACCGCGCCCACCAATCACCAGGGGCTGCTGTCCTGGGTGGCGGAGGTCGCCGAGCTCACCCAGCCCGACCGGGTGGTCTTCTGTGACGGCTCCGCCGAGGAATTCGATCGGCTGGCCGCACAGCTGGTCGAGGCCGGCACGTTCACCAAGCTGAACGAGAAGAAGCATCCCAATTCCTACCTGGCGTTGTCCGACCCGTCCGATGTGGCGCGCGTGGAGTCGCGGACCTTCATCTGTTCCGAACGCGAGATCGACGCCGGCCCGACCAACAACTGGATGGACCCGGCCGAGATGCGGTCCATCCTCAACGACCTGTACCGCGGCTGCATGCGCGGCCGCACCATGTATGTGGTGCCGTTCTGCATGGGCCCGCTCGGCGCCGACGACCCGAAGCTGGGCGTGGAGATCACCGACTCCGAGTACGTCGTCGTCTCGATGCGCACCATGACCCGGATGGGCAAGGCCGCGCTGGAAAAGATGGGCGACGACGGCTTCTTCGTCAAGGCGCTGCACTCGGTGGGGGCGCCGCTGGAGCCCGGCCAGAAGGACGTGCCGTGGCCGTGCAACGACACCAAGTACATCACCCACTTCCCGGAGACCCGCGAGATCATGAGCTACGGCTCCGGCTACGGCGGCAACGCCCTGCTGGGCAAGAAGTGCTACTCGCTGCGCATCGCCTCGGCGATGGCCCACGACGAGGGCTGGCTCGCCGAGCACATGCTGATCCTCAAGCTGATCTCCCCGGAGAACAAGGCGTACTACTTCGCCGCGGCGTTCCCGTCGGCGTGCGGCAAGACCAACCTGGCCATGCTGCAGCCGACGATCCCGGGCTGGCGCGCCGAGACGCTGGGTGACGACATCGCCTGGATGCGGTTCGGCAAGGACGGCCGGCTGTACGCGGTCAATCCCGAGTTCGGCTTCTTCGGGGTCGCGCCGGGCACCAACTGGAAGTCCAACCCCAACGCCATGCGCACCATCGAGGCCGGCAACACCGTCTTCACCAACGTGGCGCTGACCGACGACAACGACGTGTGGTGGGAGGGCCTGGAGGGCGAGCCGGATCACCTGATCGACTGGAAGGGCAACGACTGGATCCTGCGCGAGACGGATACCAAAGCGGCGCACCCGAATTCGCGGTACTGCACCCCGATGTCGCAGTGCCCGATCCTGGCGCCGGAGTGGGACGACCCGCAGGGCGTGCCGATCTCGGGGATCCTGTTCGGCGCGCGCCGCAAGACCACGGTGCCGCTGGTGACCGAGGCCCGCGACTGGCAGCACGGCGTGTTCATGGGGGCGACCATGGGCAGCGAGCAGACCGCCGCCGCCGAGGGCAAGGTCGGCACCGTGCGCCGCGACCCGATGGCCATGCTGCCGTTCCTGGGCTACCACGTCGGCGACTACTTCCAGCACTGGCTGGACCTGGGCAAGAACTCCGACGAGTCCAAGCTGCCGAAGGTGTTCTTCGTCAACTGGTTCCGCCGAGGCGAGAAGGGCGAGTTCCTGTGGCCGGGCTTCGGCGAGAACAGCCGCGTGCTGAAGTGGATCGTCGACCGCATCGAGCACCGGGCAGGCGGCCAGGAGACCCCGATCGGCATCGTGCCGACCGCCGAGGACCTGGACCTGGAGGGGCTCGACGCGGACAGCAAAGAGGTCGCGCAGGCGCTGGCGGTCAACGCCGACGAGTGGCGCCAGGAGCTGCCGCTGATCGAGGAGTGGTTCGAGTTCGTCGGCGAGAAGCTGCCGACCGGCGTCAAGGACGAGTTCGAGGCGCTCAAGCAGCGGCTTGCCGAGTCCAGCTAGACCCCTAGCCCCTATATCGCCTGCCGTCGCAGCGACTTCGGCAGGTACACGGCGCCCGCTCCGGCGCCGGCCGCAAGGTCGCCCGGGTTGGAGATGGCGCAGCGCTTCAATGACAGGCAGCCGCAGCCGATGCAGGAGTCGAGGTTGTCGCGCAGCGCGATCAACCCGGCGATCTGGTCGTCGAGGCGCGTGCGCCAGGTCTTGGACAGCCGGGTCCAGTCGGCGCGGGTGGGGGTGCGGCCGTCGGGCAGGGTCGCCAACGCGTCGGCGACCTCGTCCAGGCTCAGCCCGACGTTGCGGGCGGCCTTGATGAACGCCAGGCGCCGCAGCATCTGCCGCTCGAATCGGCGCTGATTGCCCGACGTCCGGGTCGCGGTGATGAGGCCCTGGCTCTCGTAGAAGCGGATCGCCGAGGCGGCGAAGCCGCTGCGGCGGGCGATCTCGCTGACGGTGAACAGATCCCGCTTGTCCATTGTGGGCCTTCCCGAATTGGTACTTGACTTAAAGTTTACTTCAACTATCAGTATGGGCGGTATGACTCAATCGCAACCCAACCCCGTCGCCATCGTCACCGGCGCCTCCCGCGGGTTCGGCAGGGCGGTGACCGCCGCCCTGCTCGAACGCGGGTGGGCCGTCGTCGCCGATGCACGCCGCGCCCACGAACTCGAAGCAACTGTCGCAGAGCTTAATTCGGATCGACTGATCGGATTGCCCGGCGACGTGACCGACGCGTCGCACCGTGACGCGCTGCTGACCGCCGCGCTCGGGGCCGGTCCCCTCGGCCTGCTGGTGAACAACGCCAGCCGGCTGGGGCCCAGCCCGCAGCCGGCGCTGGGCGACTACCCGATCGGCGAATTACGCGACGTGTACGAGACCAACGTGTTCGCCCCGCTGGCGCTGATCCGGGCGGCGCTGCCGGCGCTGGCCGACAACGCGGGGGTGATCGTCAACCTGTCGTCCGACGCCGCCGTCGAGCCGTATGCCGGCTGGGGCGGGTACGGATCGTCGAAGGCCGCGCTGGACCAGGCCTCGGCCGTCCTGGCGGCCGAGGTGGCGGCGGTTCGCGTGTACGCCTTCGACCCGGGCGACATGCGCACCGAGATGCACCAGGCCGCGTTTCCCGGCGAGGACATCTCCGATCGCGCCGAGCCGGAATCCGTCGTGCCCGCCCTGCTGCACCTCGTGGACACCCGGCCCGCCCCAGGTCGTTACCGGGCGGCCGACCTCGCGCTGTCCGGGGCGCGGTGATGACGCTCGCGGCGCGGCCGCGCACGCAGTTCCACCGCCCCCCGGGCTCCGACGCCAGTGAGCCGCCCGAAGCCCGCGGCGTCGCCCGCGACGCGGTCCGGCTGCTGGTCGCGCGCCCGGGCGGGGTCAGCCACGCGCGCTTCGCCGACCTCGGCGACTACCTGCGACCCGGCGACCTGCTGGTGGTCAACAACTCCGCCACCATGCCCGCCGCGGTCGACGGCCGCCGCGGCGGACGGGCCATCGCCGTGCACTTTTCGACGGCCCGCGGCGAAAAGGAGTGGGTGGTGGAGCTGCGGCCGGCGGTGGACGCCGCCGGACACCTCACCGACGTGCGGCCCGGCGAACGCGTCGAGCTGCCCGGCGGCGCGGCGCTCGTCATCGGGTCGTCGTACCCCGAACCCGGGGCCGACGGCGCGCGGCTGTGGACCGCGCGGATCATCCTGGAGGGCGCCGTGGGGGCCTACCTGTCGCGGCACGGTCGGCCGATCCGGTACGCGTACGTGCCGCGCGAGTGGCCGCTGCGTTACTACCAGACCGTGTTCGCCCGCTCCGCCGGTAGCGCCGAAATGCCCAGCGCCGCCAGGCCTTTCAGCACCGAACTGGTGACCGCGCTGGTATCCGCCGGGATCGCGATCGCGCCGGTCACCCTGCACGCCGGGGTGTCGTCGGCCGAAGCGGGCGAGCCACCGACTCCCGAGCTGTTCGAGGTGCCCGCGCCCACCGCGCGGATGGTGAACTCGGCGCGCGCGGCCGGCGGCAGGGTGGTCGCCGTCGGCACGACGGTGACCCGCGCGCTGGAGTCGGCCGCGAACCCCGCCGGCGTGGTGGGGCCGGCCGTCGGTTGGACCGATCTGGTGCTCGGCCCGCACCGCCCGTGCCGGGTGGTCGACGGCCTGATCACCGGGTGGCACGACGCCGGCGCCTCGCATCTGCTGCTGCTCGAGGCCGTCGCCGGTCCCGACCTGGTCGCGGCGGCCTACCGGGAGGCGGTCGCGCGCGGTTATCTGTGGCACGAATTCGGGGACAGCGCCCTGCTGCTGCCCTCATGACAGGTGTCAAACCGGGCGTCGTACAGTCGGCGCATGCAGATTCGCCCCCATGTCGGCGCCGACAAGCCCGCCGTGATCCTGTACCCGTCCGGGACGGTCGTCACCTTCGATGACCTGGAAGCCCGTGCCAATCGACTGGCGCATCGGTTCCGCCAGGCCGGGCTGCGCGAGGGGGACACCGTCGCGATCCTGATGGAGAACAACGAGCACATCCACGCGGTGATGTGGGCGGCGCGCCGCAGCGGTCTGTACTACGTGCCGATCAACACCCACCTGACCGCGGCCGAGGCCGCCTACATCGTCGACAACAGCAACGCAAAGGCGATCATCGGTTCCGCGGCCTTGCGCGGCACGCTGATCCAACTGGGCGACCACCTCCCGCGGCTGCCCGAGCTACTGATGATCGCCGACGGCGACCTGCCGGGCTGGGAGCGCTACCCCGAATGCGTTGCCCACCAACCTGATACCCCGAGCGACGACGAGATCGAGGGCGACCTGCTGCAGTACTCGTCTGGGACCACGGGACGGCCCAAGGGCATCAGGCGCGACCTGCCGCATCTCCCGCCCGCCGAGGCACCGGGCATGATGTCGGCGCTGGTCGAGTTGTGGATGTCCCCCGACTCGATCTATCTCAGCCCGGCCCCGCTCTACCACACGGCGCCGTCGGTGTGGTCGATGAGCGCGCAGGCGGGCGGCATCACCACGGTCGTGCTGGAGAAGTTCGACGCCGAGGGCACGCTGGACGCCATTCAGCGCTACCGCATCACCCACGGCCAGTTCGTGCCGGCCATGTTCACTCGGATGCTGAAACTTCCTCCCGCCGTTCGTGATTCGTACGACCTGTCCAGTCTGAAGCGGGTGATGCACGCCGCCGCGCCGTGCCCGGTCGAGATCAAGAAGCAGATGATCGACTGGTGGGGGCCGATCATCGACGAGTATTACGCCTCCTCGGAGGCGATCGGGGCGACGCTGATCAGCGCCGAGGAATGGCTGGCGCACCCCGGTTCGGTCGGCAAGCCATACCTGGGCGCGGCCCACATCCTCGGCGAGGACGGCACCGAGCTGCCGCCGGGCCAGCCCGGCGAGATCTACTTCGAGGGCGGGCACTCGTTCGAATACCTCAACGATCCGACGAAAACCGCCGCGTCGCGCGACACGCACGGCTGGGTGACGGTCGGCGATGTCGGTTACCTCGACGAGGAGGGCTACCTCTACCTCACCGACCGGCGCCACCACATGATCATCTCCGGCGGGGTGAACATCTACCCGCAGGAGACCGAGAACCTTCTGGTCACCCACCCGAAGGTGTTGGACGCCGCGGTGTTCGGCGTTCCCGACGACGAGATGGGCCAGCGCGTCATGGCGGCGGTGCAGACCGTCGACCCGGCCGACGCCACCGATCAATTCGCCGACGAGCTGGCCGCGTGGCTGCGGGACCGCCTGGCGCACTACAAATGTCCGCGCTCGATCGCCTTCGAGGCGCAGCTGCCGCGCACCGACACCGGAAAGCTGTACAAGAACGGGCTGATCGAGAAGTACTCGGTGTGACCCTGCGCGTCGTCGATCTGAGCGGGCCGCAGCAGGCCGATGACGATGCGTTGCCCGGTGTGCAGGTTGCCGTTGGGCCGATCGCGGGCGCCGACGAATCATGGCTCGATCGCGCCACTTTCACGTTGACCGAAGAATCGTGTGACGATCGCAGGGTCGTCGTCGTCGACTCGGTGCCCGACGCCCTGGCCGAGCTCACCGAGCGCTGCCAGCGGTGGCCGCACGCCAGCGCGGTGTGCGACGACGTGCTGCGCGCCGTCGACCCGGGCGGCCCGACGCTGGCCGGGGTGGTGACCGAGTCGCTGGCCTACTCCACGCTGCAGGCCGGCCCGGAGTTCGCGCGGTGGCTGGCCGAACGCGGTCCCGCCCGCGTGCCCGACATCGCCGAGCCGGTGCTGGCCCGGCGCGACGGCGACACCCTGTGGATCACGTTCAACCGGCCGCAACGCCACAACGCGTTTTCCACCGATGCGCGGGCCGCGCTGCTCGAGGCGCTGACCGTCGCGTTGCTGGACCCGTCGGTGACCGGGATCGTGTTGAGCGGCAACGGCCCATCGTTCGGCAGCGGCGGGGACCTGGCGGAATTCGGTACGTTCGCCGACCCGGCGAGCGCGCACCTGGCCCGCACCCGGCACAGCCCCGCGCTGGCCCTCGACGCGCTCACCGCGCGGCTCGGCCGGTCCTGTCGCGCCCGGGTGCACGGCCGGGTGATGGGCAGCGGGCTGGAGATGGCGGCGTTCTGCGGATGGATTGAGGCGCACGACGATTCGGTGTTCGGGCTACCCGAACTGGGCCTCGGCCTGATCCCCGGCGCCGGCGGCACCGTCAGCATCACCCGGCGGATCGGGCGGTGGCGCACCGCGTACCTGGTGCTGTCCGGCCGGACGATCGGCGCCGACGCCGCGCGGCAGTGGGGGCTGGTGGACGCGACTTACCCTGGCGCCCAGGGCCTTACCTAGTGGTAGCTCAGAAGCCCGAATAGGTGGTGGTGGTCGTGGACGGCAGGTTCGAGACGGCCACCGCGAACACGAAGGCGTACAGGATGCCGACGATGACGTAGGCGGCCACGCCCGCGATCGCGCCGATGATGGCCCACTTCTTGGCGCTGTCGGCCGCCGACTGCGCCTCGGCGTAGCGGCCCTGGGTCCACAGCCCGGAGACCTTGGTGGAGTACACGATCGAGACGATCCCGAACGGCAGGCAGCACAGCACGGTGACCAGGATGGCCCAGACGAGGTAGTTGTCCGGCTCGCGCTGGGCCGGCCAACCCGGCTGCGGGGCCGGGTATCCCGGCGGCGGCGGCGGTGGCTGGCCCTGCCACGCCGGCGGCTGCTGGCCCTGCCATTCTGGGGAACCCTCGTACGGCCCTGGGGGATAACTCATGGCAGCTGCCTCTCTTTGCTGGCGCCGAAGTCAGGCAAATATACAGCAAACCAGGGCGTCAATCAGGGAGGTTCGCGTCAGATCCCGCCCCGGGCAACGAGCTGCGCGGCGATCACGTTGCGCTGGATCTCGTTGGTGCCCTCGCCGACGATCATCAGCGGCGCGTCGCGGAAGTAGCGTTCGACGTCGTATTCGGTGGAGTAGCCGTAGCCGCCGTGGATGCGCACGGCGTTCAGCGCGATCTCCATCGCGGTCTCGGAGGCGAACAGCTTGGCCATCCCGGCCTCCATGTCGCAGCGTTCGCCGCTGTCGTAGCGCTCGGCGGCGTAGCGGGTGAGCTGGCGCGCGGCGCTGAGCTTGGTCGCCATGTCTGCCAGGTAGTTACCTATCGACTGGTGTTTCCAGATCGGGCGCCCGAAGCTTTCCCGCTGCTGCGCGTAGGCCAGCGCGTCCTCGAGCGCCGCGGTTGCCACGCCCAGGGCGCGGGCGGCCACCTGGATGCGGCCCGTCTCGAGGCCTTTCATCATCTGCGCGAAGCCCTCGCCCACCCGGCCGCCCAGCACCGCCGACGCCGGCGCGCGGAAGTCGTCGAACGACAGCTCGCAGGACTCGACGCCCTTGTAGCCCAGCTTGGGCAGGTCCCGCGAGACCGTCATGCCCGGCCCGTGCTCGGCGAGCACGATCGAGATGCCCGTGTGACGCGGCGTGGCGCTGGGGTCGGTCTTGCACAGCAGCGCGATCAGCCCGGACCGGCGCGCGTTGCTGATCCAGGTCTTGGCACCGTTGATCCGCAGGCCGCCGGAACCGTCGGGCAGCGCGGTGGTCGCCATGTTCTGCAGGTCCGAGCCGCCGCCCGGCTCGGTCAACGCCATGGTGGCCCGCAGCTCGCCGGTGGCCATCGGCGGCAGGTAGGACCGCTTCTGCTCCTCGGTGCCGAACAGCGTCAGCAGCTTGGCCACCACCGTGTGCCCGCCCATCGCGCCGGCCAGGCTCATCCAGCCGCGGGCCAGTTCCTCGGTGACCCGCACGTAGCAGGGCGTCGACACCGGTGAACCGCCGTATTGCTCGGGAACGGCCAGGCCGTAGATGCCGATCCGCTTCATCTGGTCGATCCACGCCTCGGGGTAGGTGTTGGCGTGCTCGACCTCGCGGACGCCGGGTTTGACGTCGCGGTCGACGAACGCCCGCACCGTGGCGACCAGCATGTCCTCTTCGTCATTCAGCTCACTGCTCACGTGTGCCATATTGGCCCCGTGACTTACGCGCATGCACGCGAGGGCGGCCCCTACTTCGACGATCTCTCGGTCGGTGAGGTCTTCGACTGGGCGCCGGCGATGACGCTCTCGGCCGGCATGGCCGCCGCGCATCAGGCGATCGTGGGGGACCGGCTGCGCCTGGCCTGCGATGCGGTGCTGTGCACCGCCGTGACCGGCGTGCCGGGACCGCTGGCGCACCCGGCGCTGGTCTGCGACGTCGCGATCGGGCAGTCGACGCTGGCCACCCAGCGGGTCAAGGCCAACCTGTTCTATCGCGGCCTCGTGTTCCACCGATTCCCCGCCGTCGGCGACACCATCTACACGCGCACGGAAGTGGTTGGGCTGCGGGCGAACTCGGCCAAGCCCGGCCGGGCGCCGACGGGATTGGCGGCGCTGCGGATGATCACGATCGATCAGGCCGACCGGTTGGTGCTCGACTTCTACCGGTGCGCCATGCTGCCGGCGAGCCCCGACTGGGATCCCTCCGGCGCGCCCGCCGATGATCTGTCGGCCGTCGGCGCCGACGTGCCCGGCCCGGCCCACGATCCGACCGCGCACTGGGACGCCGAGGTGTTCCGAAACAAGGTGCCGGGCCCGCATTTTGAGCCCGGCCTGGCGGGCGCGGTGCTGCGCAGCACCGGCGACGTGGTCAGCAGCGCGCCCGAACTCGCCCGGCTTACGCTGAATGTCGCCGCCACACATCACGATTCGCGGGTAGGCGGTGAGCGGCTGGTGTACGGCGGTCACACCATCGGGCTGGCGCTCGCGCAAGCCAGCAGGCTGCTGCCCAACCTGGCGACGGTCCTGGGTTGGCGCTCCTGCGATCACACCGGCCCGGTGCACGAGGGCGACACCCTCTACAGCGAGCTGCACGTCGAATCCGCCGAGCCGACCGGCCACGGCGGGGTGCTGGGGCTGAGGTCGCTGGTGTACGCCGTGGGCGAGCCGGACCGACCGGTGCTGGACTGGCGCTTCGACGCGCTGCATTTCTGAGTCGCGGCGGCGAGCCGCGCGCACAATGGGGTGCGTGAGTTCGGCGTCCTCAAGCTGGGGCAGCAGCGGGCTGGCCTGCCTGACTGGCCTGCCCGACGGGCCGCCCGACTTCTCCCGCGCCAACGTGCTGGCCCGCGCCGAGGAGGTGGCCACGGCCATCCGTCGCCGGACGGGCGCCCGCATCGACCCGGCCGGCCTGCTGGCCGGGCGGGCCGGCCTGCTCGGGTTGACCCGCCGCGGCCGGGTCTCGGCGGGCGGCGCCACCCGGCTGCTGCCGACCCGGGACGGCTGGTGCGCGATCACGCTCTCGCGCCCCGACGACGTCGCCGCCGTTCCCGCGCTGGTGGAGGCCGAAGCGGCGGACGCCGATCCGTGGCCGGCGCTGCGGCGCTGGGCCGCGGCGCGTCCGGTGTCGGCGGTCACCGAGCGGGCGGCGCTGCTCGACATCCCCGCGGCCGCGCTGGGTGAGGTTGCCGCCGCGTCGCCTCAGGTGCGGCACCTGGGCTTCCGGGCGCACCCGCGCGAGCTGGCCGGCCTGCTGGTGGCCGATCTGTCCTCGATGTGGGCGGGACCGCTGTGCGGGCGGCTCCTGGCGCGCGGCGGGGCGACCGTCGTCAAGGTGGAGAGCCCGCGCCGACCGGACGGCACCCGGGCGGGCAACCGGGCCTTCTACGACTGGATGAACGGTGAGAAGCTTTCCTATTGTGTGGATTTCGACCGCCAGGCCGACCAGCTGCGCGAGTTGCTCGGCGTCGCCGACATCGTGATCGAGGGCTCGCGGCCCGCGGCGCTCGAGCGGCGGGGGCTCGGGCCGGACCACGTCGCGCCGCGAACGGGCCGAATCTGGTTGCGCATCAGCGGATACGACGACCGCAGGCCGGCGTTCGGGGACGACGCCGCGGTGGCCGGCGGCCTGGTGGGTACCGCCGCCGACGGCCCGGTGTTCTGCGGCGACGCCATCGCCGACCCGCTGACCGGGCTGGAGGCGGCTCTTGCGGTGCTCGAATCGCTGGGCCGCGGCGGCGGCGAGTTGATCCACGTGTCCATGGCCGCGGTCGCCGCGACGCACGCGGCGTTACCGACCGAAGCGTCGGCCGGACCGTGCCCGGCGCCGCCACCGCGGGCGCCGGCGGTCCGCGACGCGGCGGCCGCGCTCGGCGCCGACAACGACGCCGTGCGCCGGATGGTCTCCGAAAGGCATTGCCTGCCGTGCTGATCCACCGCGCCACCTTGCTGGACGGCCGAACGGTCGACATCCGCGTCGGCGCGCAGATCGACGAGGTGGGGGAAGGCCTGGTCGCCGGCAAAGGGGAGGGCGTGCTCTACGCCGGCGGCGGAACCGTCCTGCCGGGGCTGCACGACCACCACGTGCACCTGCGTTCGGCCGCGTCGGCGCTGGATTCGTTCCTCGTCGGGCCGCCCGGCGTAAGTACCAAAGACCAACTCACGCAACTACTTTCGAATGCGACGCCGGGTCCGGACGGGTGGATTCGCGCCGTCGGCTACCACGAGTCTGTCGCCGGCGAGCTGGACCGGACGGCCCTCGACGCCGTCGTGCGCGACGTCCCGGTGCGCATCCAGCACCGCAGCGGCGCGCTGTGGATCCTCAACTCCGAGGCGCTGGGCCGCGTCGGCCTGCCCGACCACCCCGATGGCCGCCTGCGCAGCGCGGACCGCGGCTGGTCGGACGCGCTGGCGCAGCGCGAAACCGACCTGGCCGAACTCAGCCGCCGCATCACCGCGACCGGCGTCACCGGGGTCACCGACGCCACCCCCGACCTCGGCGCCGACGACATGGTCGCGCTGCTGGTCGCTCACCGCCGCGGCGAATTTCGGCCACGGCCAAGCTTTCTGTCGCCCGGTAAGAAGATCCTGCAGGACGACCACCTGGACCTGGACGCCCTTACCGCCTGGATCGCCGACCTGCACGGCGACGGCCGTCCGGTCGCGGTGCACTGCGTCACGGCCGCCCAACTGGTGGTCACGATCGCGGCCCTGCGCGCCGCCGGCAGCCACCCGCTGGATCGCGTCGAACACGCCGCGGTGGTGCCCGACGACAACCTGGCCGACCTGGCTGACCTGGGCGTCACCGTGGTGACGCAGCCCAACTTCGTCGCCGAGCGCGGCGACCAGTACCTCGCCGACGTCCCCGCCGCCGAGCACGACCAGCTGTGGCGGGTCGCGTCCCTGCTGGAATCGGACGTGCCGGTGGCGCTGTCCACCGACATGCCCTTCGGCCACGGCGACCCGTGGACGGCGATGCGCGCGGCGGTGTACCGCACGACACCCAGCGGCGCCGTGCTCAACGCGAACGAATGTGTCTCGGCGCTAACGGCTTTGACGATGTTCCTGGGCCGGCCCGATCGTCCGGGCCGGCCGCGGTCCGTCGAACCCGGCCAGCCCGGCGATCTCTGCGTGCTGACCGAGCCGCCGGCGACGGCGCTGGCGGAGCTGGACGCCGGCATGGTCGCGGCCACCGTCATCGGCGGCGAGCTGGTGTACTTCGCGATGTGACCGGCGCTCAGGCCGTCGGGACCAGGGCGGCGCGCAGGCTTTCGCACTGGCTGTCGAAAAACCGCCGCGACACTTCGGCTTTGCGCGCCACCACATCGAAGCCGTGGAACGCGCCCGGAACCACCTCGACGTGACACGGCACCCCCGCATCGATCAGGCGCTGGGCGTAGGCCAGGTCCTCGTCGTGGAACAGGTCGTGCGTGCCGACCCCGATCCATGCCGGCGGCAACCCGCCCAGGTCGTCGCGGCGCCCCGGGACGGCGACCCGCGGGTCGGCGCCGCCGAGGTAGGCGCTCCAGCCGAACCGGTTGCTGCGCGCGTTCCACAGGCGGTGGTTCGGGCTCGCGCCGGTGGCCGAACTCCGGTCGTCCAGCATCGGGTACGCCAACGCCTGGAACACCGGGCTCACCTCGCCGCGGTCCCGGGCCAGCAGCGCCAGCGCCGCCGCCAGGCCGCCGCCCGCGCTGGCGCCGGCGATCGCCACCCGGTGGCCGTCCACGGCGGGCAGGCCGGCGAGCCAGGTGAGCGCCGAATAGCAGTCCTCCAGCGAGGCGGGATACGGATGCTCGGGCGCCAGGCGGTATTCCACCGAGGCGACCGTCATGCCCAGCCTCGCGCTGAACCGGCGGCACAGCCAGTCGTCCTGCTCGGCGCTGCCGATCACGTAGCCGCCGCCGTGGATCCACAGCAGCGCGGGTCCGGGTTCGGTCACTCCGGCGGGCCGGAACAGCCGCACGCCGGCCCCCGATCCCAGGGTGAGCAGCTCGACGCCGGGCGGAGCGGCGCGGCGCCAGCCCGTCACCCCGCCCAGCGCCCGCATGATCGGCAGGCTGCGGGGACCGATCAGATGGCGCGGGGCGAGGCGGGCGATGCGGCGCAGGTCGGGGTGAACGTCGTCGTTCGGCACCGGTCAAGTATCGCCGGGGCGAAACCCGCACCGCGCACAGGCCCGTGATGCCGCGGTAGTCGTGCGGACAATCGGCGGAAATGGCTTGGAAACACGGCCGACGTACCGTCGGCGGTAAGGGCCTATCGGGAGGCGACATGGGAGGTACATCCAGCCGGGCCGCCCAAACGCGCGCCGGTTCGTCGGCTACGCGGTGATCGCCGATGGCGCCCGAGCCGACGAAAACGCATTGCCCCTACTGTTCTTTGCAGTGTGGGATCACCCTCGACGTGTCCGGGGGACGGGTCGTGCTTGCGCCGCAGGACGACTTTCCCACCAATCGCGGCGGCCTGTGCGCCAAGGGCTGGACGGCGGCCGATCTGCTGGGCCATCCGGAACGGCTGACCACGCCGTTGGTTCGGGACGAGCGGGCGGCACCGCTGCGACGCGCAACCTGGAACGAGGCGCTGGAACGGATCGTTGCGGCGTTCCAGAAGACACAGCAGGACCATGGCCGGGACGCGGTCGGATGTTTCGGCGGCGGCGGCCTGACGAATGAAAAGGCCTACCAGCTAGGCAAATTCGCGCGCGTCGCCCTGCGCACCTCGGCGGTCGACTACAACGGCCGGTTCTGCATGTCGTCGGCGGCCGCGGCGTCGAACCGTTCGTTCGGCGTCGACCGCGGGTTGCCTTTTCCGCTCGCCGACATTGCCCACGCCGACGTCATCCTCCTCGTCGGGGGAAATCCCGCCGAAACCATGCCCCCAGCGATGCAATTTTTCGACGAGGGCCGCGCCAGGGGCGCCAAGCACATCGTGGTGGATCCGCGGCGCACGCCGACGGCCGGGCGTGCCGACCTTCATCTGCAGCCGGTTCCCGGAACGGACCTGGCCCTGGCCAACGGCATGCTCAATGTCTGTGCCCGGGAGGGGCTCATCGATCGGGACTACATCGCGGAGCGGAGCACCGGATTCGAGGCGGTGCGCCGCGCCGTGCGGCTGTACTGGCCGGACCGGGTCGAACGGATCACCGGCGTACCCGAAAAGGACATCGTTGCCGCGGCGCGGATGCTGGCGAAGGCGGACCGGGCAATGATCCTGACCTCCCGCGGTGCCGAGCAGCACAGCGCCGGCACCGACACCGTGCAGGCCTTCATCAACCTGGCCCTGGCGCTGGGGCTGCCGGGTCGCCCATATAGCGGATTCGCGACGATCACGGGCCAGGGCAACGGGCAGGGCGGCCGGGAACACGGGCAGAAGTGCGACCAGCTGCCCGGCTACCGCAAACTCGACGACCCCGTCGCACGCGCCGACGTCGCGCGGATTTGGGGGATAGATCCCGCCGACCTGCCGTCGTCCGGGCGGTCGGCCTACGAAATGCTCGACGGCATCGGCACACCCGGCGGCCTGCGCGCGTTATGGGTGATGGCGTCCAATATCGTTGTCTCGGCGCCGAATTCGCTACATGTCGCGGAGAAGTTGAAGGAACTGGACTTCCTGGTCGTGTCCGACATCTTCTTGTCCGAGACCGCCGCGCTAGCCGACGTGGTGCTCCCGACGACTCAGTGGGCCGAAGAGTCGGGAACCATGACCAACCTGGAAGGCCGGGTGATCCTGCGCCGGGCGGCGGTCGCGGCGCCCGCCGAGGTGCGCGGCGACCTCGACGTCATGGCCGACCTGGCGAAGCGCGTAGGGGTACACGGGTTTTCGGCCGATTCACAGGAGGTGTTCGAGGAACTGACTCGCGCGAGCCAGGGCGGCAAGGCCGACTACTACGGAATCAGCTACGACCGGATCGCGAACGGCGACGGCGTGTTCTGGCCCTGCCCGTCCCCCCGGTACCCCGACACCCCGCGACTGTTCACCGCCGACTTCCCGACGCCGGACCGCAGAGCGCACTTCCATCCCGTCGAGCATCGGGGCGGCCCGGAAACCCCGGATGACGAATTCCCGTACTACCTCACGACCGGCAGGGTGTTGCGGCAGTACCAATCCGGGACCCAAACGCGCAGGGTCGCCGCGCTCGCCGAAGCCGAGCCGGAACCGGTGGTCGAGCTGCACCCGACGCTGGCGCAACGCCTCGGTGTCGGCAGCGGGGACAAGGTCCGGCTGACGACGCGCCGGGGCGAGGCGGTGATGACGGCGCGAACGGATACCGGAATCCGCCCGGACACCGTCTTCGCACCGTTTCACTGGGGCGGCGCGGGGAGCATCAACCGGCTGACCAATCCGGCTCTGGACCCGCATTCCCGAATGCCGTCCTTCAAAGCCTGCGCGGTCGCCGTGGCACGCGCGGACACGGCCGATTCACCGAAAGGAGATGTGACGCATGGGTGACGACAGCACGCCTCGCTTTTTGCAGGGACCGTTCACTTTTCACGGAAAGGGCTACGATTCGCCGGCCCTGCTGGATTCTTCGCTGCGCTATGCCGTGCCGGCCGGGGCCATCACGCAGCCGGTCTACTTCCGCGGCGGCAACAGCACCGACGAGTTGGTCACCTTCGTCCTGATGCGTGACGGCGCCCCGATGCGGTACTTCCCCGTCGGCGCCAAGGACGCGGTACACGTGCCGCTACGGGTCGTCGAAGACCTGATCGCCGATACCGTCCTCGAGGTGTTCGTCGCGGCCCCCGACGGCCTGAGCGGCACGGTGTTCATCGACATCGGCCTTGTCGAGATCTGATTCGCCATGACCACCTTGGTGCAATCCGAAACCAACGGGCACGCAGCCGGCCTGGCCAGGCTGGTGGTTGTCGGCAACGGCATGGCCGGGGCGCGCGCGGTGGAGGAGATCCTCGCCCGCGGCGGCGACGAACGGTTCGCCATCACCGTCTTCGGCGACGAACCGTACGGGAACTACAACCGGATCCTGCTGTCCAACGTGCTGGCCGGGTCCGACGACGCCGGCGAGATCTACCTCAATCCGCTGGACTGGTACGCGCAGAACAACATCGAGCTGCGGGCCGGGGTACGGGTGGTGCGGATCAACCCCTTCGCGCACCTGGTGTACGCCGACGACGGCAGCACCGTCCGCTACGACAAGCTGATCCTGGCGACGGGCAGCAGGTCGTTCTTCCCGCCGGTCGAGGGCATCTGGCAAGACGACAGGACCCTGGCCCGCGGTGTTTTCGGATTCCGCAGCCTCGACGATTGCGGGGCGATGATCGAATTCGCCAAGGGGAGAAGCAAGGCCGTCGTCATCGGTGGCGGGCTGCTGGGGCTGGAAGCCGCGCGCGGGCTGCAGAACCGCGGACTTCACGTCGCCGTCGTCCAGGGCGGCGCCACCCTGATGAATGCCCAACTCGACGATCAGGGCAGCGCCATCCTGCGCCGCCTGGTGGAGGCGCTGGGCATCGAGGTGCACACCGGCAAGAAAACCATCAGGATGCTCACCCTGGACGGTCTTCCGTCCGCGATCGAATTCGCCGACGGCACCCAGCTGCCGTGCGACATGGTGGTGATGGCGGCCGGCATCCGCCCCAATGTGGGGCTGGCACAGCGCGCCGGGCTGACCGTCGAACGCGCGGTCGTCGTCGACGACCAGATGCGCTCGATCGACGACGACGACATCTATGTGGTGGGCGAGTGCGCGCAGCATCGCGGGCAGGTGTACGGGTTGGTGGCGCCGCTGTGGGAGCAGGCCGGCGTGCTGGCCGATCACTTGACGAGCGCCAATCCTCGTGCCGCATACCATGGTTCGCGCACCGCCACCAAACTGAAGGTGGCGGGCGTCGATGTCGCTGCGATGGGGCTGAAGGGACCCGAACGCGACGACGACGAGTTCGTGCAGTATTCGGAGCCCAAGCACGGCGTGTACAAGACCGTGGTGGTGCGCGACGACAAACTGGTCGGCGCCACCCTGGTCGGGGACGTCAGCAAGGTGGCCTTCCTGATGCAGGCCTTCGACCGCGGGCTTCCGCTTCCGCCCGAACGGATCTCGCTGATGTTCGACATCGGCACCCCCGACGCCGCGACCGGCGCCGCGGAATTGGCCGATGACGCCCAGGTGTGCAACTGCAACGGCGTGAGCAAGGCCGCGATCGTCGGCTGCGTCAAGGACGGCCAGACCTCGCTCGCCGGGGTGATGTCGGCGACCCGCGCGGGGAAGGGGTGCGGCTCGTGCAAGGGACTGGTCGCCCAGGTCGTCGAGTGGGCGGCATCCGAAGCGGGCGCCGCGGTTTCCGAAGACGCACAGTCCAGTTGGTACGTTCCGGGAATCCCCTATGAGAAACCGGAACTGATGCGGCTGGTCCGCGAGCTCGAGCTGCATTCGGTGTCGTCGGTGTTCGCCGCGCTGGCGCCGGAGGGTCGCGAAGACGCGGGCTCGAAAATGGCGCTCGCCTCGCTGCTCGACATGATGTGGGGCGACGAGTTCGTCGACGAACGCGACAGCCGCTACATCAACGACCGGGTGCACGCCAACATCCAGCGAGACGGCACCTTCTCGGTGGTTCCGCAACTCAAGGGCGGGGTGACCAACTCCGACCAGCTACGCAAGATCGCCGACGTGGCCGACAAATACGGGATTCCGATGATCAAGCTCACCGGCGGCCAGCGCATCGATCTGCTGGGCGTGCGCAAGGAGGACCTGCCGGCGGTGTGGGCCGACCTCGGGATGCCGTCCGGGTACGCCTACGGCAAGAGCTTCCGCACCGTCAAAACCTGCGTGGGTAGCGACTTCTGCCGGTACGGGTTGGGCGATTCGACGGCGCTGGGCATCGCCATCGAGGAGCGCTTCCAGGGCCTGCCCAGCCCCGCAAAGATGAAGCTGGCGGTGACCGGATGTCCCCGCAATTGCGCCGAGGCCCTGTGCAAGGACGTCGGCGTCGTCGCGATCGAGGGCGGGCAATGGCAGCTCTACGTGGGCGGCGCGGCCGGGTCACACGTCCGCAAGGGCGACTTGCTGGCGACGGTGGAGACCGGCGATGAGGTCATCGCGCTGACGGGCCGGTTTCTGCAGTACTACCGGGAGAACGCCAACTGGCTCGAACGCACCTACGATTTCGTGCCGAGGGTTGGCATCGAGCGGATCCGCTCGATCGTGGTGCAGGACAGTGAGGGCATCGGAGGAGACCTGGACGCACGCATGCAGAAGTCGGTCGACTCCTACCGCGATCCATGGGCCGAGAGCCGAAAAGGCGCTGCACCCAATCACTTCCGTTCTTCGCTGCCGCTGATTCCATTGCCGCAGGTGCCGGTGCGATGACCGACGTCATTTTGGGCCCGGTTGACGACATCCCGCTGGGCGAGGGCCGCACCTACGCGATCTCCGGGCGGCAAATCGCGGTCTTCCGGTTGCGCGACGGGTCGCTGCGCGCCCTTGACGCGGTGTGTCCGCACCGCGGCGGACCGTTGGCGGACGGGCTCACCGACGGCCGGGTGGTGGTCTGCCCGCTGCACGGCTTCACCTACGACCTGGAAACGGGCTGCGAGATCACCGGCGGCGACGCGGAGGTGACCGCCTATCCCGTGCGGGACAGCGGGGCCGGAACGATCCAGCTGCGCCTGGGCGGCAAACCACATCGCTCGCACAGCAATGGCGCGGTCTCGCGCGGGGCTTGACGACGCACAAGGGACGCGGGCCGGCGCCCTCGCGCTAGCTATGGTGGCGACGTGAGCGAGCTCGTGCCGCGGTTGGTCGACACCGTGCTGGGGACCATCCGCGTCCAGGTCAGCCCCGGTGCCGGGCCCGCCGTGCTGATGTGGCCCAGCCTGCTGATGACCGGGGACCTCTGGGACGGCCAGGCCGCCCGCTTCGGCGAGACGCACCGCCTGGTGCTCATCGACCCGCCCGGCCACGGCGGCAGCGCGCGCCTGCGCGCGGCGTTCAGCTTCACCGACTGCGCGCGCTGCGTCGTCGACCTGCTGGACGGGCTCGGCATCGACAAGGCTCACTTCGTCGGCAATTCCTGGGGTGGAATGATCGGCGCCACGTTCGCTGCCCGCCATCCCGACCGCCTCGACCGCGCCGTCCTGATGAACTGCACCGCGTCGAAAGCCGGTGTGATCCAAAGGGTTCGGTTCGCGGCCATGCTGCGGTTGGCGGCGGCGCTGGGCGGCATCCGGCCGCCGCTGACGGGGGCGGCGGTGCGCAGCTTCCTCGGACCGACGACGCTGCGTGGCCGCCCGCAGGTGGTCGAGACCGTCCTGGCGAACCTGCGCGCCGTCGACATCGACTCGGCCCGCTGGGCGGTCCGCAGCGTGGTCCCCGACCGGCCGGACCAACACGCCCTGCTGGCCGGCGTGACCGTCCCGGTGCTCGTCGTCGCCGGCGCCGAGGACGCCACCTTCCCGGTGGCGGAAACCCGCGCGATGGCGGATTCGATCCCCGGCGCCTCGTTCACCGTGCTCGACGGCGTCGGGCACCTGGCCGCGCTGGAAGACCCGGGCCGGGTGAACCGGCTGCTGGACGAGTTTCTGTTCGACGCCCCGCCCCGCTGAACCCGGACCCATCCGGGCGGGTTTCGGCGCCGAATACCTGCCGTGAACCATTCGGCCGGGTCGGCGGGGCGGCGCCGCGCGCCCGGGGTTAGCCGATCGCGGATCGGGGTACCGATCCGGGTGATCGAAACGCTGGCGTATCCCGTGGACATCGGCGTGCCGGCGAGGCGGGTGCACGAGCACATCTCCCACCGGGGCACAGGCGCGTCGGGGCGCGCACGATGCGAAAGGCGTGACATGCTGGGGCATCTCTACGATCGGGCGCTCGGTGGCGAGAGATGTTGGGTCCGGCACGAGGACGGCGAGGTTCGGCCGCTGCCGGCGCACCGGTGGCTGGGCGAGCGATGTCCCGACAGCGCGCCGCGCGACGCCTTCGACGACGTCTTCGACGAGGCGGTGACGCAGATGTGCACCGGACCGACGATCGAGCTGGGGTGCGGGCCGGGGCGGTTGGTCGCCAAGCTCATCCAGCGGGGGATACCCGCGCTCGGCATCGATCGGTCGGCGACGGCGATCCGCCTGGCGGGACGCGGCGGTGCGCCCGCGCTGCTGGGTGACGTCTTCGAGCCGCTGCCCGGAACCGGTTGTTGGCAGACGGTTTTGCTCGTCGACGGCAACGTCGGCCTCGGCGGCGACCCGCGGCGGATCCTGGCCCGCGCCGCCGAGCTGCTCGGTCGCGGCGGGCGCTGCGTCGCGGAGTTCGAGACCGACGCCGTCGGGGTCCGCCCGCGCTGGGTGCGCCTGGAGACGGACCGCGACGTCGGGCCCTGGTTCCGGTGGGCGACCGTCGGCGTCGACAGCGCCGCCACGCTGGCCGCGCAGGTCGGGCTGACCCTGACCGGCGTCCGCCTGATCGGCGGGCGGGTCATCGCGAGCCTGGCCGCCCTGTGAGCGACTACGGGTTTCCCGCCGCACTGTGGCGCGCGATCGACCGGCACCCGCCGCCCGGCGCGCGGCGGCTGGGGCTGTTTCGGAGCCCGCTGCGCGGCCCGTGGCTGACGTCGGTGTTCGGGCTGGTGCTGCTGATCGCCCTGCCGATCGTCATCCTCACCGGGCTGCTGTCGTACATCGCCTACGGGCCGCGGCTCGGCCAGGCGATCCCCGCCGACGTCGGCTGGCTGCGGCTGCCCGTCTTCGACTGGCCGGCGCGCCCGTCGTGGTTGTACCGGCTGACACAGGGCCTGCACGTGGGGCTGGGCCTGGTGATCATCCCGGTGGTGCTGGCGAAGCTGTGGTCGGTGATCCCGCGGCTGTTCGCGTGGCCGCCGGCCCGCTCGATCGCCCAAGCGCTGGAGCGGTTGTCGCTGCTGATGCTGGTCGGCGGCGTGCTGTTCGAAATCGTCACCGGGGTGCTGAACATCCAGTACGACTACATCTTCGGGTTCAGCTTCTACGACGCCCACTATTTCGGGGCGTGGGTCTTCATCGCCGGATTTCTGATGCACATCACGATCAAGATTCCGCGGATGCTCACCGGGTTGCGGTCGCTGTCGCTGCGAGAAGTGTTGCGCACCAACCGAAGCGACACCCGCCCGGAACCGCCCGATCCCGACGGCCTGGTATCGGCCGACCCGGCCGAGCCGACGATGAGCCGACGCGGCGCCCTGGCGCTGGTCGGCTCCGGCGTGGCGCTGGTCGGCGTGCTGACCGCCGGTCAGACCCTCGGCGGGGCCGCCCGCGGCGCCGCCCTGTTGCTGCCGCGCGGGCGGGGCCACGACTTCCCGGTCAACAAGACCGCCGTCGCCGCGGGCATCGCGCCCGAAAGCGTCGGCCCGGGCTGGCGGCTGGTCCTGCGCAGCGGGGCCTCGGTGGTGGTGCTGGACCGCGACACGCTGGTGCGGATGGCGCAACACAGCGCGCGCCTGCCGATCGCGTGCGTCGAGGGATGGTCGACCGTGCAGACGTGGAGCGGGGTCCGGCTGTCCGAGCTGGCCCGAATCGTGGGCGTGCGCGTCCCGCGCTCGGCGCGGGTGACGTCGCTGCAACGGGGCGGCGCGTTCGGCGAGGCGGCGTTGCAGCCCAACCAGGTTCGTGACCCGGACGCCCTGCTGGCGCTGCGGGTCAACGGCGCCGACCTGACGCTGGATCACGGCTACCCGGCGCGGATCATCGTGCCGGCGCTGCCGGGGGTGCACAACACCAAATGGGTGGCGTCCATCGAGTTCGAGCCGAGCTGAGATGCCCAAATTCCCACGGCGTTTCGCGGCGATCTACGGGTCCGGCCCACTGCACCTGCTGACGATGCTGTCCGGGTTCGCGCTGTTGGGCTACGTTCTCGCCACCTTCAAGCCGGCCACGCTGTGGAACTCCGGCACCTGGTGGCAGTCGATCGCCGTCTGGTTGGCCGCCGCCGTGATCGCCCATGACCTGTTGCTCTTCCCGCTCTACGCGCTGGCCGACCGGGCGCTGTTCGCGCGGGCGCGGCGCCATCCAAACGTCAGCGCGCGCAACCACATTCGGGTGCCCGCCCTGGGCGCCGGTCTGACGCTGCTGATCTTCCTGCCGGGCATCATCGAGCAGGGCGCCGCGACCTACGCGGCGGCCACCGGGCAAACCCAACAGCCGTTTCTGGGCCGGTGGCTGCTGCTCACCGCGGCGATGTTCGCGGTGAGCGCGATCTGGTACGCCGCCCGACTCGCCGTGACGCGCCGTGCCACCGGCGAACCGCGCCGCGCGCTCTAACGCAAACGTCAGTTTCAGCGGGCGAACCGGGGGTACAGTCCGTACATGACTGCGAGGGCGCCCCGCATGACCCCCTGTGTGAAGTGGTTGCTGCGGGCCGGCCCCGCCGACTACATGCTGGCCCTGAGCGTGGCCAGCGCTTCGCTGCCCGTCGTCGGAAAGCGCCTGGAACCGCTGGGCGCGATGACCGCGATGAGCGTCTGGGGCGCGCGCCACGCGCCGCAAGCCCTGTCCGCGCTGACGAAGGATCTGCTGACGCCCGGCGTCAGCGACGTGCATCGCGAGGACCGGCAAAGCATCCACGAGGTCGCCGTCGCCGCGCTGCGGGGCGTCGTGTCGGCCGCGGACCTCGACGGCGAATGGCCCGTCGCCGAGCGGACCCCGCCGATCTGGGACGCGATGCGCCGGCGCCGCTACCTGTACCGCCGCGGCGTCCACTACGGGGGCCACCCGGCGCAGGTGCTCGAGGTGTGGCGGCGCAAGGACCTGCCCGCGCAACCCGCGCCCGTCCTGATCTTCGTGCCCGGCGGCGCCTGGGTGCACGGCAGGTCCATGGGACAGGGCTCCGCGCTGATGTCCCGGCTGGCCGAGCAGGGCTGGGTGTGCCTGGCGATCGACTACCGCGTCGCGCCGCACCACCGCTGGCCGCGGCACATCACCGACGTCAAGACCGCCATCGCGTGGGCGCGCGCCAACGTCGACAAGTTCGGCGGCGACCGCAATTTCGTTGCCGTGGCGGGCTGTTCGGCCGGCGGGCACCTGTCCGCACTGGCCGGACTGACCCACGACGACCCGGCGCACCGGGCCGAACTGCCCGAGGGCGCCGACAGTTCGGTCGACGCGGTCGTCGGCATCTACGGCCGCTACGACTGGGAGGACCGCTCCACCCCCGAGCGGGTGCGGTTCGTCGACTTCCTGGAGCGGGTGGTCGTCAAGAAGTCGATCGCGCGGCACCCCGAGGTGTTCCGCGACGCGTCGCCGATCGCGCGAGTGCATCGAAATGCGCCGCCGTTCCTCGTGATTCACGGCAGCAAGGACAGCGTCATCCCGGTCGAGCAGGCGCGCAGCTTCGTCGAACGGTTGCGTGCCGTCTCGCATTCGATGGTCGGCTACCTGGAGCTGCCCGGCGCGGGCCACGGGTACGACCTCATCGACGGGGAGCGGGCCGGGGCCGCGGCGCACGCCGCGTCGCTGTTCCTCAACCAGGTGTACCGCACCAAAATGCAGATCGGCGCAAAAGAGGTTATCTGAGCTCCCGCCGCTGGGTAATGTCCCCCTATGGGTAAGGGGCAGCGGTGAAAAGGCTCAGCGGCTGGGACGCGGTACTGCTGTACAGCGAGACGCCGAACGTGCACATGCACACCATCAAGGCCGCGGTGATCGAGCTGGCTCCGGATCGGCGTGACTTCGACATCCAGGCCTTCCGCCAGGTGATCGGCGGCCGGTTGAACAAGCTCGATCCGTTCTGCTATCAGCTCGTCGAAATCCCGTTCCACTTCCACCATCCGATGTGGCGGGAGAACTGCGAGGTCGACCTGGAGTACCACATCCGGCCGTGGCGGCTGCCGGCGCCGGGCGGCCGTCGCGAATTGGACGAGGCGATCGGGCGGATCGCCAGCACCCCGCTCGATCGCGCCCGCCCGCTGTGGGAGATGTACTTCATCGAGGGCCTGGCCAACAACCGGATCGCGGTGGTCGGCAAGATCCACCACGCGCTGGCCGACGGCGTCGCCTCGGCGAACCTGCTGGCCCGCGGCATGGACATCCAGCCGGGGCCCGAGGGCCGGCCGTACAAGTGCGACCCCGCCCCCACCCCGCGGCAGCTGATGAGTTCGGCGTTCGCCGATCACCTGCGCCACGTCGGGCGAATCCCCGCGACGATCCGCTACACCGCGCAGGGCCTGGGCCGGGTCCGCCGCAGCTCACGCAAGCTGTCCCCGGAACTGACCCGGCCGTTCGAGCCGCCGCCGACCTTCATGAACCACAAGATCACCGCGGAGCGGCGGTTCGCCACCGCCACCCTGGCGCTGGCCGACGTCAAGGAGACCGGCAAGCGGCTCGGGGCGACGATCAACGACATGGTGCTCGCCATGTCGACCGGGGCGCTGCGCACCCTGCAACTGCGCTACGACGGCCAGGCCGTGCCCCTGCTGGCGTCGGTGCCGATGAGTTTCGACTTCTCGCCGGAGCGCATCTCCGGCAACCGGTTCACCGGCGTGCTGGTGGGCCTGCCGACCGACTCCGACGACCCGCTGGAGCGAGTGGCTTGCAGCCACGAGAACGCCATCGCCGCCAAGGAAAGCAACCAGCTGATGGGTCCCGAGCTGGTCAGCCGGTGGGCGGCCTACATGCCCCCCGCTCCCACCCAGGCCTTCTTCCGGTGGGCCTCCGGCCGCGACGGTCACAACAAGATCCTCAACCTGAACATCTCCAACGTGCCCGGCCCGCGGGAGCGCGGCCGGGTGGGCGGTGCGCTGGTCACCGAGATCTATTCGGTGGGGCCGTTGACCGCCGGCAGCGGCCTCAACATCACCGTGTGGAGCTACGTCGATCAGCTCAACATCTCGGTGCTCTCCGACGGGGCCACCCTCAAGGACCCGCACGAGGTGACCGAGGCCATGGTCGCCGACTTCATCGAAATACGCAGGGCCGCAGGGCTTTCCGAAGACCTGACGGTCATCGAGGCGGCAATGGCACCGGCCTGAGGACCGTCCCGGTAACGGGACTCTCGACTGGTGCCAATGCCATTTCCGCCGACCGTTACCATCAGCACCGTGACTGGTAGCGACGAAGCTGGCAATAGCGAACCCGAAGTCCTGGTCGAGCAGCGGGACCGGATCCTGATCATCACCATCAACCGGCCCAAGGCCAAGAACGCGGTCAACGCCGCGGTCGCCCGGGGCCTGGCCGACGCCGTGGATCGGCTCGACGGCGACACCGGCCTGTCGGTGGGAATCGTGACCGGCGCGGGCGGCTCGTTCTGCGCGGGCATGGACCTCAAGGCCTTCGCGCGGGGCGAAGTGCCCATCGTCGAGGGCCGCGGCATGGGCTTCACCGAGCGCCCGCCGGTCAAGCCGCTGATCGCCGCAGTGGAGGGCTTCGCGTTGGCCGGCGGCACCGAGCTGGCGCTCGCCACCGACCTGATCGTGGCCGCGCGCGACTCGGCGTTCGGCATCCCGGAGGTCAAGCGGGGGCTCGTCGCCGGCGGCGGCGGGCTGTTGCGGCTGCCGGAGCGCATCCCGTCCGCCATCGCGATGGAGCTGGCGCTGACCGGCGACAACCTGTCCGCCGAGCGCGCCCACGAGCTGGGGATGGTCAACGTGCTGGCCGAACCGGGCAAGGCGCTGGACGCCGCCATCGAGCTGGCCGAGAACATCGCCGCCAACGGCCCGCTCGCGGTGGCCGCCACCAAGCGGATCATCGTCGAGTCCCGCGGCTGGACCCCGGAGTCCCGCTGGGAGGAGCAGAACAAGATCCTGGGCCCGGTGTTCGTGTCGAACGACGCCAAGGAGGGCGCCATCGCGTTCGCGGAGAAGCGCCCGGCGCGCTGGACCGGCACCTAGCCGGTCAGGTAACGCTGCACCGTCGGCCCCAGCCAGGCGACCAGGTCGTCGACCGCGGTCGACGCGAGCGGCTCGACCCTCAGCTGGTAACGCGCGAACGCGAGCCCGGCCAGGTGGCTGGCGACCAACTCGACCCGTAGCTCGGCATCGGCCACCCCGAATTCCGCCGCGACCCGCTTGGCGATGGGCCCGGCCAGGCTGTCGTGCAACACCTTTCGCGCCTGGGGATGGATGGCCGCCGACCGCCACAGCGTCATGAACGGCTCGAAGACGCCGCCTTCTTCCCAGTGCTCGAAGAAGCGGCGCACCAGGCGCGCACCGATCTCGTCGCTGCCCTCGTCCAGCAGCGTGCCCAGCTGGTGCAGCGGGTGCTCGGGCCCGGTCAGCGCCGACGCGGTGAACAGCCCCTCCTTGCTGTCGAAGAAGTAGTAGACCATCGCGACGTCCACGCCGGCGTCGGCGGCGATCGCCCGGACCGTCGCCTTGTCGTACCCGTCGCGCATGAAACGTTCGCGCGCCGCGTCGATGATGCGCTGCCGGCTCTGCTGGCCGGTCCGCCACCGGCCCGCCCGCCGCGCCTCCGCCATGCCCGCCAGCATACTTCAACAAGCGTTGACCTATGTGCGGCCCGCGCGTAGGGTGAGATTGTTCAACGATAGTTGAAGTAATAGCGGGAGAGGAGAAGGCGATGGCGACGAACACGCGCGAACGGCGGCTCTGGTGGCGGCACCTGATGTCCGTCCTGCTTTTCCCGGTGACGGTGACGCTCGTGGTCCCGGCCCTGATCGTGCTGCCGGCCGGCGTGCGCTGGCCGCAGTTCGGGGCGCCTGCGACGGCCGCGCTGGTGACCGTGGGCTGCGTGCTGATCGCCGCGGGATTGGGCCTGATGGTCTGGACCAACGTGCTGTTCGACCGGGTGGGCGAGGGGACGCTCGGGCTCGGTCCCGTCATGGGCGAGCCGGTCCACCTGGTGGTGCGCGGGCCCTACCGGCACGTGCGCAACCCCATGATCACCGGCGTGTTGTGCATCCTGCTCGGCGAGGCGGCCCTCACCGGGTCCGGTGCGCTGCTGACCTGGTTCGCGATCTTCCTGACGTTCCAGGCGACGGCCATCTGGTTCTGGGAGGAGCCCCACCTCGTCCGGCGCTACGGCCACGAGTACGCCGACTACAAGCGCCACGTGCCGCGCTGGATCCCCCGAATCACGGCCTGGGACCCGAACCGGTAGCAGTAGTTAGATGGCTTACACTGTGCGCTAGATCTGTAAAGGGCGGGGATCCACGAAGGATCGAGGATGAGCATTTCGTTGCTGCTGGAGATGGCCGCGTCGAGCAACCCCGAGCGCACGGCCGTCGTCTCCGGGGAGCTGCGGCTGACGACGCAGCAACTCAGCGATCTCGCCGACGGCGGCGCCGGCGTCATCGCGGCGTCCGGCGCCAGGCACGTGGCCTACGTGGGCACCGGCGGCGCGATGCTGCCGGCGCTGATCTTCGCCACCGCGCGCGCCGGCCTGGCCTTCACGCCGCTCAATTACCGGCTCTCCGCCGACGGGATCCAGGCGCTGATCGAGCGGCTGCCCGACCCGCTGGTGATCGCCGACGACCGCTATCGCGACATGATCGGGGCGTCGTCGCAGCGGGTGATGGCGTCCGACGCGTTCCTGGCGGCGGCGCGCGAGGCCGAGCCCGCGGCGGAGTTCGCCGACCCGGAGTCGGTCGCCATCGTGCTGTTCACGTCGGGCACCACGTCGCAGCCCAAGGCGGTCGAGCTCTCGCACAACAACCTGACCAGTTACGTCACCGGGACCGTCGAGTTCGAATCGGCCGAACCCAGCGACGCCGCGCTGATCTGCGTGCCGCCCTATCACATCGCCGGGGTCAGCGCCGCGCTGTCGAACCTCTACGCCGGCCGAAAGATGGTCTACCTGCCCAACTTTGACGCCGACGAATGGGTGCGGCTGATAGAGGCCGAGCGGGTGACCACCGCGACGGTGGTGCCCACCATGCTGGACCGCATCGTCACCGTCCTCGAGAGCGGCGGGCATCAGCTGGCGTCGCTGCGCAGCCTGGCCTACGGCGGATCCAAGGTGGGCCTGCCGCTGGTCCGCCGGGCGCTGGAGCTGCTGCCACACGTGGGCTTCGTGAACGCCTACGGGCTGACCGAGACGAGTTCGACGATCGCGGTGCTGGGACCCGACGACCACCGCGAGGCGCACGCGGCACCCGCCCCGCACGTGGCCAAGCGGCTGGGGTCGGTCGGGCGGCCGGTGCCCGGCATCGAGCTGCAGATCCGCGACGAGGACGGCAAGGTGCTGGGGCCGGGGGAGACCGGCGAGCTGTTCGTGCGCGGCGAACAGGTCTCGGGCCGCTACACCGGGATCGGCTCGGTGCTCGACGAGGACGGCTGGTTCCCGACCCGCGACATCGCGCTGCTCGACGAGGACGGCTACCTCTTCATCGGCGGGCGCAGCGACGACACCATCATCCGCGGAGGTGAGAACATCGCGCCCGCCGAGCTGGAGGAGGTGCTCATCGAGCACGCCCACGTGCGCGACGTCGCGGTCGTCGGCGTCGAGGATCCGCAGTGGGGCCAGGCGATCGTGGCCGTGGTGGTGCCGGTGGCGGGCATCGACCCAGATCCCGAGGAGCTGCGCGAGCATGTCCGCAAGAGTTTGCGGGGGTCGCGCACCCCGGACCGGGTAGTCTTTCGCGACGAGTTGCCGACCACACCCACCGGCAAGGTCCTGCGCCGCGAAATCGTCGAAAATCTCCGAACATTAGGGACGCCAAAATGATCAAGAACGGAACCCGCCTCGCCAGCCAGGTGTGTGACACCCAGGTCATCGTGGTCCGCAGCGCGGACAGCCTCGACGACCTGCGCTGCGGCGGCGCGCCGATGGTGCCGATCGGCGGCGAGCGCTCCGGCGAGCTCGACCCGGCGTTCTCCGACGGCACCGTGATGGGCAAGCGCTACGTCGACGAGACCGGCGCCGAGGTGCTGGTGACCAAGCCCGGCGCCGGCAGCCTGAGCGTCGGTCAGACCGCGCTGCAGCTCAAAGAGGTCAAGCCGCTGCCCGCCAGCGACTGACGGCTTACGGGCCGGCGTGCCCGTCGGGGCCGGGGATTCCGAGAAGCAGCCCGCCGTTCCCGCCCACCCCGGGAGTGGCGCCGGCGCCGGCGCTGTTGCCGCCGGTGCCGCCGTTGCCGACGAGTTGGGCGTTTCCGCCGCCGCCGCCGTTGGCCTTGCCGGTCGCGCTGGCCCCGCCGTTACCGCCGTTTCCGCCGCCGCCGAAGACCCCACCGTTGCCGCCATGGCCACCCTGACCGCCGCTGAATGCGGCGGTGGCACTTTGGCCTCCGTTGCCGCCGTCCCCGCCGTGGCCGAACAACCCGACGGCGTTGCCGCCGGCACCGCCGGGGCCGCCAACGTTGAGGTCCGACTGTCCCCCGTTGCCGCCGTGGCCGCCGTTGCCCAACAGGGTGCCGCCGTTTCCGCCGGCACCGCCGACCGCCGCGAACTGGCCGTTGCCCCCGGCGCCGCCGTTGCCGATCAGGCCGGCATTGCCGCCGTGGCCGGATTTGCCGCCGAAGCCTGCGCCGCCGTCACCGCCGTTGCCGCTGAGCAGCCCGCCGGCGCCACCGTCGCCGCCGGTACCGGGGACGGAGCCCTGGGCGCCCGCGGCGCCACCGGCGCCGCCGTTGCCGTTGATCAGGCCGCCGTGACCACCGTGGCCGCCGGATCCGGCACCGGCGCCGAACACGTTGCCAGTGGCGATGCCACCGGCCCCACCGGCGCCGCCCTGACCGAACAGCCCGACCGCGTCGCCGCCCGCGCCCCCTGAGCCGCCGCCGGCGACGCCCATGCCGGCGGTGTTATAGGTGCCGCCCGCGCCCCCCGGGCCGCCGTTGCCCCACAACAGCCCGCCCGTGCCACCGGTGCCGCCCCTACCGGCACTTACCGCGTCGAAGTCGCTTAAGCCGCCGGCCCCGCCGGCGCCGCCGTGGCCGAACAACCCGGCGGCCCCGCCGTTTCCGCCCTTTCCTCCGCTGGTGGACGCGGTTGCGGCCGTCCCGGACCCGCCGTTGCCGCCGTTGCCCCACAGCAGGCCGCCGGCGCCGCCGTCCTGGCCGGTCCCGGGCAGGCCGTTGGTGCCGTTGCCGATCAGCGGGCGCTGCAACAACAGTTCGGTGGGCGTGTTGATCGCGTTGAGGATGTCCTGCTGCACGACCTGCCACGGGTTGGCCGTGGCCGCGGCGTTGGCCGCCTCGGCGCCGGCATAGGCGCCCGCGCCGGCGTTCAACGCCTGGACGAATTGCTGATGGAAGGTCGCCGCCTGGGCGCTGACGGCCTGGTAGTCCAGCGCGTGCGCGCCGAAGAACGCGGCCACCGCCGCCGACACCTCGTCGCCACCGGCCGCCAGCATCTCGGTGGTCTGGGCCGCCGCGGCGGAGTTGGCCTGGCTGAGCGCGGATCCGATACCCGCCAAATCCGTGGCGGCCGTTGAGACGACGTCGGGCACCGCGAACACGAAAGACATTCCTTACCTCCGGCAACGCCCCCGTCGACTGGGCAGAATCGTAGCGCGGTCGTCGCACGCGCGCGTGATTTCGTCCGGTTACGGCCCCTGGCGCCCGTCGGCCCCCGGCACGCCCAGCAACAGGCCGCCGCCGCCGCCGATGCCGCCGGGTTCGAGGTAGCCGTTGCCGCCGGCGCCGCCGTTGCCGATCAGCTGCGCGTTGCCGCCGTCGCCGCCCTCCGATCCGGGGAAGGGGTTCGTGCCGAAGCCGGCGCCGCCGCCCTTTCCGCCGTTGCCGATGGCGCCTGCATTGCCGCCGCGCCCGCCGTCCCCGCCGTTGCCGAGACCCTGGCCGCCGTCCCCGCCGACACCGCCGTTGCCGTAGAGCCCGACGGCGTTGCCGCCCGCGCCCCCGGCGCCGCCGGCGCTGTAGGCGGACTGGCCGCCGAGCCCACCGTGGCCGCCGCTGCCGAACAGGGTGCCTCCGGCGCCCCCGCTGCCACCGACGCCACCGGCTTCGTTGAGGACCGTATTGTCGGCGGCCCCGCCGGTTCCCCCGGCACCACCATCGCCAATGACGCCCGCGGCCCCGCCGTTGCCGCCGGCCTTGCCGCCCGAGCCGTTGCCGCCGTTTCCGCCGTTGCCGTGCAGCATCCCGCCCGCGCCGCCGTCGCCGCCCTGGTTGCCGTGCGTGGCGACCCCGGCGTTGCCGCCGGCGCCGCCATTCCCATTCAGTAGGCCGCCATGGCCACCGTGTCCGCCGGCACCGGCGAAGGCCTGCTGGATGTCGCCGACGACGCCGGAACCCCCGTCGCCGCCGGCGCCCCCGCTGCCGAACAAGCCGATCGCATCACCGCCCCGGCCCCCGGCGCCGGCCGAGGCGGCGGACAACGAGTACCCGCCGACGCCGCCGGCTCCGCCGTTGCCCCACAGCATCCCGCCGGTGCCGCCCGCGCCGCCGTTGCCGGCACCCTCGTTGACGTTCGGGGCCCCGCCGGCGCCGCCGGCGCCGCCGTTGCCGAACAGCCCGGCCGGCCCGCCGTTACCGCCCGGCCCCCCAGAGACGAATCCGTGTGCGGGTGTGCCGGTGCCACCGTTGCCGCCGTTGCCCCACAGCAGCCCGCCGGCCCCGCCGTTCTGGCCGGTCCCAGGCAAGCCGTCGGCGCCGTTGCCGATCAGCGGGCGCCCCATCAGCAGCTCGGTGGGCGTGTTGATGGCGCCCAGCAGGTCCTGCTGCAGCGTCTGCCAGGGGTTGGCGGCCGCCGCGGCGTTGGCCGCCTCCGCGCCGGCATAGGCGCCCGCTCCCGCGTTCAGCGCCTGGACGAATTGGTCGTGAAACGCCGTCACCTGTGCGCTGAGCGCCTGATAGCCCCGGCCGTGAGCAGCAAAGAATTCCGCGACCGCCGCCGACACCTCGTCGGCGCCGGCCGCGACCAGCTCGGTGGTTCGGGCCGCCGCGACCGAGTTGGCCTGGCTGAGCGTCGAGCCGATGCTCGCCAAATCCGTTGCGGCGGCTGACACTACGTCCGGCGCGGCGAACACAAACGACATCGATTACCTCCCGACGAGCGCTCCGACAGGGCGCCGTCCGGCGCGGGTATTGGTGGAGCCGTGTAGTTAGCAACCAGATGCTACTTGCTGGGGGCAGCAAATGTTGCATTATTGCCCGTGAAGCCGGCGCGCTACTCCGCGATCTTGTTGCGGATGACGAATTCCCTCGCCTTGATGAGGAATTCGAGCTGCTCGCCCACCTGGTGCAGGGGGTCCGTGCTGCGAGTGGAGCGGGACAGCACGACGGCGCCCTCCAGGGCGGCGATCGACATCACCGCCAGCGACGAGGCCTCGGCGTCGTCGAAGCCGTCGTTGACGAACGCCCGCGTCAACGCGGTGCACCAGCGGCCCAGGATGGCGCCGGCCTCGGCGGACAACTTGGGTTCCGCGTCGTCCGAGCCGATCGCCGCGGCGACCACGGGGCAGCCGGCGCCGAAGTCGCCCTCGGACAAGAGCCGCTCCCAGAATTCGACGAACTCGCGCAGCAGGGCCCTGGCGCCCCAGCCGGCCGCGTCGTCGATCATGGCGGTGATGGAGTCGCCGGCGTACTGCAGCGCCTCGGTCAGGATCTGATTGCGCCCGTCGGGAAAGTGGTAGTACACCGACCCGCGCGGCGCGCCGCTGCGGGCCAGCACCTCATCGATGGTCACGCCGGCGGCACCCCGCTCGCGCATCACCTCGGCGGCGCTGAGCAGCATCTTCTTGCGGGTGTCGCAGCGTTTGGTCGGCGTGGATTCCGGCTTGGCGTCGGTGGTAGTCGGCACTGTCGTACCTCCCATTGCGAGCGTCATGCAGCGTGCGAGTGCCTCGGTACCGGCCAGTGCATGTTACGCGGGCTGAACCGGAACGGCCGCCGCTTGAAGTCGGGCATCTCGCGCGTGAACTGGTAGCCGGCGACGTTGAGTTCGATGATCCACATTATTTTCTCCCGGCCTGAGTGAGGCCATAGATTATGCTTAGAAGCATATAAGACAGCGGTCGAGTAAGCAACATTTATTCCCTAAGTAACCCGTGCAGCTCGACAAACGGCCTTTCGGGCCGATGGAGCATGTGGCTCGCCGGAAGGGTGATCCCGGTCTCATTATGCTGTATTGCATAATCCTTAGAGCTGCGCTTCACTGAGCCGATGGCCCTGCCCAACCTCGACACCGTGTCCCTCGAGCGCGACGGACACGTCCTGCTGATCGGGCTGAACCGGCCCCACAAGCGCAACGCGTTCGACCGCGCGATGCTGGCGGACCTGTCGCGCGCCTACGGGCTGCTGGAATCCGACGACTCGCTATGGGCCGGGGTGCTGTTCGCGCACGGCGACCACTTCACCGCCGGCCTGGATCTGGTCGACGTCGGCCCGGCGGTTGCGGCCGGGGACTTGCCGACGCCGGACGACGGCCGCGACCCGTGGCGGCTCGACGGCGCCTGGACCACACCGGTGGTCGCCGTCGCGCACGGCTGGTGCATGACGCTGGGCATCGAGCTGCTGCTGGCCGCCGACATCCGCATCGCGGCTAGCGGTACGCGCTTCACCCAGCTGGAGGTGCAACGCGGGATCTACCCGTTCGCCGGTGCGACGATCCGGCTTCCCCGCGACGCCGGGTGGGGCAATGCCATGCGCTGGCTGCTGACCGGCGACGAGTTCGATGCCGCCGAGGCGCACCGCATCGGGCTGGTTCAGGAGGTGGCCGACGACGCGGGCGCGGCGCTGGCCCGCGGGCGCGAGATCGCGCGCACCATCGCCGAGCGCGCCGCGCCGTTGGCGGTGCGCGCCACGCTGGCGTCGGCCCAGGTGGCGCGTCGGCAGGGGGAGTCCGCCGCGATCGAGCGGCTGCGGCCCGACGTGGCCGCGCTGTTCGCCAGCGCGGACGCCGCCGAGGGCGTGCAGTCGTTCGTCGAGCGACGGCGGGCCCAATTCCGGGGCCACTAACCGCGGCTCGCGCGCGTCCCGACGCCGCCGGGGCGGGCGTGTCTACGCTGAGACGATGTCCAGCGAGTCGGCGTCCGGTGACCCCGAGCCGTCACGCGTCGATCGGATTCTCACCGCGGCGCTGAAGACGTTCGCGGCCCACGGCACCGAAGCCACCTCGCTGCGCACGATCGCCGCGGCCGCGGGTGTTTCGCTCGGGCTGGTCCAGCATCACTTCGTCACCAAAGCCAACCTCATCCAGGCCGTCGACGACCATGTGACGGCGGTGCTGACGGCCTCGCTGGCAACCGCCGCATCGGCGCCGGCCGACGACCCCGTCGCCGACATCGCGGATAGGGTGACCTCGCTGCTCGTCGACCACGGCGACGTCGTCGACTACCTGTGCCGCGCGCTCGTCGACGCCACGCCCACCGGCTCCCGCGTCTTCGACACCCTGGTCACGGTGGCGGGCGGGCACTGGGAGCAGCTCCAACAGCAAGGGCTGACCAAGCCCGGCCTCGACCCGGTCTGGATGACGCTCAACCCGCTGGTGCTGGTGCTGGGCATGTTCCTGCTGCGCACCCAACTGAACCGGCACCTGCCCGAGGCGCTCACCAGCCGAACGCAGGTGCAGCGCTGGCGAGACGCCACCGAGCAGATCATCGCCGACGGCCAACTGCAAAGGCCCCCAGCCGAGTAGGCGCCTAACTGTCGACCGTGTAGCCCATCGGCATCAGCACGCTCTTCTGCTGGGTGAAGTGCTCGACGCCCTCAGGGCCGTTCTCGCGGCCGATGCCGGAGTTCTTGTAGCCGCCGAACGGGCAGCACGGATCGAAGGCATACCAGTTGATCGCGTACGTGCCGGTGCGGATCTTCTCCGAGATCTCGATGCCCCGCGGCACGTTGGTGGTCCACACGCTGCCGGCCAGGCCGTACTCCGAGTCGTTGGCGATCTTGATCGCGTCCTCCTCGGTGTCGTAGGGGATGATGCTCAGCACCGGCCCGAAGATCTCCTCCTGGGCGATCGTCATCTTGTTGTCGACGTCCGCGAAAACCGTTGGCTGCACGAAGAATCCGTTGTCCAGGCCCTCGGGGCGGCCGCCGCCGCACACCAGCCGGGCGCCCTCCTCGATGCCCTTGGCGATGTAGCCCTCGACCCGGGCGCGCTGCTTCTCCGAGATCAGCGAGCCGATCTGGGCGCCCGCGTCCGACGGCGGGCCCACGGGCAGCGACTGCACGAAAGCGCTTACCGCGTCGACGATTTCGTCGTAGCGCGAGCGCGGCGCCAGGATGCGGGTCTGACCGACGCAGGCCTGCCCGGTGTTCATGATCCCGGAGAACACCATCATCGGCACCGCGGACGCCAGGTCGACGTCCTCGAGGACGATGGCCGCCGACTTGCCGCCGAGCTCGAGCGTGCACGGCTTGAGCATTTCCGCGGCGCGCCGGCCGATCTCCTTGCCGACGCCGGAGCTGCCGGTGAAGGTGAACAGGTCGACGTCCCGGTTGGAGGTCAGCGCCTGCCCGGTCTCGATCCCGCCGGGCACCACCGACAGCACGCCCTCGGGCAGGCCGGCGTCGGCGAACACCTCGGCCAAAGCGTTTGCGGTCAGCGGTGTTTCGGCGGCCGGCTTGAGCACCACCGTGCAGCCGGCCAGCAGCGCCGGGCCGAGCTTGTTGACCGCCAGGAACAGCGGGACGTTCCACGCCACGATCGCGCCGACCACACCGATGGGCTCGCGGTGCACGATCGTCTGCCCGTAGGAGCCGTTGCGGATCTCCCGCCACTTGACCTGGTCGACGGCGGGGCCGGCGAAGAATTGCATCGCCCCCATCGACCCCATCCAGTGCATCGTCTCGATGGTCATCGGCGGCTGGCCGGTCTCGTCGGCGAGCAGCTTGGCGAACTGGTCCTTGCGCTCCTCGAGCAGCTCCAGGTCCTTGGCGATGACGGCCGCGCGCTCCTTCGGCGGCGTCGTCGGCCAGGGGCCGCTGTCGAAGGCGGCGCGGGCCGCCGCGACCGCCGCGTCGACGTCGGCCGCCGTGGCGAGCGGCACCTTCCCGACGTACTCGCCGGTGGCCGGGCAGTGCACCTCGATGACTTCCGAGGTCGACGGCTCCGTCCACTTGCCGCCGATGAAAAGTTTGTCGTATTCGGTCTTCACGTCGGTCATGGCGCCACCCTACCCAAGGGAAAGCAAAACGAGAACATGTTTCATTACTGGGGTATCAGCACCAGCACGAGATTGCTGACGAGGAACTCGCGCAGCACCGGGACCGACGTCAGCCGCCAGGCCCATCGGGGGTGGTAGCGGGGAAATGCGCCCACCGCGGCGCCGGTGCCGGCGGCCCAGCTCAGGCCGTCGGCGGCCGACACCGCGAACAACGACGACCCGTAGTTGTTTTTGGCCGGGTGGCCGTGTCTGCGGGCGTAGCGCGCGGCGGCGCGCTCGCCGCCGAGGTAGTGCCACAGGCCCATCTCGTGGCCGCCGAACGGGCCGAGCCACACGGTGTAGGAAAGCACCACCAGTCCTCCGGGCTTGGTCACCCGTAGCATCTCGGCGCCCAGCTGCCACGGCCGCGGCACGTGTTCGGCGACGTTGGAGGAAAGGCAGATGTCGACGGAGTCGTCGCCGAAGGGCAGCGCCATGCCCGAGGCCCGGACGAACGTGCCGGCCGCGTTCGCGAAAGCCGGCCCGCCGGCGTGCATTTCGCTCGGGTCGGGTTCCACGCCGACGTAGCGGACGCCGGCGTCGGCGAACGCCGCCGCGAAATATCCCGGGCCGCCGCCGACGTCGAGCAGCGTGCGGCCGGCCGGATCCTCGCCATGGGTCCCGCGCCACAGGTCGGTGACCATCGCCGCGGTGTCGGCGGCCAAAGTGCGATAGAACTTGGCCGGGTCGGACCGCTCGTGACGAAACTCCGACAGCAGCCGCAGCGACCGGCGCAGCGTGGCCCGCCGCGCGAACAGGTCGGTGACGGGCACTGGCCAACCGTACGGCCGCGGGCCGGCTAGACCTGTTGGTCGTGGCGTTGCAGATACGGGGTCAGGCCGAATTTCTCGACGAGCAGCAGGAAATCCCCTCCGGAGACCGAGAAATCGGGGGGCTCGTTCACGCGCTGCCGCACGTTGCCCGGCCAGGAAAACCGCATGTCCAGGCCGCCGATGGTGTCACGGCATCCGATGGTCAGCGGCGGTGCACCGGGAAAGCCGAGCACCAGGACCGGCGTCGTGGACAGCGACGACGCGATGCCGCGCTCCAACATGGCGCCCACGATTTGGTCCGGCGATCCGAACCCGAAACCGCCGCGCCGGTATTGGTAGGTTTCCGGCGTCGCACCCACCTGCGCAACCGGCGCCGAGGCCACCAGCGCATTGCTGTTCGGGTCGACCACCCGGACCGCGTCAGCGTCCACGTCGATGGCCAGGCGAGGTTGGTGGGCCGACTGCAGCACCTGTTGTTTTCGCCGGACCGCGAACGGCCCCATCTGCTGGATCGCCAGGGGGCTGGGGAAAAGCAGGCACCGAACCGGTCCCGTGGGCGCGCGCGAGCCTGCGGCCAACCCGCTCCGATCGCCCAGCCGCCCGGACATGGCGAGGATCTCACCGAAGTCCGACGCCGGCACCCAGGCGTCGACGTCCAGCGGCAGGCCGTAGCCGGCGTCGGGCGCTTCGAGCCGCGTCCCGGGCGCAACGCGATAGTCTCGCCCGCCGAGAACGAAGCGGCGCCCGCCGCAGTGCAGATGCAGGGTCGTGCCCATCGTCATGCCGCCGGATATCCCCCACACGCCCAGCTGTGCGTCGCCGAACGGATAAACGTCGCCGGGCCGCTTGCTGACGGTCAGGGCATCGCGGGTGACGTCGATCAGGATCTTGCCGTGGCCGGACCGCTGGGACCACCAATACCAGCCGCCGACAGCGCCGAAAATCAGGGCGACCGCGCCGTAACGGAGCACCTTGTCCATGAGGTCGGCGACGGCGGCCGACCCGCCCGAACTGCGGTAGACGTACGACTGCACACCCATGTACAACACCGCGGCGACGGCGGTGAACGCGAGGATCCCGACGACCATGATCAGGTAGGACCGGGCGGGTTTGCTTTGCCACGCCGGTGTCGTTACGGAGGCCATCTTCGAGCCCCAGAACGGGGGATTCGCCACAAACCGGCGCGCCGCACCCGATTCATTGCCGATGCTCATCTGGGAAGGATCCCACCAGTGGGTCCGGCTGCAAAGCGTCGACGGCTACGCTGGCCAGCAATGTCTTCTCTCCGTTCCGTCCTGCTGCTGTGCTGGCGCGACACCGGGCACCCGCAGGGCGGCGGCAGCGAGGCCTACTTGCAGCGCGTCGGCGCGCAGCTGGCCGCGTCCGGGATTGCCGTCACGCTGCGCACCGCCCGCTACCCGGGCGCCCCCCGCCGCGAGGTGATCGACGGGGTGCGCATCGACCGCGCCGGCGGCCGGTACTCGGTGTACGTGTGGGCGCTGCTGGCGATGGCCGCGGCGCGCATCGGCCTCGGGCCGCTGCGGCGCGTGCGGCCCGACGCGGTCGTCGACACCCAGAACGGCCTGCCGTTTCTGGCCCGGCTGGTGTACGGCCGGCGGGTGGTGGTGCTGGTGCACCACTGCCACCGCGAACAGTGGCCGGTGGCCGGGCCGGTGCTCGGCCGGATCGGCTGGTTCGTCGAGTCGAGGCTGTCGCCCCGGCTGAACCGGCGCAATCAGTACGTGACGGTGTCGCTGCCGTCGGCCCGCGACCTGGTCGCGCTCGGCGTGCACAACGAGCAGATCGCCGTGGTGCGCAACGGCCTCGACGAGGCGCCGGCGCAATCGTTGTCCGGCCCGCGCTCGGCCGCACCGAGGGTGGTCGTGCTGTCGCGGCTGGTGCCGCACAAGCGGATCGAAGACGCGCTCGAAGCGGTCGCGGCGCTGCGGCCCCGAATCGCCGGGCTGCATCTGGACATCGTCGGCGACGGCTGGTGGCGGCAGCGGCTCGTCGACCACGTCCGGCGCCTCGGCATGGCCGACGCCGTGACCTTCCACGGCCACGTCGACGACGTGACCAAACACCATGTCCTGCAGAGCTCCTGGGTGCACGTGCTGCCGTCGCGCAAGGAGGGGTGGGGCCTGGCCGTCGTCGAGGCGGCGCAGCACGCGGTGCCCACCGTCGGCTACCGCTCCTCGGGCGGGCTGTCCGACTCGATCGTCGACGGGGTGACCGGGCTCCTGGTGGACAGCCACGACGAGCTGGTGGACCGCCTCGAACGGCTGCTCCGCGACCCCGTGCTGCGCGACCAACTCGGCGCCAAGGCGCAGGCGCGCAGCGGCGAGTTCTCCTGGGCGCAAAGCGCCGACGCGATGGCCGGGGTGCTCCGGGCCGTCCGGGCGGGCGAATTCGTCAGCGGCGTCGTCTGAGCGCGCAAAACGCCGCGCCGACGGCGCCCGCGATCAGCAACGCCAGCCACGCGAGGTGCGCGATCAGCGTCGCGGTGCGCCGCGCGCCGGGAACACCGGCGGTGTCGCCGCCGATTCGGTAGAGGGCGAACTCGTCGTCGCGGTAGACCGGCGTCAGCGCGTCCAGGGTGCGCGACGCGGCGCCCATGGCGCCGGCGCTGTCCGACTCGACGACCAGCCACCCGATGCCGGCCGGCGCCAGCGCGCCCGGCTCGGGCCCCGACAGCAGCAGGTCCTGCACGGCCCGGGCGCGATCGCCCTCCCCCTGAATGACCACCCCCGAGATGGCCAGGTCGCCGGTGGTCAGCACGTCGGCGCGCAGCCAGCGGGGCAGCGGATCCAGCACCGGCGCCGGCCCCGACCACGAGAAGCGCCGCATGGTGCCGGCGGGCAGCACCGCCACGGCCCGGGGATCGGCGTTGATCGCCGCCGCCACCGCGGCCCACCCCCGCGGGTAGCGCACCGGGGCGACCGTGCCCCAGCCGCCCCACGCCAGGTCCGGCAGCGCCAGCAGCAGCGCGAGGCAGCAGACCAGCGCCGCCACCGACGGCCGCAACCACCGCCGCAGCGTCAGCACGGCGCCCGCGCCCGCCAGCGCGTATCCCGGCACCGCCAGCGCCACCCACTTCTGCCCGTCGCGCAGCACACCGAAGGCGGGTGCGGCGTCGACGAGGGCCCGCAGCGCGTGCAGACCCGGGCCCGTCGCCAACACCGCCGGCACCACGACGGCCACCGCCGCCAGCGCCAGCAGCGGCGCCGCCACGCGCCGACGCGCCACCACCGGCAACCCCGCCGCCACCACCCCCAGCAGCACCACGGTGGACGACAGCGCGAAAAGCGTTGTCCGCGAGGCGGGTACGGCCTCGCCGTTCCAGATGCCGCCGAGGCTGGCCAGGCTCGCGAGCGTGCCCAGGCCGGGCTCGGCGCGCGGCGCGAACGCGTTGACCCCGAGCGCGTTCGCCGCGGTGTGCGCTTTCAACGACGAGCCCAGCACGGCCGCGGTCAGCCAGGGCGCCGCCGCTACCAGCGCGACCGCCGAGGCCGCCGCCGCGCACAGCCAGCGCGGCCGGGCCGCCCCCGGGACGGCCACGCAGACCAGCGCCACCGCCACGGTGAGCAGCAGGCCCGTCGGGGTCAGCCCGCCCAGCGCCACCCAGAACGCCAGGCCGAACCACGCGGAGCGCCCGGCATCCGCCGCCGTCCGCAGCCGCAGCATCGCTGTCGCCACCCAGAGCAGGCAGCCGTACGCGACCAGCAGGCTCCAGTGGCCCTGCAAAAGCCGTTCGGCGACATAGGGATTCCAGATCGCCAGCGTGATGGCGACGAACTCGCCCGGCGCCCCCGCGTCGGGCAGCGCGGTGGCGACCAGCCGCGCCGCGCCCCATCCGGCGAGCCACAGGCCCGCAATCAGCAGCGCCTTCACCACCACGCCGCCGTCGAGCAGATGCGAGGCCAGCGCCACGGCGAAATCCTGCGGCGTCGCCCGCGGCGCCGCCGTCAACCCCAGGGCGGTATCGGACACATACGACCGGGGCGTCGACACCGCGTCGCGCAACAGCAGGTAGCCGGGCGCCAGGAGCGGCCCCGCCACCAGGAGCGCCAGCAACAGCGCGTACCCCGGCCGGGTCCAGCGCACGGTGAGCGCCTCCAGGGAAGCTAGGCCCGTTCGGGGGGACCCGGTGACGCCGGCGGTCCCGCGTCGGGCGGCCCCGGCTCGGGTGGCTCGTCGGAACCGACGGTCGGCGCGTCGGGATCCTCGCCCCCGGCGGGGCGCTGGGTGGGCAGCTTCTCGGTCTCGGCTTCGGCGCCGGGCACCGGTTCTTCGGGAGCGCCGCGGCCGAAGACTTCCTGGTCGGACCGGTCCAGGCCCGGGTCGGTCAGCGCGCTCTCGGTCCGCAGGCTGAACGAGGCCAGCACCCCGCCGCCGATCAGCGCGATCAGGCCGACCGCGGTGAAGGTGATGGGCAGCACCCGCGACCACAGCGCCAGCCGGTCCCGCTCGTCGCGCGCCGTGTTGACCTGGGCTTCGACGGTGTCCTCGTTCGAGGTGACGGTGTAGTCGGCCAGCGTCATCTCCGGTTTGAGGGGATCACGCGCGAAGTAGTGGTTGGCGTGCTCTTTCTGCTTGACGATGGTCCCCGACACCGGGTCCACCCAGAAGGTCCGCTGCGCGGCGTAGTAGCGGGTCATGGTGATCTGTTCGTTGGGATCGCCGCCCTGGACGCCCCACATCGCCGCCGAGGTGGTGAATTTGGAGTCCGTCGCCTGGTCGGCGTACAGCGTCGGGTATGTCACCGGGGCCACCAGCTTGCCGTCGCCGTTGTAGCCGACGTTCTGGGTGAACTTGTAGGTGGTCAGCCCGTTGACGTCTTCCTGGCTGTCGTAGTTGACGTCGAACGGCTTCTGCGCGATCGGATCGAAATAGGGATAGGTCTTCTTCTCGGTGTGGAACGGGAACCGGTAGGACAGCCCCTCGTGGCGGAGCGGCATCGCGGTGGGCGGGCTCTCGTCGTTGACCGTGCGCGGCTTCTGCACGGAGCCGCCGGTGTGGCTGTCGTCGGAGACGGCCAGCGCGGTCTTGCGGTTCAGCGTGACGGTGTCGACGATCGCCAGCAGCAGGCCGCTGTCCTTCTGCTTGTCGGTGCGCCGGACCGAGGTGCCGACCTGCAGCGTGACGACCTCGGCGTTGGCCGGGGATTCGACGCTGACCTGCTGCTGGGACACCAGCGGCACGTTCTGGTTGACGACGAGGTGGTCACCGGACAGCGACGCGGAGTCGAGCGCGGTTCCGTTGCCGTCGCTGATCAACGTGGCGTCGATGTTCAGCGGGATCTTGGCGATCCTGCTGCTGGTGTACGTCGACAGCAGCAGCGCGGCGATCAGCAGGGCAGCCCCGAGTCCGATGATCGCGCATGCGGCGAAACGCAACATGACTGCGCGGTTCATGTTGCCGTGCCCTCCTAATGGATTCCTCGTGGTCCGTGATGGTCTCCGGTCTTGTCGGCCGCGACCCGCTCGGATCCGACCAAGCGGCGTGGCAAACCCGTTCGACCCTAACAGCAGAATTTAAGGCCCCGGCTTACGTACCCGATTCGTCGGCGGACAACCGGCGGGCACACTTGTGAGCGTGACCGATGGCCAACAGGTGGGCGGAATCCGCAGCTTCCTGCCCGCCGTGGAGGGGATGCGCGCGTGCGCGGCCATGGGCGTGGTCGTCACGCACGTGGCCTTCCAGACGGGGCACTCCAGCGGTGCCGCGGGCCGGCTGTTCGGCCGCTTCGACCTCGCGGTGGCGGTGTTCTTCGCGTTGTCGGGGTTCCTGTTGTGGCGCGGGCACGCGGCGGCGGCCAGGGGTTTGGGGCCGCGGCCGCGGACCGGCCACTACCTGCGCTCGCGGGTCGTGCGGATCATGCCGGCCTACCTGGTGGCGGTCGTGGTGATCCTGACCCTGCTGCCCGACGCGGATCACGCCAGCCCGACCGTGTGGCTGGCCAACCTGACGCTCACCCAGATCTACGTGCCGCTGACCCTGACCGGGGGGCTGACGCAGATGTGGAGCCTTTCCGTCGAGGTCAGCTTCTATCTGGCGCTGCCCCTGCTGGCGTTGTTGGCCCGCCGCCTGCCGGCCGGCGCGCGGGTGCCGGCGATCGTCGCGCTGGCGGCGCTGAGCTGGGCGTGGGGCTGGGTGCCGGTCCACGGGCCGTCGGGGATCAACCCGCTGAACTGGCCGCCGGCCTTCTTCTCCTGGTTCGCCGCGGGCATGCTGCTGGCGGAGTGGGTGCATTGTGGGGTCGGGGTGCCGCACCGGCTGGCGCGGCACCGGATCGTGATGGCCGTCGTCGCGGCGCTGGCCTACCTGGTGGCGGCCTCGCCGCTGGCCGGCCCCGAGGGCCTGGTGCCCGGCACCGCCGCCCAGTTCGCGGTGAAGACGGCGGCGGGCTCCCTGGTGGCGTTCGCGTTGGTCGCCCCGTTGGTGCTGGACCGGGTCGACACGCCGCACCGGGTGCTGGGCAGCACCCCCATGGTGACGTTGGGCCGCTGGTCCTATGGCCTGTTCATCTGGCACCTGGCCGCGCTGGCGATGGTGTTCCCGGTGCTCGGGACGTTCCCGTTCACCGGCCGGATGCCCTCGGTGCTGGCGTTGACGCTGATCTTCGGTTGGGCGATCGCCGCCGTCAGCTATGCGCTGGTCGAATCCCCGTGCCGGGAAGCGCTGCGCGGCTGGGAGAAACGCCACCAGCCCGCGCCCCAGGTCACCGACGCCGAGGCGGACGCGATCGCGCCGTGACTCAGCGATCCATCCACTGTTCCAGCGCGTCCGCGGACGGCAGGGCGATGGCCCGCTCGATCTTCTCGAACAGGTCGGTCCCGTACTCGACGGTGGACCGGACGAAGTTGCCCAGCGCCTCGATGTGGATGCCGTCGGTCAGCAGGTAGGCGTTCTCGGCGACCACGGCCAGCCGGCCCGGCTGGGCGGTCTCGCGCACAAACGCCTTGGGCCAGTGGGTGTCTCGATTCCAGTCGTTCACCAGTTCCATCAGGCGCGGACGTTCGGCCGCAAGGTAGTACCCGGCCGGGCTGATCGAGATCTCCAGGACGTCGCGCCGCAGGCCGTTGATCCGCAGGTTCACGTGCAGCTTGCCGCGCTCGTGGCAAGACAGCAGCATCATGAATTCCTCGCCGTCACTGCTGCGGAAAAACCGCAGCTGACGCGATCGCAGATAACGTTCGATCAGCTCCGTGCTCAACGGCTCGATCTGCATGGCCCCTCTCCCGGACAACGGTCATCGACGCACCCATGGTGGGGCCGAGCGCTTGGAAGATTCTTGGGGCGAGCGTTCGGGCGTCAGGCCGGCTCGGCGGCCCCGAGGCGCGCGATGACCTCCGCGCGCACCGCCGAGCGCCGCGCCTTGCCGGCGTCGTCGCGCAGGGGAGTCCCGACGAACTCCACCGTGTGCGGCACCTTGTACGACGAGATGCGTTCGCGCAGAAAGTCTTTCACGGCGTCGCCGTCCAACGCGGACCCGTCGGCGGTGTGCACCAGGGCGTAGGGCACCTGGCCCAAATCATCGTGCGGCACGCCGACGACGAGGCAGGACAGCACCTCCGGGTGGGCCGACAGCGCGTTCTCGATCTCGGCGGGATAGACGTTGCGGCCCCCGACGGTGAACATGTCGACGCGGCGGTCCGACAGGTACAGGAACCCGTCGGCGTCGAAGTAGCCCAGGTCGCCCAGCGAGTCCCAGCCGTCGCGGCTCTTGGCCTCCACCCCGACGTAGCGGTAGGTGGGCGCGCTGCCGGGGGCGGGGCGCATGTAGATCTCGCCGATCACGCCGGGCGGGCAGGGGTTGCCGTCGTCGTCGAGCACCTTCATCTCCCCGGCGACCACGACGCCGACGGAGCCGCGGTGGGTCAGCCACTGATCGCCGCTGATGAAGGTGAGCGCCTGTAATTCGGTGCCGCCGTAGAGTTCCCAGACGGCTTCGGGGCCCAGCAGGTCGATCCAGGCCTGCTTGATGGCGGGCGGGCACGGCGCCCCCATGTGCCAGAACCGCCGCAGCGACGACAGGTCGTAGGCGCCCGGGTCGGCGTGGTAAACCGGCAGCGCCCGCTGCATGATCGTCGGCACCGTGGTCAAAAACGTCACCCGATGGTCGGTGATGAGCCGCAGGAACCCGTGCGGGTCGAACCGGCTCATCAGCACCAGGTGATGGCGCATCACCAACGCGATCGTCGCGGTGGTGAACCCGGTGTTGTGCGACAGCGGGATCGGCACCAGCGTGGTGTCGCCCTCCTGCGCGCCGAGCGGGTAGCCGACGGCGGGCGGAATCCGGCTGTCGCCGCCGGACTCGATGAGCTTGGGCCGCCCGGTGCTGCCGCCCGAGCCCATCGCCTTCCACACCGGCGAAACCGCCTCCGGCAACGCCGCGTCGGACAGCGCCGGGTCGGGGGCGAAACCGGCTGGGACGCTGGGTATTTCACGATGTTCGCGGCCCACCAGCAGGGCCGGCGGGCGCAACTCGAGCAGCCCGGCCAGCTCGGCGTCCGGCAACCGCGCCGACAGCGGCTGCGGTACCGCGCCCAGCTTCCAGCACGCCACCGCGGCCTGGATCCACTCGATCGAGTTGGGCAGCACCATGGTCACGTAGTCGCCGACCCCGACGCCGCGCTCGGCGTACGCGCGGGCCAACCGGTTCGTCGACCGGTCGAGTTCGCCGCGGGTGATGGTGCGACCGTCGCAGGTGACCGCGGGCTCGTCGGGAGCCAGCGCCGCAAGCTGCGAAATCTGGGTGCCGATCGGCGGGACCGGCTGGTTCATCTAGTAGGCGCCCTGTCGCTCGAAGACGCGGCGCGGGTTGTCCACCAGCATGGTGTGCAGCTGCTCGTCGGTGACGCCCCGCTCCTTGAGGGCGGGGATCACGTCGTTGTGGATGTGCAGGTAGTGCCAATTGGGCGCGGCGACCGGCAGCAGCTCCTCCGGGATGGCGTCGAAGTAGCAGTTGGCGTCGTGCGACAGCACCATCTTGTCGGCGTGGCCGCGCTCGCACATCCGCGCCACGGTGTTCACCCGGTCCTCGAACGGCAGGTACACGTCGATGCCGAACCGGTCCATCCCGATGTAGGAGCCGTTGCCGATCAGCTCCTCGAGGTAGTCGAGGTCGGTGGTGTCACCGGAGTGGCCGATGACCACCCGGCTCAGGTCGACGCCCTCCTCTTCGAAGATGCGTTGCTGCTCGAGCCCGCGCCGGGTCTCGGCGTGCGTGTGCGTGGAGATGGGCACGCCCGTGCGTTTGTGCGCCTGGGCGACGGCGCGCAGCACCCGGTCGACGCCGGGGGTGACGCCGGGCTCGTCGGTGGCGCACTTGAGGATGCCCGCCTTGATCCCCGTGTCGGCGATGCCCTCCTCGATGTCGCGGACGAACATGTCGGTCATGATCTCCGGGCCGTCCATCGCCGTGCCGGGCCCGAGGTAGTGGAACCGGAACGGGACGTCGTTGTAGGTGTAAAGGCCGGTCGCCACAACGATATTCAGCTCGGTGGCCGCCGCGACCCGGGCGATGCGGGGGATGTAGCGGCCCAGGCCGATCACCGTGAGGTCGACGATGGTGTCCACCCCGCGGGACTTCAGCTCGTTGAGCCGGTCGACGGCATCGGCCACCCGCTGGTCCTCGTCGCCCCAGGCTTCGGGATAGTTCAGCGCGATCTCGGTGGTCATGATGAACACGTGCTCGTGCATGAGCGTCACGCCGAGGTCGGCGGTATCGATGGCGCCGCGGGCGGTATTGAGTTCTGGCACGGGTCTGACTCTAGGTCGACCCGCCGCCAAACCAACAGGGGCGTTTTCGGTCGAGGTGTTGTCAAGCCCGCGAGCGCACCGCCTGCAGCCACTCCGTGGACTCGGGGGCGCGGTCGAGCAGCCGCAGTCCGGCGCGGTCGAGTTCGCGCCGGATGTCGGCGGGCGTCAGCACCTCGAGGTGAAAGCACTGCCGCATTTCGGATCCGTCGACCAGCAACGCGTATTCGCCCTCCACCAGCCGGTCGAGATCGCGGTGGATGGTCACGCGTGCCGTCGCCCCGCCGATCTTCTTGTCTTCCGTCCAGCCCGCGGGCCGGGCGGCCCAAAAGGCCGGCGGCTTCCACTGGATGATCGCCCTGCCCGCGGGTTTGAGGTGGTGGGCGACGGTGGCCAGCACCGCCCGCCGAAGCTCGGCGCCCCGGTAGTGAATCAGGTTGGTCGGCAACAGGACCGCGTCGAACCGCTCGGTCAGGCGCAGCCCCTCGATGCGGGCGCGGACGGTCCGCGCGTGCCGCACCTCGGCGAGCATCCGTTCGGAGTCGTCGACGGCGGTGACTCGGTGGCCCAGCCGCGCCAGCGGGTCGGCGATGCGCCCGGTGCCCGCGCCGAGTTCCAGCACCGAGCTGCGCGGCGCGAGGATCGCGTCGATCTGCTCGGGCTCGCCCGTGGGGGGCATGCGGCGGTAGAGCTCGACGAGGCTGCCGTCACCCGTCCGGTCCGGGTCCGTCTCGGCGTGGCAGTGACAAAACGTCATGGCTGATCCCTTCTAGGCGAGTTCGTAGAAGCCCGCGCCGTCGAGGTAGCGCAGCGTCCACAGGTCACGGGCCACCGCTTCGCCGACCTCGTGCAGCAGCGTGATCCAGACCGGGTAGGTCAGGTCGTTGGTGGTGAGCGGCAGATGTTCGCCGGGATTCACCCGCACCCGCATGTCATAGAAGCTGTCGAGCCCCTTGATGGCCTCCAGGCCGCGATAGGACACCAGCGTGCCGCGGCGCGGGGCGACCATCGTGGTCCGCGCGACGTGCCGGTGCAAGCGGTACGGCCCCCCGCAGTTCCGGGCGAACCGATCAGGTCGCGCGTAGGCGTCCACCGTCCAGTCGACCTGCGATCGCCCGGTGGCCAGCCGCGCGCACTCGGGCAGGCCGGCGCCCGCGATCCGCGCGCCCACCTCCACCAGGCACGGCCCGTCGGACGTCATCTTGATCTCGGCGTGGGCCGGGCCGTGCCGGATGCCCAGGGCGTCGAGCACCTCGAAGGCGTAGGCGACCAGCTCGTCCTGCAGATCGCCGATCGCCGGCAGCAGCCGCCAGGCGACCAGCAGGTCGGGAACGCCGTTGGCGTCGATGCGGTACGTCTCCCAGATGTCGCACACGTGGTGCTCTCCGTCGCGGCTGACGGTGTCGACGGTGTATTCGGCGCCGACCAGGCACTCCTGCGCGACGACGCCGTCGTTGCGGTGCGCGAGCACGTTGTCGCGCCCGTTGAGGCGCCGGAAGGCGCGCACCGAGTCATCGGGGGTGCGGCACCAGGTCACGCCGTCGTTGCCGGCGCTGCGCAGCGGCTTGACGACGACCGTGCCGCCAATGCCGTTGTGCCAGTTGCGGAGCTGGTCCGCGTCGTCCACCAGGGTCTGCCGCGCCCCCCGCAGGCCTTGCTGCTTGATCCGCTCGATCATCAGAAACTTGTCGCGCCGCGCGGGGCTCAGCGCGGTCCCGTTGGTGGGTGCGCCGGTGACCGGGTGCAGGGCCTCGCTCAACGCGTCGGCCAGTTCGACTCCCGGTTCGGTGCCGGCCACGACGGCCACGGGGCGGAAGGGCGACAGCCTGGCCAACGTCTCGGACAGGTCGCCGCGGTGCACGATGTCGACGTCGTAGGGGTACCGATCCGGTTGGCCGCGCAGCGCGACCGGCACCTCGGCGGTGCTTTGCACCCGCAGCGGCGTGTAGCCGAGGCTCCGGAAGCCTTGGGCCAGTTCGGTTCCGATGGCGGCGTAGGTATCGACCAGGACGACGTGTCGCTGCCTCATCAGTACGCCGCCTGATCTTCGAGATCGTGCTCGCGGGTCGGCAACAGGAACGCCCGCCGGCACGTCAGGAACAGCGTGCCGTCCGACTTGACCCCGCGCGTGGCGCAGCTGACGATGCCTTGGTGGGGGCGGGATTCCGACAGGCGCTTGTCCAGATACTCCGTCTCGGCGTAGATGGTGTCGCCGACGAAAACCGGCGCGACGAGGCGGATGTCGTCCCAGCCCAGGTTGGCCAGGCCCTTGGCGCTGGTGCTCGGGACGCTCATGCCCGACACGATCGACAACGTGACCAGGCTCGACACCAAAGGCCGCTTCCACTCGGTGTTTTCGCAGTAGGCATTGTCGATGTGCAGCGGGTGCAGGTTGTGCGACAGCAACGACATCCAGACGTTGTCGGCATCGGTGAGGGTGCGACCCGGACGGTGCTCGACGATCGCGCCGACCTCGATGTCCTCGAAGACCAGGCCCGGAGACTCCCGCCAGCGCCGGTCGCCGACCTTTTTATAGGCACGAATCTCGTCCACGACCAACCCCGTCCGCTAGTAGCGGACCCGACGCGCCGCCACGGCACGCCGCGTGGCGCCGTGTGCGTCGAGCGCTTCCGCGCGCCGCAGCAGACCGCGCGCCGCGGCGACCATGGGCGGGCCGACCATCTGCCCGTCCAGGATCCCGATCCGCCCGGACTCTTCGCGCGCGGTGTCGATGACGCGCCGGGCGCGCTGCACCTCGGTGGGCAGTGGGGTAAACCCGTCGTTGATCACCGCCACTTGCCGGGGGTGAACCGCGGCCTTGCCGCCGAAGCCGAGCTCGCGCGACCGGTTCACGTCCACCTTGAGGGCGAGTTCGTCGCCGACGGCGAAGGTGGGTGCGTCGATCGCCGGAACGCCGGCCGCGGCGGCCCCGGCGACGATGCGAGAACGCGCGTACAGCAACGGCTCCCAGTCCATCGAGATGCCGAGATCGGCCGCGAAGTCCGCGGCCCCGAAGACCAGCGCCCGCACCCGCGGGGTGGCGGTGGCGATCTCCTCGGCGGCGGCGAGGCCGGCCGCGGTCTCGATCGTCACCAGGAAATCGATGTCCGCGCCCGCGTCACCCAGCATGTCCTCGAGGATCAGCAAGTCGTGCGCGCAGTTGACCTTCGGGACCAGCAGCGCGTCGGGCGCCATGGCGCCGTACGCGAGCGCGAGCACGTCGCGCAGGCCGTCGGTGGTGCGCAGGCTGTTGATCCGCAGGGCGCGGAGGCATCCGGTCGGCGGCGCCTTGAACAATCGAGCGGCCAGGTGACGAGCCAGGTCGCGCCGGGCGGGCGGCACCGCGTCTTCGAGATCCAGCGTGCACACGTCGGCGCCCGATCGCAGCGCCGTGGGGTACTGGCGCGGATTGATCGCGCTGGTCATCAGCATGGTGCGAAACACCAACGGCCGAATGGCTTCTCGCTGACTCATGCCGGAACACCAAGCAGCTCAGGCGATTCCGGCGCCAGCAGCTCGCCCACCGTCGCGCACAGGCGGCGGATGTCGTCGGCCTCGTTGTCGGAGCGCAGCATGATCCGCAGCCCCGCCTCGCCCCTCGGGGTGACCGGGAAGAAGACCGCCGACGCGTAGAACCCGCGGTCGAGAAGTTGCCGGGACAGGCCGATCGCCTTGTCGTCCTCGCCCGTCCGGATGAGCCGGATGGGGGTGTCCAGGCCGGCCTGCGGGGTGGAGATGAGGCTGTCGAAGAGGGCGGCGTTGTCGCGCAAGTGCTGTTGCCGCCGGGCCAGCTCGGGCGAATTGTGCACCCGCAACGAACCCAGGCAGGCACCGATCGTCGGCGCGTTCGCCGGCTTGGACCAGGCCAGCGGACCGCCGAAGCGCATCAGGATGTCATGGTGTTTCGCCGGGCCCAGCATGATGACCCCGCCGCTGGCGCCGTAGGCCTTGCCGAGCGAGGCGACGATGATCGTGAGCGGGTTGAGCTCGTCGGGCATCAAGGACCGCACGATTCCCTCGCCGCGCTCGCCGTACATCGACAGCGAGTGGGCCTCGTCGAAGAAGAGGAACAAGCCGTAGCGGTCCTGCAGCTCCAGCAGCTCTTTGACCGGCGCGACGCCGCCCAGCGAGTAGGCGCCGTCGGCGACGTAGGCGACCCGCCGGTGCCTCTTGCACATGTCCTCGAGGTAGTTGAGGTCGTTGTGCGGGCTGGTGTAGACCGGCGCCTCGTCCGCGCAGATCGGCTTGATGTAGTTCAGTGAGAAGTGGCTGAACTTGTCGAACACCATCACGCGCGGCTCCCCGTCGTCGGTCAGGTGTCCCGAGGAGATCAGCGGCAGCACGGCCGAACTGGCCACCGCCGTGGAGATGGCGGAAACGCAGTGGGCGCGCCACAGCTCCGAGAGCCCGGCCTCCAGCTCGTCGATGATGGAGAACCGGATGCGCAGCCGCGAGGCGGACAGCGCGAACGTCTGTTCCGAATCGATCGCCGCGCGGGCGCCTTCCAAAACCCATGGGTGGGAATGCAATCCGAGGTAGGAGCAGGAAATCATGTTGATGAAGCGGTGCCCGTCGCTCTGGCGCTCCAGCAGGTCGTCGCCGACGTAGCGAACGATGTTGTCCAGCAGCCCGTTGTCGGCCGCCGCCTGCCACGCCGGATTGCCGACCTCGACGGCCTTGGCGTTGTTGCGGTATCGGTGGATCGGGTTCATGCATAGGACCGTAGAAAGATCCGCGCGCCCGGCCCTCCACCGATCGGATCGCGGACGGGATGAACCGTCGTTCCCCCGATCGGGGGACACGGGATTGGCCGGACAGTCGACAGACATCGCCGCGTTTCGCCGGCACTGTTGAGCCATGCTTTCGGCGACCGGCGGGGTGATCTGATGCCCTGGCTCGCCCTGATCACCGGCAACGGCCTGCACGCGGTGATCACCGCCCTGCTGGGGTTGTCCATGATCAACGTGGCGGACAGCCTGCTGATCCTGGCGATCGCCGCGGCCGGCTCGACCGTGCTGGGAGCCGTTGCGGCCCGCCGCAACCCGGCGGCGCGGGTGCCCGCCACCCGAAGCTTCGCCTGGCTGAACCTGTGGACCGCGGTCACGTTCGTCTCCTTCTTCCTGGGGCTGGCCGTCTACAGCGCGGTCGTCGTCTTCACCCTGGGGGCCTCGTTCGCCCCCCTGGCGGTGACGGCCTGGTCGGCCCGTCAGGCCCGCCGCGGCCACGCCCCGACGCGCCCGGGCCGCGCCCAATGGCTGGCCGTCTGCCTGCTGGTCGCGCTGGGCGCAGCGCTGGTGGCCGCGCTCGCGGGGTCGGATCCCGGCGGCATCGCGGCGTTGCTGGTCGCGGCGGCGCTGGGCGTCGTCGACGGCGCCGCCGCCGGCGGGGTGGCCATCGTTTCCCGCGGTCTGGGCGCCGCCGGGGTCGGTGTCTGGCAGGTGATGGCGCACCGCTATTACGCGACGCTGGTGGTGGCCGCCGCGGCCCTGCTGATCCTGGTCCCGGGCGGACCGCTCGCCGCGCCCGCGCTGCCGTTGGGCGTCTCGATCGCGGCCGCGTTCGCGTCCTTGGTGGTGCCATTCTTCTTGATCCAGTACGCAATTCAGCAGCTGGCGCCGGTTTTGGTGACCGGGGCGCTGGCATTGATACCGGCCATCGCGCTGTTCGTCGAGATGGCGGCCGGTCAAGCGGTGAGCTGGCCCGCGCTGCTGCTCGGGTTGCTGATCGTGCCGGCCAGCCTCGCGATACTCACCACCCGGCAGCAACCGGCGAGAGCTTCCTCGATCCGCTAGCAATGGCGTACCGTCACCCTCGTTCTGATCGCAACCCTGGGAGTCATGCGATGTTGCTCAATCCCAACCGCCTGCAACGCCGGTATCCGGACCGCCGCTCGGGGGAGATCATGGCCGCGACGGTCGACTTCTTCGAGTCCCGCGGCAAGGCGCGGCTGAAGGCCGACGACCACAACCGGGTCTGGTATTCCGACTTTCTGGATCACGTCGGGCGCGAGCGCATCTTCGCCTCGCTGCTGACTCCGTCCGCATACGGGGCGGACGACTGCCGCTGGGACACCTACCGGATCAGCGAATTCGCCGAGATCGTGGGCTTTTACGGGCTGAGCTACTGGTACCCGTTCCAGGTCACCGCCCTGGGCCTGGGGCCGATCTGGATGAGCGACAACGAGGACGCGAAGCGCAAGGCCGCCGCCCAGCTGGAGACCGGCGAGGTGTTCGCCTTCGGGCTGTCCGAGCGCACCCACGGCGCCGACGTCTACCAGACCGACATGATCCTGACGCCGTCGGAACACGGCTGGACGGCCAGCGGCGAGAAGTACTACATCGGCAACGCCAATGTGGCGCGGATGGTCTCCACGTTCGGCAAGATCGCCGGCACCGACGAGTACGTGTTCTTCGCCGCCGACTCCCAGCACGACCGGTACGAGCTCATCAAGAACGTGGTGAACTCGCAGAACTTCGTCGCGAACTACGCGCTGCGCGACTACCCCGTCACCGAGGCGGACATGTTGCACCGCGGCCCGGACGCCTTCCACGCCGCCCTGAACACCGTCAACGTCTGCAAGTACAACCTGGGCTGGGGCGCCATCGGCATGTGCACCCACGCCATGTACGAGGCGGTCACCCACGCGTCCAACCGGGTCCTGTACGGCACCGTCGTCACCGACTTCACCCACGTGCGGCGGCTGCTCACCGACGCCTACCTGCGGCTGATCGCGATGAAGCTCGTCGCCACCCGCGCCTGCGACTACATGCGCAGCGCGTCGGCGGCCGACCGCCGCTACCTGCTCTACAGCCCGCTCACCAAGGCGAAGATCACCAGCGAGGGGGAGCGCGTCATCACCGCGATGTGGGACGTCATCGCCGCCAAAGGCGTTGAGAAGGACACCTTTTTCGAGGCCGTCACCCGCGAGATCGGCCTGCTGCCCCGCCTGGAGGGCACGGTCCACATCAACATCGGGCTGCTCGCCAAGTTCATGCCGAACTTCCTGTTCGCCCCGAACGCCGACCTGCCCGTGATATCCCGCCGCGACGACGCCGCCGACGACACGTTCCTGTTCGCCCAGGGGCCGACCGGCGGCCTGGGCAAGGTGCGGTTCGGAGACTGGCGCACCCCGTTCGACGCCTTCCGGCACCTGCCCAACGTCGCGCTGCTGCGCGAGCAGGTCGACGTGCTCGCCGAGATGCTGGCCAGCGCCACACCGGATGCCGTGCAGCAGAAGGACATTGACTTCGCCTTCGGCGTGGGCCAGCTGTTCGCCACGGTGCCCTACGCCCAGCTCATCCTGGAAGAGGCCCCGCTGTCCGGGATGGACGACGCCGTGATCGACGAGATCTTCGCCGTGCTGGTGCGCGACTTCAACGGCTACGCCGTGGAACTCGGCGACAAGCCGGCGACGACCGACGAACAGGCCCGGTTCGCGATGCGGATGATCCGTCGCCCGGTGCACGACCCCGCGCGCTACGACCAGATCTGGAAGGAACACGTCCTTCCGCTCAGCGGCGCCTACCAGATGCGGCCGTAGGTCCGCGGCCCCGAGCCTTGACTGTGAGCTAGCTCACCGTAGAATGACCAGTGGTCATCGACGCTAGGAGGCCGCAATGCCGACGGTGACATGGGCGCGCGTGGACCCCGCCCGCCGCGCCGCGATCATCGAAGCCGCGGAAGACGAGTTCGGGGCGCACGGGTTCTCCCGCGGCAGCCTCAACGTCATCGCGCGGCGCGCCGGGGTCGCCAAGGGCAGCCTGTTCCAGTACTTCGCGGACAAACGCGACCTCTACGCGTTCGTCGCCGACGTCGCCAGCCAACGGGTGCGCGCCTACATGGAGGACCGCATCCGCGAGCTGGACCCGAGCCGGCCCTTCTTCGACTTCCTGACCGACTGGCTCGACGCGTGGGTCGCCTACTTCGCCGACCATCCGCACGAACGCGCGCTGCACGCCGCGGCCACTCTCGAAGTCGACACCGAGGCCCGCGTCAGCGTGCAGAACGTCATTCACCGTCACTACCTGGAAGTGATGCGGCCACTGGTCCGCGACGCGCAGCGGCGCGGCGACCTGCGCGCCGATTCGGACACCGACGCGCTGTTGTCGTTGCTGCTCTTGATCTTTCCGCACCTGGCGCTGGCCCCCTACATGCGCGGCCTGGACCCGGTTCTCGGGCTCGACGAGCCCACGCCGGAGCAGCCCGCGCTGGCGGTGCGCCGGCTGGTCGCGGTCCTGGCGGCGGCGTTCTCGGCGAACGCGGCCGTCGCCCCCGAGCCGAAACGATCTGAGGAGGTCACATGACACGCACACACTCGGGCTCGATGGTCGCGGGCGGACTCAACTGGGACAGCCTGCCGCTGCGGCTCTTCGCCGGCGGCAACGCGAAGTTCTGGAATCCCGCCGACATCGACTTCTCGCGCGACCGCGCGGACTGGGAGCAACTGACGGAGGACGAACGCCACTACGCCACCCGGCTCTGCGCCGAGTTCATCGCCGGGGAGGAGGCGGTGACCGAGGACATCCAGCCGTTCATGGCCGCGATGCGCGCCGAAGGCCGCCTCGGCGACGAGATGTACCTGACGCAGTTCGCGTTCGAGGAAGCCAAGCACGTGCAGGTGTTCCGCATGTGGCTCGACGCCGTCGGCATCGCCGCCGACCTGCACGCCTACCTCGACGACATCCCCACGTACCGAACGATCTTCTACGAGGAGTTGCCGGCCTGCCTCAACGCCCTGTCGAGCGACCCGTCCCCGGCCGCCCAGGTCCGGGCGTCCGTCACCTACAACCACATGGTCGAGGGCATGCTGGCGCTGACCGGGTACTTCGGCTGGCACAAGATCTGCGTCGAGCGCGGCATCCTGCCCGGCATGCAGGAATTGGTCCGGCGCATCGGCGACGACGAACGACGCCACATGGCGTGGGGCACCTTCACCTGCCGGCGCCACGTCGCCGCTGACGACGCCAATTGGGACGTCTTCGAGACGCGCATGAACGAGCTGATGCCGCTCGGGCTGCGCCTCATCGAAGAGGGCTTCTCGCTGTACGACCCGATGCCCTTCGGCCTTTCGGTGGACGAGTTCATGGCCTACGCCGCCGACAAGGGCATGCGGCGGTTCGGCACGATCAACAGCGCGCGGGGCCGCCCGGTCGCCGAGATCGACCTCGACTACTCGCCGGTGCAGCTGGAGGACACCTTCGCCGACGAGGACGAGCGGGCGCTGGCGGGCGCGTCGGCCTAGGCCTACCCGACCCAGACCGTCTTGGCGTTGCAGAACTCGCGGATCCCGAGGCCCGCGAGCTCGCGCCCGTAGCCCGACCGCTTGACGCCGCCGAACCCCAGCTCGGGGTAGGACACGGTCATCCCGTTGACGAACACCTGGCCGGCCTCGATGTCGTCGATGAAGCGCTGCTGCTCGGCCTCGTCGTTGGTCCAGGCGTTGGACCCCAGCCCGAAGGTGGTGGCGTTGGCGATCTCGATGGCCTCGTCGATGTCCTTTGCGCGGTACATGGAGGCGACCGGGCCGAACACCTCCTCGGTGTAGAGCGCCATGTCCTTGGTGATCTCGGTGACCACCGTCGGCGGGTAGAACCAGCCCGGGCGGTCGGGAGTCTTTCCGCCGCAGCGGATCACCGCCCCGGCCGCGGCCGCGTCCTCGACCTGCTTGGCGATCTCGTCGCGGCCCGACTCGGTGGCCAGCGGGCCCACGTCAGTGTCCGGGTCGGTCGGGTCGCCGACCTTCAGGGCTTCCATCTTTTCGACGAACTTGTCGACGAAGGTCTCGTAGATGTCGGTGTGCACGATGAACCGCTTGGCGGCGATGCAGGACTGGCCGTTGTTCTGCACCCGCGCGGTGACCGCCGTCTTGACGGCCTCGTCGAGGTCCGCCGACGGCATCACGATGAACGGGTCGCTGCCGCCGAGCTCGAGCACCGTGGGCTTGATCTCGTCGCCGGCGATCGCGCCCACCGATTGGCCGGCCGGCTCGCTGCCGGTCAGGGTGGCCGCCGCGACGCGGGGGTCGCGCAGGATGCGCTCGACGGCGCCGGACGGAACCAGCAGCGTCTGGAAACAGCCCTCCGGGAAGCCGCCGCGGGCGATGACGTCTGCGAGGTACAGCGCCGACTGCGGCACGTTCGACGCGTGCTTGAGGATGCCGACGTTGCCGGCCATCAGCGCCGGCGCGGCGAACCGCACGGCCTGCCACAGCGGGAAGTTCCACGGCATGACGGCCAGCACCACGCCGAGCGGTTGGTAGCGGATGTAGGCCTTCTTCGCGCCGACCTTCGCCGCGTCGGCCGGCTCGTCGGCCAGCAGCTGCTCGGCGTGCTCGGCGTAGTAGCGAAAACCCTTGGCGCACTTGAGCGCTTCGGCCTTGGCCGACTTCAGGGTCTTGCCCATCTCGAGGGTCATCATCGCCGCGACGTCGTCGGCCTCCTTTTCCAGCAGGTCGGCGGTGGCGTTTGCCCACTCCGCGCGCTGGGCAAAGGTGGTGTTATGGCGGTAGTCCTGGAACCGGGCGTAGGCGCGCGCGATGGCGGCGTCGACTTCCTCGTCGGTTGCGGGGGTGAAGGTTTTTACTGTCTCGCCGGTAGCCGGGTTGATCGTGGCGATGGGCACGCTGAGATCCTTCGCTTCGGGGTTGGTAAGAGGTCCAACAACCAGCCTGCCACTATCGTTCCCCCAAGGGAGGTGCCGGATGAGTAAAGCCGCTCAGCTGATCGTGAAGTGCCTGGAGAACGAGGGTGTTTCCGTCGTGTTCGGGGTGCCCGGCGAGGAGAACATCCGGTTCGTGCAGGCGCTGGCCTCCTCGAGCATCCGGTACGTGCTGACCCGGCACGAGCAGGCGGCGTCGTTCATGGCGGAGATGTACGGCCGCGTCACCGGCCGGGCGGCGGTGGTGTCGGCGACCCTGGGCCCGGGCGCCATCAACATGCAACTCGGCGTCGCCGACGCCACCACCAACAGCACCCCGATGGTGGCGATCTCGGCCCAGGTGGGCCAGGACCGCGAATACAAGGAATCGCACCAGTACGTCGACCTGGTGTCGATGTTCGCCCCGATCACGCGGTGGGCCGCGGGCATCCCGACCCCCCGCGCGATCCCCGAGATGGTCCGCAAGGCGTTCAAGGTCGCCGAGGCCGAACGCCCGGCCGCGGTCTACCTCGCGGTGCCCGAGCACATCGACGCCGACGAAGACGACTACGACCTCGCGCCGTTGCCCCGCAACGTCGTTCGTCCGGACGCGCCCGCGCCCCGTCAGGTCGCGCGCGCCGTCGACATCCTGCGCCAGGCGAAGCGGCCGGTGCTGCTGGCCGGGCACGGCGCCGCGCGCGCCGACGCGACCAAGGCCCTGGTCCGCTTCTCCGAGGAGTTCGGCATCCAGGTGGCCAACACGTTCCACGGCAAGGGCGTGATGCCCGACGACCACCCCAACAGCATCGGGACGCTGGGGTTCATGCGGCACGACTACGTCAACTTCGGGTTCGACAACGCCGACGCCGTCATCGCCGTCGGCTACGAGCTGCAGGAGTTCGATCCCGTGCGGATCAACCCGCAAGCCGACAAGAAGATCATCCACGTGCATCGCTTCCCGGCCGAGGTCGACGCGCACTACTCGGTCGACGTCGGGATCATCGGCGACATAAGCGATTCGCTGAACGCGCTCACCGACGCGCTGGCCGGTCACCGCTTCGAGCACGCCGCCGACGTGCCGGGGTCGGGACTGCTGGCCGAGGAATTCGCTCGGGGACAACAGGATTCGCGCTACCCGCTGGCGCCCGCGCGGTTGGTGGCCGACACCCGCGAGGCGCTGGGCCGCAGCGACGTGGTGCTCGTCGACACCGGCGCCACCAAGATGTGGATGGCGCGGCTCTACCCGACGTACGAGCGGAACACCTGCCTGATCTCAAATGGCCTGTCCACCATGAGCTTTGCGCTGCCCGGGGCGCTCGGCGTCAAGTTGGCCCGCCCGGACTCCAAGGTGCTGGCCGTCGTCGGCGACGGGGCGTTCCTGATGAACTCCCAGGAGATCGAGACCGCGGTGCGCGAGCGGATCCCGCTCGTCGTGCTGATCTGGGAGGACGGCGGCTACGGCCTGATCGAGTGGAAGATGGACCTCGAACTCGGCGAGCACCACTACGTGAAATTCGGCAACCCCGACATCGTGAAATATGCGGAAAGCTTCGGCGCCAAGGGGTATCGGATCAGCAGCGCCGACGAGCTGTTGCCGACGCTGAAGGCCGCGCTGGCGGACGACGGGGTGTCGCTGATCGCTTGCCCGGTCGACTACGCCGAGAACCTGCGCCTGACCGACCGGCTCGGTGAGCTGGACGAGACCCTGTAGTCGCGAAAGTTTGTCGCCGGGCCGCGCTATACTCGAACACATGTTCGATGAAACCGCGCAGGCCGAGGTGATGGCCCGGTTCGACGAGATGATCGAGCGGCGCTATCCGTCGACGACGGCGGAGTCGGCCGCGTTGATCGGGGAGATCTGCGCGGCGGCGCGGGCGGAGAACCGGGCCGCCGCCACCCAGCTGGACCGCATCGGGCGGTTGTTCGCCTACCGGCTTTCGCGCTGTTCGGAGACCGAGGACTGGGCGATCGACACGATGGAGGCGGTGGCCGCCGAGGTGGGTGCGGCGTTGCGGATTGGCCAGGGGCTGGCGGCCAGCCGGGTGCGCTATGCGCGGGCGATGCGCGAACGGCTCCCCAACGTGGCGGAGGTCTTTGCCGCCGGGGATATCGATTATGGGATGTTTCAGACGATCGTGTACCGCACGGATCTGATCGAGGATCCCGACGTGCTGGCGGCCGTGGATGCGCGGTTGGCGGCCAATGTGGCGCGCTGGCCCTCGATGAGCCGGGGCCGGCTGAGCGCCCAGGTGGACAAGATTGTCGCCAAGGCTGACGTGGATGCGGTGCGCCGGCGCGCGAAGGCCCAGCGTGATCGGGAGGTGTGGATCGGGCCGGATCAGGACGGCCGGGCCGAGATCGGTGGTGTCCTGTTGTCCCCGGATGCCCACGCCCTGGACAAGCGGCTGAATGCGTTGGCGGCCACCGTGTGCCCACACGACCCGCGCACCCGAGAGCAGCGCCGCGCCGATGCGCTGGGCGCGCTGGCCGCCGGGGCCGATCGGCTGGGCTGTCGCTGCGGGCGCCCCGACTGCGCCGCGGGGACAAGGCCCGCCGCGTCGCCGGTGGTGATCCATGTGATCGCCGAGCAGGACACGCTCGATGGGCGCAGCGGCGCGCCGGCCTCGGAGGTGGGTGCCGACGGGCTGATCCCGCCGGAATTGCTGGTCGAACTCGCGAAGTCGGCCAAGCGGGTGCCGTTGATCCACCCCGGCGACGCGCCGCCGGAGGACGGTTATGTGCCGTCGAAGGCGTTGGCCGACTTCGTGCGGTGCCGGGATTTGACGTGTCGTTGGCCGGGCTGCGATGCCCCGGCCATCGGCTGCGATCTGGATCATACGATCCCCTACAGCCAGGGCGGGCGCACGCACGCGTCAAACCTCAAGTGCTACTGCAGAACCCACCATTTGATCAAAACCTTCTTCGGCTGGACCGAAAAGCAACTCGCCGATGGCACCCTGATCCTGACCTCCCCGGCCGGCCAAACCTACGTGACGACCCCGGGCAGCGCGCTGTTGTTCCCGAGTTTGTGCTATTCGGTCGGTGGGGTGCCCACACCCGAGGCCGACCCGCCGCCCGACTACTGCCTCGAGCGCACCGCCATGATGCCCAAACGCCGGCGCACCCGCGCGCAAGACCGCGCCGCACGCGTCGCCACCGAACGCCGCCACAACCGCGACGCCCGTCTGGCCCGAAAAGCCCGACGCCCAAGTTACTTTGGACCCGCCCCGCCCCAAGACGACGACGACCCCCCGCCGTTTTGACGCCGGGCTAAGCTCCCCGCGGAGACTGCGCTTTTTCCAGCGTCATGGGCCGCACGTACTGACCGATCAGCGTCCGATGCCACCATGCCCGCTCGCGCCGCAGCTCGCGCCACGTCGTGAACCGGTACTCGTAGAGCTGCGCGCGCACGTACCGCGGCGGCGCGTCGGGGAAGGGATTGCGCCGCAACAGGCGCAGCGTCGGCCGGTCGTTGCGCAGCAGCCGCTGCATGAACGGTTTCAGCCAGGGCTGCGCGTAGCCGGGCGAGATGGCGGCGAACCACATCAGCCAGTCCAGGCGCAGGTGATACGGCGCCCACTGCCGCGGCAGCCGGCGCAGGCCGCCGGGCTTGCCCTTGAATTCGTATTCCTGCCAAACCGTTTCGTCGGTGATTGGCGAGCCGTCGGTGCCCTCGATCACCACCTCGCGGCGGATGCGTCCGATGCTGCCGAAGGCTCCGTACGTGTTCACCAGGTGAAATGGGTTGAAGGACATGTTCATTCGCTGACGCGGCGAGAGCATGTTGCGCACCGGCCAGTAGCTCATGAACAGCACCGCGGCGCTGAACGCCATCACCACGCCGGCGAACCACAGCGGCGTCCCCGGGCAGGCCGGGTGCGCGGGCAGGGAAAGCAGCACCCTGAAAGCGGAGTCGTCGATGGCGCTGAACGCCAGCATGATCGTCACCCAGTTGAGCCAGGCGAAGTTGCCGGAGGCCACCAGCCACAGCTGGGTGACAACGACGACCGCCCCGGCCACGCTGGCCACCGGCTGCGGCGCGAACAACCCGAACGGCACGATCAGCTGGGCGAAATGGTTGCCCGCCACCTCGACACGGTGCAGCGGCCTGGGCAGGTGGTGGAAGAACCAGCTCAGCGGCCCCGGCATCGGCTGCGTCTCGTGGTGGTAGTACAGGCAGGTCAGGTCGCGCCAGCACGGGTCGCCGCGCATCTTGATCAGCCCGGCGCCGAACTCGACCCGAAACAGCAGCAGCCGCGCCATCCACAGCGTCAGCACCGGCGGGGCCACCCGGTCGTTGCCGAGGAAGATCATCAGGAATCCCGCCTCCAGCAGCAGCGACTCCCAGCCGAACCCGTACCAGGTCTGGCCGACGTTGACGATCGAAAGGTAAAGCGCCCACAGCGCCAGCCACGCCAGCATCGCGGCCCACACCGGCGCCAGGTCGGCCGCGCCGGCGACGATCGCCGCAGCCAGCGCCGCGCCCAGCCAGGCCACCGTCGCGAACAGTCGGTCGGAATAGCGCAGATGAAAAAGGCTCGGCGCGCGCCAAAACGTCTGCCTGGCCAGGAATCGCGGCACCGGCAGCATTCCGTGTTCGCCGATGAGCGCGCGGAATTGCAGTGCGGCCGCGACGAACGCGATCAGGTAGATGGCCGCGACGCCCCGCTGCAGGACCATCCGGCCCAGCCAGTATTCGGGTGCCGAAAACCAATCCATGGTCGTCACGTATTACCAGTCAAGCAGCGCGGAAACCGCTAGCCAACGGCCAAAAGTCATTCGTCGCGCGGACGCGGCTCCCGTCGGGGCAGCGTCACCACCGAAGCGGCGAGCACCGCAAGCGAAATCAGCGCCAGCAGTTGCACATTCGCCGCATGCCCGGCGTATCCGTCGACCGAGCGCCAGGGATGCCGCGAGAGCACCGCCCCGGCCAGGATCAGCCCGCCGGCGCTCAGCGCCACGGCCGCGGTGTCTCCCCAGCGCCGCCGGTGGCGCAGCGCATACCGCAGGCCCAGGGGGGCGCCGGCCACGACCAGCCCCGCCACGCCCGCGATGAGCGCCCCGGCGGCCAGCACGCCGACCGCCGCCCAGGGCCCCGGCGCCCACGGCCGGGCGGGCGGGTCGTCGGCGCGCCCGCGCCGGCGCCATAAGGCGAGCGCGGCCAGCAGCGGCAGCAACGCCAGCCCCACCGCCAGGCCAGCTCGGTACAGCGAGTTCGAAGCGAAGGTCAACGTGATGGTTCCCGGATCCCCGGCCGGCACCACCCAGCCCTGCTGCCACCCGTTGACCGCGACCGGCGTCAAGCGGGCCCCGCTGCCGGTGCGCGCCACCCAGCCGGGGTTGATGCTCTCCGGGATGACCAGCAGCCGCGCGGCGGGCGACGCGGGCGCCCGCACCTCGCGGCGGCCCGGACCCCACGCTGTGGTCTGGGCGCGAACCGGCGAGGCGCCGGCGAGTTCGGCCGGTGTCGACAGCCGGGCCCCGTCCACGACGAACTGGGCGCCGGGGCTGATCAGCAGCTCCTGCTGGCCGGCCGGCAGCGCGATCGGCTCGGGTTCGCAGGGCTGCGCCGCGACCGGTTCGCCGTCCAGCAGCGCGCCGGCGGTGGTGCGGATCGAGGTGTGCACGAACCGGCCGGCGACCGCGATGACCGGGCCGCGGTCGCAGCCGACGGTGATCTCGCGTGAGCGGTTGCGGGCGGCGTCGGCGGGCGCGATCGGGTTGCCGTCGGCCCCGAGCACCGCGACCTCGGCCAGGCCGGGCGGCTTGAGCTGATCGAACCCCAGGGCGTTTCGGTCGATCACGTCTTCCCAGTCGAGCAGGCTGATGCTGACGGTGTCGGTCACCCGCGGCCTGAGCGAAAGCGTTTGCGGCTCACCCGGTTTCAACTCGCGGACCTGCGGGCCGTCGCCCAGGTTGACGGCCACCATCCTCGGGTGCGCGGGCAGCGTCGAGGAGCTGGGCACCACGCGCAGCCCGGCGACCTCGGTGGCCCGCGGCAGGGTGACGGTCAGCGTCGGCGGGGATTTGTGCTGAACCACCCGCTGGGGTGCGGTCCACGCGGTGGCCGGGTCGCCGTCGGTGGCGGCGAACGCGGAGCCGAGGATGTCCACCACGTCGGAATCGCCTTGGGCCCGAGTGGTATTCGGCTCGGCGACCAGGTCGGCCAGTTTGGGCCCCTGCCGTGGCCGCACCCACACCGTCGGCGTCACCGACACCGGGGCCGCGACGGTCAGGGTGCGGCTGAAGTTGACCGGCTCTTCCGGCGCCAGCGCCATCGACGCCGCGCAGCGCACGCCGTCGGGCGCCGCCGCGCAGCCCGGCCTGCCGAGCAATTCCGAACCCAGGTCCCAGGCGGCGACCGCCGCGCCCGGCGGCGGCCCGGGCACGGAAACGGTGTGCCGCAGGCTGACCGGGTGCGCGAAGCCGGACGCGTCGTACTGGGTGATCGACAGGTCGGTGATGCCGAACTGCACGCCGGGGGAGCCGTCGTCGGTGCCGGCGGCGGTGACCCGCAGCCATGGGGTTTCGCCGTAGGGCAGCGCCGTCGCGAGCGGCTTGCCGGGCTCGTCGAACCGCAGGGTGGTGCTGCCGTTGGCGGTCTCGATCAGGATGCGGCGGACCTGGGCGCCGACGGCGGTCGCGCTGGGCGTGATGGTGATCGAGCCGTTGCTCACCGGGTGGTCGAAGTCCACCCGCAGCCACTGCCCGACGGCGGCTTGCAGCGCGTTGGACACCCACGCCGTCCCGGAATCGCCGTCGACGGCCGCGGCGGGGGAGGTCGCTGGCGCGACGTCGGGCATGGCGGTGGAGTCCGACGACGAGCTCGACACCGTGATGCGCCCGCCGTTCCAGGCCCCGAACACCGTGTCGGCGCCCGGGACCGGATAGTCGGGCACCCGGTTGAAGGTGTGTCGGGCGTCGCCGGCCGCCCGGACGGCCGACGAATGCTGGTCGACGCGGCCGTAGTCGGTCTCGCGGGCCACCGGGGTGTCGGTGACCGTCACGAGGGGCGCGGGCAGGCCGGCACCGCGGGCGTCGGACGTTATCAGCGCCGGGCCCAGCGGCGGCCGGCCCAGCAGCCGTCGCCGCTCGTCCAGGCGCAGCAATACCTCGGGGCCGCCGTCGACACGGGCCACCCCGTCGGCGTCGACGAAGTACGGCGCGCCGGGGTCGACGGCACCCGCCACCCGGTAGATCTCCACCGCCGGGTAGCGCGGCCGCAGCCCGCCGTCGGAGACGAAACCCGCCAGCGTGCCGGGCCCCACCGGAGCGCCGAACTGCGCCACCTTCTGCAGTCCCGGCGAGCCAGCGATCGCGCGGTGCACCAGGATGGGGCGCGCAGAGCGCGACGCCTCGGGATCCAGGTCGTTGCGCAGCACGACATACGAAATACCTTGGCGGGCAAGGGTATCGGCCAGGCCGGCCGAGGGCTGCCCGGACGCGAACAGGCGTTGCACCGAATCCAGCGCGCGGATGGTCTGCGGCGGGGTCAACGGGATCGAGTCGCGCACGCCCCACGGGCTGCCGCCGAGCACCTGCAGCGGCTCGTCATGGGTGGTGCCCCACGCCTGGGTTGCGAACGGCGCCCCCGGGACCACCAGCACCCGCCCGGGAACCGGTGTGCCCGTGTTGTGTTCGTCGAGCCAGTCGGCGGCCTGGTGCCAGTACGCGGGGATCGCGCCGAACGTGCCCGGCGGGGCGAGCCGGCCGGTCCACGCCAGCGAGGTGCTGACCATCAGCGCCGTCAGGGCCACGATCGCCACGGCGGCCCGCTTGTCGCGCTCGGGATGGGCGAACGCGCGCAGCCACGCCGGGCGTGGCGCGCTGCCGGGCAGCGCGACCCGGCCCAGCAGCTGAGCGACGCCCAGCGCCACCGGGATCCGGATCACCGGTCCCAGCTTGTGCACGTTGCGCAGCGGCGCGCCGGCGGCGTCCATGAACGCCTGCACCTGGTGGGCGACAGGTGATCCCAGGCCGCCGCCGTAGCCGACGGCCATCAAGACCACGCCGACCAGCAGCATCGTCACCAGCCGCCCCCGCGCCGGCATCCCCGGGCCGGCCAGGCCGGCCAGCCCCGCCGCCGCGACCAGGCAGGTGGCCAGCACGGCCGCCGACCCGGTCACCAGGGGCGCGCCGGCGGTGGCGGTCGGCGCCACGAAAGGGGTCCAGGAGTCGGTGCCGCGCAGGATCTCGGTCAGCGACGACCACTGCGTCGTCACCCCGGAGGACTCGATGAAGTCCAGGAACGGGGGGCTGACGTGGCGCAGGCAGACCAGCGCCACCACCCACCACAGCGTGGCCAGGCCCAGCGCCAGCGCCCACCACGCCGTGTAGCGCCACCACAACCGGTTCGGCCGGTGGCACGCCCACCAGATCACCGCGGGCAGGCAGCCGGCCAGCGTGGCGATGGCGTTGACCGCGCCCATCAGCGCGACGGCCAGCCCGGCCTGCGCGGCCAGCGCCCGCACGGATCTGACCGTCGACGCCCGCAGGGCCAGGATCGTCGGCAACAACACCCACGGCGCCAGCATCATCGGCAACGTCTCCGACGAGATCGATCCGAGCGTGGTCAGCACCCGCGGCGCCAGCGCGAACGCCAGAGCGCCGATCACCCTGGACGTCGGGCTGCCGATGCCCAGCGTCTCGGCCACCCGCAGCAGCCCCCAAAAACCGATGCTGAGCAGCAGCGCCCACCACAGCCGCTGGGTGATCCAGCCCGGGACGCCGAGCGCGTGGCCGACCAGGAAGAAGGTGCCGTGCGGGAACAGGTAGCCGTAGGCCTGGTTCTGCGCCTGGCCGAACGGCAGTTCGCTGTTCCACAGGTTCGTGGCGCGGGCCAGGAACCGTAGCGGGTTGGCGGTGAGGTCGAGCTTGGTGTCGGGGGAGACCTGTCCGGGCGACTGCGCGAACGTCAGCGCCAGCGCGACGGCGCCGACCACCAGCAACCATCGGCGGGAAAGCGGCGCGGCCGACGAGCATGAGGCCGACGCTTCGGCCCGAGTCCTCGCCGGGCTAGCTACGGTTGCCGTACTCGACCCGGTTGAGCACTGACGACTGCGGATCGCCCCCGGGGAGTGGCGGCTTCGTGTCCTGCTGCACCATCAAGGTGATCCCGAAGATCGCGGCCGCGCCCAGCAACAGACCAACCACGACGCTCGCGGCGGCGGGCGCGATGATCCGGTTCATGAAACGGCTCCTGAAGTTTTGCGGGGGACCTAGCGCCAACCTAGCAGAACGGCCGCCGCCGGCCGGGCCCGCGAGTCACGGCCACGGAATGCAATGGCCACGCCAGCAGCGGGAGCCGTAACTCACCAGGTACGGCCCGGCGGGCTGCTGCGGTGCGGTCTGTACCGGCGCCGCCTTGTGGTCTTCGACCTCGAGCGTCACGCCGACGGTCGCCGCGGCGCCGATCATCAGCCCCGCCGCGATGCTTGCGGCCGCCGCCCACGAAAACCCGGCCATCGCTGGCTCCCCTCCCTGCCAGTCAAAAGCTCGTTGCCAACCTACCGCCGATGCCCCTGGCGGCAGGGACGAAACGCCCGCCGTGACAACATGGCCCGATGCCCTTCCCCCGGACCCTGGCCGTGCTCGTCGCCGCAACAGCGCTGGTCGCCGGCTGCGGTCATCACGGCGCGCATCCCCCGGCGGCCTCGTCGAGCAAGCCGGCGGCCGCCCCCGCGCCGCCGGTGTGCGCCGACCCGACGGCCGTCCCGGCCGCCCTGTCGACCCGCGACAAGCTGGCACAACTGCTGATGGTGGGCGTGCGGAACGCCGACGAAGCCCGAACCGTCGTCAACGAGAGCCACGTCGGCGGGATCATCATCGGCGGCTGGACGGACCTCTCGATATTCAAGGGCGGGCTGGCCGAGGTCGCCCACAGCGCGGGGCCGCTGCCGCTGGCGGTCGGCGTCGACGAAGAAGGCGGCCGGGTGTCGCGGTTGAAGTCGCTGATCGGGACGGCCCCGTCGGCCCGGCAGCTGGCGCAGACCCAGTCGCCCCAGCAGGTCCACGACCTCGAAGTGGAGCGCGGCAAAAAGATGCGCGACCTGGGCATCACCGTCGACTTCGCCCCGGTGGTCGACGTCACCGACGCCCCGGACGGCGTGATCGGGGACCGCTCGTTCGGCGCGGACCCGAACACCGTCACCGCCTACGCCGGGGCCTACGCGCAGGGCCTGCGCGACGCCGGGCTGCTGCCGGTGCTCAAGCATTTCCCCGGCCACGGACATGGCTCGGGCGATTCACACAAGGGCGGCGTCGTCACGCCGCCGCTGAGCGACCTGCAGACCGACGACCTCGTGCCCTATCGGACACTACTGACGCAGCTCCCCGTCGCAGTCATGATCGGTCACCTGCAAGTCCCCGGGCTGACCGGCGACGACCCCGCCAGCCTGAGCCGGGCCGCGGTGCAGTTGCTGCGCGACGGCACCGGCTACGGCGCCCCGCCCTTCAACGGCCCGGTGTTCAGCGACGACCTGTCCAGCATGGCCGCGATCTCCGATCGGTACGGCGTGGCGGAGGCCGTGCTGCGCGCGCTGCAGGCCGGTACCGACGTCGCGCTGTGGGTCAGCATCGAAGAGGCGCCCGCGGTCCTGGACCGGCTGGAAAAGGCGGTGGCGGGGGGCGAGCTGCCGATGCCGGCGGTCGACGCGTCGCTGGTGCGGGTGGCGACGATGAAGGGCGTCAATCGAACATGTGGCCACTAATGCGCCGCATCCTCGTTACCCTGTAGCCAGATAGCAGGCTAGAGAGGCAACAGCGATGGCGGGTGGTACCAAGCGGTTACCGCGTGCTGTCCGCGAGCAGCAGATGCTCGACGCCGCCGTGCAGATGTTCTCCGTCAACGGGTATCACGAGACGTCGATGGACGCCATCGCCGCCGAGGCGCAGATCTCCAAGCCGATGCTGTACCTGTATTACGGCTCCAAGGAGGACCTGTTCGGCGCCTGCCTGGACCGCGAGCTGGGGCGGTTCATCGAAGGGGTGCGCGCCGACATCAACTTCGATCAGAGCCCAAAGGACTTGCTGGGCAACGCCATCGGGTCGTTCATGCGTTACATCGACTCCAACCGCGCGTCCTGGATCGTGATGTACACGCAGGCCATCAGCTCGCAGGCGTTCGCGCACACCGTGCGCGAGGGACGCGAGCAGATCATCGAGCTGGTGGCCGAGCTGATGCGGGCCGGCAGTCGCACCGCGCGGTCGGACGCCGAGTACCAGATGATGGCGGTGGCGCTGGTCGGCGCGGGTGAGGCGATGGCCAACCGGCTGTCCAGCGGCGAACTCGGCGTCGACGAGGCGGCCGAGCTGATGATCGACCTGTTCTGGCACGGCCTGCGCGGCACGCCGGAGGATCGCGAAGCCGCCGCGGCCGGCTAGCCCCTACATTCGTGGGGTGGCCCCTCCGCCTCGAGTGCCTCCCCGGCGCAACCTCGACTTCTTTTGCGCCGTAGTCATCGTCGGGCTGCTGGCCGGGGTCGCCGGGTTGGCGACGACGGAAGTGCTGCGGTTCGTCGAGCACGTCACCTACCACTACAGTTTCGGCACGCTGCTGACCGGGATCACCGGCAGCAGCCCGGTCCGCCGCGCGCTGGGGCCGGTGGTCGGCGGCGCGCTGGCGGGGTTGGGGTGGTGGATCCTGCGGCGCCGCACCCCGGTGCCGCCGCTGGCCCAGACCATCGCCCGCCGCGAGCCGATCCCGCGGCTGGCGTGGAGCATCGACGCGGCGTTGCAGGTGCTGCTGGTCGGATCCGGCGCGTCCCTGGGCCGCGAGGGTGCCCCGCGCCAATTCGCCGCGGCCCTGGGTGATTTCGCCACCGCATGGCTGAGGCGGCTGTCCAGCCGGGACCGCGAGGTCCTGCTGGCGTGCGCGGCCGGGGCGGGGCTCGGCGCCGTCTACGCCGTTCCGCTAGCGGGCGCGCTGTTCGCCGTGCGGATCATGCTGAACACCTGGCACCCACGGGCGGTGGGCGCGGCCTTACTCACGTCGAGCCTGGCCGTCGCGATCTGCTCGGCCGAGACGCACGATCAGCCGAGCCTGGCCTGGCCCAGCACGGAATCGTCGTATCTGCTGACCGCGCACGGGCTGATCCTGGCGCCGGTGGCCCTTGCGGTGGGACTGGCGTTCAAGCGGCTGATGGCGGCGGCGCGGCCGGCCCGTGAGAGGCGTTCGTGGGTGCTGATCCCGGCGCTGGCGGCCGCGGGTTTGGTGATGGGCGTCTGTTCGCATTGGTGGCCGGAGTTGCCCGGCAACGGCCGCAGCATCCTGACCGTCAGCCTCGCCAGCCGCATGACGCTGTCGGCGGCCCTGGTCATCCTGGTGTTGAAGCCGCTGTTGACCGCCCTGTTCCTGCGCGCCGGCGGGGCGGGCGGAATGTTGACGCCCTCGCTGGCCACCGGTGCGGCCGCGGGATCCGCCCTGGTGCTGATCGTCAATTGGGCGGCCGGGACGCACCTGCACACGCCGGCGGTCTCGCTGGCCGGGGCCGCCGGGGTGCTCGCGGTGACCCAGGGATCGCCGATCTGGGCGGCGATCTTCGTCTGGGAGCTGGCCCACCCGCCGTTGTGGCTGTTCGGTGTGTTCCTGCTGACCGCCTGCGGCGCATACGGATTGAAGGTGCTCGCGATCGGCCGCAGGCCGGCGCGGACGGGCTAGAGGGCCCGCACGCTGCCGGTCAGATAGGGGTATCCCTTCGCGACGTTGCGCAGCGAAAGATCCCAGCCGCCGTCGTCGCCCTGATCGATGTACAGCCCCGCCGTGCCGGGCAGCACCAGCGGCTTGCCGAACCGCACCGCGTACTGCGCCGCGTCGGGAATCCGGGCCTCGATGTTCGCCAAAACCGCTGCGGCGCTGAACATCCCGTGCGCGATGACGCTCGGGAAGCCGAACAATTTGGCGGCGATCGGGTTGGTGTGGATCGGGTTGTGGTCGCCGCCGACGGCGGCGTAGCGGCGGATCTGGCCGGGGCTGATCCGCAGCACGGTGCTCGGCGGGGGCAGTTTCGGCTGCTTCTGCGGCGGCGGTTTGGGCTCGTCGGACAGGCTGGTGCGTTGCTGGTGCAGGAAGGTGGTCACCTGGTGCCACGCGACGTCGTTGCCCACGCTGACGTCGGTCACCAGATCCACCAGCAGGCCCTTGCGGTGTTCGCGCAGGTTCTCCGCGTGCACCCGCACGCCGACCGTGTCGGTCACCGCGATCGGGCGGTACTGGGTGATGCGGTTTTCGGTGTGCACCGATCCCATTGCGGCAAAGGGAAAGTCGAAGCCGGTAACCAGCGACATCATGGCGGGAAAGGTCAACGCGAAGGGGTAGGTCAGCGGCACGTGGTTGCCGTAGCGCAGGCCGGTGACGCCCGCGTACTCGGCGACGTTGGTCTGGTCGATCGGCAGTTCGTCGACCGTCACCGTGCGGCTGGGCAATTGGTCGGAGCGGGGTAGCAGCGGCAGCGCCCCGGCCGCCGCGCGCAGCATGTTTCGCAAACCGCTCGGCTGATTCATCATGCCCCCAACATCGCCTGGCCACAGACCCGAATGACGTTGCCGGTCACCGCGTTTGACGCCGGGCTGGCGAAGTAGGCGATCGTCTCGGCGACGTCGACGGGCTGCCCGCCCTGCAGCAGCGAGTTCATCCGGCGGCCGACCTCGCGGGTGGCCAGCGGGATCGCCGCGGTCATCTGGGTTTCGATGAAGCCCGGCGCGACCGCGTTGATCGTGATGCCCTTCTCGTAGAGTCCCGGGGCCAGCGCCTGGGTGAGGCCGATCATGCCGGCCTTGGTGGTGGCGTAGTTGGTCTGCCCGCGGTTGCCCGCGATGCCGGCCATCGACGACAGGCCGATCACCCGGCCCCCGTCCCCGATGCTGCCGTTGCCGATCAGGCCTTCGGTAAGCCGTTGCGGGGCAAGCAGATTGACGGCCAGCACGGCGTCCCAGCGCGCGTCGTCCATGTTGGCCAGCAGCTTGTCGCGGGTGATGCCGGCGTTGTTGACCAGGACGTCGGCGTGTCCGGAGTAGTGGTCGTGCAGGTGCTCGGTGATCTTGTCGACGGCATCGTCGGCCGTCACGTCCAGCCACAACGGGGTGCCGCCGACCCGGCTGGCGGTCTCGGCCAGGGTTTCGGCGGCCGACTCGACGTCGATGGCGACGACGCGGGCGCCGTCGCGGGCGAACACCTCGGCGATGCAGGCGCCGATGCCGCGGGCGGCGCCGGTCACGATCGCGACCTTGCCGTCCAGCGGCCGTTCCCAGTCGGCCGGCGGGGTGGAGTCGGCTTCGCCGACGTAGAAGACCTGGCCGTCGACGTAGGCGGACTTGCCGGACAGGATGAACCGCATCGTGGATTCCAGGCCGGTGGCGGCGGGTTTGGCGTGCGGCGACAGGTACACCAGCTGCGCGGTGGACCCGTTGCGCAGCTCCTTGCCCAGCGACCGGGTGAAGCCCTCCAGCGCGCGCTGCGCGATGCGCTCGTCGGTGCCGGCGGCCGCGTCGGGCGTGGTTCCGACGACCACGACGCGCGCGTTGTGGCCCAGGTTGCGCAGCACCGGGGTGAAGAACTCGTAGAGGCACTTGAGCCCGGCCGGCGTGGTGATGCCGGTGGCGTCGAACACCAGCCCGGCGAACTTGTCGGCCCAGCGGCCGCCCAGGTTGGCGCCCACCACGTCGTAGTCGGAGTGCAGGGCCGCGCGCAGCGGCTCGGCCACCCTGCCCGGCTGGTCTTGGGGACCCCCGATCAGCAGGGACCCGGCCAGCGGCGGCTCGCCGGGGCGGTACCGGCGAAGCGTCTCGGGCTGCGGAATGCCGAGTTGCTTTGCCAGAAACGATCCGGGGCCGGAGTTGACCACCTGCGAGAACAGATCGGACGAGCCTTTTGGAGCCACTGAGCTGCCTTCCATGTCGTTCGGTTGGGGAGTGCCCGTTATCGGCCAACCGTATCGGGACGAACTTACTTCAGAGTAAGAACAGTGGGTACTATGGCGAACAACGGCCGGTTCAAAAAGTGATGTACCCGGAGATGCACGGAGAGAAAAGTGGCCCCTGCGAGTTCTAAGACCAGGCGACCTGTCGCGGTACTGGGCGGCAATCGCATCCCGTTCGCGAGGTCGGACGGCGCGTACGCCGAGGCGTCCAACCAGGACATGTTCACCGCCGCCCTGGACGGGCTGGTGGACCGGTTCGGGCTGGGCGGCGAGCGGCTGGGCGTGGTCGTCGGCGGCGCCGTGCTCAAGCACAGCCGCGACTTCAACCTGACCCGCGAATGCGTGCTGGGCTCCGAGCTGTCGTCGTACACGCCAGCGTTCGACGTTCAGCAGGCGTGCGGGACGGGGCTGCAGGCCGCGATCGCCGCGGCCGACGGCGTCGCCTCCGGGCGCTACGAGGTGGCCGCCGCCGGCGGGGTGGACACCACCTCCGACCCGCCGATCGGCCTGGGCGACAACCTGCGCCGTCAGCTGCTCAAGCTGCGCCGATCCAAGTCGAACCTGCAACGGCTCAAGCTGGTGGGCACGCTGCCCGCCACGCTGGGGATCGAGATCCCCGCCAACAGCGAGCCGCGCACCGGGTTGTCGATGGGCGAGCACGCCGCCATCACCACCAAGCAGATGGGCATCAAACGCGTCGACCAGGACGCGCTGGCCGTCGCCAGCCACCGCAACATGGCCGCCGCCTACGACCGGGGCTTCTTCGACGACCTCGTCACGCCGTTCCTCGGGCTCTACCGGGACGACAACCTGCGCGCCAACGCCAGCACCGAGAAGCTGGCGACGCTGCGCCCCGTCTTCGGGGTGAAGAACGGCGACGCGACGATGACGGCCGGCAACTCCACCCCGCTGACCGACGGCGCGTCGGTCGCGCTGCTGGCCAGCGAGGAGTGGGCGGCTGCCCGCTCGCTGACCCCGCTGGCCTACCTGGTGGACGCGGAGACCGCCGCGGTGGACTACGTCAACGGGCGCGACGGGCTGCTGATGGCGCCGACGTACGCGGTGCCCCGCCTGCTGGCCAGGAACGGCCTGAGCCTGCAGGACTTCGATTTCTACGAGATCCACGAGGCGTTCGCGTCGGTGGTGCTGGCGCACCTGCAGGCGTGGGAATCCGAGGAGTACTGCAAGGAGCGGCTGGGGCTCGACGCCGCGCTCGGGTCGATCGATCGATCCAAGCTCAACGTGAACGGGTCGTCGTTGGCCGCCGGCCATCCGTTCGCGGCCACCGGCGGGCGGATCCTGGCGCAGGCCGCCAAGCAGCTGGCCGAGAAGAAGGCCGAGCAGAAGGGCGGCGGGACCCTTCGGGCGCTGATCTCCATCTGCGCCGCCGGCGGCCAGGGTGTGGCCGCGATCCTGGAGGCCTGACCGCGGGCCCCGAACATCGGGGCGCGAATGATTTCGGTCACAGTCGGTTACGAACCGGGGCTCTTGGGTATCCGAACGTCCGGATAGCCCCGTGTTGTGGTCTGACCCCCCGACCCCGACGGCAATACGGGGCATCCCTGGAATCGACCGCCGGTCGCGCACGGGGGGGCGAAAAGGGCCGCCGCTGGAGTGAGGGGATCCAGCGGCGGTCTTTTTTGCTTGTCCCGCCCAAAAACCCAAGGTCCCCCGCTTCAACGTGGAAGCGGGGGACCTTGTTCGTTCAGCCAGGCGGGCCTAGAACGCCGCCTCGTCGAGCTCCATGATGTCGTTGTCCAGCGTCTCGATGACCTCGCGGGTGCTGGCCAGCAGGGGCAGGAAGTTCTTCGCGAAGAACGATGCCACCGCGATTTTGCCCTCGTAGAAGGACCGCTCGGCGCCGGTGGCGCCGGCGTCCAGCGCCGCCACCGCAACCGCGGCCTGACGCTGCAGCAACCAGCCGATGACCAGGTCGCCGACGCTCATCAGGAAGCGCACCGAGCCCAGGCCCACCTTGTAGAGGCTGGTGACGTCCTCCTGCGCGGCCATCAGGTAGCCGGTCAGGGTGGCCGCCATGGCCTGCACGTCGGTCAGCGCCTTGCCGAGCAGCTCGCGCTCGGTCTTGAGCCGCCCGTTGCCGGACTCGCTGTCGACGAACTTCTGGATCTCCCCGGACACGTGGGCCAGCGCCACACCCTTGTCGCGGACGATCTTGCGGAAGAAGAAGTCCTGCGCCTGGATGGCCGTGGTGCCCTCGTAGAGCGAGTCGATCTTCGCGTCACGGATGTACTGCTCGATCGGGTAGTCCTGCAGGAAGCCGGACCCGCCCAAGGTTTGCAGGCTCTCGGTGAGCTTGGCGTACGCCTGCTCGGAGCCCACACCCTTGACGACCGGCAGCATCAGGTCGTTGACCTTGACGGCCAGCTCGGCGTCCACACCGTGCAGCGCCGCGGCGACCGCCGCGTCCTGGTAGGTCGCGGTGAACAGGTACAGCGCGCGCAGACCCTCGGCGTAGGCCTTCTGGGTCATCAGCGACCGGCGGACGTCGGGGTGGTGCGTGATGGTCACCCGCGGCGCGGTCTTGTCGGTCATCTGGGTCATGTCGGCGCCCTGCACGCGGGACTTGGCGTACTCGAGCGCGTTGAGGTAGCCCGTGGACAGCGTGGCGATCGCCTTGGTGCCGACCATCATGCGGGCCTGCTCGATGACGTCGAACATCTGCGCGATGCCGTTGTGCACCTCGCCGACGAGCCAGCCCTTGGCGGGCACGCCGTGCTGGCCGAGCGAGAGCTCACAGGTCGCCGAGACCTTGAGGCCCATCTTGTGCTCGACGTTGGTGACGAAGACGCCATTGCGCTCGCCCAGCTCGCCGGTCTCGAAGTCGAACAGGAACTTGGGCACGAAGAACAGCGACAGCCCCTTGGTGCCCGGGCCCGCGCCCTCGGGGCGGGCGAGCACCAGGTGGAAGATGTTCTCGAACAGGTCGCCGGAGTCACCCGAGGTGATGAAGCGCTTCACGCCGTCGATGTGCCAGGAGCCGTCCTCCTGCTGGACCGCCTTGGTGCGGCCGGCACCGACGTCCGAACCGGCGTCCGGCTCGGTCAGCACCATCGTCGAACCCCAGCCGCGCTCGGCGGCCAGCACGGCCCACTTCTTCTGCTCCTCGGTGCCGAGGTGGTAGAGGATGTTGGCGAACCCGGCGCCGCCGCCGTACATCCACACGGCGGGGTTGGCGCCCAGGATGTGCTCGTGCAGCGCCCACAGCAGCGCCTTCGGCATCGGCATGCCGCCGAGCGCCTCGTCGATGCCCGCCTTGTCCCAACCGGCCTCGGTGACGGCGCGGACGGACTCCTTGAAGGATTCCGGCAGCGTCACGGAGTGGGTCTCGGGGTCGAAGACCGGCGGGTTGCGGTCGCCCTCGACGAACGACTCCGCGACCGGTCCCTCGGCCAGACGGCTGATCTCGGACAGCATTTCCTGGGCGGTGTCGACGTCGAGGTCGCTGTACTCGCCCTGGCCTAATGCCTTGTCAACGCCGAAAACCTCGAACAGGTTGAACACCTGGTCACGGACGTTGCTCTTGTAGTGGCTCACTACGTTCCTCCTCGTTGAGAATGCCACTTGTGGTTGGGTACTAGGTCTAAGTTACCCACCAGTAACTGCCCTAAAATATAACCGTTATTGTCGGCGAAGCAAGCGAGTGTGAGCTAGATTCCACCGTCTAACTAACCAACCGGTTGGGGAGTCCACCTTTTCGCGCCTGACCTGCGGAGATGATTGAGCAATGACGGACGTGAGGCGCGTCACAACCCTGCCCGTGGTGGACCTACGGGCCGCCCCGGAGGCCCTGCGGGAGGGGCTGCGCGAGGCCGCCCACGAGGTCGGCTTCTTCTATTTGATCGGCCACCACGTGCCCGACGAGCTCGCCGCCCGGATGCTCGGCGCGGCGCGCCGGTTGTTCGCGCTGCCGCAGGCCGACAAGAACGCGATCGCGATGGTGCGCAGTCCGCATTTCCGCGGCTATACCCGGCTGGGCGGCGAGCTCACCCGGGGCCGGGTGGACTGGCGCGAGCAGCTCGACCTCGGCCCGGAGCGCCCCCCGATCGGCGGCCCCGGCCGGCCGGACTACCTGTGGTTGCAGGGCTCGAATCAGTGGCCGACGGCCCTGCCCGAGTTGCCCGGGATCGTCGCCGAGTGGGATGCCGCGCTTTCCGCGGTGGCCCGCACCCTGCTCGGGCACTGGGCGGCGTCACTGGGCAGCCCGCCGGACGCGTTCGACGCCGCGTTCGCCGACGCGCCGGCCACGCTGATCAAGATCATCCGCTACCCCGCCCGCGCGGCCGGCCCGCAGGGCGTGGGCGCGCACCGCGACGCCGGGGTGCTCACGCTGCTGCTCGCGGAGCCGGGCAGCCACGGCCTGCAGGTGCGCCGGGCGCGGGGCGGCCAGGCGGGCTGGATCGACGTGCCGCCGGTGCCGGGCGCGTTCATCGTCAACATCGGCGAGCTGCTCGAGGTGGCCACCGGCGGCTACCTGCGGGCCACCGAGCACCGGGTGAACCTGGACGGCCCCGCCGAGGAGCGCATTTCGGTGCCCTACTTCTTCAACCCCCGACTGGATGCCCAGATCCCGGTGCTGACGCTGCCCGACGACCTGGCGGACCGCGCCGACGGATCGGACGACCCGTCGGACCCGATCTTCTCCGTCTACGGCCGCAACGCATGGAAGAGCCGATTGCGCGCGCACCCGGATGTGGCTTCAGCCCACGGATATTCGGTAGGTAGGGTCGGGGGCGAGAATTCCGTTCCCGGAGCAAGGGGCGAATGACCGCGGTGAACCCGAACAAGAATCTGACGCCGTCCACCCTGCGTGAGGCCTTCGGCCACTTTCCGTCCGGCGTGGTGGCCATCGCCGCCGAAGTCGAGGGGATCCGAGAGGGCTTGGCCGCCAGCACCTTCGTCCCCGTCTCGCTCGAGCCGCCGCTCGTGTCGTTCTGCGTGCAGAACACCTCGACGACATGGCCCAAGCTCAAGGGCGTGCCGATGCTGGGCATCAGCGTGCTCGGCGAGGTCCATGACGCGGCCGCCCGCGCGTTGGCGGCCAAGACCGGGGACCGGTTCGCCGGTCTGGAGACGGTGTCCTACGACAGCGGCGCGGTGTTCATCAAGGGCACCGGCCTGTGGCTGGAGAGCGCGATCGAGCAACTGATCCCGGCGGGCGACCACACCATCGTGGTGCTGCGGGTCAACGAGGTGACGGTGGACGCCGAGGTGGCGCCAATCGTGTTCCACCGCAGCACGTTCCGCCGGCTCGGCGTCTAGGGCGCCTCGCCTAGCGGCGGAAGAGCTTGTTACCCAGCCAAACCACGGGGTCGTATTTGCGGTCGGCGACCCGCTCTTTCATCGGGATCAGCGCGTTGTCGGTGATCTTGATGTTCTCCGGGCACACCTCGGTGCAGCACTTGGTGATGTTGCAGTAGCCCAGCCCGTGCTCTTCCTGCGCCTGGTTGCGCCGGTCCAGCGTGTCCAGCGGGTGCATCTCCAGCTCGGCGATGCGCATCAGGTAGCGCGGCCCGGCGAACGCCTTCTTGTTCTCCTCGTGGTCGCGGACCACGTGGCAGACGGTCTGGCACAAGAAGCACTCGATGCACTTGCGGAACTCCTGCGAGCGCTGCACGTCGACCTGGGCCATCCGGTACTCGCCGGGCTGCAGGTCCTTGGGCGGCGCGAAAGACGGTATCTCGCGGGCCTTTTCGTAGTTGAACGAGACGTCGGTGACCAGGTCGCGAATCACCGGGAACGTGCGCAGCGGCGTGACGGTCACGACCTCGTCCTCGGCGAACGTCGACATCCGGGTCATGCACATCAGGCGGGGGTAGCCGTTGATCTCCGCCGAGCACGACCCGCACTTGCCGGCCTTGCAGTTCCACCGGACGGCAAGGTCGGGCGTCTGGGTCTGCTGCAGGCGATGGATGATGTCGAGCACCACCTCGCCCTCGTTGACCTCAACCGTGAAGTCCTCCAGCGCGCCGCCGTCCTCGTCGCCGCGCCACACCCGCATGGTCGCGTTGTAGGTCATTAACCTCTCCGTCCTGGGTGGTCGGCCAGTTCTCCGTCGGTGTAGTACTTCTCCAGCTCGGAGATCTCGAAGAGCTCCAGCAGATCGGGCCGCATCGGCACCTGCTCCTCGCGCGTGATGCTGATGTCGGGGATCACCTCGTCGCCGCCGGACGCGCGGCAGACCAGCAGCACCTTGCGCCAGGACGAGTCCATCGACGGGTGATCGTCGCGGGTGTGTCCGCCGCGGCTCTCGGTGCGCTCCAGTGCGGCCTTGGCCACGCATTCGCTGACCAGCAACATGTTGCGCAGGTCGATGGCCAGGTTCCAGCCGGGGTTGTACCGCCGCTGCCCCTCCACGTGGACGTTCTTGAACCGCTCGCGCAGTTTGTCGAGCCGGCCGAGCGCCTCGGAGATCTCCTCCGACTTGCGGATGATGCCCACCAGGTCGTTCATCGACTGCTGCAGTTCCAACTGCAGGGTGTAGGGGTTCTCGGCCGCGGCGCCGTTCGTCGGTCCCTCGAAGGGCGCGAGCGCGCGCTTGGCCGCCGTCTCGACGGCATCCTCGGCGACCGCCGGGCGGCTGCTCAGCGCGCGCACGTAATCGGCGGCCCCGAGGCCGGCGCGCCGGCCGAACACCAGCAGGTCCGACAGCGAGTTGCCGCCCAGCCGGTTGGAGCCGTGCATGCCGCCCGAGCACTCGCCGGCGGCGAACAGGCCGGGGACGGTCGCCGCGCCGGTGTCGGCGTCGACCTCCACGCCGCCCATCACGTAGTGGCAGGTGGGCCCGACTTCCATTGGCTCCTTTGTGATGTCGACCCCGGCCAGCTCCTTGAACTGGTGGTACATCGACGGCAGCCGCCGCTTGATCTCTTCCGGCGTCAGGCGCGAGGCGATGTCGAGATACACCCCGCCGTGCGGGGTGCCCCGGCCGGCCTTGACCTCCGAGTTGATCGCGCGCGCGACCTCGTCGCGCGGCAGCAGGTCCGGGGTGCGACGGGCCGAGTCGTTGTCCTTGAGCCACTGGTCGGCCTCTTGCGCGGTTTCGGCGTACTGGCCCTTGAACACCGGCGGGATGTAGTCGAACATGAAGCGCTTGTCGTCGGAGTTCTTCAGCACCCCGCCGTCACCGCGGACACCCTCGGTGACCAGGATCCCCTTCACGCTCGGCGGCCACACCATGCCGGTCGGGTGGAACTGCACGAACTCCATGTTGATCAGCGACGCGCCCGCCCGCAGGGCCAGCGCGTGCCCGTCCCCGGTGTACTCCCAGGAGTTCGAGGTGACCTTGAACGACTTGCCGATCCCGCCGGTGGCCAGCACCACGGCCGGCGCCTCGAACAGGACGAAGTTGCCGCTCTCGCGCCAGTAGCCGAACGCCCCGGCGATCGCGTCGCCGTCCTTGATCAGTTCGGTGATGGTGCACTCGGCGAACACCCGGATGCGCGCCTCGTAGTCGCCGAGTTCGGCGAAGTCCTCCTGCTGCAGCGAAACGATCTTCTGCTGCATGGTGCGGATCAGCTCCAGGCCGGTGCGGTCACCGACGTGCGCCAGCCGCGGGTAGGTGTGCCCGCCGAAGTTGCGCTGGCTGATCTTGCCGTCCTTGAGGCGATCGAACAGGGCGCCGTAGGTTTCCAGCTCCCAGACGCGGTCCGGGGCCTCCTTGGCGTGCAGCTCGGCCATCCGCCAGTTGTTGAGGAACTTCCCACCGCGCATCGTGTCGCCGAAATGGGTCTTCCAGTTGTCCTTGGGGTTGGTGTTGCCCATGGATGCCGCGCACCCGCCCTCGGCCATCACCGTGTGGGCCTTGCCGAACAGGGACTTGCACACCACCGCGACCTTCAGGCCGCGCTCACGCGCCTCGATGACCGCACGCAATCCCGCGCCGCCGGCGCCGATGACGACAACGTCGTAGGCATGCCGCTCGACCTCAACCATGAAACCTCGCTCAGTTCTCTCTATAGTCGGCGAAATGGCTTGTCAGCCAACAAATCTCAGGTCAGGGATGGTGCCGCTGGCCACCAGCGCGATGTAGAAGTCGGTGAGCATCAGGGTGCCCAACGTGATCCACGCGAACAGCTTGTGCCGCGTGTTGATGGCGCTGACCTGGGTCCAGATCCAGTACCGCACAGGGTTCTTGGAGAAGTGCTTGAGTCGTCCGCCGGTCACGTGCCGGCACGAGTGGCAGGACAGCGTGTAGATCCACAGCATGATGACGTTGCCGAGCAGGATCAGGTTGCCCAGACCGAAGCCGAATCCACCGGGCCCGCTGTCGGAATGGAACGCGACGATCGCGTCATAGCTGTTGATCACCGAGATAATGCCGGCGATGTAGAAGAAGTACCGGTGGCTGTTCTGGATGATCAGGGGAAGCCTGGTCTCGCCGGTGTAGTGCACGCGGGGCTCGGCCACCGCGCAGGCGCTGGGCGACTGCCACACCGTGCGGTAATAGGCGCCGCGGTAGTAGTAACAGGTCAGCCGGAAGAGCAGCAGGAACGGCAGCGACACCGCCGCATACGGCAGCCACCAGACGTCGGGCAGGAACTGGGGCCAGATGTCGCCGGCCTCGCCGCAACCCTTGCTCACGCACGGCGAGTAGAACGGCGTCAGGTAGTGGTACTTCGGGACGAAGAAGTAATTCTGCTGGAACGCGCGTGCCGTCGCATAGATGATGAAAGCCGCGAAGCCCAGGTCGATCCGCAACGGCGACATCCACCACCGGTCGGTGCGTAGGGTCCGCTGCGGGATGCGGGCGCGTGTGGGTGAAAAGACACCGGACGCAGGACGGTTCGCCGTGGGTGCGCTCATCTAGTGTTCCTCTTCGAACGGGCTGTCTGTCGAAGGGTACACAGAGCAAACCCCCTGTTTCGCGGGGGGCTTGAAGTTGTCCGAGGTTGTCAGGACCTGTTGTGACCCCCGACACCCTCGTCGTCGACATCGCGCCAGAAATCGGTGTCGTACTGGGTGTCGGGAATGACGATCTTCTCGCCGGACTGCTGCACGGTGGCGCGGTCCAGGTCCAACTCGGCGACGTCGGTGTCGAGCAGTTCGACGTCGGACAGGATCCGGTCGGCGTCGATGACGATGCGGCGCATCGCCGGGCTGTCGCCGTACCGCGCCCGCAAGGAGCTCACGCACCGCCGCAGGCCACCGATGAGGTCGTGCAGTTCGGCGAGTTCAGTCGTGGCGCTCAACGAATCTCCTACGTACTTTCCTGGGGGCCGGGCGGTGTTGCGGATCACAGTACGCCCTCGATAGTAGCGACCGTCGCGGCCTAATGTCGGACACCATGACAGCCCAAACCACCGCCCAGCGCGCCGCGGCGCTGCTCGAACTGCACCGGCCGGGCGACCCGGTGATCCTGCCGACCGTGTGGGACGCGTGGTCGGCCCGCCTGGCCACCGACGCGGGATTCGCCGCGCTGACGGTGGGCAGCCACCCGCTCGCGGACTCGATCGGCAAGCCCGACAACGAGGGCATGTCCTTCGACGACGTGTTGACCCGGGTCGCCCAGATCACCGCCGCGGTCGACGTCCCGGTGTCGGTGGACGTCGAATCGGGCTACGGGCAGCCGGCGGCCCGCCTGATCGAGGGCCTGCTGGGCGTGGGCGCCGTCGGGCTGAACATCGAGGACACCGTGCACTCGGAGGGCAAGCGGCTGCGCTCCGCCGGCGAACACGCCGAACTGGTGGGGACGCTGCGCGCGGCCGCCGACGCGGCCGGGGTGCACATGGTGATCAACGCGCGCACCGATCTGTTCCTGCGGCGCGACGGCGACGACGCCGACCGCGTCGAGCGGGCGGTGGCGCGGCTGACCGAGGCCGCCGCCGCGGGCGCCGACGTCCTCTATCCCGTGGGCTACCACGACCCGGAGACGTTGCGGCGCTTGGCCGCCGAGTTGCCGCTGCCGATCAACGCGTTCGCGCTGCCCGACCACGACGACCCGGCGTCGTTTGGCCCGCTCGGCGTCGCCCGGGTCAGCTTCGGCCCCTTCCTGCAGGCCGCGCTGGCGGCCCGGGGCAAGGAGCTGCTGGCCCGCTGGGCCTGAATGTGTTGCGGCTTGGCGGGGCCGTTTGAGTGTGAAGCGCTGGCTTTCGGTGTGAAGCCAGGCCGGGATTCGGCGATTTTCTCGCCCACGCTTCACACCCAAAGCCGTGGCTTCACACGCGAATCCGGCGAGGCCGTCCAGAATTGACGCGGCCCCGCCGGATTGATCTGGTCGCGGGGATTACTTGGTGATCGCGATGCGCTGCGGCTCGGTTCCGGCTGGGTCTTTATAGGCGCCGGCGACCCGCACGGTCAGCACGCCGTCGTCGTAGGAGGCGCTGATGGCCTCACCCGTGACGTGGGTGGGCAGCCGGAACGAGCGGCGGAAGGATCCGTAGCGAATCTCCCGCAGCGTGCGGCCGTCCGCCTCCTGGGCGTGCTCGTCGCGGTGTTCGCCATGGATGACCAGCCGGCCCTTGTCAACCTCGACGTTGACATCGTTCTCTACGTCGACACCCGGCAGTTCCAGGCGGACCACCGCGTCGTCGCCGTCCTTGACGACCTCGGCGGCCGGCGTGAAACCGCTGCTCACCGGCTTGAACCAATCGGTCGCCGCGGCGGGGCCGAAGAAGTCGCGCAACCAGCGGTCGGTGTCCCACGCCGGTCGCGACCACAGTGCGAGGTTGCTCATGGGGATCTCCTTATGCTTCATTGTGAGTTTGCTGTGACCGGCGCCATGCCGGCCGGTTATTACTAGAAACATGAGTCGACCACGCTAAAGTTCCACTCGGCCGTTCGCCCGCGGCGAACAGTTTCACAGTCGCCGTTGTGAGGTGTGAGGACGCCGTCATGTGGGTGTCACATTGCGCGATTCCGAGTTAATTTCCCGCCCCTACCCTCATGGCATGGCCCAATCCGAAACCTGGCGCGCGGAACGTGCTGCGCGTCACGTCGTTGTGGTCGGGCACGGCATGGTCGGGCACCGGCTGGTCGAGGCGCTCCGTGCCCGCGACACCGACGGGCGTTGGAGCATCACGGTTTTGGCGGAGGAGGCCGACGCGGCCTATGACCGTGTCGGGCTGACCTCCTACACCGAAAGCTGGGACCGGCAACTGCTGGCGCTGCCCGGCAACGACTACGCCGGCGACGACCGGGTCCGGCTGGTGCTGAACGCCCGCGCCACCGAAATCGACCGGGACACAAAGACCGTGGTGACCGCCGATGGTCAACGGCACGGCTACGACGCCCTGGTGCTGGCCACCGGGTCCTACGCCTTCGTCCCGCCGGTGCCCGGCCACGACCTGCCGCAGTGCCACGTCTACCGCACGCTCGACGACCTCGACGCCATTCGCGCCGGCGCCCAGCGCACGCTGGAGGCCGGCAACGCCACCGCTGGGGTGGTCATCGGCGGCGGCCTACTCGGGCTCGAGGCCGCGAATGCGCTGCGCCAGTTCGGGTTGCAGACGCACGTCGTCGAGATGATGCCGCGGTTGATGGCCCAGCAGATCGACGAGGCCGGTGGCGCGCTGCTGGCCCGAATGGTCACCGAACTCGACATCGCCGTGCACGTGGGGACGGGTACCGAATCGATCGAAGCCGTCGCGCATCCGGACGGGTCGACGTCGGCGCGCGTGCGCCTGACCGACGGCGAGCTGATCGACGCTGGCGTGGTGATCTTCGCGGCCGGGATCCGGCCGCGCGACGAGCTGGCGGCGGCCGCCGGGCTGGAGCGCGGCGAGCGGGGCGGCGTGCTCACCGATTTGTCCTGCCGGACAAGCGATCCCGACATCTACGCGATCGGCGAGGTCGCGGCGATCGGGGGGCGCTGCTACGGCCTGGTCGGCCCGGGCTACACCTCCGCCGAGGTGGTGGCCGACCGGCTGCTGGACGGCGCCGCCGAGTTCGGCGAGGCGGACCTGTCGACGAAGCTCAAGCTGCTGGGCGTCGACGTCGCCAGCTTCGGCGACGCGATGGGGGCGACGGAGAACTGCCTCGAGGTCGCCATCAACGACGCGGTGAACCGGACCTACGCCAAGCTGGTGCTGTCCGACGACGCCAAGACCCTGCTGGGCGGGGTGCTCGTCGGCGACGCCTCGTCGTACGGGGTGCTGCGGCCCATGGTGGGCAGCGAGTTGCCAGGCGATCCGCTGGCGCTGATCGCGCCGGCCCAGGCCGACGGCGCGCCGGGCCTCGGCGTTGGGGCGCTGCCCGATTCGGCGCAGATCTGCTCGTGCAACAACGTCACCAAGGGTGACCTGAAGGGCGCGATCGCCGGCGGCTGCGCCGACGTGCCCGCGCTCAAGTCGTGCACGGCCGCGGGCACCTCGTGCGGGTCGTGTGTGCCGCTGCTCAAGCAGCTGCTGGAAGCCGAGGGCGTGGAACAGTCCAAGGCGCTGTGCGAGCACTTCAGCCAGTCGCGGGCGGAGCTTTTCGAGATCATCACCGCCACCGAGATCCGGACGTTCTCGGGCCTGCTGGAGCGCTTCGGCCGCGGAAAGGGTTGCGACATCTGCAAACCGGTGGTCGCCTCCATCCTGGCGTCCACCGGCTCGGAGCACATCCTCGAGGGCGAGCAGGCCTCGCTGCAGGATTCCAACGACCACTTCCTGGCCAACATTCAAAAGAACGGCAGCTACTCGGTGGTCCCGCGGGTCCCCGGCGGTGACATCAAGCCGGAGCACCTGATCCTGATCGGCCAGATCGCGCAGGACTTCGGGCTGTACACCAAGATCACCGGCGGCCAGCGGATCGACCTGTTCGGCGCCCGCGTGGACCAGTTGCCGGAGATCTGGAAGCGACTCGTCGACGGCGGCATGGAATCCGGGCACGCCTACGGCAAGGCCCTGCGCACCGTGAAGAGCTGCGTCGGCAGCGACTGGTGCCGCTACGGCCAGCAGGATTCGGTGCAGCTGGCCATCGACCTGGAGCTGCGGTACCGGGGCCTGCGGGCGCCGCACAAGATCAAGCTCGGCGTCTCCGGTTGCGCGCGCGAATGCGCCGAGGCGCGCAGCAAGGACGTCGGCGTCATCGCCACCGAAAAGGGTTGGAACCTCTACGTCGGCGGCAACGGCGGCATGACGCCCAAGCACGCCCAGTTGCTGGCCAGCGATCTGGACACCGGGACGCTGGTCCGCTACGTCGACCGGTTCCTCATGTACTACATCCGGACCGCCGATCGGTTGCAGCGCACCGCGCCGTGGGTCGAATCGCTGGACGGCGGCCTGGATCACGTCCGCGAGGTCGTGTGCGACGACTCCCTGGGCCTCGCCGAGGAGTTCGAGGCCGCCATGGAGCGGCATGTGCAGAACTACAAGTGCGAATGGAAGGGCGTGCTGGAGGACCCGGACAAGCTGTCGCGGTTCGTCTCGTTCGTCAACGCCCCCGACGCCGTCGACTCGACGGTGACGTTCACCGAGCGCGCCGGGCGCAAAGTGCCTGTGCCCATTGGCATGCCGCGGGTTCGGTCATGATTAAGGAGACACGATGACACTTCTCAATGACGCTCAAGACATTCAGGTGTGGACGACCGCCTGCCCCTACGACCGCCTGATCCCCGGTCGTGGCGTCGGCGTTCTCCTCGACGACGGTTCGCAGGCGGCGCTGTTCCGGCTGGACGACGGGTCGGTGCATGCGGTCGGCAACGTCGACCCGTTCTCCGGCGCGGCCGTGCTTTCGCGCGGGATCGTCGGGGACCGCGGTGGCCGCGTCACCGTCCAATCACCCATCCTCAAGCAGGCTTTCGCGCTCGAGGACGGTTCCTGCCTGGACGATCCCCGGGTGTCGGTGCCGGTTTACCCGGCGCGCGTCACGCCCGACGGCCACATCGAGATCGGCCGCATCGCCGCCTAGGCGAAGACTCTCGCTAGTCGATATCCCCGACGAGGTAGCGCTGCAGCGTCGGGCCGATAGCGTCGACGATCGCCTCGACCGACATCGAGTGCAGCGGTTCGGAGCGCACGCCGTAGCGCATGATGCCCAGACCCACCAGCTGAGAGGCGCACAGCGACGCCCGCACGGCGACCTTGTCGGCGCCCAGGATCCTCAGCAGCGGTCCGAAGACCGGGCCGATGAACATGCCCTGCACGATCTCGGCGGTCTTGGCCAGCCCCGTGGACGCGATCGCGCTGGCCGCGAAGGGGCCGCCGCCGGCCGCGTCCCAGGTGGTGATCAGCATGTGCAACGTCCGGCGGCCCACCTGGTTGACCCCGCCGGTGACGATCCGGTCGATGAACTCCGGTGTGCCGAACGGCAACCGCAGCATCTTGGCCACCGGGTCGAGCAGCCCACGCGATGGCTCTTCGCGACGCGGCATGGTGCCAGGATCGCCGGTGTGCGATCAAAGATCAAGCGTCGCGCGCGTCGGCGTGCCTCGTCAGCCGGTTGCTGTGCTCCACCGAATTCGAAAGTGCGTGGGGGGCTTGGGTTCGCCGCCTCGGGAGTCCGGGCGCCGCGCGGCGGAACCGGTTCGCGATCAGCCGCGCCAGCCCGGGATGGGTGCCCAGCGGTTGGGTGACCGCGTCGGCGCCGCTGGCCCGCAGGCGCTGTTGGAACAGGCCGTCGGCCAGTAGGTAGGAGGCGACGACGAGGCGACGCGCGCCGCCGCGGCGCGCGGCGGCGACCGCGTCGGCCACGGACGGATCGCCGGTGGCCGCGAATCCCAGCCGCACCCGCGATCCCACCAGCGCGGACAACGTGGTCGCGGTCACGTGCAGATCGGCGCGCGCCCTGGCGTCGGTGGTGCCGGCCGCCGCGAGGATCACCGAATCGCCCGGCCGCCAACCGGATTCCGCCAGCTGATCGGCGACTATCCGGGCGATCTCCCCACTCGGTCCGAGCGCGGGGGCGACGGTGACGTTCGGATGCCCGCTGGCCGCCACGTGGGCGGGCACGTCGGTGCGCACGTGATACCCGCGCGACAGGAAGGCCGGGACGACGACGGCGGGGCGGCCGGTGGCCGCCGCCCGCGACAGCACCTCGCCGGGCGTCGGGCCCAACACGTCGACGAACGCGACCTGCACGCGGCGGTCGAGGAGCGCGCTCGCCTGCGCCGCGAGGTCCCCGATCATCGCGACGCCGCCCGGCCGGCGGGTTCCGTGTGCCGCCAGGATCAGGTCCATCGGGCACCGCCCGGCGGGTCGACGGCGAGCCGGTAACCCCGCTTGACCACCGTTGCCACGATGTTCTTGTCGCCCAAGGCCGTTCGCAGCCGAAGCACGGCCGTGTCGACGGCGTGCGGATCGTTGCTGCTGCCGGGCAGCACCCGCAACAGCTCGGTGCGCGCGACGACGTCGCCGGGCCGTTGCGCCAGCGCGCGCAGCACCGACATCCCGGACGGGGACAGCAGCTTGATGTCGCCGTCCACCAGCACGCACGTTCCGCGAATGTCGATCGTGTGGCCGGCCGCCTGCACCGTGGACGATCCCAGCAGCGGCAGCTCCTCGGCGATGTGGCGGGCCAAGGCGCCCAACCGCATTCGCGCGGGCGATGACGTCGGGACGCCCTTGCGGATCAGCGGTTTAGATGTCACCGGGCCGACGCACATCGCGTGCACGTCGGTGCGCAGGGCCTCCAGCACCTGGTCCTCGACGGACAGGTCGCGGCTGCGCTCCAGAACCGCGGCCGCCGCGGGCGCCGACGTGAAGGTGACCGCGTCGAACTGCCGTCGCGCGATCCCGGTCACCAGCAAATCGAAATCGCCACCCAACGGTGTTGACTTCCACCGGTACACCCGGATGGGCACCACCTCGGCCCCCGCGAAACGCAGGCCGCCGATGAATTCCGGGAACGGGTCCCAGGCGTCGGCGGCGCCGTGCAGCTGGATGGCGATGCGCATCCCGGACACGCCCGACTCGAGGAGATACTCGAGCACTTCCTGTGAGGATTCGGACTCAGGAGACCACTCCTCGTGCAGCCCGGCGGCGCGCACCGCGCCCGTGCCCTTGGGTCCCCGCGACACGATCCGGGTCTTCGACAGCGATGCGACCAGCTGGTTGGCCAGCCCCCATCCCTCGGCGGCGGCCAGCCAGCCGCGGAAGCCGATGCCGGTGTGCACGACCAGGATGTCGGGCGGTTGCGCGATCAAAGCTTCGGTGTGGCTTTGTAATTCGTCGTCCTCGGGCAGCGCGATCATGTTGATCGCGGGCGCGCTGCAGACCTCTGCGCCCTGCCGACTCAGCAGCGCGCAGAGTTCCTCCGCGCGCCTCGATGATGTAACCGCGACCCGGTAACCGGCCAGCGGCGTGGACCTCGGCTGAGCCATAAGACCTGTGTATGCCTGGGACGTTTCCGCCGCGTTACCACGCAATTGCTGCAGCATTGCCCTTGTTGCGACGGTCATCACACCCGGGCGTGATCCGCTGCGGGGACCGCTTCCGGGGCGCTCGGGCGGCGCACGTACAGCATCCAGGTGAGGGCCGCGGCGAACACATAGGACGCCGAAAACATCCAATAGGCGGACGTTTCGCTGCCGCTGTTGAGGTAGGACTCGCGCAGCGCCAGGTTGATTCCCACGCCGCCCAGCGCGCCGACCGCGGAGCAAAAGCCGATCAGCGATCCCGACATCGCCCGCGACCACTGCCGGCGCTCGGCATCGGGGAGATCCAGCCCCCGACTGCGCGCCTCGAAGATCGACGGGATCATCTTGAACACCGACCCGTTGCCCATCCCCGACAGGACGAACAGGGCGATGAAGCCGATCACATAGCCGATCATCGTCGTCGAGCCGCTGCCGTCGCGGCCGTCGAGGGTGCTGATGGCGACCAGCAACCCGGCGCCCACCGTCATGCCGCCCAGCACGCCCAGGGTGACGCGGCTGCCGCCCATGCGGTCGGCCAGCCGTCCCCCGTAGATGCGCGCCAGCGAGCCCAATAGCGGTCCCACGAAAGCGATCTGCGCGGCGTGCAGCGACGCGTGCTTGGCTGTTTCGCCGCTCGCCAGGAAGTTGACCTGCAGCACCTGACCGAACGCGAACGCAAACCCGATCCACGAGCCGAAGGTGCAGATGTAGAGCAGCGAGACCACATAGGTGTCGCGCTCGAACAGCACCGAGCGGATGGTGTTGACCTCGACGCCGTGGTCGAGGTTGTCCATGAACAGCGCCGCCGCGATGCCGACGATCGCCAGCAACACGAGGTACACCGCGCACACCCAGTACGGCGCTTGGTGGCCGGCGGTCGCGAGTACCAGCAGGCCGATCAGCTGGATGACGGCGACCCCGAGGTTGCCGACGCCGGCGTTGATCGCCAGCGCCGCGCCCTTGAGGCGCTCCGGGTAAAAGGCATTGACGTTGGCCAGCGACGCCGCGTAGTTGCCGCCGCCCAGGCCGGTCAGGGCCGCGCACACCACGTACGGCCACAGCGGCAGACCCGGATTGGCCATCAGGACGATGGTGCCGACGGTCGGGATCAACAACACGAACGCCGAGAAGGCGGTCCAGTTGCGCCCCCCGAAGGTGGCGATGCCCAGCGTGTACGGGATGCGCGCGCACCCACCGGCCAGGGTGGCGACGGCGCCCAGCAGCAGCTTGTCGCCGGCCGAGAAGCCGTAGACGGACGCGGGCATGAACAGCGTCATCACGGGCCACAGGGTCCAGATCGAGAAGGCGACGTGGTCGCCCGCGACCGTGCAGAGCAGGTTGCGGCGGGCGATGTTCTTGTTGCCGGCCTCCCAGGCCGCCGCGTCCTCCGGATTCCAGTCCGTGATGCGGTGGTTGCGGCCCATGCGGTCTGCACCTTTCCTCGGCGGAGGGATATCGCGAACGCTCACACCGGCGAAATCGCCTGGGCGCGTTGGGCGTCGGCGGGTGCGGGTCCTGTCGGGGCCGGGATTCGATGGGTTGTGGGTGCCCCGGACGAATATGCTTGGCCCGCCGTGCATTTCGATGCTCACATTTACCGGTTAAGTCCGTCAACTCAATTGGACGGTTATCGCCTGTAAGTTGAATCCCAGTTTTCTGGTAAATAGCTGGGGGTGCCCCGGGGGGTTTGTGATCCAGTGCGCCAGCCGGATTCGCTGTGAGCTGGAATACATCGCCGCCCGCGAGCTACCAGACGTCGCCCGCCCGCCAGTCGCACATCAACCCCGCGGTGGGGTCCAGGCCGATCTCGACCGGCAGGACGAACACGGCGCCGTCGTCGTCGGGCGTGCGGGTCGGGCCGGCGGGGGCCAGCACCGACGTCGGGCCGCGCCATGGCAGCCAGCCCCGGGCCGCGTAGATGCCGCGGGCGAGGTCGGTCGAACTGACGGCACCCACCTGGTAGGCGCCGCGGATCACCTGCTCGGCGCCGTCCAGCAGGGCGTGCACCAGGCCCTGCCCGCGGAAGTCCTCCCGCACCGCGATCCCCTCGACGTAGCCGCACCGCAGCGCGTCGCCGCGGTATAGCAATCGCCGCTGGACCACGGCGGCGTGCGCGATGATCGCGCCGTGCTGCCAGATCAGGGCGTGCATGCCGCCCAGCGAGTGCTCCCAGTCGTCGGCGGTGAAATCTCCGGCGAAGGCGGCGGTGACCATCTGGCGGACGCGCTGCCGGGTCTCGACGTCGAGGTCTGCGGTGTGGACCAGGCGCGCGGTGTGGACCTGGGTTGGCACCCTCTTTGTCTACCAGCCTTGTCCAGCGGCGGGCGCTACGAGTACGACGGGCCACCCCGGGGCCGCGCCCAGTGCAGGCGAACGTACTGGCCCGGCCGCACCTGCGCGATCTTGTCGACGTCCTCGTCGGTGACCACGCCGATCACCGGGTATCCGCCGGTGACCGGGTGATCGGGCCCCAGGATCACCGGTAATCCGTTGGGCGGCACCTGGATTGCGCCGCGCGTGGCGCCCTCGCTGGGCAGCTGCCGGTCCGGCCAGCGGTGCTGCAGCGGGCGGCCCTCGAGCCGCATCCCGACCCGGTCGCTGCGGTTGGAGGCCATCCAGATCGTGCGCACCAGGGCGTCGGGGTCGGTGAACCAGTCGTCGCGCGGGCCCGGCACCACCCGCACCTCGACCAGGTGCTCGCTGATCGCGGCCACCGGCGCCTGGTCGAGTTCGGGGTAGTCGTCGGTGTGCTCGCCGACCGGTAGCCGGTCGCCGCTGTGCAGCGGCGCCGGGCCGATCGCCGACATCACGTCGTAGCTGCGCGAGCCCAGGACGGGGTCCACGCAGATCCCGCCGCGCACCGCCAGGTACGTCCGCAGCCCGGCCCGCGGGGCGCCCAACGAGATCACCTGCCCGTCGCGGACGTGGTGAATGCTGTTGGTGCCGAACTCGATTCCGTTCACGGTGGGGTCGGTGTCGGCGCCCGTCACCGCGATGTCGACGTCGCCGCCGCGGACGCGGGCGGAAAAGCCGCCGAAGGTCACCTCGACGGTGGCGCGGTCGTCGGGGTTGGCGACCAGCCGGTTGGCCAACTTGTGGGCGCGCCGGTCGGCGGCCCCGGACCGGCTGACGCCGAGGTGGGCCAGCCCCGGGCGGCCGAGGTCCTGGACGACGGCGAACGGCCCGGTGCGCAGAATCTCCAAGGTCGGCATGGCTATCTCCTTGCTCAGACGGCGCGGAACTGGACCCACATGCCCCGCGTCAGCAGAGCCGGGTGGGGCCGGTCGAGATCCCACAGGACGGCGTCGGTGCGGCCGATGAGCTGCCAGCCGCCGGGCGATTGCCGGGGATATACCGCGCTGAACTCCCCGGCCAGCGCGACGGAACCGGCCGGCACCGACGTCCGCGGCTCCGACCTGCGCGGCACCCGCAGGCGCGCGTCGCCGTCGACCAGGTACGCGAAACCCGGTGCGAAGCCGCTGAATCCGACCCGCCACGGGGTGGACGTGTGGGCGTCGATCACCTGCGCCGTGGACAGCCCGGTGTGGCCGGCGACCTCGGCGAGATCGGGGCCGTCGTACACGACGTCGATCACCACGTCCGCGCTGCGGTCCGCCGGGGCCGCGGCATCGGCGGCGACCCGCATCCGGCGCAGCCGCTGCCGGGTGACGCCCTGCCGGCGGGGGCTGTCGAGCTTGACCAGCACCGTGCGGGCGGCGGGGACGACGTCGACCACGCCGGGCAGCGCCGCCGTGCCCAGCGCATCCACCCACGCCAACACCTCCGCGGTGCTGCCGCATTGAAGCATCAGCGCACGGTCGCCATAGTCGAACACGGTGTTGCCAACCAGGTCGGTCGACAGCTCCTGGGAGAGGCCGCTGCCCATATCCGTCACGCTCATTACTGAACGGTAACCCCGGCATCGGTGCAGGCGGGAGGGAATGCGGGCGGATTTTCGAGCAATGCCAGAGGTGCCTTACCGAACGCTCAAACAGGCGGGATTCAGCCCAGGATCTTGCCGATCAGCGGCGGCAGCTGATCGGCGATCAACGGGTAGCTCAGGGGCGACGCGAACGCGATCGCGCCGGCCTGGTCCTTGGTGGTGAAGACGTGGCGGTTCTGGGCGGTCGCCAGCGAGCCGGCCACCTCGGGATCGGCCAGGAGCGCCTTCTGATCGTCGGGGCTCTCGGTCGTCCAGATCACCACGTCGGCGGAATCGAGCACCGCCTTGATCTGATCGCGCGGGATGACGGCGCGGTGATCGCTACCGAAGGGCTTGATGCTGTCGGCGATGACGAGGCCCATCTGGTTCAGGAAGTCGGTCCGCCAGCCCGCCAGCGTCGCCACCACCGTGCCCTGCCACAGGGCGCCCTGCATCAGCAACGCCTTCTTGCCCGTCCACTGCGGATTCTTTTGGGCGACGGCGCCGAACTGCTTGTCCACGCCGTCGATCAGGGACTTCATCTGGTCGGCCCGGAACACCGCCTGGCCGACGGCGCTGGCCTGGTCCTTCCACGGCTCGAAGAACGCGTCGCCGTCCGACTGCGCGAGGGTCGGCGCGATGGCCGACAGCCTCTGGTAGGTGTCGGAATCCAGGCCCGCGTTGATGGCCACGATCAGGTCCGGTTTCAGGCCCGCGATCTGGTCGACCTGAATGCCGTTGTCCAGGTTCAACACCACGGGCTGGGCGCCGCCGAGCTTGGGCTGGGCCCAGGGCCACACCGCGAAGGGCTGATCGCCGAACCAGTTGGTCACCGCGACGGGCACCACGCCCAGGGCCAGCAGGTCGTCCTGCTCGGTGTAGCCGGCGCTGACCACCCGCTTGGGCGGCTCCTTGATGACGGTCTGACCGAAAAGGTGGGTGACGGTGACCGATCCGCCGGGAGCGGCGCCCGGCGAGGGTTTGCGTGGCGAGCACCCCGCGGCGATCGCGGCCATTCCCGCAGCCCCCGCGAGCTGCAGGAATCCCCGTCGATTCCATCCGTGTCGCATCGCGTGAGATTATCGCTTTCTTCGCTCTGACCCGCTCCGCCGCGCGGTTTCGCCGTCAGCTCAGCGGCATGCCGGCGTCCAGGAAGTCCAGCGCTCGATAGATAGTGTCGGCCGTCTTGGGCGCGCTGTCGTAGGCCGCCATCATGGCGCCCACCATGGCACCGACGAACACCCGAACTTCGAAATCGTCTGCGGGACGGCCGATTCGGTGACCGATCGCCTCGGCCATGACGGTCACGGTGCGGTAGTACTCGTCGTACAGCGCGGCCTTGAGTTCGGGTATCGAGAAGATCAGCCGCTGTCGCGTGTTCTCGAACTCCTGCTGTTCCGGCGATAACCCCGCCATCGTGGTCTCGTACGCGCGGCGGATGGCCTGGCTGGGCGACAGTTCGGGGGGCTGGTCGTTGAACGCCGCCAATATCAGCGGGTCGAGGTCGTCGGCGAGCAGCAGCGATTCCTTGGACGGGAAGTACCGGAAGAACGTGCTGGGTGACACCTCGGCGGCGTCGGCGATCTGCTCGACGGTGGTGGCGGCGTAGCCGTTCGCGTCGAAGAGGCGGAACGCCTCGCGCCTGATGGCCTGGTGCGTCCGGATCTTCTTGCGTTCCCGCAGTCCCTGGGGCTGGTCGGTCACGGGCATGGGGCAATTCTCGCGCATCCGGCGGCGCGGCTCATCCCCTTCGGGGCCCTTCGTACCCCGTCCAGGGGCTGTAGTCGGCGATCAGCTCTTCCTGCGGCGGGCGCCGGTCGGCCGGCACGTGCTGCAGGTTGATCCGGATCCGGTACCAGATGGAACTCGGCCCGCGCATGCCGTCGACCAGGACGTCGGCCGGCCGCAGCAGGGCAGCCGCCTCCGGATGCCGGTCGCGCCAGCTGTCCAGCGCGGCCATGGCCTCGTCCTTGGTTTTGGTGCGGGCGATCTCGATGAGCGGCTTCGACGAGACCCGCCCGCCCTCGGTGCGGGTCCCGGCCCCCTTGGGCGCCCGCTCCGGCGGCCCCAACTCCTCGGCCAGGATCAGCAGCCGGTCCAGCTCGCCGACCGCGTCGTCCATCCCGGCCCACGGGTCGCCCATCTCGGCGAATCGGGCGGGCACCGTGTCGATGGTGAATTCCGCGGGGTCGCAGCCGGCGACCTCGTCCCAGTGCAGCGGCGTCGAGACCCGGGCGTCCGGCGTGGCGCGCACCGAATAGGCCGACGCGACGGTGCGGTCCTTGGCGTTCTGGTTGAAGTCGACGAACACGCCCTCGCGCTCCTCCTTCCACCACCGGCTGGTCGCCGCGTCGGGCACCCGCCGCTCGACCTCGCGCGCGACGGTCTGGGCGGCCAGCCGCACCTGGCGGAATTCCCAGCGCGGGGCGATGCGGGCGTAGATGTGAAAGCCCCGGGACCCGGACGTCTTCGGCCACGCCACCAGGCCGTAGTCCTCCAGCACCTCGCGGGCCACCAACGCGACGTCGACGATGCGCCGCCACGCGACGCCCGGCATCGGGTCCAGGTCGACGCGCAGTTCGTCGGGGTGGTCGAGGTCCTCGGCGAGCACCGGGTGCGGGTTGAGATCGACGCAGCCCAGGTTGATCACCCACGCCAGCCCGGCGGCGTCGCGGACTACGGCCTCCGCGGCGGAGGTGCCCCGCGCGTAGTGCAGTTCGGCGACGTCGACGTAGTCCGGTCGGTTGGCCGGCGCCCGCTTCTGGAACACGGCCTCCTGCGCGATGCCCTTCACGAAGCGCTTGAGAATCATCGGGCGGCCGGCCACCCCGCGCAGCGCCCCGTCGGCGACCGACAGGTAGTAGCGGACCAGGTCGAGCTTGGTGTGCGGCCCCGAGCCGCCGTGGCGTTCGAAGACCACTTTGTCGGGGTGGGTGATGGTGACCTCGCGCCCGGCCACCTCCACTGACGCCGGGCCGGTCATGTTCATCATCGTAGGTCGGTGGGTATTAACTAGTGGCGCTGCGACCTACGTCACATAGGGTGGAATTCATGCCTAACCTCTTCGACCTGCCCGGCCAGGCTGTCTCCAAAGTTCAGCAGTACCTCGAGCGGGGCACGGCCGAACTGCACTACGTGCGCAAGATCTTCGAATCGGGCGCGTTCCGGATCGAGCCGCCGCAGAACTACGCCGCGATGGCCGCGGACATCTACAAGTGGGGCGAGTTCGGCATGCTGCCCTCGCTCAACGCCAGGCGCCATCCCGACCGCCCGGCCTGCATCGACGAGGAGGGCGAATTCACCTACCGCGAGCTCGACGAGGCCGCGCACGCGGTGGCCAACGGGCTGATCGAGAAGGGCGTCAAGGGCGGCGACGGCGTCGCCATCCTGGCCCGCAACACCCGCTGGTTCCTGATCGCCTACTTCGGCGCCGCCCGGGTCGGCGCCCGCATCATCCTGCTCAACAGCGAGTTCTCCGGGCCCCAGATCTGTGAGGTGTCGGAGCGCGAGGGCGCCAAGGTGATCATCTACGACGACGAGTACACCAAGGCCGTCAGCAAGGCCGAGCCGGAGCTGGGCAAGCTGCGGGCGCTGGGTTCCAACCCCGATGCGGACGAGTCGTCGGGAAGCGACGACCAGACCCTGGCCGACCTGATCGAGCGCAGCGACAATTCTCCCGCCCCGAAGGCGAGCAAGCACTCGTCGATCATCATCCTGACCAGCGGCACCACCGGCACCCCCAAGGGCGCGAACCGCAGCACCCCGCCGACGCTCGCGCCGATCGGGGGCATCCTGTCGCACGTGCCGTTCAAGGCCGGCGAAGTGACCTCGCTGCCGGCGCCGATGTTCCACGCCCTGGGTTTCCTGCACGGCACCATTGCGATGTTCCTCGGCTCGACCCTGGTGCTGCGCCGCAAGTTCAAGCCGCCGCTGGTGCTGGAGGACATCGAGAAGCACAAGGTGACCGCCATGGTCGTGGTCCCGGTGATGCTGTCGCGCATCCTCGAGGCGCTCGAGAAGATGGATGACAAGCCGGACCTGTCCTCGCTGAAGATCGTCTTCGTGTCCGGTTCGGCGCTCGGGTCGGAGCTGGCGGAACGGGCGCTCAAGGACCTGGGCCCGGTGGTCTACAACATGTACGGCTCGACGGAGATCGCCTTCGCCACCATCGCCGAGCCCAAGCACCTGGAATTCAATTCGTCGACCGTGGGGCCGGTCGTCAAGGGCGTCAAGGTCAAGATCTTCGACGACAACGGCAAGGAGTTGCCGCAGGGCGAGGTCGGGCGGATCTTCGTCGGCAACGCCTTCCCGTTCGAGGGCTACACCGGCGGAGGCAAGAAGCAGATCATCGACGGGCTGCTGTCCTCGGGCGACGTCGGCTACTTCGACGAGAACGACCTGCTCTACATCAGCGGGCGCGACGACGAAATGATCGTCTCCGGCGGCGAGAACGTCTTCCCGGCCGAGGTCGAGGACCTCATCACCGGGCATCCGGACGTCGTGGAGGCCACCGCCATCGGCGTCGAGGACAAGGAGTGGGGCCACCGGCTGCGCGCGTTCGTGGTCAAGAAGCAGGACGCCGACCTCGACGAGGACACCGTCAAGCACTATGTGCGCGACCACCTGGCGCGCTACAAGGTGCCCCGGGAGGTCGTGTTCCTCGACGAGCTGCCGCGCAATCCCACGGGCAAGGTCCTCAAGCGCGAGCTGCGCGAGATGGAGATCGACTGAACTACCTGCGGCCTTGGATGGCGCGGGTGATCTGCGCGGAGAGCTTGGGGTCGACCAGCAGCTGATCGATGAGCGCGGTCAGGACCTCTTGTCCGGTCACCCGCGCGACCCCGATGCGGTCGGCCGCCTCGCGCTGCCAGACGTCGAGCGCCCGGTGCGTGGCCAGCGGCAGATCGACGGTCCGTCGCGTTCGCCGGCCGCCCGCTGGCCGGGCGGCGGCTTCCCCGAACGGGGTGAGGCGCTGCGTCGGTCCGGTCTGTCCGGGCAGCGGCGGCTTGTAGTGGGCGAACCGGTTGGGGCTGGACTCGTGGCGGTTGGGGTTGATACTCATCGCGGCGACCCTCTCTGGGGTGCAAGTCAGTAGATCCGCTCGTCAGTATGCGCGTCGTCGAGCACCTCCCATTGATATCACCGCCGGGGGCGCCCGGCGCGTCGGGCCGCGTCCCGCGGGTCGCCGCGGGTTGACGGTCCTGGCGGTTTGTGAACGCGATATTCCGGCCGCACGAAAAATGGGTTTGCTGCGCTGACTTTGCCGGGCGGACATCCGAATTCCATGCGATTCATTGAAGTGCCATTTCATTAAATATGCGTCTACGCCATCGCGGACATACTGATCTCAGTAGATGGCGTATGAACAGGGCAAACATCCAAGCCACGGACGGCGCCGCCGGAGATACGGAAAAACGAATTTGCGCGACGATATTATCCGATCCTTTTGGCGCCGCGGCAAGATAAAGATCACATTGGGTAGCCATTTCCGGTGTATAACCAGCAGAATATGGATATTCAGACTTAAAGCTTCTTGTTCAACATCGTGGAAGGGGCTCGCAAATGTTGAATCCACTGTTTTCGATCCGCCGCGGCGCGGTCGGCGTGGCGGCGGTCGGGTTGGCGACCGGGGCGATCTTGTTCGGTGGTACCCCCGTCGCGCACGCCGCCCCGCCGCCCGGCGTCAGCTTCGACACGGTCGGCCCGCGACACGGGGAAGTCGGCCTATATCGGCGACGCCATCACCCGCCGGCCCGCCCTCCACACGCTGGACGCCGC
>NZ_LZLY01000055.1 GCF_001673535.1 Mycobacterium sp. 1081908.1 | reverse complement strand
ATGAGGACACCTCGCGATCACTGGGCTGTCCTCTATGTCGGGAGACATCCGTCCTCTATGTCAATGAACCACAGACCCCCTCGGACACACGACTGAGGCGAGCGAAATGAATGCTCGCATTCATTTCCGAGCCGATGGAGTGTGTTGAGCGGCGAAGCCGCGATCACACAGCGATGGAGTGTGTTGAGCGGCGAAGCCGCGATCACACAGCGATGGAGTGCGTTGAGCGGCGAAGCCGCGATCACACAGCGATGGAGTGCGTTGAGCGGCGAAGCCGCGATCACACAGCGATGAAGTGTGTTGAGCGGCGAAGCCGCAAGCACAATCCGGCGACACGAATCAGATCGGCCGTCGCTTTGACGCCGAGGACGGCCGACACGGCTTATGAGGGATACGAAGACCCGCCTTCGGCTGGGGAGTCGCCGGCGCTCTCGGCGAGGTGGCGCAGGACTCGTTCGTTGAGGGCGGCGAGCATATCGAGCTCGGCCGGGGTGAGCAGGTCGATGAAATTCCGGCGGACGTCCGCCACGTGCCTGGGCGCCGCCTTCTCGATGGCGGCGCGACCAGCCGGCAACAGGCAGACCATGGTGCTGCGCGCGTCGTCGGGATTGGGCTCGCGGCTGATCAGCCCGTCCAGCTGCATGCGCCGCACCTGGTGGGAGACACGGCTCTTCTCCCAGCCCAGCGTGTTGCACAACTCGTGGGCGGGCATGCGGTCCCCGTCGTGCTCCGAGAGCACCGCCAGGACCTGGTAGTCGGCCCCGGACAGGCCCGATTCCTGCAGGCCCCGGTTCAGGTGCACGGCAAGCTGATGATTCGCGTGCTGGAAGGCCCGCCAGGCGCGGTCTTCACGAGGGTTCAGCCAGTTCGGTTCCATCAGCCTTCACACTACCCCAATTGGTTGACGCGTCACCAAACTCTGCTTAAGGTGGACACATCAACCTTTTCGCCAATTACTCAACGATGGGACACCTCATGAGCAGCATCAGCATCATCGGCACCGGGAGCATGGCCCGCGCCATCGGCGCGCTGGCGGTCGCGGGCGGCAACACCGTCGAGATCATCGGCCGCGATCACTCCAAGGCCGCTGACCTGGCCAAGGAGCTCGGCGGCGGCGCCACGACGGGAGAGTTCGGCGCCGTCCCGGCCGGGGACATCGTCATCGTTTCCGTGTTGTACGCCAACGTCGTTCCGGTGGTCGCCCAGTACGGCGACGCCCTCGCGAGCAAGGTCATCGTCGACATCAGCAACCCCTTCAATGCCGCGGCCGACGGGCTGGCCATCCCCGATGACACCTCGGTCGCGCAGGAAGTTGCCAAGGTCGCCCCGGCCAGCGCCAGTGTGGTGAAGGCGTTCAACACCATCTTCGGTGTGGTCCTGGCCCAGGGCCGGCCACTCGACGTCTTCATCGCCGGCGACGACGCGCGCGCCAAGGCGGGCGTGGCGGAGTTCATCGACAGCCTCGGGCTGCGCCCGCGGGACGTCGGCGGCTTGCACATGGCGCACTGGCTCGAAGCAACGGGCCTGGTCATGATGGGTCTTGCCCGCCACGGGGTGGGCAACTTCGACTTCGCCCTCGGCGTGAGCCCTGCCGCGTGAGTGATTGGTTGACGGATCATCGAAAGGGTTCGCGATGAAGCTCGGTTTCGCCCTGCCCATCGTCGGGCCCGCTATCAGCAGCGCCGCCGGCCTGAGCGCGTTCTGCCGCGGGCTCGAGGACCTTGGCTACGACACGCTGTGGGTGGGCGATCGCCTGGTCACGCCGGTTGATATGCACAGCACGTATCCGGGCAAGGAGCAGCCGTACCCGCCGCAGATGACTCGTTACCTCGATCCGGTGCTGCTGTGGACCGTCGCCGCGACGGCGACCAGCCGGGTGCGCCTGAACGCCAGCACGCTCAGCACGTTCTACTACGAGCCGGTGCACCTGGCCCGGCTGCTGACCACGCTCGACGTGCTCAGCGACGGCCGCCTTGACGTTGGCGTGGGAATCGGGTGGATGAAGGACGAACACGACATCGCCCGCAGCGCGGACTGGCGCCGGCGCGGGAAGATGCTCGATGACCTGCTGGCGTTCCTGCACGAGTGGTGGACGACCACCCCGGTGTCGTGGGACAGCGAATTCTTCTCGCTGCCGCCGGTCCATGCCGACCTGCGCCCGGTCCAGGCCGGCGGTCCGCCCATCTGGATCGGTGGCGCCAGCGAGGCCGCGATGCGCCGGGTCGGCCGCAGCGGCACCGGCTGGCTCGGGGTCGAGGGGCTGCAGGACGAGGTCACCGACCACTTGTGGTCGATCGCGCGCCGTGCGGCCCAGGACGCCGGCCGCGATCCTGACGCGCTGAAGACGGCCATGCGGATCAACCTCGAGCCGGGCACGTCGGTGGACTCCGTTGCCGACAGGCTGGAGCGCCTCGCCGGGTCCGGTGCTGACGAGGCGATCATCGATGCCTTCGCAATGTTCCCCAGCCTCGACCAGATGCTTGACTTCGCCGGCCAGGTAATCGCCCATCTCGCGCCGGCGGCAGGCAGCTCTAGATGAAGCCGTCGCGCTGATCGGCCGGAATGTGACTGGCGTGCAAGCTGATTCGGCCAACCTGGCCCGGGGAAGGAACCGATCCCCGGAAGTGGGCAAGTCCCCCTCGGGGACCGGTCTTACGACCCGATATGCCGCTTCGGCGGCGGGTAGACGGACCTGGCGATCGTCGCCGACAGCCAGCCGATTCCCCACCCGAAGCCGACCAACAGGAACGTGCGCCGGGTGTCGGCGCCGGCCACCGCCGAAACCCCGATCAAGATGACGGCCCACACCACCGCGCAGGCAATGCTGTAGGACATGTAAGTGCGCCGACCCATTTCGCCGTTCCTCTCGTGTCGCCGCCAATTCCCCTCTCGCACAAGGCTATCTGAGTGAGCAAACTCACGGCGAGAATCGTCCTTCGCGAAACCCGTCGCCGCACGTAGGCTGGGTAAAAGCCAGCAGCCTCCGAATGCGACCAATGAACCCACCGAGCGGCTTTCTTCGGCGAACGGCGACGCGCACGTTTCGCGACCGTCGCGAGGCCGGACGCGTGCTCGCCGAGCAGCTGGCTTTCTACCGCGGCAAGGACGACCTGCTGGTCTTCGGGCTCGCCCGCGGCGGGGTCCCGGTGGCGTGGGAAATCGCCGCGGCGCTGCACGCCCCGCTCGACGTGTTCCTGGTCCGCAAGCTCGGGGTGCCGCGCTGGCCGGAGCTCGCGATGGGCGCGCTGGCCAGCGGCGGCGCGGTGGTGATCAACGACAACGTGGTTTCCAGTCTGCACATCACCGACGAGCAGCTGCGCGAGGTGATCGCCAGCGAGACAACCGAACTCCACCGGCGCGAGCAGGCGTACCGGGGCGGTCGCCCCGTCCCCGACCCACGCGGCAAGACCGTGATCCTGGTCGACGACGGCATCGCCACCGGCGCCAGCATGCTGGTCGCCGTCCGCGCCCTGCGGGCCGCGGGGCCGCGCTCGATCGTCGTCGCGGTCCCGGTCGGTCCCCCGTCGACCTGCCGCGAGATCGGGCAGGAAGCCGACGAGGTGGTGTGCGCGACCATGCCACCCGGATTCGAAGCCGTCGGACAGGTCTACGCCGACTTCCACCAGGTCAGTGACGATGAGGTCCGCGAGCTGTTGACTACGCCGACCGGCTGACGGTTACGTGGCGTGATCGTCGCCGTGCACCGCCGACTCGTCGCTGGTTTCGAGCCCCTGCGACGACTCCCCGGCGGTGGTGTCCTCGCCGGCGGCGGGCTGTTCGCCCTCGTCCGGGACCTCTTCGGGGTAATCGACCGCGTCGTCTGGGGTTTCGACCTCAGCGGCTTCACCGACGACGTCGCGCCGCTGGCGTTCCCGCAGGGCGTCGATGATCAGCAGCACCACGCCCAGGACGCTGGCGCCGATGCACACCCATGCGACCAACTCGTTGCTGGTGACGACCGCGAACACCAACGCGACGAGCCCGATCAGGGCGAGTACCAGCGCAATGATCAGCATCGGCCATCCTCCAGGCGACGAGCGGGACTGCCAGGTCTAGTGCAGGTTAATGTGCCGCCTCGTGGGTTGGCGAGTACCCGGCACGGCTGCCAGGCTAGTTATTACCCCGATTGAATTGATCGAACCCGCCGGCATCGGCGCTGGAGTCGACGGGGGCCGCCGACCCGCGCTGGCCGAGTTCCTCGAGCTGGGATTCGAGGTAGGTCTTGAGGCGGGTGCGGTATTCGCGTTCGAACGTGCGCAGCTGCTCGAGGCGGCCTTCCAGCACGGTGCGCTGCTGGTTGATGGTCCCCATGATCTCGGAATGCTTGCGTTCCGCGTCGGCCTGCAGGGCGTCGGCCTTCTCTTGGGCCTGCCGCAACTGGGTCTCCGAGCGGCTCTGGGCGTCGGCCAGCATCGTGTCGGCGCGCTGCCGGGCCTCGGCGACCGTGGTCTCGGCGGTGTGCTTGGCCTCGCTGAGGATCTGGTCGGCGTTGGCGCGCGCGTCGGCCAGCATCTTGTCCGATTCGGCCTTGGCGGTGCTGGTGAGCCGGTCGGCGGTGTCCTGGGCCAGGCTCAGCACCCGGGCGGCCTTGAGGGCCTGCTCCTCGTTGGTTCCCGCGGAGGCCGCGGGGGCCGGGGGCGGCGGGGCCGCCACGACCGGCGCCGGCTTCACCGGCTCGGGTTCGGGCTCGAAGGTGGGAATCGCCTGGGTGGGCTGGGCGGCGCCGCCGCCACCCCCGGCGGCCAGCTCGCGGTCCAGCTCCTCGATGCGTTGACGCAGGTCGGAGTTCTCCTCGATGAGCCGCGTCAGCTCGTTTTCCACCAGGTCGAGGAAGGCGTCGACCTCGTCTTCGTTGTAACCGCGCTTGCCGATCGGCGGCTTACTGAACGCCACATTGTGGACGTCGGCTGGTGTAAGCGGCATTGTTCGTCCCCTCGAGTTCCTGTCAAACGATCTGGAAAGTGTAGAACGGAGTGGTTGCCGTCGTGCAACTGCCGTCCATCCTGTCACACCAGACCCGGCGGTAGCCGATTAGCCCAATAATTAAGAACCAATTTCAAACACTAAGACCAATAAAATCCAAACCCTTAAAGTTTTTAAATCGCGGCCGCCGAACCGACGCTAAAACGTGGCCGAACCGTCTCCCGGCTCCGAAGGCGCGGTCGCGGCAGGGCTCACGCCGCGGCGCCGAACGCCAGTTGCATGCCGATGAACGCGACCAGCAGCAGCACCATGATCGACAGGTCGAAGCGGACCGCCCCGATGGTGAGCTGAGGGATCAGCCGCCGCAGCAGCTTCACCGGCGGGTCGGTGATCGACATGATGATCTCGAGAATCACCACGGTGATGCCGGTCGGACGCCAGTCGCGGCTGAACGAACGGATGAACTCGACGACGACCCGGGCGATGAGCAGCAGCCAGAAGATGAACAGCGCGAACCCAAGGATCTGAAAGAACAGCACCAACTCTACAAGCCCCGACCTTGACGATGAGATAACCCGAATATCAGCCGCCAGCGTACCGAGTCGGAGGTGCGGGCACACACCGCACGGGCGCTGACCTGCCCGACGGCGGGACCGGTGCGCCTATTGGTAAGCGTAAAAGCCGGTTTCGGCGATCCGGCGGCGCTCCTCGGGTGAGACGTCGACGTCGGCGGGCGACAGCAGGAACACCTTGGTCGCGACCTTGTCGAACGAGCCGCGCAACGCGAACGCCAAGCCGGCCGCGAAGTCGACGAGCCGCTTCGCGTCGGCGTTGTCCATCGACACCAGGTCCATGATGACCGGGGTGCCGTCGCGGAACCGCTCGCCGATGGTGCGCGCCTCGCTGTAGTCCTTGGGACGCAGCGTGGTGATCTTCGACAGCGGGCTGCCCTCTTCGAACAGCATCGCCATGCGACGCGGGTCCATCGCCAGCGCGCCGCGCGTGGAGTTCCGCAGCCACGACCCGAGGCGCGGGCGGCTCATGTCGGGACGGTCGAACTCGCGGGGACCGTAGCCCCGCTCCTCCGGATAGCCGCCGCGGTAGCTCGGCGGGTAGTCCGCGGGCTCGCCGCGCGGGTCGTCGTAGTCGCGCCCGTCATAACGGCCGTACCCCTCGTCGAAGCGCGGACGGGGAAAGCCGCGGGAGGGCGCGCGGTCGTCGTAGTACTCGTCGTCGTAGTCCTCCATCGGAGCCATACCGAAGTAGGCCTTGACTTTGTGCAGTGTGCTCATCGCTTAACCCTTCTAGCCCCTGGGATTATTGGTGTCTGTGATGAAGGTGTGACTACAGTGACTAATTACGGTGACGGTAGCCGCCGCGGACCCAATAGCGCGGTACCGACACGCACACATGTCGAACCATGTTTGACGGCGATTTCGAAGTCGTTGGACATGCCGGCGGACAGGCCCACCGCGTCCGGGTGCGATGCGAGCACCCGGCTGTGCTCCGATCGCAGCAGGTCGAAGGCCCGTTCGGGGTCCCAGTCCAGCGGCGGGATGCCCATCAGGCCGAGCAGCTTCAGGCTTTTGGAGTCCGCGACCTGCGCGCAGACCTGATCGAGGGCGCCGGGCCCGGTGATGTCGACGCCGCCGCGGGACACGTCGCCGTCGAGGCTGACCTCGACATAGACGCGCAGTGGCTCCGGCCGGCGCCCCTCCGACAGGGCTGTCGACACCGCCCGATCGAGCGCGGTCACCAGCCGCGAGCTGTCGACCGAGTGGGCGGTGTGCGCCCATCGGGCCAGCGACCGCGCCTTGTTGCGCTGAATGCGGCCGACCATGTGCCAGTGCATATTCGATAAGTCCGCCCGCGCCGAACTACCGGCCAACCGCGCGACTTCGGCGACCTTCGCCGCGGCTTCCTGGTCGCGAGATTCGCCAACGCAGCGACAACCCAATCGAGACAAAATCGCGACATCGGTTGCTGGAAAGAATTTGGTAATGGGGAGAAGTTCAATTTCGCTGACATTGCGGCCCGCCGCTTCCGCGGCCGCCGCAAGTCGCGAACGAACCGCGGCCAATGCGTGCGTCAATTCCGTTTCGCGGTCTTGCCGGGCCGGCATGTCCACCGCCATGGTGGTCACTCCATCCAGACCAGCGACGCCAGCCGACCGGTCGGCGCGTCCCGGCGATGGCTGAACAGGGTCGGGTCGGCCACCGTGCAGCGGGGGTCGACGTCGATCGCCGTGACGCCCAAATCCCGCAGCTGGCAACCGATTCCGGCCCGAAGATCCAGTCCGGGAGTGCCCGACGAGGTGGTGGTGCGGCTGCCCGGCAGCGCCGCCTCGACCTCGTCGGCCATCGCGGCGGGCACCTCGTAGTTCCGTCCGCTGACTGCCGGCCCGAGCAGCGCCGAGATGTCGCCGGCCTGCGCGCCCAGCCCCAGCATCGCCTCCACCGCGCGCGCCACCACCCCGAGCTGCGCGCCGACGCGACCGGCGTGCACGGCGGCGACCACGCCGGCGCGTGCGTCGGCCAGCAGCACCGGGACGCAGTCCGCGGTCACCACGGCCAGCGCCAGCCGCGGGGTGCTGGTCACCAGCGCGTCGGTGCCGTCGACCGCGGCGTCCCGCGGCCCGTCGACCACCTCGACCCGATCGCCGTGGATTTGGTTCATCCACACCACCCGGTCGGCGCCCCCCTTGATACTCAGGCCGATGGCGGCGGCCAGCCGGGACCGGTTGGCGGCCACCGCCTTCGGATCGTCGCCGACGTGGTCACCCAGGTTGAAGGTGTCGAACGGCGGCGCCGAGACACCGCCGGCCCGGGTGGTCGTCACCCGCCGGATGCGAACGCTCACGTGACCAGTATCCGGAAAGCCAGGCCGTTCCTGTGTCACGCGCACGGCGTCAGCGGCGCATGAACGGCGGCACGTCGACGTCGTCGTCGTCGCCGCCAATACTCAAGGTCGCGCCGTTGGTGTGCACCGGCACGCTCACCGCGTCGACGGGCTCGAACAGCGTCGAGGTGAGCTTGCCGGCCTTCGCCGACTCGATCCGGTGCGCGCCCGATTTGTCCGCGGCGCTGCCCCCGATGACGGGCTTGCGGCCCGGCCCGCTGGCCTCGAAGCCGGCGGCGATGACGGTGACCCGCACCTCGTCGCCCAGCGAGTCGTCGATGACGGTGCCGAAGATGATGTTGGCGTCCTGATGGGCGGCGTCCTGCACCAGCGAGGCCGCCTCGTTGATCTCGAACAGGCCCAGGTCGCTGCCGCCGGCGATCGACATCAGCACGCCCTGGGCGCCCTCCATCGACGCCTCCAGCAGCGGGGAGTTGATCGCGATCTCGGCGGCCTTGAGCGAGCGGCCTTCGCCGCGCGCCGAGCCGATGCCCATCAACGCGGTGCCCGCGCCGGACATGATGCCCTTGACGTCGGCGAAGTCGACGTTGATCAGGCCCGGCGTGGTGATCAGGTCGGTGATGCCCTGCACGCCGTTGAGCAGCACCTCGTCGGCGCTGCGGAACGCGTCCATCAGCGACACCGCGGCGTCGCCCATCTGCAGCAGCCGGTCGTTGGGGATCACGATGAGCGTGTCGCAGCTCTCCCGCAGCGCGGCGATGCCGCTTTCGGCCTGGTTGCCGCGCCGCTTGCCCTCGAACGAGAACGGCCGGGTGACCACGCCGACGGTCAACGCGCCCAGCTTGCGGGCGATGCTGGCCACCACCGGCGCCCCGCCGGTGCCGGTCCCGCCGCCCTCGCCGGCGGTGACGAACACCATGTCCGCCCCGCGCAGCAGTTCTTCGATCTCGTCCTTGGCGTCCTCGGCGGCCCGGCGCCCGACCTCGGGATCGGCCCCGGCGCCCAGGCCGCGGGTGGAGTCGCGCCCGACGTCGAGCTTGACGTCGGCGTCGCTCATCAGCAGCGCCTGGGCGTCGGTGTTGATGGCGATGAACTCCACGCCCTTGAGGCCCTGCTCGATCATCCGGTTGACGGCGTTGACGCCGCCGCCACCGATACCCACAACCTTGATGACGGCCAGGTAGTTGTGCGGGGGGGTCATCATTACTTCTTCCTCCCTGGTGGGACTCGGTGTGTCCGCTTGGCAAACCCTCAACCTCAACCATAGAGTTAGAGTTATGTCAAGTAGTTCCGCGCAAACAGAACGGTATGGGTCCGGCGGGCGCTAATCCCGCAGGCGCGCCGACGCGCGGCACGCAAATTTTTGGCTCGCCGAGCGTGCGGCTGGCCGCACGTTGGGCGCCGAGCGTGCGGCCGGCCGCACATTCGGGCCCACGCGGCTACTTGACGGTCGGCAGATCGGGGCTGGACACGTCGTAGGTCTTGCCGGGCTGGGTCAGCAGCGCGGCCAGCTTCTCGGCCTTCTCCTCGGTGCGGTCGGTGGTCCCCCAGATCACCACCCGCCCGTCGTTCAGGGTCAGCGTGATCGAGGCCACCGACGGGGCCGCGATCCGGCCCACCTGGCCCGACACCTCGGGGCGCAGCGCGATCAGCACCTGCAGCGCGGCCTTGGTCGCCGGGTCCGTCGGGCCGGGGTCGGCGACGTCGATATAGGGCAGCGCCGGCGGCGGCGGCGCGGTCGCAAAGTCGACGCCGTCGCGGTCGAACAGGTGCGGGCCGTCGGGAAAGTCCTTCACCACCAACGGCACCCGCTCGACGATGGTGATGCGCAGGGCCGACGGGTACTGGCGCTGCACGCGCGCACTGGCCACCCGCCGGATCGCGGCCACCCGCTCGGCGACCTGGTTGGTGTTGATCTGCAGCAGCGGCGTGCCGGGCCGCACCCGCGCCGCGTCCAGGACCTCCTCGCGCGTCACCGTGCCGGTTCCGGTGACGACGATCTCGCGCGCCGACATCGCCGGCGTGAAATACAGCACCAGCCCGAGCCCGACGCCGACGACGGCCACCACCACGCTGGCCAGCAGCATCTTCAGGCCCCGGACGACGCCGCGGGTGGCGGGCTTGGGTTGGTTGACAATGCGGCCGCTGGCCTGGCGCTTGGCCTCGCGGCGGGCCTCCTCGATGGCCCGGGCGCGCTCCTGGGCGGCGCGGCGCTCGGCCCGCTCCCGGCGGGCCCGCCGTCGCGGCCCCTCGAACTCGGCCTGCTCCTGCTGCGCCTCCCCCGCCACCAGCGGCTCGGTGATCACGCCGTCGGCCGAGTCGGCGGTATCGTCGCCCGGCTCGGGCCCGGGATCGGCCCCCGTGGCCTCGGTCGGCTCGGTCATCGCGGGATCCCCGGCCTGCCCGGCGCGCTGCGGTTGGCCCGCACCCGCAGCGCGGTCACGATCTCCGGACCCAGCAGCGTCACGTCGCCCGCGCCCATCGTGACGACGACGTCGCCGGGGCCCACGGCCGCGGCGACCTCCTCGGCGACGGCGGAGAAATCCGGCAGGTAGCGCACCGGCACGCTGACGTGCTCGGCGACGCTGGCCCCGCTGACGCCGGTGAGCGGTTGCTCGCGCGCGCCGTAGACGTCGAGGACGAACACTTCGTCCGCGGCGTCCAGCGCGCGACCGAACTCGGCAGCGAAAGCCTTTGTCCGCGAATACAAATGGGGTTGGAACACCACGATGGAGCGCCCGTCGCCGCTCTGCTCGAGGACGGTGCGGACCGCCGCCAGCGTGGCGCCGATCTCGGTGGGGTGGTGGGCGTAGTCGTCGAACACCCGCACCGCCTCCGGGCCGCTTCCCGAGGTCCCGACGAGTTCGAATCGCCGCCGCACGCCCTCGAATCCCGCCAGCCCGTCGAGCACCTCGTCGGCGGACGCCCCGATCTCGATCGCCGCCAGCAGCGCGCCCAGCGCGTTGAGCGCCATGTGCCGCCCGGGCACCGACAGCCGCATCACCCGCGGGTGCGCCTCACCGGCCAGCTGGATGTGCGCGACCGCCTCGGTGCCCTGCTGCTCCCACGACACCAGCGTGGCGGCCAACCCGGCACCCGCCGAGCCGTACCGCAGCACCCGGATTCCCAGCTCGGCGGTGCGCTCGGCCAGCGCCGCCGCCCCCAGGTCGTCGGTGCACACGACCAGCGCTCCCCCGGGCGCGAGCCGCTCCACGAACGCGTCGAACACCTCGACGTACGCGTCGGCGCTGCCGTAGAAGTCCAGGTGATCGGTCTCGATGTTGGTGACCACCGCGACGTTGGGCGTGTACTCGAGCAGCGAGCCGTCGCTCTCGTCGGCCTCGGCGACGAAGCAGTCGCCGCTGCCGTGATGGGCGTTGGTGCCGGCCTCGCCGAGCTCCCCGCCCACCGCGAACGACGGGTCGCGCCCGCAGTGCTGCAGGGCCACGATCAGCATCGACGTCGTCGTCGTCTTGCCGTGCGTGCCGGTGACCATCAGCGTGGTGCGCCCGGCCATCAGCTTGGCCAGCACGGCCGGCCGGAGGACGACGGGAATGCCGCGCCGGCGCGCCTCGACGAGCTCGGGGTTGGTCTTCGGGATGGCGGCGTGGGTGGTGATGACCGCGGTGACGCCGCCCGGCAACTGATCCAGCGCCGACGCGTCGTGGCCGACGCGGATCAGCGCGCCCCTGGCCCGCAGCGCGTGCAGGCCCCGCGACTCCTTGGCGTCGGACCCGGAAACCAGGCCGCCCCGATCGAGCAGGATGCGGGCGATGCCGGACATGCCGGCTCCCCCGATGCCGACCATGTGCACGCGGCGCAGCTCGGGGGGCAGCTGCCCGGCGGTCACCCTCGCCTCCGGGCCGCGATGTCCAGCGCCGCCTGGGCCACCCGTCGCGCCGCGTCCGGATGTCCCACCCGCGCGGCGGCCGTCGTCATGGCCGCCAGCCGCTCCGGGTCGGTGAGCAACCCGCCCGCCTCGCGGGCGACCAGCGCCGGGGTCAGGTCGCCGTCGGCGACGATCATGCCCCCGCCGGCGTCGACCACCGGCAACGCATTGAGCCGCTGTTCGCCGTTGCCGATGGGCAGCGGCACGTAGATGGCCGGCAGGCCGACGGCCGACACCTCCGCGACCGTCATCGCCCCCGATCGGCAGATGGCCAGGTCGGCGGCGGCGTAGGCCAGGTCCATTCGGTCCAGGTAGGGCACCGCGACGTAGGGCGGGTCACCAGGCTCGGGCGTGCGCAGCTCGAGGGTGTTCTTGGGCCCGTGGGCGTGCAGCACGGAGACACCGGCGGCGGCCAGGTCGGCGGCGGCCGCCGACACCGCCCGGTTGAGCGAGACCGCGCCCTGCGAGCCGCCGAACACCAGCAGCACCCGCGCGTCATCGGCGAAGCCGAAGTGCCGGCGCGCTTCGGCGCGCAGCGCGACACGGTCGAGCGCGGTGATGGCCTCCCGGACCGGCACCCCCACCACCTCGGCGCCGCGCAGCCCGGAATCCGGCACGGCCGACAGGATCCGGTCGGCCGTGCGCGCGCCGACGCGGTTGGCGATCCCGGCCCTGGCGTTGGCCTCGTGGATCACCACCGGGACACGGCGCCGAAGGCCGGGGATGCCGCGGGCGGCCAGGTACGCCGGCACCGCCACGTAGCCTCCGAAGCCGATCACCACGTCGGCGTCGACGGCGTCGAGCACGGCGCGGGTCTCCCGGACCGCGCGCCACACCCGCGGCGGCAGCCGGGCCAGGTCCCCGCTGGGCTTCCGGGGCAGCGGGACGGGGGTGATCAGCTCGAGGCGATAGCCGCGCTCGGGCACCAGCCTGGTCTCGAGCCCGCGCCGGGTGCCGAGCGCGGTGATCCGCACCCGCGGATCCAGGGCGGACAGGGCGTCGGCTACGGCCATGGCGGGCTCCACGTGGCCGGCCGTCCCGCCGCCCGCCAGCACGACCGACACGCCGGAAGTGGCCGAAGACGCGGAATCAAGAGCCGGTGATGCGGCACCGGCGGGCGAGGGGCTTCCCCCCGGCCCGCCGGTCGGCTGATTGATCGTGTCGTTCACCCGTAACGCTGACCTTCCAATGCGCGGCTTCGCCGTGGCTTACGCTGGCCGGCGCCCTGGCTGGCATAGCGCTGGCCAGATCCATGATGCCCTCCCCGCCCGCGGGCGGTGCCCCCAGACTGGCGCGCCGGCCGGGCGGCCTTTCGCGCGGCCGGCTGCCGCAGCGGGGCGTCGTGGTTGCGGGATCCCTTGCGCGGGGGCGCCTTGGGACCCTTGCCGGCGGCTTGCGGACCGACCCGCTTGCGATCGCGGAACGCCTCGATGCGGCTGGGCACGTACGGCTGGGGCAGCGGCAGCCGCAGCAGCCGGTTCACCTTGTCGTCGCGCCCGGCCCGCAGCGCGGCCACCGCCTCGGGTTCGTGCCGGGCCGCGTTGGTCATGATCCCGATCATGAATAGTGTTGCGGCCGTGGACGTTCCGCCGGCGGAGATGAGCGGCAGCTGCAGGCCGGTGACCGGCAGCACGCCGATCACGTAACCGATGTTGATGAACGCCTGCCCGAGGATCCACATCGTCGTGGTGGCGGTCAGCAGCCGCAGGAACGGGTCAGCCGAGCGGCGCGCGATCCGCATGCCGGTGTAGGCGAAGACCCCGAAGAGCGCCAGCAGCCCGAACGCGCCGATGAAGCCCAGCTCCTCGCCGATGATCGCGAAGATGAAGTCGTTGTGGGCGTTGGGCAGGTAATTCCACTTGGCGACGCCCTGGCCGAGGCCGTCGCCGAACACGCCGCCGTGGGCCAGCGCGAACTTGGCCTGCCGGGCCTGGTAGCCGGTGTCCTGCGGGTCGTTTTCGGGGTTGATCCAGGACCGCACCCGGTCCGAGCGGTAACCCGCCGACATCGCCAGGACCGCGCCGGCCATGAAGACGGCCAGCAGCGAGGTGACGAAGACCCGCAGCGGCAGCCCGGCGTACCACAACAGGGCCAGCAGGATGATGCCCAGCGACACCGTCTGCCCGAGGTCGGGCTGGGCGACGATCAGCGCCAGGGCGATGACCGCGGCCGGGACCAGCGGGATCAGCATCTCGCGCAGCGAGGCCCGCTCCATTCGCCGGGCCGCCAGCAGGTGGGCGCCCCAGATGGCGAACGCGATCTTGGCCAGCTCGGACGGCTGCATCGAGAAGCCCGCGATCACGAACCACTTACGCGAGCCGTTGGCCAGGTTGCCGATCCCGGGAACCAGCACGAGCACCAGCAGGATGATCGTGATCAGGTAGCCGGTGAAGGCCACCCGCCGGATGAAGCGCACCGACACCCGCATCGCGACGTAGGCCGCGACCAGCCCGATGATCGTCCACAGCACCTGCTTGCCGAAAATCACCCACGCCGACCCGTCGGCGCCGTACGAGCGCACGCCCGAGGCGGACAGCACCATGATCAGACCCAGCGTGGTCAGCAGCCCGGTGACGGCGATGATCAGGTGAAACGACGTCATCGGCCGGCCCAGCCAGGCGCCGAACCGGCCACGCAGGCCGGCCGGCAGGGCCGTGAACCTGGCTTTCGCCGCTTTGGCGGGGCCGGGGGTCTTGGCCGGCGGGTCGGCGGTCTCGAAGGCGTCCGTCGCCTCGTCGCTCGAGTCGTCGTTCGGGACGTGCGCCTCGTCCCGCGGCTCGGGCGTGGCACCCTGTTTGCTTCCCTTGCCCCGGCGCAATCGCCGGGTCAGCGCGTTAGCCACGCCCGCTACCGGATCGCCGCGCGGACGGCGGCCGCGAACGCGTCACCGCGGGCGGCGTAGCCGGCGAACTGGTCGAACGACGCGCCGGCCGGTGCGAGCAGCACCGTGTCGCCCGGCGTGGCGAGGTCCCGTGCCGCCGCCACGGCCGCGGTCATGACGCGAGCGCCGAGGTCGCCGTCGGAAGGTCTCACTTCTGTCACAGAAGCATCAGGAACCACAGCAGTCGCATCCATACCAGCATCCTCGCCTGTCACAACCTGGACGACGGGGACATCCGGCGCGTGTCGCGATAACGCCTGTGCAAACTCGGCCCGGTCCCGGCCGATGAGCACCGCGCCGACCAGCCGCGATGCGATCCTGGCGACCTCGGCGTCCACCGACGCGCCCTTCAGCAAACCGCCGGCCAGCCACACCACCCGCGGGTAGGCCAGCACCGACGCCTCGGCGGCATGCGGGTTGGTGGCCTTGGAGTCGTCGACGTAGGCGATGCCGTCGGCGACCGCCACGACCTCGGCCCGGTGCCGGCCCAGCCGGAAGGACGCGATGGCCGCCGCGATCGCGTCGGGGGGCACGCCGACGCTGCGGGCCAGGGCCGCCGCGGCCAGGGCGTCGAGCACCCCGACCGGGCCGGGCACCGGGATCGATTCGGCCGGCAGCAGCGCCAGGCCGTCGGCGAAGGCGCGGTCGATCAGCACCCCGTCGCGCACGCCGAGTTCGCCCGCGGCCGGCTCACCGAGCCGGAAACCCACCCGGACCGGTGCGGCCGCGGTGTCCAGCAGCGCGGCGGCCCGGGCGTCGTCCAACCCGACCACCGCCACCCGGCCGCCCAGCACCCGGGCCTTGGCCGCGGTGTATTCGGCCATCGTGGAGTGCCAGTCCAGGTGGTCCTCGGCGATGTTGAGCACGACGCCGGCCTCGGGCCGCAGCGACGGCGCCCAGTGCAGCTGGAAGCTGGACGCCTCGACGGCCAGCAGGTCGGCGGGCCGGTCCAGCACGTCGAGCACCGGATCGCCGATGTTGCCGCACAGCACGCTGCTTTTCCCGCCGGCGACCAGCATCGCGTGCAGCATCGACGTCGTCGTGGTCTTGCCGTTCGTGCCGGTGACCACCAGCCAGCGGCGCGGCGGCCCGTAGTGCCCCGCGGCGTCGAGCCGCCAGGCCAGCTCCACGTCACCCCAGATCGGCACGCCCGCGGCCGCCGCGGCGGCCAGCAGCGGCGTGGTCGGCGAAAACCCGGGGCTGGTGACCACCAGGGCGTAGTCGGAGACGCGGCGCGCGGCGATCGCCGTCGTCGCCGTCGCGACCCCGCCGTCGGCGTACCGGCGCAGCGTTTCGGGGTCGTCGTCGCAGAGGGTCGGGGCCGCGCCGAATCGGGTCAGGGCCGCCAGGACCGCCCTCCCGGTCACGCCGCCGCCGGCCACCAGCACGGGCGCGCCCGGGGCGAGCGGGTCAAGCACGTCAGGCTCCGATCGTGGCCAGCCACTCACCGTAGAACAGGGCCACGCCCAGGCCGCAGGTGATCGCGGTGAGCAGCCAGAAGCGGATGATCACCGTGGTCTCGGCCCAGCCGACCAGTTCGAAATGGTGGTGGAAGGGCGCCATCCGGAACACCCGGCGCCCGGTGGTGCGAAAGGCCAGGATCTGCAAGACGACCGAGGTGACCTCGGCCACGAACAGCGAGCCCAGCACCACGGCCAGGATCTCGGTGCGGCTGGTGACCGACAGGCCCGCGATGATGCCGCCCAGCGCCAGCGACCCGGTGTCGCCCATGAAGATCTTGGCGGGAGCGGCGTTCCACCACAGAAAGCCGATGCAGGCGCCGGCGGTGGCGGCCGCGATCAGCGCCAGGTCCAGCGGGTCGCGCACGTTGTAGCAGCCCAGCCCGGGCGCGGTGACGCAGGCGTTGCGGTACTGCCAGAAGGTGATCAGCACGTAGGCGGCGGTGACCATGGCCATGCACCCGGCGGCCAGCCCGTCCAGGCCGTCGGTGAAATTGACCGCGTTGGACCAGGCGCTGACGACGACGACGCAGAACAGCACGAACAGCCCGGGAGCCAGTGTGACGGTGGCGATTTCGCGCACGTAGGACAGGTTCGCGCTGGCCGGTGTGAGGCCGTTGGCGTTGCGGAACTGCAACACCAGCACGCCGAAGAGCACCGCGGCGACGATCTGCCCGACGGTCTTGGCCGTCTTGTTCAGCCCGAGGTTGCGCGACCGGCGGATCTTGATCAGATCGTCGAGGAAGCCGACGAAGCCCAGCACGGTGGCCAGGCCGAGCACCAACAGGCCGGACGCGGAAACGCCCTCGCCGTCGAAGGCCAGGCCCGCCAGGTGGGTGCCGAGGTACCCCGCCCAGATGCCGGCCAGGATCGCCACGCCGCCCATCGACGGGGTGCCGCGCTTGGTGTGGTGGCTCGGCGGGCCGTCCTCGCGGATCTGGTGGCCGAAGCCCTGCCTGGTGAACAGCCGGATCAGCGCCGGGGTCAGCAGGATGGACACGGTCAGCGCGATGGCGACCGCGATGAGGATCTGCCTCACGGGCGCGCCCCAGCGTCGGACCCACCGTCGGCCGCGAGCGCTTCCGCGAGCGCCCCGAGGCCGGCGGCGTTGGACGCCTTGACCAGCACCACGTCGCCGGGCCGCAGCTCGGCCCGCAACAGGGCCAGCGCGGCGTCGCCGTCGGGCACGCTGAGCGTCTCGCCTCCCCAGGAGCCCTCCATGACCGCCCCGTCATGCATGGCGCTCATCGACCTCCCGGTTCCGACGACAACGAGTCGAGACACATCTAAGCGCACCGCGAGCCGGCCGATGCGATCGTGCTCGGTTATCGCGTCCTCGCCGAGCTCGGCCATCTCGCCCAGCACCGCCCAGCTCCTGCGCTTTTCGGCGGCGCCTTGCCGCGAGCCGTGGGCGATCCAGGCCAGCGCCTGCAGCCCGGCCCGCATCGAGTCGGGGTTGGCGTTGTAGGCGTCGTCGATCACCGTGACGCCGTCGGCGCGGGTGGTCACGTGCATGCGGTGGCGCGACACCGGCCCGGCCCCGGCCAGCGCGTCGGCCACCTGCTCGACGCCGGCGCCGCAGTGCAGCGCGACCGCGGCGGCGCACAGCGCGTTGGTGACCTGATGGTCGCCGAACACGCCCAGCCGCACGTCGACTTCGCTGTCCATCGCGTGCAGGGTAAAGCGCGGCCTGGCCAGTTCGTCCAGCGACACTCCATCGGCCCACACGTCGCTTGGCCCCGCATCCGTGTGGGCGGCGCGGCTGACCCGGACCACCCGGGCGGTGGCGACGTCGGCCATCGCCGCCACGGCCGGGTCGTCGACGTTGAGGATGACGACGCCGGACGGCGGAACGGCTTGGACCAGTTCGGCTTTGGTTCGCGCGATGGCCTCCCGCGAGCCGAACTCGCCCAGGTGGGCGGTGCCGACGTTGAGCACCACCCCGATCGCGGGCGGGGCGATCTCGGCCAGCGCGGCGATGTTGCCGGGGTGCCGCGCCGACATCTCGAGGATCAGGTAGTCGGTGCGCCGCGTCGCGCGCAGCACCGTCCACGGGTGACCGAGCTCGTTGTTGAACGACCCGGGCGGGGCCACCACCTCGCCGAGGGGCGCCAGCACGGCGGCCACCAGATCCTTGGTCGAGGTCTTTCCCGACGAGCCGGTGATCCCGATGATCCGCAGCCCGCCCGCCACCAGTTCGGCCGCCACGGCCCGGGCCAGCTTGGCCAGCGCCGCCAGGACCGCCGCGCCGGAGCCGTCGGCGTCGTGCTCGAGCACCCCGGCCCGCGATCCGGAAGCGCCTTCGGGCTCGACCACGATTGCGGGGACGCCGACCGGGCGGGCCGCGAGCACGGCGACCGCGCCCGCGGCCACGGCAGAGGCGGCGTGGTCGTGGCCGTCGGCGCGGGCCCCCGGCAGCGCCAGGAACAGCCCGCCGGGACCCACGGCCCGCGAGTCGAACTCGACGGTGCCGGTGACGCGCAGTTCCGCCGCGGCGTCCGGGGTGATGTCCGCCAGTGTGCCGCCGACGATTTCGGCGATCTGGGCGACGGTCAGGTCGATCACCGGCGGGCCTCCAGCGCCTGGGCGAGCTCCACCCGGTCGTCGAACGGACGGACCTCGCCGCCCGCGCTTTGCCCGGTTTCGTGACCCTTGCCGGCGATGACCACCACGTCCCCCGGGCCCGCCCAGCCGACCGCATGCCTGATCGCTTCGCGGCGGTCGCCGATCTCAACCACCTGCGCCGGGTGCCCGCCCTCGGCCGCCCCGGCCAGAATCTCGCGGCGGATCGCCGCCGGATCTTCGCTGCGGGGGTTGTCGTCGGTGACGACGACCAGATCGGCCAGTTCCGCGGCGATCGCGCCCATCGAGGACCGCTTGCCGGGATCGCGGTCGCCGCCGGCGCCGAACACCACCGCCACGCGGCGGTCCGGGCGCGCCAGCGTGGTCAACACCGCCCGCAACGCCTCGGGCTTGTGGGCGTAGTCGACCAGCGCCAGGAAGTCCTGGCCGCGGTCGATCTCTTCCAGCCGCCCTGGGACGCGGGTCTGCAGCAGGCCCGGGGCCGCCTGCTCGGGCGAGACGCCCACCGCGTCCAGGATCGCCAGCGCCACAAGGGCATTGGCGACGTTGTAGTGGCCGGGCAGCCGGATGCCGACGCGATGGTGCACGCCCGCGGGGTCATCGTCTGCATCGACGACGACGCCGGGCGCGCGATGGCCATGAGGGCCGGCGACGCTGTGACCGTCAGCGCCACCGGCGAAGCGGCCGACTGGCGCGCCGTCGACGTGGCGCCGATGGGCGCGGGCGGACAGGAGTTCACCGCAGTGGACCCCGCGGGCGTGCACCATCGCGTCGGCATCCGGCTGCCCGGCCACTACAACGTCGCCAATGCCCTTGTGGCGCT
>NZ_LZLY01000054.1 GCF_001673535.1 Mycobacterium sp. 1081908.1 | reverse complement strand
GGCGGTCGGGACCCCGTTGGCGACGCTCGGCACCGGGACACCGGCCAAGTGAAAGTTCTGGTAACCGGTAGCGCGGGATTCATCAACGGATACGTGGTCGACGAGCTGCTGCGTGCCGGCCATGAGGTCGTCGGCATCGACAACTACTCGAAGTACGGCAAGGTCAAGAAGAGCTACGACGATCACCCGCGCTACCGGTTACCAGAACTTTCACTTGGCCGGTGTCCCGGTGCCGAGCGTCGCCAACGGGGTCCCGTTCTTCGCGCCCGCTTCGGCCTCCGTCACGTCCAAGCAGCCCCAGACATCCTCGACAATCTTGTCTTTGGGTATCTGCAGGCCGCGATAGATCGAGTGCGGCACGCCGATGACGAGGACGTCGGCACGGCCCAACACCGCGTCCAGCGCGTAGTAATCCGGGCCGTCCAGGAAGGGGTCGTGCAGCATCACCTTTTTGGCCTCGAGCATGAGCAGGTGCCGGAGCTTGAAGCTCAGCGAGTCGCGCGTGTCGTCGCAGTCGGCCTTGAACGTCATGCCGAGCAGGCCGACGGTCTTGTCGCGCAGGTTGACCCGCCGCTTGAGCTGGTTGACGATGAACTGCGGCTGGCCCTCGTTGATCAGCATGGCCGCGTGTCCCAGCATGAAGTTGTTGTTGCTGAAGCCGGCGAGCTGCATGGTGTCCTTCAGCAAGCACGGGCCCGCGGCCAGCCCGGCTCTGGGCAGGCTGTCGACACGCTTGTTCTTGTACGTCGCCGCGTGATGAATGCGGTCGAAGTCGAGGCCGGCCTCGCGGCTGAGTAGGTAGAACTGGTTGGCGACCGCGAACTGGATGTAGCGGTAGGCGTTGCAGAACAGCTTGGCCAGCTCGGCTTCCTGCGGCTCCACCTCGATGATCTCGGGGGTTATCCGCGAGAAGAGCTCGCGAACGATCCGGCACCCCTCGGCGTCGAACCCGCTGATGATCTGCGGAATCTCCCTCAGCTCGCGGATCGAGTGGCCCTGCGCGATGCGCTCGGGGCAGAAGGTGACGTGCACGCCGATACCCCGCTCGGCGAACATGTCGTGGACGCGCTGGCTCAACCCCGGGTAGACGGTGCTGCGCAGGACGAGCGTCTGCCCGTCGTGGAAGTACGGGCTGATCTCGTCGATGATGCGAAAAAAGGTATGCGCCTTCGGCGTCAGGTATTCGTCCACCGGCGTCCCGACGACGCAGATCACGATGTCGGAATTCCTGACCGCCCACGAATCGGTGGTCGCCGAGATGCGCCCGGTGGGCAGCAACCGCTTGAGCAGATCCTGGGCCCCGTTCTCCACGAAGGGCATTCGGCCGGCCATGATCGTCTTCAGGGCACTGGCGTTCGTGTCGAGGATGTCGACGTTGAAACCCTCGTCCGCGAGCACGAGCGCCAGCGGCAGCCCGACGTGCCCGGCGCCGCCGATGATGCAGATGCGCTTATCGGATTGAGCCACCATGTGAACCGCCGCCTCCCCACTGCTTTCCTTCTTGCGATCGCTCCGGCATACCCGAGCTACCTCGACGTTCACGGCTTACTGTGGGGAGCCTATGAGTTGAGGTTCCCGAACGTGGGCGTTTTCAGCAAATCCGCCCGAACGGAAACGCCGCCGCAACGTTTAATTCACGTCGCGGTCCGTCGCGCTCCGGCGGCAAAAAACAAGCCCGCCCCCAGCGCCAGCAGGATGGGTCCCGCCGCGAGCATGAGGTGGACCGCCGTGGCGGTGTCCCTGGCTAATGCCCCCTTGAGCCACATGCGGTTGCGGGCCCCGGCGTTGTCGGCGTCCGCGGGCCGGATTTCGGGCGGCAGGATCGCCCTGACGTAGGGATCGCCGAGAACCTGGGCCAGCCGCTGCGGGTTCGGGTGGGCGAGCTCGATCCCGTGCCCGCCCCGGCCCGTCGACCTGAGGTTGTCGACGTTTCCCCGAGCGAGGTAGGCCTGCGCGTGGACCGTCTGTTGTTGTGCGGATTTGCGCCAATCGATGGCCCCGAGCGCCGACCCGTAGTAGCCCAGCAGTGCGATCGCCGCGACGACGGCGAACATCCACCTCGCGGCGCCCCCGAACCGGCTGAACCGCGTCGCGCGCGCATCGTCGGCGAGCGCGAACATCGCCATCAGTCCGACGGGATAGACGAGCAGGACGATGTCCAAATAGCGCACCCCGACGGCGGCCCCACGGCCATAGGCGAACAACACCAACTGGATGGCGAGCCACCCGCAAATTGCCACCGCCACCCAGGCGCGGTCCGAGATCCCGGGGCGCCTCGCGATCGTGCGGTAGCAGAACGCGACCGATGGCACGAATCCGAACCCGGCCAGGGCAAACAGCACCAGCAATCCCTGGATGAAGGTCCACGGAGTGCTCATCGGACGCGCGCACGACGCCGTCCACACGACCATCGCCAGGGCGAGTGCCGCCAGGACGACGAACCCGGCGAACTCACGACCGCACCGCGTTCTGGCGTTGGTCGCCAACTGCACACCCACCAGCAGCACCGCCGCCAGGACGGCGGCCACCCCGGTCGCGAAGGAGAAGTAGCTGAGGATCGCGGCGGCCGACCCGCAAAACCAGCACGCGGAGAACGGCCGCGCCCCGGCCAACGCGGCCAGAGTTGCGACGCCGAAGAACAGGGCGAGGTACACCTGGCCCTGAAACGCCCACAGCGCGTTCTCGTAGACCACCGGAACGGCAAACAGGAAAGCGACGAAGCACGCCAGGAGCAACCGGCGTTGCGCCGCGACGAGGGGCATCAGCAGCGCCGCGAACCAGGTGATCGCCGCGGTGTGCACGATCGCGCCGAAGATCATCTCGAGGCGCGTGTTCCACTCGCCGGCCAGCTCGAGGTGGGCCAGCGCAAACAGCCGGAAAACGAAGATGCGGTGTTCGTTGTGCGGGGCGAAGAGATCGGTGACGGACAGCGCGCCCCTCAGGTAGGGCGAATAGAGCCCCGCGCCCTCCCCGTCCCATTGATCGAGCAGCGGCACCGTCGAGCCGAGCGTGGAGACGACGATGAGCTTGGCGCCGAGGACGGTGCAGGCCACCGCCGCCAGCAGGGCGAACGTGCCTCTCCGCCGCGGCGGTGTCCCTGTCGGCGCGGTCGTGGTCCCCGAGGGGGCGTCGCGCTCGGCGGCCGCGGCGGAAGCGGCCCGCGGCAGCAGGCCGACGGCCGAGTGGTCCAGCGTCGATTCATAGTGTTCACGCATCGGGTAGCCGCCCCCTTGGGGCAAGTCGCCTTGGCGACAAGCCCTTTCGCCGCGCAAAACGGAGATCGCCACCCGAATGCCGGGAGTCGAATTCCCTCCGAAACGCCCCCTCGAACCCTTGCCCATAACCCGTATATCCCGCGGTCGGAGCGTATGAGACCGACGTGTTCGAGCATGGATGTTTTCAGCAAACCATCCAGCCGGATTCGTTTGCGGGATCGCCGGGCGGGCCGCCCTAGCCGGCGACGGCTCCCGGCTCCGAGAACGGCGCCCCGAACTCGGTCACCGGCTGCAGGCCGCGCTTGCGGACCTTCGCGGCGGCGTCGCGGATCAGTTTGTAGATCCCGACGAACGCGGCGTGATCGGTCATCACGAACGGTGTCAGCAACCGGTTGTGCACCAGCGCGAACGAGATGCCTTCCGCGGGGTCGGCCCAGCCGACCGAACCGCCCAGCCCGACGTGCCCGAAGCCCGGCATCACGTTGCCGATCGGCAGGCTGTGGTAGCCCAGGTGGAAGGCCAACGGCACGAACAGGTTTCGGTCCGGACGCAGGCTGCGCCGGCCCGTCAGGCCGGCGACCAGCTCCCGCGACAGGAATCGGGTACCGTCGATCTCCCCGCCGTTGGCGATCGCCCCGTACATCCGCGCCAGCGCGCGGGCCGTGACCACCCCGTTGGCCGCCGGGATCTCGCCGTCCAGCAGCGGGATCTCACCCTGGGCGGCGGCGAAGAAGCCGGGGAAGTACATGGAGCGCCAGCCACCGGACAGCTCGTTTGCGACCTTGCGCGTCACGTAGGACAGGGCCGGGTTGCCGACGATGCTCTGCGGCATGATGATCTGCGCGACGCGCGTCGGGGACCCGGCCGGTGGCCGGCCCAGGTGCATCCCGTCGGTGCCCAGGGGCTCGGCCAGCTCCTCGCGGAACAGGGCGCGCATGCCCTTTCCGGTCACCGCGCGGGCCAGCCCCGACATCAGCCAGCCGAACGTCAGCGCGTGATACGCGGATTTGCCCAGCAGGCGTCCCGGTGGGGCGGCCGCCAGGCGCTCCTCCATCACGACGTGGTCGAGCAGGTCTTCCTGGGTGGCGCCGCGCAGGCCCGACAGCCCGGCGGTGTGCCTCATCACCTCGCGCACGGTGAGTTCGGCCTTGCCGTTGGCCGCGAATTCCGGCCAGTACTCGGCGACGGGCGCCTCGTAGTCGATGAGCCCTCGGTCGGCGAGCCGGTGGATGACCGTGGCGGCCATGCCCTTGGTTGCCGAGAAAACCATGGGTGCGGTGTCGGCAGACCACGGCACGTGACCACCCCGGTCCGCCCAGCCGCTCCACACGTCGACGGCGGGCCGGCCGTCGACGTAGACGGCCAGGGCCCCACCACCGAATCGGCGGGCCGGGAACATGGTGGAGAAGGCTCGAACGACGCACGAAAAGTGTGGATCCGCCGCGCCGGACACGCGATGACCTGCGTCGGGGCCATCGTGAACAGGGACCGCGCGGCGAGCGACCCGAGACTCCATCGTCACGCTATCGAATTTACTTAAATTCCATACCTTCCGCCGGGAAAACCGCGGTTAATTTACCTTTCCGTTAGGTGGACGCGGCCTTGAGGATTTGCTGCGCCGCCAGCGCGGGCGTCAGCTCCCCCGCCTTGACCTGGCGTTCGAGGTCGGCGCGGATTTTGCGGACGCCGGGGTTGGACATCACTCGGTCCAGGACCGTGTCGCGGACCATCTGCCACGTCCAATCGACCTGCTGCGCCCGCCGGCGCTCGTCGAGTTCCCCGGCGTCGGAAAGCACTCGGTGATGGCGCTCGATCGTCTCCCACAGCTCGGCCAGGCCGGTACCCTCCGTCGCGCTCATCGTGAGAACCGGTGGCCGCCAGAGCGTTTCGCCCGGATGGATCAACCTGATCGCCGCGGACAGCTCCCGCGCGGCCTTGCGCGCCTCGGGCAGGTGCTCCCCGTCGGCTTTGTTCACCACGACGATGTCGGCCAGCTCCAGCGCGCCCTTCTTGATGCCCTGCAGCTGGTCGCCGCTGCGCGCCAGCGTCAGCAGCACGAAGGTGTCGACCATGTTTGCCACGGCCACCTCGGACTGGCCGACGCCGACCGTCTCGACGAGGATCACGTCGAACCCGGCGGCCTCCAGCAGGACGATGGTTTCCCGCGTGGCCTTGGCCACCCCGCCCAAGGTGCCCGACGTCGGGGACGGACGGATGTAGGCGTCCTGGTGGACCGCCAGGCGGGCCATCCGCGTCTTGTCGCCGAGGATGGAGCCGCCGGTGCGGGTCGACGACGGATCGACGGCCAGCACCGCGACCCGGTGGCCCCGTTCGATCAGGTGCATGCCGAGCGCCTCGATGCTGGTGGACTTGCCCACCCCCGGGGTCCCGCTGATGCCGACGCGGCGCGCGTTGCCGGCGTGCGGCATCAACTCCAGCAGCAGCCGCTGGGCCTTCTCGCGGTGGTCGGCGCGCGTGGACTCCAGCAGGGTGATCGCCCGTGGCAGCGCCGCACGATCGCCGCCGCGAACCGCCTCGGCCAACGCCTCGATTTCCGACACGATCCCCCAGCGTATAGGGCCGCCCGGTCAGAAAAGGTGCACGCTCCACACGCCGACGTTGTTGGCCGCCCCGGTCGGCAGCAACGCCAGGGCGACGACCACGTAGACCCAGAGCAGGACGTTTCTCCTCGACGGCACCTGCTCGATCTCCGGTCTGCTGACCGCGTACAGCAGGTACACGACGGCCACGTCGAACGTGATCAATATCCACCACCGGGTCCAGTCGACGGCGGTGACGAACAGGGGGACCACCAACGCCGCCCCCAACAGGGGCAGGACGAGATTATGACGAAATTCGCCGAGGAACGCACGGACCGGAACGCCGGAGAAATACCGGATTGTCCCTGCAGTTCCGGCGAAATACACCACCCCGAGGACAAAGGCGCCCAGCAGCGGGAAGAAGCCCCAATGCAAAACCATGTATACGGCGCCGGCCGTGTCGGAGTCGAAAATCGGGATCACTTTATTGCACATGAAGTCGTGAAAGTCCGTCCGGCTCTCGACCCGGCCGAGCATATAGTCGAGGGCTTTCTGCGGCGTGGTGGAAACCCCCCACGGATGTTCGATCATCCCGTGCGGGACGTGGGCACATAACTGCGCCGCGACGTCGCGGCGCCCCAGCGCGGCGACCAGGAGCGTCGAGACGATCCCCGGACCGACCGCCAAGGCGGCGCACATTCGCTGGGTGGCACGTGCCGAATCCTTCGCGAGGACGACGATCGCCAAAACCGCTCCGAGCGCGAACGCGAGTGGGATCGCCTCGTGCATCAGGACCAGCACCGCGATCGCGATTCCGTACAGCGCGCTGAGGCTCATCCTGGCGCGGGGGGTGCTCACCGCGGTGAGGGCGACGCTGTAGGCCAGCAGCGCGGTCATCCCGAAGAGTTCGGGATGCGGGCTGTAGATGGCGTAGGAAAGCGAGAAGGGCAGCACCGGAACCAGCAGGGCCAGCATGACCTTGCGCTGGGACCTGGCTCCCCCGGACGGGACGGTGAGAATCCGCCACGCCAGCGCGGCGAGGGCGATCAGCCAAACGAGTATCGACGCCCACAGCATCGCGTAGGCGGCGGTGAAGTAGTGCCCGGGGGCGAATATGCGGATCAGTTCGCCGCCGAGACCGCGCCGCACAAATCCCGGCGCGTAATTGCCGACGTAGTACTGCAGCCACCATAAATCGTTGGAAAAGACAACCCTCTGGAAATACATGTGGGCGATAACGCAGACGATCACCCAGGTCGAGGTCAGCGCGTAAGCCGCGAAGAGTCGCGCGGTGAGCTGCGGGTAGCTACGCGGAATAAACTGGTCTGCCGGATAAGTGGGAATGGCCAACACCGGCATCAGGGCCACCTTTCCCGAAAAGGTTTGCCGGAGAATAGCCTATTTAGCGCGAAGGCGATAGAGACTTTTGCCCTTTGACGGGCTTTCAAAATGGGCGATTACCCGTCGGACAATCGCCCGATCATGAATGCATCGCGCGCCGGGATCGGGCGACGATTCGGGCGCGTCGGTGACGATCCAAGATCACCAACACATTCGGTGAATGCGCGCTAATCCAGCTTGTATTCAAGCCGGTCGGCAAGCTTGTGCAGCAGGCCGATCGCGGCGTCGGCGATCACCGTTCCGGGCGGGAAAATGGCGGTGGCCCCGGCGGCGTACAGCTCGTCGAAGTCGCCGGGCGGGATGACGCCACCGACCACGATCATGATGTCGGGCCGTCCGACCTCGGCCAGGGCGTCGCGCAGCGCCGGCACCAGCGTCAGGTGCCCGGCGGCCAGCGACGAGACGCCGATGACGTGCACGTCGTTGTCGGCGGCCTGGCGGGCCACCTCCTCGGGCGTGGAGAACAGCGACCCGACGTCGACGTCGAAACCGATGTCGGCGAACGCCGTGGCGATGACCTTCTGCCCCCGGTCGTGGCCGTCCTGGCCCATCTTGGCCACCAGAATCCGGGGCCGGCGACCGTCGGCCTCGGCGAACTTCTGGACCAATTCGGTGGCGGTTGCGATGTTGGTCGCCTTTCCGGCTTCGTGACGGTAGACCCCGGCGATAGTACGGATCTCCGCCTGGTGACGGCCATACACCTTTTCCAGCGCGTCGGAAATCTCGCCCACGGTGGCCTTGGCCCGGGCCGCGTCGATGGCCAGCGCCAGCAGGTTGTTGCCCAGGCCGTCTTCACCCGCGCGGCCATGCGCGGCCGCGGCGCGCGACAGCTCGGCCAGGGCGGCCTCGACGGCAGAGGAGTCCCGGGCGGCCCGCAGCTCCCGCAGTTTCGCCAACTGCTCGGCGCGCACCCGGCTGTTCTCGACCTTGAGCACCTCGATTTCCTGGTCCTCGGTGACCTGGTACTTGTTGACCCCGATCACGGGCTGCTGGCCCGAGTCGATGCGGGCCTGGGTGCGCGCGGCGGCCTCCTCGATGCGCATCTTGGGGATGCCGTCGTCGATGGCCTGCGCCATGCCGCCGTGCTCGGCGATCTCGGCCATGTGGCCGCGGGCCGCTTGCGCGAGCCGGTGCGTCAGCCACTCCACGTAATAGGAGCCGCCCCACGGGTCGATCGGCCTGGTGGTGCCCGACTCCTGCGCCAGCAACAGCTGGGTGTTGCGCGCGATCCGGGCCGAGAAGTCGGTCGGCAGCGCCAGCGCCTCGTCCAGCGCGTTGGTGTGCAGCGACTGCGTGTGCCCCTGGGTGGCGGCCATCGCCTCGATGCAGGTGCGCGCGACGTTGTTGAAGGCGTCCTGGGCGGTCAGCGACCAGCCCGAGGTCTGCGAATGTGTGCGCAGGGAAAGGGATTTGGCGTTCTTGGCGCCGAATCCCGCGACCAGCTCACTCCACAGCAGCCGGCCGGCGCGCAGCTTGGCGACCTCCATGAAAAAGTTCATGCCGATGCCCCAGAAGAACGACAGCCGGGGCGCGAATTTGTCGATGTCCAGCCCGGCGTCCAGGCCCGCCTTGATGTAGTCGACGCCGTCGGCCAAGGTGTAGGCCAGCTCCAAATCCGCTGTGGCACCGGCCTCTTGGATGTGATACCCGGAGATCGAGATCGAGTTGAACTTGGGCATCTTGGCGCTGGTGTAGGCGAAGATGTCGGAGATGATGCGCATCGACGGCTTGGGCGGATAGATGTAGGTGTTGCGCACCATGAACTCTTTGAGGATGTCGTTCTGGATGGTGCCGGCCAGTTTCTCCGGCGGCACCCCCTGCTCCTCGGCGGCCACCACGTACAGCGCCAGGATCGGCAGCACGGCGCCGTTCATGGTCATCGACACCGACACCGCCGACAGGTCGATGCCGTCGAACAGCTGCCGCATGTCCAGGATGGAATCGATTGCCACACCGGCCATTCCGACGTCGCCCTGGACGCGGGGGTGGTCGGAGTCGTAGCCGCGGTGGGTGGCCAGGTCGAAGGCCACCGACAGGCCCTTCTGGCCGGCGGCGAGGTTGCGGCGGTAGAAGGCGTTGGAATCGGCCGCGGTGGAGAACCCGGCGTACTGGCGAATCGTCCACGGCTGGTTGACGTACATCGTCGGGTAGGGGCCGCGCACGAAGGGGGGCTCGCCCGGGAAACTGTTCAGCGGATAACCCTCGGCCGCCGCCGCGGCACGATCGGCGGCGACGTACACCGGTTTGACGTCGATGCCTTCGGGCGTATGCCAGTCGGCGGCGGCATGCTGCTGCGCCGCGGCCTCGGCGGGTGGGCGCGCATCGCGATCGCCGTGCAGCGGGACGTCGGAGAAGCTGCCGATGGCAGGTGTGGTCATCGTCATGGCACTACGCTCCCAACCGGGTGAGCAGGTTCGACAAGGCTTCCACCGCATTGATTTTCGCGGTCAGGTATTCGTCCGGCCGATGCGGGGCGTCTCCGAGCGCCTGCTCCGGGCCCGCCAGGTACACCCTCGTCACACCGGCGCCTCGGGCCGCCTCCACGACGCCCGATGCCTCGTCGTGATAGCGCTTGTCGGTGCCGCAGACGATGGCCACCGCCGAATCGGCCTCGGCCACCGCGGCCGCGATCCCGGCAGCGTCGACCGGCCCCGGGTTGATCGCCTCGATGCCGCCCGACGCCAGCAGGTTGGCCGCGAACGTCGTCCGAATGTTGTGCTCGGCCAACGGGCCGAGCGGCAGCAGCAACGCCTTGGGGCGCGAGCCCGTGCGCGCCAGGAAGGCGTCGGAACGGTCCCGCAGCGCCTCGAACTCGGCCGCGTAGCGCCGGGTTCCGGATGGCGGGTCCCCTTGCGGCAGGGGCGGTTCCTCCAGGTTTGGATATTCGTTGACGCCGGTGATCGCGGTGCGGCGGTGCGCGATGTCGTCGGCGCGCCGCGCGGCGACGCCGGCGATCTGCTCGGCGATGTAGTCGCGCGCGTCGGCGAACCCGCCGCGGGCCGCGCGCTCCTCGGTGGCCTGGAACTGCTGCCACGCCAACTGCGCGAGTTGCTCGGTGAGGTCCTCGACGTACCAGGATCCGCCGGCCGGGTCCAACACCCGTCCGACGTGCGACTCCTCCAGCAGCAGCAGCTGGGTGTTGCGGGCGATGCGGCGCGCGAAGCCGCGTCCCACGCCGGGAAAGCCGCCGGGGATGGCCACGTCGAAGGGCAACACCAGCACCGTGTCGGCGCCGCCGACGCCCGCGCCGAACGCGGCCACCGTGCCGCGCAGCATGTTCACCCACGGGTCGCGCTGGGTCATCATCGGCAGCGAGGTCTCCGCGTGTACCACCGCCGCGCCGGCCTCCGGCTCGCCGACGACCTCGGCGACGCGCGCCCACAGCTGGCGCAGGGCGCGGACCTTGGCGATGGTCATGAACTGGTCGTCGTCGGCCGCCAGCCGGAAGCTGATCTGCCGCAACGCTTGTCCGACCGGGACCCCGGCCTCGGTGAGCAGCCGGAGGTAGGCCACCGCGGCCGCGAGGCTGCCGGCCAGCTCCCAGCTCGCGTTGGCGCCGAGGTTGTGGAAGGCGGGCCCGTCGACGGTGACCGCGCGCACGCCATGGCGTCCGGCCACGCGGGTGGCCACGGCGACCGCCTGCTCGGTCGACGGGGATTCCCGGCCGCTCAGCGACGCGGTCAACGGGTCCGCGCCGAGGTCGATCGACAGGGCGCCGCGCTTGTCGGCATCCACCTGGTCGACCAACGCCAGCACGGCGTCGCAGGCCTCGGCGTAGTCGGCGCCCGCGTCCACGATCACCGGCACCAGATCCAGGTACACGCCCGCGAGCAGCCGCCCGAGCTCGCCGGCCGCCACCCCGCGCTCGCCCACCCGGACCAGCAGCGCGCTGACGCCGTCGGCGAGGGCGGCCAGCACCGCGGCGTTGGGGTCATCGCAGCCCGGCGCGGGGAACGCCTCGGCGACCTTCCAGCCGGCGTCGACGTCGCGGGCCGCGTCGCCGCCACGCACGTAGGGCCACTCGCCGGGCAGCGCGGGTTCGGGGAGCTCGTCGAGCGCGGTGTAGAGCGCCCGGACGGCGATCCCGTCATAGGTCGGGGTTTCCAGCAGCCGTTCGGGCTCGTCCCCCAGTTGCTCGGGATCCTTGCGCGAGCTCTTCGACAGCACACCGGCGACGGCACTGCGCCAACGCCCGCGAACCTGCTCCAGGTCGGCGAGTTCGGGTACATCAATGGACACCGATTGCTCCCTTTTTCCCAGTAAATGGGGCTCTGCCACTTACTGACGAGGCTAATTGATCGGCCCTCCCGGCAAAAAACCGCGCGGGGCGGCGACCGGGGCGCGCCGGCCGGGCGCGGCGATGAAACGCCAGCCTCGGGAAAGGACTTATTCGGCTCTGCCCCGTAACCTTGACAGGCGTGACGGCTTCCGCCACCTGCAAAATCACCGAGCGACTGCGCGCCGTCGGCTGCGCACTGGCCGCGACGGCCCGTCAGCTGTCCGGGCCGCGGACGGCCGCGACAGTGGTCGGTATCACAGTCCTGGTCGCGGTGGCCACCTGGCTTCCCCTGCCGACGCCGGTGCAGATGCGGGACTGGGCGGAGTCGGTGGGTCCGTGGTTCCCGGTGGCGTTTCTCGCCGCGCACATGGTGGTCACCGTGGTGCCGGTCCCCCGCACCGCATTCACCCTGGCCGCCGGGCTGCTGTTCGGCCCCCTGCTGGGGGTGGCCATCGCGGTGGTCGCCAGCGCCGCGAGCGCGGTCATCGCGATGCTGCTGGTGCGCGCGGCCGGGTGGCAGCTCAACCGGCTGGTTCGCCACCGCTCGATCGACACGGTCGACGAGCGCCTGCGCGAGCGCGGCTGGCTGGCGATCTTCTCGCTGAGGTTGATCCCCGCGGTGCCGTTTTCGGCGATCAACTACGCGGCCGGCGCATCGGCCGTGCGGGTGGCGCCGTACACGCTGGCGACGCTGGCCGGTTTGCTGCCCGGCACCGCCGCCGTCGTGATCCTCGGCGACGCGCTCGCCAGTCACCCCAGCCCCCTGCTGCTCCTGGTGTCGGTGTGCACCGGCGCCCTGGGGCTGACGGGGCTGATCATCGAGATCCGCCAGTTCCGGCGGCACCATCGCCGCAAGGCGCAGGGTGTCGAGCCGTCGCCCGAGCCGGCCGTCGTCGGCTGACGTCGCTGCCGATTTCTGAACCGAACCTGAAGATATGAGCCCCACGGGCCGCTCTTCAGGTTGACTTCAGCGCGGCTTCCTACCGTCGCCGACGTAACGCAGCGACTAGTAGGAGGCACAGTGACCGCTGAGGAATCAACCCCCGCAACTCCACCTTCGGTCCTACAGCGACACCCGGTCGGTGTCGCCGTCGGCAGCGGGTTGGTCGGGCTCGCCGTCGGGGCCTTCGGGGCCGCCACCCTGATCGGCCTCTGGGCCCCGCCGGGCCCGCCGCCGGGAAATCCTCACCAACGGCGCCTCGCTGATCGCCCAGATGCTCAAGGCGCTCATCGAATTCGG
>NZ_LZLY01000053.1 GCF_001673535.1 Mycobacterium sp. 1081908.1 | reverse complement strand
CGCGGCCACCGGCGGCCCGTTCACCGCCCAGATCACCCGCGGCGACGCCGAAGCGCTCGCCCTCCGTGAGGGCGACAACGTCTACGTGCGCGCCACCCGAGTGCCGCCGGTTCCCAGCGAGGTGACGGAAGATCAGGGCGGCCTGAGGTCGGCGTGACCGGCACGCGTGCCTCACCCGGCGGTCGTCCGGTATTGCGGGCAGTACGCGGACGACGACAACCCCAGGAAGAAGCCGGCCTGTCTAGCCGAGAGATTCGCGTCCTTCATCAGCTTCATCACCAGCAGGGGCCGCGTCGTGCCCTGGTCGAGCAGGGCGCACATGTTACGGCCCATCTGAATGGCCACGTTGTTGTCGGGTATCGGGATCGCCTGGCTCGCAAGGGCTGCGATGAAAGCGTCATCGTTCGAGTCGGCCGATGCCGGCGCGGCGAAGAGCGGCGCTGCGGCGGACAGCAGGGCCGCAATCACTGTCGACCACGTCCCGTGGGCCACGGTTCCTCGTTTATGCGGGCGAAATTGCGTCCATTCAAAAATAACTCGGCCACCCGGCCCGGCGAAAGCGCCGTGTCCGCGCGCCAACATGAGCGGCGCGCACGAACTCGCTCTCACATCATCGGCGGGAAGGGCACCATCCAGTTCATCGAGTTGTCGGTCTTGCCCCGATATTGCGGGCAGTAGGCGGCCACCGAAAGCCCGACGAAGTAGCCGGCCTGCTTCGGTGAAAGATCGGTGTCCTTCACGATCCGCATCGCCGCCGCGGTTGACGGCTCGCCCCTGTCGAATGCGGCGCACACCGTGTGGCCCATCGAAACCGCGGCGTTGCGGTCGGACATGGATATCCCGTTTTTCGCGAGGGCCGCGACGAACGTGTCGTCGATCGGCTCGGCCGACGCGGGCGCCGCGCCAAGCAGCGCCGCCGCGGCCAGTGCGACCCCGCAGGCCGTCGACCATTTCGCGGGACCCGCGCTCGTCCGGGTCATGGCCTCCCCCTCAACGGGTGAATCGGCTTCAAGTCAAGAACGACTTGGTTGAACGGTAACCGAAATCTGGGCGTACTTCTCGCCGAGCGGCCGCAAGAATTCCGCAAGAACTTCGCGACGAAGCGGCAAGCGTCGTGCAGCAACGTATGCGTCGCCGGTCACGGCGACCGGCCCGCCGGGCCGCTGCGGTCGGAGATCTTGGGACCGGTAGCGGCGGGGGACCGGTCAACTTGCACACAACTACAGACCACCAACCCGAGAGGAAACCCGGTGAGCACCGACCTCGACAACGCGCCGACACAGCGCACGCGCGGCATCAGCACGCTGAGCCCCGTGAGCGAGCCCCGCATCGCGCACCGCGGCTGCTACGCGTCGGGATCGCGCGCGCTCGCGGTGACCGAGACTTCCACGCTTCCCCGGATCAGGGTGGTCGCCCCCGCCGTCGCCCCGGTGCCGGCCGCGGCCAAGGCTCCGCGGAAATGGCAGGGCCTCTACGCGCTGAAGCCGTGGTACACCCGCCGGTTGACCCCGATCGTGAATGTCGCGGTGCGGCGAAACATCTCCCCGGACCTCTTTACCCTCGCCGGGGTGCTGGCGGCGGGCGTGGCCGGGGTGACCGTCGCGCTGGGATGGTGGCCGCTGACGGCGGTGTTCCTGGCACTGCGGCTGGCCGGAGCCAACCTCGACGGCGCCGTCGCCCGCGCTCGCGGCGTGAGCCGGCCGTGGGGATTCGTCGTCAACGAGATCGGCGATCGCGCGTCGGACCTGTTGACCTTCGCGGGCCTGGCGGTGTGGGCGGCGCGGCAGCGCGGCCCGGGGCTGCACTGGCTGTCCTGGCCGGTGCTCATGGTGCTGGTGGCCGCGTTGGCCGCGACGCTGCCCACCTTCGCCTCGCTGGCCGCAGCCGCCGCCGGCGCGCCGCGCCGCAACGGTGGCCCGCTCGGCAAGACCGAGCGCTGCCTGTTCGTTTTCCTGGCCACCGCATTCCCCGTCATCCTGCCGGTGGTGTCGACCCAGCTGGTGAACGGCTCGCTGATCACCACCGCGCTGCGGCTGCGGGCCGCCCACCGGGAGCTGGCCGCGAAGCGTCAGGACGGGCCGGCCGACCAGGCCACGCAGGAATTGGCGGTGCTGGCATCATGACCGCGACCCGGATCAGCAGCGTGCTGCGGCACCGGCTGTGGCGGGCGGTGTGCGCCGTGTCGGGGGGCCTGACCGTGACCGGCCGCTGGCGCGTTCCGGGCGGCTGCGTGGTGGTGGCCAACCACTCCTCGCACGCCGACACCGCGGTGCTGCTGGCCGCGCTGCCCGCCGGCGCCCAGCCGGTGTTCGCCGCGGCGGCCGACTACTGGTTCGACGTCCCGGTGCGCCGCTTCGTGGCGTCGTCGTTGATCGGCATCCTGCCCGTGCGGCGGTCCGGCAAGGACACCTACGCCCAGCTGCTGGCCGCGGCCCGCCCGGCGCTGAAGGCCGGACGCACCGTCGTCATCTACCCCGAGGGCACCCGGTCGACGGACGGGAACATCGCCGAATTCCGTTCCGGTGCTGTCCGATTGGCGCGCGACTGCGGCGTGCCGATCGTCCCGGTGGCGGTGCTGGGCACTGCGGAGGTGCTGCCCAAGGGCGCCAGCTTCATCTCCCACGCGCCAATGCGGGTCCGCATCGGTGAGCCCGTCAACCCGGCGGACACGTCCGCGGCGCAGCTGCGCGAGCAGGTCGTGGCCTTGCGGGATGGGTCGTCACCCAAGCCGCTCGAGCTGGCGCACGCCGCCTGACGGACGCCAAGCCGCACAGACCCCGCGCCGAACGTGTTCTCAGGGCGAGATTTTCGGGAATTTTTCGCCCTGAGAGCACGTTCGGCGCCCGCTCAACCGAGCAGATAGGCCAGCGGCAGGACCAGCAACAACGAGTCGATCCGGTCGAGCAGACCGCCGAAGCCCGGCAGCCACGAGCCCGCGTCCTTGACCTGTGCCTGCCGCTTGACCATCGATTCGACGAGGTCGCCGAGCACCCCGCCGAAGGCCACCGCCACCAGCAGGCCGATGGTCATCGTGCCCAGCAACGTCAGCACCAGAAAGGCCCCCACCACCGCGCCGACCAAGCCGCCGACCGTCTTGTTGGGGCTCAACGGGGACAACGGCTTTCGGGCCCACCGGAAGTAGCGCAGGCCCTTGCCGCCGCACCAGGCCGCGACGTCGGTGGCCGCGGCCGCGAAGCACACCAGATACGCGTCCGACCACAACGTCACCAGGTGCGCCAGGGACCAACAGATCCACACCGAACCGAACGCGGTGAAGGTGGTCCGCCTGCTGCCGTGCTCGACGTCGCCGCTGAACACCGAAGGCAGCGCACACCCCAGCACGATGATCGGTGCGAGCCGCAGCAGCGGCGGGTGCAGCCAGGCCGCGACCGGATACAGCACGGCCAGCGCCAGCAGCAGATACGTGTCGACCTTGCCGAGTTTCACCAGTCGCGCGTACTCGAACACCGCGACCACGGCCAGCGCGGCGGCCAGCGTCGCGGTGGTGCCCCGGCCTACCCAGATGGGGATGCCGACCACCGGCGCGATCATCACCCAGGTGGTCCACCGCCGGATCAGCTCGCGCCGGCGCGACGCAAGCACGACGACGCCGGCGATCACCAGGATCACCACGGTGACCCACAGGAAGAACACGGACCGCGCGTACAGATGCACGTGCAGCGGGCCCACGTCGAAATTGAGCGGTAACCGCCGATCCATGTGCAGGATCCGCAGGTAATAGTCGACCAGCATCAGCGTGGCCCGTCCACATCAGCCTCCCAGCAAACTGTGGTCCAGGAAACGATAAGCCGTCCTTGCCGATCCAGGAAACGAAATCGCGTCTTTGGCATCGGCGTCGGCTACCTGCCGCCACGGGCGCGCTGGGCGCTCGGATCGGCTCGCGGTAGGGTCAAAGGAGTGTGTGGACTCACCGGTGAGGTTCGACTCGACGGCCGGGTTCCCGACGTAGCGGCGGTGTCAGCGATGGCTGCCGTCATGGCGCCCAGGGGGCCGGACGCGGCGGGAGCCTGGTCACAGGGCCGGGTCGCCCTGGGGCATCGGCGCCTCAAGATCATCGACCTGACCGAAGCCGGCGCCCAGCCGATGGTCGACTCGGAGCTGGGCCTCGCGGTGGCCTGGAACGGCTGCATCTACAACTACAAGGAACTGCGGCGCGAGCTCACGGACCACGGCTACCGGTTCTTCTCGCACAGCGACACCGAGGTTCTGCTCAAGGCCTACCACCGCTGGGGCGACGACTTCGTCAGCCATCTCTATGGGATGTTCGCCTTCGTCATCGTCGAACGCGACAGCGGTCGGGTGGTGCTCGGGCGGGACCGGCTCGGCATCAAACCGCTGTACCTGACCGAGGACGGTCACCGGATCCGGTTCGCGTCGACGCTCCCGGCGCTGCTGGCCGGCGGCGGTGTGGACACCCGGATCGATCCCGTTGCGCTGCACCACTACATGACGTTCCACTCCGTGGTGCCGCCGCCGCTGACGATTCTGCGCGGCGTGCGCAAAATCCCGCCCGCCTCACTGGTCGCCATCGAGCCCGACGGCCGGCGCAGCACCACCACCTACTGGACGCCGGACTTCACCCGGCGCGCCGACCGCTCCGATTGGTCGGAACGCGACTGGGAGGACGCGGTGCTGTCCACGCTGCGGGTCGCGGTCGAGCGCCGGCTGGTCGCCGACGTCCCGGTCGGCTGTTTGCTGTCCGGCGGTGTCGACTCCAGCCTCATCGTCGGTCTGCTCGCCGAGGCGGGCCAGCACGGGCTGTCGACGTTCTCGATCGGCTTCGAATCGGCGGGCGGCGTCGAGGGCGACGAGTTCCGCTGGTCGGACATCATCGCCCGGCGCTTCGACACCGATCATCACCAGATCCGCATCGGGACCGACCGGATGCTGCCCGCGCTCGACGGGGCGATCGGCGCGATGAGCGAGCCGATGGTCAGCCACGACTGCGTCGCGTTCTACCTGCTGAGCCAGGAGGTCGCCCGCCACGTGAAGGTCGTGCAGTCGGGCCAGGGCGCCGACGAGGTGTTCGCCGGCTACCACTGGTACCCCCCGATGGGCTCGCCGGCGGCCGCGACGCTGGACGGGGCCGTCGCCGAGTACCGCGGCGCCTTCTTCGATCGCGATTCGGCCGAGCTGGCGGGCCTGCTGGCGCCGGGCAACCTCGCGCCGGGCGATCCCAGCCAGCGCTTCGTCTCCGAACACTTCGCGCGCGCCGGCGCCGAAACCGGCGTCGACCGCGCGCTGCGGCTGGACACGACCGTGATGCTGGTGGACGACCCGGTGAAACGGGTGGACAACATGACCATGGCCTGGGGGCTGGAGGGCCGGGTCCCGTTCCTCGACCATGAACTGGTCGAGCTGGCCGCGACCTGCCCCCCGGAGCTGAAGATCGCCCACGACGGCAAGGGCGTCCTCAAACAGGCCGCGCGACGGGTGATCCCATCGGAGGTCATCGACCGGCCCAAGGGCTACTTCCCGGTTCCCGCGCTGACCCACCTCGAAGGGCCCTACCTCGACATGGTTCGCGACGCCCTCTACGCGCCGGTTGCCAAGGAGCGCGGGCTGTTCAGCCCCGAAGCGGTCGACGCCCTGCTGGCCGACCCGAACGGCAAGCTCACCCCGCTGCGCGGCAACGAACTCTGGCAGATCGCCCTGCTCGAGCTGTGGTTGCAGCGTCACGGCGTGACGGGGCCGGCCGCATGACCGCCATCGACCCCTCCCAGGAGCACGCCGAGGACCACACCGAGGCCATCACCATGGGCCTGCACGACGCCTCCCCGCCGGAGCTCGTGGACGCGATGGCCAAGGACGTCGAGCTCGAAATGGGTTGGGGCCGACTCATTTTCGGTCAGACCTTCGCGGACGCGGAAACGCTGGCCGAGACGCTGCGCCGCGAGGTCGCCGGCCGGCGCGACATCTGCATCTACGCGCGCGAGTCCCACGTGGTGGTCGCGGGGGCGCCGACCGAGCTCTTCATCGACCCCAGCCACACCTATCGACTGCGCTTTCACCCGGACGACGACGACCTGGCGCCGTCGCCGGTCGGCCTGACGGTGCGCACCCTCAACGACCCGGACGACGCGGACGCGATGAACCGCGTGTTCGTGCGGTGCGGCATGGTGCCCGCGCCGGTCGAGACGATCTGGGACAACCACGTGAACCAGGAGGCGGTCACCTACCTGCTCGCCGTGCGTGAGGACGGCGCGGTGGTGGGCACCGTGACCGGCGTCGACCACGAGCTGCTGTTCTCCGATCCCGAGGAGGGGTCGAGCCTGTGGACGCTGGCCGTCGATCCCGCCGCGGCGCTCCCCGGGGTGGGCGAGGCCCTGACCCGCGCGGTCGCCGATCACTTCCGGCGTGAGGGCCGCGCCTACATGGACCTGTCGGTGGCGCACGACAACGCCGCGGCCATCGGCCTTTACGAGAAGCTCGGGTTCGTCCGCGTCCCCGTGCTGGCGATCAAGCGGAAGAACGCGATCAACGAGCCGTTGTTCACCGCGCCCCCGGAGACGGTCGAGGACCTCAACCCCTACGCGCGGATCATCGCCGACGAGGCGATGCGCCGCGGAATCTGGGTCGAGGTCCTTGACGCCGAGACCGGCGAGATGCGGCTCACCCACGGCGGTCGCAGCGTGATCACCCGCGAATCGCTGTCGGAGTTCACGTCGGCGGTGGCGATGTGCCGTTGCGACGACAAGCGTCTGACGCGGCGCCTGGTCTCGGAGGCCGGCATCACCGTGCCGCGTGCGCGGCTGGCCACCTTCGACGACGGCGACTTCAGCTTCCTGCAGGAGGTCGGCGAGGCCGTCGTCAAACCCACCCGCGGGGAGCAGGGCAAGGGCATCACCGTGGGTGTGCCGGCCGAAAAGGGTCCCGACGAGCTCACCGCGGCGGTGGCGCGTGCGCGCCAGCATTACCCGGAGGTGCTCATCGAGGAGCGCGTCGACGGCGACGACCTTCGCCTGGTGGTGATCAACGGCCGGGTCGTCGCCGCCGCGCTGCGAATGCCCCCCGAGATCATCGGCACCGGGGAGCACACCATCCGGGACCTGATCGCGGCCGAGAGCAGGCGACGCTCCGCCGCCACCGGCGGCGAGTCCAAGATCCCGCTCGACGACCTCACCGAGGCGACGGTGGCCGAGGCCGGCTGGAAGCTGGATGACGTGCTGCCCCAGGGCAGCCGGCTCCGAGTCCGGCGCACCGCCAACCTGCATCAGGGCGGGACGATCCACGACGTCACCGCCGTGGTGAATCCGGAACTGTGCCGCGTCGCGGTGGCGGCGGCCGAGGCGATCGGAATCCCGGTGACCGGCATCGACCTCCTGGTGCCCGACGTCACCGGCGCCGAGTACGCGTTCATCGAAGCCAACGAGCGGCCGGGGCTGGCCAACCACGAACCCCAGCCCACGGCGGCGGCGTTCATCGACTACCTGTTCCCCGGCCAGCCGGGCCAGCCGCTGGCGTGGACTCCCGAGGAGTCGCGTCCCGACCACTGAGCTTGTATTACGCCTTGTTTGGGTAATTCTCTGCTCACCCGGATAGGAGTCATATGAGCGCAGGCGTGCAAACCGGAACCATCACCACCCACATTCCGGCGCGGCTGGACCGGCTGCCGTGGTCGCGGTTTCACTGGCGCGTTGTCATCGGACTCGGCGGCGTGTGGATCCTCGACGGGCTCGAGGTCACCATGGTGGGCAACGTGTCGTCCCGGCTCACCGAGAAGGGCAGCGGCATCGGCCTCAACCCCGCCCAGATCGGGGTGGCCGCCGCGTTCTACATCGCCGGGGCCTGCCTGGGCGCGCTGGTCTTCGGCCACCTCACCGACCGGTTCGGACGGCGCAACCTGTTCATCCTGACCCTGCTGGTGTACTTGACCGCCACCGTCGCGACCGCATTCGCCTTTGCGCCTTGGTATTTCTTCGCCGCCCGCTTCTTCACCGGCGCGGGCATAGGCGGCGAATACGCCGCGATCAATTCGGCGATCGACGAGTTGATCCCCGCCCGGGTGCGTGGTCGCGTAGACCTCGTGATCAACGGGACCTACTGGCTGGGCTCGGCCGCCGGCGCGGCCGGCGCGCTGGTCCTTTTGGACACCTCGAATTTCGCGCCGAACATCGGCTGGCGGCTCGCCTTCGGCGTCGGCGCCATCTTCGGCATCTTCGTCCTGCTGGTCCGGCGCAACGTGCCGGAGAGCCCGCGGTGGCTCTTCATCCACGGGCGTGACGAGGAGGCCGAGCGCGTGGTCGGCGAAATAGAGGGCGAAGTGCGGCGGGGGAGCGACAAACCGCTGCCCGAACCGGCCGGCCGCCCCCTCAAAGTCCGTCAGCGCGAGACGATTTCGTTCCGGGAGATCGCGCGGGTGGCGTTCACCTTGTATCCGCGTCGCGCGGTGCTTGGGCTGGCGTTGTTCATCGGTCAGGCGTTCCTGTACAACGGCGTCACGTTCAACCTGGGCACGCTGTTGAGTGGGTTCTACGGGGTCCCGTCCGGCAAAGTGCCGGTGTTCTTCATCCTCTGGGCGCTAAGCAATTTCGCCGGGCCCCTGGTGCTGGGGCACCTGTTCGACACCATCGGTCGCAAACCGATGATCACGGCGACCTACATCGGTTCCGCAGTGGTGGCCGTCCTCCTCGCGATCGTGTTCGTCACGCAGACCGGCGGCGCCTGGACGTTCATCGCCGTTCTCGCGGCGGCGTTCTTCCTGGCGTCGGCGGGCGCCAGCGCGGCCTACTTGACCGTGAGCGAGATCTTCCCGATGGAGACCCGGGCGCTGGCGATCGCGTTCTTCTACGCGGTGGGAACGGCGATCGGCGGCATCACCGGCCCGTTGTTGTTCGGCCAGCTGATCAACTCCGGGGAGCGCGGCCAGGTGGTCTGGTCGTTCCTCATCGGCGCGGTGGTGATGGCGATCGCGGGTCTGGTCGAGCTGTGGCTCGGCGTCGCGGCCGAAGGGCGCCCGCTGGAGGAGCTGGCCTTGCCGTTGACGGTGGCCGACGCAGAGCGCGAGGACTAGCCGTTCGCGCCGAGCCTGCGCCCACAGCGACAAAACGCGAAAATCACCGCTCTGGACGCAGACTCGGCGCAAAAGACGGCGCGTCTCACGATCGAAACCATTTCGGTTCCACCGGTGACACCGGCGTAACAAGTTCGCCATCGAACGTTCCTACTGTGGGGCGGTCCACTTTCCGGCGCGGAAATCGTGGGCCCCCCTCAGCGATAGGAACTCAATTGAGCGGAAACGCGGTTCGTCTGCAGGCGATCAACAACGTCGAGGCGTATGCCCCCCCGGCCGTCAGTTTCGTGGCCGGCGAAGCCCCCGGCGAGATCTTCGGCTCCAACGTTTTCACCAAGGCCGAGATGCAGGCGCGGCTGCCCAAGGCGGTGTACAAGTCCGTCGTGGCGACCATCGAGAAGGGCGCCAAGCTCGACCCCGCGGTGGCCGACACCGTCGCGGTCGCGATGAAGGACTGGGCGCTGGAGAAGGGCGCCACGCACTACGCCCACGTCTTCTACCCGATGACGGGCCTGACCGCGGAGAAGCACGACAGCTTCTTGGAGCCCGTCTCCGACGGGACGACGCTCGCCGAGTTCGCCGGCAAGACGCTCATCCAGGGTGAGCCCGACGCCTCGAGCTTCCCCTCGGGCGGACTGCGGAGCACGTTCGAGGCGCGCGGCTACACCGGCTGGGACGTGACCAGTCCCGCCTACATCCTGGAGAACCCGAACGGCAACACCCTTTGCATCCCAACGATTTTCGTCTCGATGACCGGCGAGGCGCTGGACTACAAGACGCCGCTGCTGCGCAGCCAGCAGGCCATGGGTGTGCACGCCGAGCGCATCCTCACGCTGTTCGGCCACAAGGACCTGAACAAGGTGGTGTCGTTCTGTGGTCCTGAGCAGGAGTACTTCCTGGTCGACCGGCACTTCTTCCTGGCGCGACCCGACCTGGTCAACGCGGGCCGCACGCTGTTCGGCGCCAAGCCGCCGAAGGGCCAGGAGTTCGACGACCACTACTTCGGCGCGGTGCCCGAGCGAGTGCTGGGCTTCATGATGGACACCGAGCGGGAGCTGTTCAAGCTCGGCATTCCCGCCAAGACCCGGCACAACGAGGTGGCCCCCGGCCAGTTCGAGGTGGCGCCGATGTTCGAGCGGGCCAACATCGCCTCGGACCACCAGCAGCTGCTGATGACGGTCTTCAAGGCGCTGGCCAAAAAGCACGGCATGGAGTGCCTGTTCCACGAGAAGCCGTTCGCGGGCGTCAACGGATCGGGCAAGCACGTCAACTTCTCGGTGGGCAACGCCGAGCTGGGCTCGCTGCTGGTTCCGGGCGACACCCCGCACGAGAACGCCCAGTTCCTGGTGTTCTGCGCCGCGGTGATCCGCGCGGTGCACAAGTTCGCCGGGCTGCTGCGTGTTTCGGTCGCGTCGGCCACCAACGATCACCGGTTGGGCGCCAACGAGGCACCGCCGGCGATCATCTCGATCTTCCTCGGCGAACAGCTCGCCGACGTGTTCGAGCAGATCGCCAAGGGCGCGGCCACGTCCTCAAAGGGCAAGGGCACCATGATCATCGGGGTCGACACGCTGCCCCCGCTGCCCACCGATGCCGGCGACCGCAACCGCACCAGCCCGTTCGCCTTCACGGGCAACCGGTTCGAGTTCCGCGCGCCCGGCTCCGGCCAGACCGTCGCCGTGCCGATGATCATCCTCAACACGATCATGGCCGACTCGTTCGACTACCTGGCCACCATCCTGGAAGAGGCCGTGGCCAAGGGCGAGGACTTCGACAAGGCGGTCCAGAAACTGCTCACCGACGTCATCACGGAGCACGGCGCGGTGGTGTTCAACGGGGACGGGTATTCGGAGAACTGGCAGATCGAGGCGGCCGAGCGCGGCTTGCCGAACCTCAAGACGTCGCTGGACGCGATCCCGGAGCTGATCAAGCCCGAAGCCGTCGAACTCTTCGGCAAATACGGCGTGTTCAACGAGCGCGAGCTGCACAGCCGCTACGAGGTCCGCTTGGAGCAGTACGCGCTGACCATCGGGGTCGAGGCCAAGCTGGCGTTGGAGCTGGGCACGACGGTGATCCTGCCCGCCGCGATCCGGTACCAGACCGAGCTCGCGCAGAACGTGGCGAGCCTCAAGGCCGTCGGAATCGAGCCGAGTTTGACTGCGCTGGAATCGGTTTCGGGTCCGATCGCCGATCTCGAGGCCGCGCTCACCACGCTCAAGGCGGCGCTGGCGGATCACTCGGCCTCGTCGGCGCTCGAGGAGGCCACGCACGCCCAGCAGGAGCTGCTGCCCGCGATGGCCGTGGTGCGCACGGCCGCCGACACGCTGGAAAGCGTTGTCGCCGACGACCTGTGGCCGCTGCCCACCTACCAGGAGATGCTCTACATCCTGTGATAGACATCGTCGGGTGTGGGGGCCGACCGCGCCAGCGGCGGTGATCCGCGGCCCCCACGCCCGACGATCCGCGTGCGCCGCGGGCGCAAGAATTTCGCAAGAAACTCGCCAACTTCTGCCAAGTGGTGTGCCGCAACCTTTCCGCTGACGGGCCTTGCCCCGTAACAGACCGGAAAGGGACACAAAGTGCCGCAAAGCCGCGAAGACAAGACTTACGATTCGGCCATGTCGCTCGAACCCGGCCAGGTGTTCGCCGGATACACGATCCTGCGGCTGCTCGGCTCGGGCGGCATGGGCCAGGTGTATCTGGCGGCGCACCCGCGGCTGCCGCGCCAGGACGCGCTCAAGGTGCTGCCGCCCGACCTGACCGCCGACGCGGAGTTCCGGGCCCGCTTCGTGCGCGAGGCCGACCTGGCGGCGGGGTTGTCGCATCCGCACATCGTGAGGGTCCACGACCGCGGCGAGGAGGACGGCCATTTCTGGATCTCGATGGCTTACGTGCCCGGCACCGATGCGGGCCGGCTGCTGCGCGAAAACCATCCCGGCGGAATGCCGCTCGACGAGGTGGTGCCGATCATCACCGCGGTCGCCGAGGCGCTGGACTACGCGCACCATCGGGGCCTGCTGCACCGCGACGTCAAGCCGGCCAACATCCTGCTGGCCGAGCCCGACGGGCAGGCGCGGCGGGTGTTCCTGGCCGATTTCGGGATCGCCCGACGCATCGATGACGCGACCGGGCTGACCGCGACCAACATGACGGTCGGCACGGCGGCCTACGCGGCGCCCGAGCAGCTCAAGGGCGAGCCGATCGACGGACGCGCCGACCAATACGCCTTGGCCTGCACCGCGTTTCACCTCCTGACCGGCGGGCAACCGTATGTCGACACCAATCCCGCCGTAGTGATCAGCCAGCACGTCAACGCCCCGCCGCCGTCGATCGGCGCGCAGCGGCCGGAGTTGGCGCTGCTCGATCCCGTCTTCGCCGCCGCGATGGCCAAAGAGCCGTCCGGCCGGTTCGCCAGCTGCGGGGAGTTCGCGGCCCACCTCGGCGGGCAGCCGCTTCCGAGCTTCGCCTACGCGGGCGAGATCCCGGCGCGGCCGGACAGCGAAATCACCCAACCCTCGTTCGGCGTGGCCGCGCCGACAGTCCCCCTGCAGCCGAAACCGGCCGCCTGGAAACGGTTGGGCCGCCGCCCGGCGGTACTGATCCCCGCCCTGGCCGGCGTCGCGCTACTGATCGGCGGCGGTGTCTTCGCCTCCGACAAGCTCACCCAGTCGCACCAGCCGGCGAACGCGGCGGCGCCCACGGCCAGCCCCGCGCCCAAGGGGCCGCCGCCCAACACGGGCCCCTTCACCGGCGTCTACCGGGCCGACTTCGCCCGGATCACCAGCATCGAGGGCATGCCGCCCCCGGGCGCCGCGCCGTCAACCGAAACCTGGGGCATCAGCTCGGCGTGTCGCCCCACCGGTTGCGTGGCGACCGCGACGCGCCTGACCGGCGAGACCATGCAGGTGCCCACGATCGTGTTCGATCAGGTCGGCGGAACCTGGCAGGCGGTAAGCACCGGTTCGAGCACGTGCGGCGGCGGCAACGCCGAAGGCGAGCTCTGGGAAACCTTCACGCTGCAACCGCGTCCCGACGGCACGCTCGCGGGGGAGGCCACCGAGATCATGGGCAAGGGCTGCGCCAACAAACGGAACGTGACCTTCACCCGGACCGGAGACGTCGACCTCGCCAGCGTGGCCGACCCGAACGCGCTGCCGCCGCGGGTGGTGTCGCCGGCCGAGGCGCTGCGCGGCCACTACCACGAATCCGATGTCACCCCAACCGGTTTCAAGGGTCAGCAGGACTACGTCGTCCGCACGGACTGCCTCCGCAGCGGCGATCGGTGCATGAGCTTTTTCCACGCGCCCCCGGCTTCGGCCATGGCGTTGGTATTCGGGGCCGGGGAGTGGATCTACGACCGCGAGTTCGACGGCCGCTGCTCGAAGGGCGGCACCGCGCATGTCAGGATCGTCGCGCATTTCCCGATGCCGCAACCGGCCCAGGACCCCATCGCGCTGCTCACCGGGCATGGTCACGAGGACGTGACGAACTCCGCGGGGACCAATTGCGGCAGCACCGATGTCGACGCGAAGTTCGCGCGCACCGGCGATTAGCGGCACGCTCGCGGCCGACGGCTAGGGTCAATAGTCTCTACCCCCGAGGGGTATATGTGTGCGATCCTTCGAACCATGACCGACACACCTGAACCCCCGATCGAAACCACCGCCGCGAGGGAGCAATCCCGCTACGACAACCGACACGGCGCGCCCAGCCGGCTGGGCCAAGCCGCGGCATGGGTCGTCATCGTCGCCGGCGTGGTGTTCATCGTCGGGTCAATCTTCTTCTGGGGGTTGTTCCTCGGCTGGTCCTCCGGCGCCCACGCCGGTTGGCACCGCGGCTATTACATCGGCCGTGAGGGTGGCTGCCCGATGATGGGCCAGGGCGGAATGGGCGGAATGATGGGCCCGGGCGGAATGATGGGTCCGTCACAAACTCCCACGCCGCATCCCTAGCGCCGGACGCGGATTACCCGAGCAGCTTGGTGAGCCAGGTCGGGTCCTGATAGTTCACCGACTTGGTGCCGTCCCACACGAACGGCGTGCCGGTGGCGTTGAGCCCGGTCAGCGTCGCGTCCCCGGCCGCGGCCTTGGCTTTACCGGTGCCGACGTCATCGCCCGCCTTGATGCAATCGATCACGCTGGCGTCGACGCCGACGGTCTTGGCCAGCTGCGCCAGTTCGCCGTCGGTGCGGTCCTCCGGCGCGTCCTCCGCCGGCTGAAAGTTACTGGCGAACAGGCCCGAGTAGAAGTTCATGTAGAGCTTCGGATCATTCTGCGCCGCAACGCAATACGTCGCGGCCACCGCGCGCGACGAATAATTCTTGCTGTGCGACTTGTCGTCGAGGAAGTTCAGCAGGTGATAGCGCACCGCCAGCTTCTTGTTGTTCACCGCGCTGTCGATATCGCCGGCGTTCGACCGGATGAAGCTGCCGCACGGCGGGCAGATCGGCTCGTTGAAGATGTCGATCGTCGTCGGTGCGGCCGCGCTGCCGATGGACACACCGTCGTCGAGGACCTTGAGCTCCACGGCGTCGGGTGGGGGCGCCGCCGACGTCGGCGTGGAGGACCGGGCCGACGGGGTCGACGACTCCCACGGATGCGCGGCGACGACGACCAACCCGATCACCACGGCCACCACGACCGCCGCGGCGGCGCCGATCCACAGCAAGGGCTTGCGATTGCTCGGTGGCGGCTGTCCCCATAGCGGCGCGCCCATGTCGCCCGTGCCCCAGGTGGGAGTGCCGGGCCACCCCGTCGGCTGCGGCACCGGCCCGCCCCCGACCATCGGAGCCCCGGAGGCCGATCCCGTCGGCCACCCCGTAGCCTGCGGCGGCGCGTGGTTCGCCATGACCGACGGGGGCATGGCCGCGAAACCGCTGGGCGGCTGGCCGGCGAAGGCGGCCGGCAGCTTGGCCACCTGGCTGCGCTCCAGAATGTCGGTGGCCCGATCCTGATCGGGCGTGGCCAGCGCGGCATACGCGGCCGCCGACAGATCACCGCAGGTGGCGTAGCGCGCCGCGGGATCCTTGGCCATGCCGCGGGCGATCACGCCGTCGAAGGCCACCGGGATGCTCGGGCGCGCGGCACTGGGGCGCGGGATCGCCTGGTTGAGGTGGGCCCCCATCACGCTGATGGTGTCGCCCGCGTAGGGCGGGGAACCGGTCAGGCACTCATACAGGACGCAGGCCAGCGCGTAGATGTCGGCCCGATAGGTGACTTCGGCTTCGCTGAACCGTTCCGGGGCCATGTATTTCACCGTTCCCACGGTTGTGCCGAACTGCGTCAGCTTTTCGTCCGACGTGGCGCTGGCGATCCCGAAATCGACGAGATACGCGAAATCATCGCGGCTGACGAGGATGTTCTCCGGCTTCACGTCGCGATGCATCACCCCGGCCGCGTGCGCGGCGTCGAGCGCCGAGCCGATCTGGCGCACGATCGCCACCGCCCGCGGCGGGGACAGCGGCCCGAACCGGCTCAGCGTCGCGGCCAGGTTGTTGCCGTCGATCAGGCGCATGTCGACGTAGAGCTGGCCGTCGATCTCGCCGAAGTCGTGGATCGGCACGACGTGCGGTTCCTGCAGCCGCCCCGCGGTGCGGGCCTCGCGCTGCATGCGCGAGCGGAAGACCGGGTCGCTGGACAGCGTCTGCGACATGAGCTTGAGCGCCACGATGCGCTCGCGCACCGTGTCCTCGGCCTCGTAGACGTCGCCCATGCCGCCGCGGCCGACCAGCCGCCGCAGCCGATACGGCCCGAACTGCGAGCCCTCCCGCGAATCCGCGGTCGTGTCACCCATCGCCGACTCCTCACCCGCCGCCACGCGCCGCAAACCACACCGAAGCGCGGCGTGCCAGGCATAAGGCTAATGGTTCGGGCAACCGCGGGGCACGCTGAATTGCCAGAAAGCCAGCTAATTCCCGGTCGGCTGGCTACGACACCCGGCGGCCGGTGGGCCGGATCAGCAGCATTCCTCGTCGCCGGTCTTTTCGCTGAGCCCCTCGCGCGACAGCGCCCGCACGAACCCATAGGCGTGCATGCCCGCCGGGCCGGGATTTCTGACGATCCAGTCGTTGATCTTTCCCAGCGCCGAGGCCAAATCGTCACGCCTGACCCGGATCAGGTAGGTCTTGCGGTCGTCCTGCGGATCGTCGATCGACTCGGCGACGGCAACGGGGTTGCGGAACGCGTAGGCGATCCCGTGCACGGAATCGTTGTTCAGCGCCCATTGAAGCTCGCTGGGCCGCAGTCGGTTCACCGCCAAATTGCGGTATTCGTCCTCGCCGTTTGACTCGCTCACGTCGCCGGTCATCCTCCTCTTGGTGCCCGCGAGAAGAAGTCGGACGACGATGGACTGAAGATTTTGTCGCGCAGGCAATTCGATGAAATTTTCCCCAAGCTTTCATCATAGGAAGCCCCGTGCGTCGCTGCATGCCGAGCGATCGTCCAGCAACCGCGACGGCGCTGACGCCGAGCGGCCGCGGCGACGTAGAGTAACCGGCGAGGCAAATCAGGCTGTCTGCGCCGGCTGCGAGGACCCATGACCGAAGACCGCATCGAGACCCGTCGCACCATCGCGGCCCCGGCAACCGACATCTTCGCGGTGCTCTGCGATCCACAGGGCCACGTCGCCATCGATTCCTCGGGAATGCTGCAGGGCGCCGAGGGCGAACCGGTGACGGGTGTCGGCGACAGCTTCGTGGTCCACATGGACCGCGATTCGCTCAACGATTATCCGCAGTTGGGCAAATACGACGTCACCGTCGACATCAAGGAGTTCGAGAAGGATCGGCTAATTTCGTGGACGATTCTCGGCCAGATCCGCCCGCAGATCGGCCACGTCTACGGCTACCTGCTCGAGCCGGCCGACGACGGCGCGTCCACCGTGGTCACGTCGTTCTACGACTGGTCGAACATCGACCCGAAGTGGCGGGACGCCGGCATTTTTCCGGTGCTCTCCGAGGGTGCGCTGCGGGCGACCCTGGGGATTCTCGACCGCACCGTCCGCCGGGGTTATCCCCGGCCCTGACCCCGCTCAGCGGCGGTATTTCAGGTACACGTAATCGTCGCAGGCCAAGGCGTGCTCGAGCCGCATCTCGACCGGCACGGGCAGCCGTGCAGCCCGCCGGGTGCCGACGGGCTGGCTCCCGGCCAGCTTGGGGGCCAGCGTGACGCAGATTTCGGCGACGGCGTCGGCCTCCACCAGCTCGTCGAGCAGGGTCGGGCCGCCCTCACACAGGATGCGGTCCATGCCCTGCGCGCGCAGCAGGGCGACGGCGCGCGTGAGGTCGACGGAATCCTCGCCGGCCACCACGATGCGCCGGCGCGGGTCGGTGCCCAGGTCGTGGCGGGCCGCCGAGCGCGCGCAGGTGACCAGGATCGGGGGCTGGTCGGGGTCGCTGAACAGCCGGGCCGGCAGCTCGCCCGTGCGGGTGATGACGGCGATCGGCGGCGGCGCGGCCCGCCGCGCGTCGGCGAGCCGCACGGGGCCGTAGTTCTCGGCGCGCGCCGTGCCCGCGCCGACCAGAACCACGTCCGCGAAGCCCCGCAGGATCCTCAGCAGCCGCTGATCGGTGGGACAGGACAGCGGGCCGGCGCGACCGGTGAACGCCGCGGCGCCGTCGGCGCTGAAGATCATGTTGGCGCGCACGCCGCGCGGGGGATCGGCGTAGTACGACGCGAGTTCGGCGATGTCGCCGACGGCGCCCACGCGGGGAGTCACATCAGGCCTCGTGGCCCGGTTCCAGGTGGCGGACGTCGCCGAAGGACACCCACTGCTCGAGCTCGTGCGGGGGCCGGCCGTCGACCGGTTCGAGCAGGTGTCCGACGTGATCACCGAGAGGGAAACGATCGAGGATCTTGCCGGCGAACCACGCGGCCGCGTCGTCGAGAATGGGCAGCTGCTCCGGGCCGCGATGCCAGGAGCAGCGGTCGAACTTGTCGATCTTGTCGCCGGTCTGGCTGCCGAACAGCTCCGCGACGCCGAGGTGCTCGCGGTCGAAGACGTGCACAGCCAGGTGGCTGGCGCCGCCGGCCACCCGGAACGTGTGGTTCTTGGTGGACAGACCGACCAGGAAACGCGGCGGATGGATGCTGGCCTGGCTGGCGAAGCCGACCAGGCAGCCGGCCGGCGCGCCGCCGGCCTGGGTGGTGACGACGAACATCGGGTAGTTCAGCAGCGACACCAGCTTTTCGAATGCGTCTGTTCCGGGCTCGGCCACCCGCTCAGTCTTCCCGTTCGGATCGCCGGGGAATCGCGTACGCCGCGACACCAATGCCCAGCACCGCCGCGCCGGACAGCACCGAAGACAGCGGCAGCGCGCACGCCAGCACCACGCACCCGACCAGCCCCACCACCGGGATCGCGCGGGGTGGACGGCCCTCGTCGGGGCGCAGCGTGAACGCCGAGGCGTTGGCGACCGCGTAGTAGATGAGCACCGCGAACGAGGAAAAACCGATCGCCCCGCGCAGGTCGGCGGTGGCGGCGAGCACCGCCACGACGACACCGATCAGCAGCTCGGCGCGGTGCGGCACCTCGAATCTCGGGTGCACAGCGCTCAGCGCGTGGGGCAGGTGGTGGTCGCGCGCCATCGCCAGGGTGGTGCGCGAGACCCCCAGGATCAGTGCCAGCAGCGAGCCCAGCGCCGCGACCGCCGCACCCACCTGCACGACCGGCGCCAGCCAGCCCGTCCCCGCCACGCGGACCGCCTCGGACAGCGGCGCGGCGGCCCCGGCGAGACGCCGCGGCCCCAGCGCGGCGAGCGCGGCGACGGCCACCAGCGCGTAGACGGCCAGGGCGATCGCCAGCGCCAGCGGGATGGCCCGCGGGATGGTGCGCGCCGGATCGCGCACCTCCTCGCCCAGGGTGGCGATGCGCGCATAGCCGGCGAAGGCGAAAAACAACAGACCCGCGGCCTGGATCACGCCGCCGGCGGTGACGCCCGTCAGATGCAACTGCTCGGCGCCGGCGCCGCGGGAGGCGAATACGGCGACGACCACCGCGGCCAGCACCGCGAGGACCACCGCGACGACGATCCGGGTCAGCCACGCCGACTTCTGCACCCCGACGTAGTTCACCGCCGTCAGCGCAACCACCGCAGCCACGGCCACCGCGTGCGCCTGCGACGGCCACGCGTAGGAGCCGACGGTCAGGGCCATCGCCGCGCAGGAGGCGGTCTTGCCGACGACGAAGCCCCAGCCCGCGAGGTAGCCCCAGAAATCGCCGAGCCGCTTGCGGCCGTACAGATACGTGCCGCCGGAGGCGGGGTAGAGGGCGGCCAGCCGCGCCGAGGACGTGGCGTTGCAGTACGCCACCACCGCCGCCACCGCCAGGCCCAGCAGCAACCCGGAGCCGGCGGCGCGCGCCGCGGGGCCGAGCGCCGCGAAGATGCCTGCGCCGATCATGGAGCCCAGTCCGATCACCACCGCGTCGAACACGCCCAGGGTCCGGCGGAGCTCATTCACGCGCCCAACCTATCAAACTAGTTTGATGTATTGTCCGATGCGTGGGGGCAACCAAGCGGGCGGAAGTTCCACCGCTGATGCAGATGGCGTCGCACCCGGTGCGGTGGGCGCTGCTGGCCGAGCTCGCCGCCGGCGACCACCGGGTACGCGAGTTGGCCGCCGCCGTTGACGAGCCGCAGAACCTGGTGTCGTACCACCTGCGGCTGTTGCGCTCGGCCGGGCTGATCGACGCGCGGCGCAGCAATTTCGACGCCCGCGACACCTACTACCACCTGAACGTGGCGAGGTGCGCGGCGGAATTCGCCGGGGCGGCAAGCGCATTGCATCCCGCGCTGGCGCCCGTTGCCACGACCCGGCCGGCCGGGTCGGTGCTGTTCCTGTGTTCCGGCAACAGCGCGCGCTCGCCGATGGCCGAGGCGCTGCTGCGGACGAAGGGCGGGGGCCGCATCCGTGCCGCGAGCGCGGGTAGCCATCCCAAAGCGCAGCTGCATACGAACGCGGTGCGGATCATGCGCGACCTGTACGGCATCGACCTCGGCGGCGCCCGGCCCCGGCCGTTGGCCGCCGTATCCCGTCGGCGCTTCGATTGCGTGATCACGTTGTGCGACAAGGTCCGCGAATACGCCGACGACCACGGCGTGGCCACGACGATGCATTGGAGCCTGCCGGACCCGTCCGCCGCGGCCGGCCGGGCCAGTTACCCCGAATTCCGGCGCGTGGCAACCGAACTGAACGACCGAATCGAATTCCTGCTGCCCACCCTCGTTCGGGAGCGGCGCTGATGCCGTTCGACCGACGCCGCTTCCTCGGTGGGCTGGCGCTGATCGGCGCCGGCGGGGGTGCCGGTGTGGCGGCGGCCTGTTCGCGGAGCGCGCCGCCCGGGCCGCCCGCCGGCAAGCCCGATTACACGCTGCGGATCGGCACCGCAACGGTGGAGCTGGCGCCCGACCACACCGTGTCGACCTTGACCTACAACGGCCAATTCCCGGGTCCCTTGCTGCGGTTCAAGGAGGGGCAGCGGACGTGGGTGGACATCTTCAACGACACCGATTCCCCCGAGCAGCTGCACTGGCACGGGCAGCAGGTCGGCGTCGACGTCGACGGTTCGGCCGAGGAGGGCACCCCGGATATCCCCGCACACGGCATGCGGCGCATTTCGTTTGTGCCCGGCCCGCCGGGCTTCCGCTTCTATCACACCCACGTCGTGCCGCGCGCCGACCTGTCCCGCGGCCAGTACAGCGGCCTCGTCGGCCCGGTCTACATCGAACCCAAGCAGAACCCCGGTGCCTACGACCAAGAGATCTTCCTGACGCTCAAGGAATTCGAGCCGAGTTTCAGCCGCGGGGGCGACATGGCCAGCGATTTCCTGGCCGGCGAACCGGACGCCGACCTCAAGGAGAAGGGCGAGGCGGCGATGGCGGCCTCGCTGGCCCGCGGCGAGCCGCATGGCTTCGAGGTCAGTTACGGGGCCTTCGCCGTCAACGGGCGCATGCTCGGCCACGGCGACCCCATCCGCGTGCGCCCCGGGCAGCGGGTGTTGTTGCATGTCCTCAACGGCAGCGCCACCGAATCCCGCAGCCTGGCGCTGCCCGGGCACACCTTCAACGTCGTCGCGGTGGACGGCAACCCGGTGCCCAATCCGGCGCCGGTGCCGGTGCTGTGGCTCGGTGCGGCCGAACGCATTTCGGCGTTCGTCAACATGACCAACCCGGGCGTGTGGGTGCTCGGCGACCTGTCCGACGACGACCGCGGCCACGGCATGGGCGTGGTGGTGGAATACGCCGGACGCGGCGGCGAGGCGCAGTGGGCGGCGCCGCCACCGTTCAAATGGGATTACCGGCTGTTCGCGCCGCCCACTCCCGCGCCGCTGCCGCCACCGGAACGCACCATCGAGATGCTGATCGAGAAACGCAACGCCGCCGACAACGGCTTCAACGTCTGGATGTTCAACGGCACGGCGTATTCGATGCAGACCAATCAGCCCGTGCTGGATCTGCAACGCGACAAGCGCTACCGGATTCGCTTCCGCAACGCGACCGACGACCTGCACCCGATGCACCTGCACCGCCACACCTTCGAAATCACCCGCATCGCCGGGACACCGACCGCCGGGGTGCGCAAGGACGTCGCGATGCTGGGCGGCTACCAAAGCATGGAGATCGATTTCGTGGCCGATCAGCCGGGCTTGTCGCTGCTGCACTGCCATCAGCAGACCCACATGGACTACGGGCTCATGCTGCTGCTCAACAGCCACTGATCCGCGTGGATCTACGATTCGGCCATGGCGCTCGAGATCGGTCAGGTGTTTGCCGGATACACCATCCTGCGGCTGCTGGGCTCGGGCGGCATGGGACAGGTGTATTTGGCCTCGCACCCGCGGTTGCCGCGCGAGGACGCGCTGAAGGTGCTGCCGACCGAAGTCACCGCCGATCCCCAATACCGCGAGCGATTCGAGCGGGAGGCGGAGCTGGCCGCCGGCCTGTCCCATCCGCACATCGTGGCGATCCACGACCGCGGCGAATACGAGGGCCAGTTCTGGATCTCGATGGAATACGTGGCAGGCACCGACGCGGCCCGGCTGTTGCGCGAGGAATTCCCGGGCGGGATGGCGGTCGACGACGCGATGGCGATCATCAATGCGGTCGCGTCGGCGCTCGACTACGCGCATCACCGGGGCCTGCTGCACCGCGACGTGAAGCCGGCCAACATCCTGGTGACCGATTCGGACGGGCAGCCGCGACGAATCTTTTTGGCCGACTTCGGCATCGCCCGCCGCGTCGATGACGCGGCGGGACTGACCACGACCAAGATGGCGGTCGGCACGGCGGCCTACGCGGCGCCCGAGCAATTGATGGCGGGATCGGTCGACGGCCGCGCCGATCAATACGCCCTGGCGTGCACCGCATTTCATCTGCTGGCCGGTGGGCCGCCGTTCGGCGGGCCGAACCTCGCCGTGGTCATCGGTCAACACGTCAGCGCGCCGGCGCCGTCGATCGGCGCGCACCGGCCGGAGCTGATCGGCCTGGACCCCGTCTTCGCCCGCGCGCTGGCCAAGGACCCGACCGGCCGGTTCAACAGCTGCGGGGAGTTCGCCCAGGAATTGGGCCGGCACCTCGACATGGCCCACTCGGATGCCCAACAAGCGTCGGACCCGACTGTGCTTGCGCCGCAATGGGTGAAACCGTCCGTCTGGAGGCGGGTGAGCCGACGCCGCGGGGTCCTCGTCGCCCTGGCCGGCATCGTGTTGCTGGTCGCCGCCGGCGTCGTCGCGACGCTGAAGCTCACCGGTCCGCACCGCACCGCCCCGCCCGCGAGCCCCTTCACGGGCACGTATCGCGCCGAGTTCGGGCTGAACATGGCCCTCGACGACGTCCCGGACGCCGGCCTACCGCCCGCGCTGACGGGCACGTACGGCCTGCGCTCGGTGTGCCGGCCCGCCGGCTGCGTGATGACCGCGTCCCGCCTCGGCGGGGAAACCGCGGGGCAACCGACACTCGTGTTCGACCAGATCGGCGCAGCCTGGGTCGCGGTAGCCGTGGCGCAAGACGCGTGCCGCGAGGCGACCGCGGAGTTCTGGCAGGTTTTCACGCTGCGGCCCCGGCCCGACGGCGGCCTCGACGGCGAATACACCGCGACCTCCGCCAACGCCTGCGCCAACAAGCGCACGGTGTCCCTCGCCCGCACCGGCGACGTCGACGTGAAGACCCTTCCCGACCCGGGGGCCCAGCCGCCGCGGGTGGCCTCGCCCGCCCAGGGCCTGCGCGGCCGCTACCGCGTGACGCGAAACTTCGCGAACGGCCTCCCGCAGCAGCAGCTGAACACCGCGGTCAGGACCGACTGCCTGCGCACCGTCGATCGATGCATGAGCTACTTCCACGAACCGTCGGCCGACCAGCCGCTGGTATTCGGGGACGGACGTTGGACCTGGAACGTCGACGCCGACGTCACCTGCCCGCACTCCGGCGGCACCGCGCGCATGAAATCCAACGGACAGTATCCGCTGCCGCAACCGCCGGGGGACCCCATCACCAAGCTCACCGGCCGCGCTCACCAGGAACAGAGCGCGCCATGCGAGCTCAGCACCGACTTCGACGAAACGTTCACGCGCACCGGCGATTAACGGGGAGCGCGTTTGCCCGGACGGCGCGGCTTTGTATTCGGCAGGAATTTGGGTGCCGCCGCGGCTTGAGCATTTACGATCTTGCCATGTCGCTCCAGGCTGGTCAGATGTTTGCCGGGTACACGATCGTGCGGGTGTTGGGCGCGGGCGGGATGGGCCAGGTGTACTTGGCGGCGCATCCCCGGTTGCCGCGCGAGGACGCGTTGAAGGTCCTGCCCGCGGACCTGACGGGCGATCCGGAGTTCCGGGGCCGCTTCATGCGGGAGGCCGAGTTGGCGGCCGGGTTGTCCCATCCGCACATCGTGACGATCCACGACCGCGGCGAAGAGGACGGCCAGTTCTGGATCTCGATGGACTACGTCGCCGGCACCGACGCGGGCCGGCTGTTACGCGAAAACCACCCGGGCGGGCTGCCGCTCGAAGACGTGGTGGCAATCACCACGGCGGTCGGCTCGGCGCTGGATTACGCGCACGGCCGGGGCTTGCTGCACCGTGATGTCAAGCCGGCCAACATCTTGCTGACCGACCCCGACGGTCAGGCGCGGCGGGTATACCTCGCGGACTTCGGGCTGGCGCGCCGCATCGATGACGCGACCGGCCTGACCGCAACCAACATGACGGTCGGCACGGTGGCCTATGTCGCGCCCGAGCAGTTGAAGGGGGAGCGGGTCGACGGCCGCGCCGACCAATATGCGTTGGCCTGCACCGCGTTTAACCTGCTGACCGGGTCGGCGCCCTACGCCGATTCCAACCCCGCCGTCGTGATCAACCAACACATCCACGCCGCCCCGCCCTCGATCGGTGCCCGCCGCCCGGAGCTCGCGGCCCTGGGTCCCGTGTTCGCCACCGCGATGGCCAAGGAGCCGTCCGAAAGGTTCGGCAGCTGCCGCGAATTCGCCGACCAACTGGCCCGGCAGCTGGGCCCGGGCTTCACCCGGGCCGGCGACATCCCATTCCCGGACACCCAGCCCCGCATCGACGCGACGATTCCCGCAATGCGACCCCGCCGGCGTCCCCGCGCGCTCATCGGCGCCCTGGTGGGCATCGCATCGCTCGTCGTCGCCGGTGGCGTCTTCGCCGGCGTGAAGCTTCTCCGGCACGCTGAGCCGAGCCACCCCGCCACAACCAATCCCGCGGCCGCGCCGGGAAATACCGCCGCCGCCGCGCCGAATACCGGCCCCTTCACCGGCGTCTACCATGTGCGCTTCGGGCAGGGCACCACCCTCGAGGGCGTCCCGGGTCAGGGCGCGGCCCCGGAAACGGACACGTACGCCGTCCGCTCGGCGTGCGGGTCGAGTGGTTGCCGGGCGACGGCGCAACGCGTCGGCGGCGAGCTGAGGCTCGCCCCGAGCGCGGTTTTCGACGAGGTGGACGGGCGCTGGGTGGCCGTGACGATCGGCTCGGACAAGTGCCGAGAAGCTCCGGCCGAGGTGTGGCAGGTGCTGACCCTGCAGGCGCGGCCGGACGGCACCTTCGCCGGCGAATATCGCGGGGCGTCGGCCAACGCCTGCAACGAAAAACGGACCGTGACCTTCACCCGCTCCGGCGACGTCGACGTCAACAAGCTGCCCGACCCGAGCGCCCTACCGCCGCGGGTGGGCTCGCCGGCCGAGGCCCTGCACGGCCGCTACCACCTGATCCGAAAATTCAAAGCCAGGATCGCACCACAACAGGCGGACCAGGCCGTCGTCACCGACTGCCTGCGCACCGGGGATCGGTGCATGAGCTATTTCCACTCGAAAGCGATTGACACACCGCTGGTGTACGAGGGCGGGAACTGGACCCTGCACGTCGAACACGACGACAACGATCCCGGCTGTGGCGGGGCCGTCTACGCGCGAGCCACCGGTCAGTACGCGCTGCCGCAACCGCCACAGGATCCGATCACGCAGCTGATCGGCCACGACCATCTGGACGAGTCGTCGGGGCGCGCCGACTGCCAGTGGAGCGTCGACTTCGACGAAACATTCACGCGCACAGGCGATTAGAGGCATGGGATCACCGCGGGCCGCCTCTGCGCGGCGCGCCGACATCGCCGGTCGTACAGTTAGGCATGTCGCATCCGATGGACCCGGGCCCGCCGCCGCCATACCAGCCACCCCCGCCCCAGGCTGGATATCCGCCGCCCCACCCGGGGCCGTACCCGGCGGGACCCTATCCGCCGCCGTACCCGCCGAGCCACTATCCCGCGCCGTACCCGCCGGGCCCGTACCCGCCGCCGGGCTACGGGCAACCGCCGCCGGCCCAGACCACCAGCGGATTCGCCATCGCCTCACTGATTTTCGGCGCTTTCGGGGGAATTCTGCTCGGCGTCATTTTCGGCGTGATCGCGCTGGGCAAGACGAAGCCCGGCGGGCAGCGCGGACGAGGATTGGCGATCGCCGGGCTCGCGCTGTCCGGCGCGTGGGCGGCCGGCATCGCCGCGATCATCGTTGCGCTCGCCCTCTCGCCGACACACACCGTCAGTGCGCGGGACATCAAGGTCGGGGACTGCTTCGCCGAGCTGCCGAGGGGCAACCGAATCTCCTCGGTGGACACCACCAGCTGCGACCGCCCGCACGCGGCGGAGGTGGCCGGGATCGTGACCATTCCCGACGGCCCGTTCCCCGGCGAGTCCGGATTCGATGCCTTCGGCAAGGACTGCAAGGACGACCTGGCGTCCTACGCGCCCACGGCGCTGCTGGATCCCGACATCGACTTGGCGATCATGCCGCCCACGCGGGAATCGTGGCAGCGCGGCGACCGCGCCATGGTGTGCGTCGCGACGTTTACCACCAAGCGAACCGGGTCGATCAAGAGCTGAGCCCCCGCAGTGGCCGGTTCTCGCGGATCCCGCGGTACATGCCCCACCGGACGATCCACGGCATCACCACCCGCTCGACCGACCACGACGGGAAGCGGAACGACTGGCCGGTGGGGAAGAAGACCTCGAGCCCGTTGGGCTGGATGCCCACCAACGAGCCCCACCGCCGGCCCGGAGTGCGGAAGGCGTGCAGGTCCCGACCGGCGAACTCGGCGCGAATGTTGCCCGCCACCAACGCATCCCCGCGATTGCGGGCGGAGCTGCGCAGCGGGTCGGTGGCCGCGACGTCCCCGACCGCGAACACCCCCCGGTGACCGGGCACCCGCAGCTGCGGTGTCACGCGGACGAAGCCGCTTTCGTCCAGGAGTTCCGTTGGGAGCCAATCGGTATTGGGCCGCACCCGGCCTATCGCCCAGAGCACGGCGTCGGCGCAAGCCGGGAGTTGCCCGGTGCTCCAGTGGACCGGTTCCCCGGTGATCTCCTCACCCGAGAAGCCGTCGGAGACCTCGGCGCGGTGGCCGGGGTGCAGGCCCACGCCGAGGTCGATCAATCGGTTCCGGATGCGCCGCCACGTCGCCGGGTGATACTCGCCCAACGCCCGCTCGCCGGGGAAGTACAGGTCCACCCGCTTGCCAGGCCAGGTGGTCGCGATGTTGACGGCGCTGCTCACCGCCGCCGCCCCACCGCCCACGACGATCACCGATTCGGCCGCGGCCAGCCGGTCGTGGGCGGCGCGCAGCTCGGCGCCGATCTCGGTGGGCGACTGCAGCGTCGGGCGGCGCCAGAAGCCGTTGCTGACGCCGGTCGAGATGACCAACGCGTCGTACTCCTCGGCCACGGGTGTGCCGTCTTCGCGCCGGCCCAACACCGTTCGGGCCGCAAGGTCGAGGCCGGTCAGCGTCGCCTGCACCGTGCGCACGCCGTCCAGGCGGCGGAACTTGTCGAACGGGATCCAGTAGTCGCGGGCCCAATCCTCCGGTCGGGAGAGCCGGACCCCGAGTTCCTGGCCGCTCACCAGCGCGGGTTTGGCGGAGATCCCGACGACGTCGGCGTGCCGGGCCAGGCGGATGGCGGTCAGGACACCGACGTCGCCCAGTCCGGCGACGACGACGCGCTTGCGGTTCGGGATCACGCGCGGCGGGATGTGATTGCGCCGCTGTGGTTTTCGGTCGGCCAGGCCGCTGCGACGGCGTCCATGCGGGCCTCCTTACGCGCGTGGTGGGCAAACTGTAACACGTTCTAGCTGTGGGCAATCGGGCGTCGGCCCGCGCGAAGCCACCTCAGTAGCATTAGCCGGCGGCGCGCGCCGCGACCGCACCGAGGAGGAACGGGTCCTATGACTACACAGGCCGATGCCCATCACCACAGCCCGCAACTGATTCCGCGCCGGCTTCTCCGAGGCGGGCAGGTGCACCACCCGGCCGTCCTGGACGAGGCGAGGCGGCGTAGCGAAAACCTGCAGCTGCGCCTGGCCGACCGGATCACCGCGTTTGCCGGGTCGATGAACTTCGTCTGGATACATGCGGCGCTGTTCGGCGTGTGGATGCTGTTCTTGGAGCCCAGCCCCTGGCCCACCCTGACCCTGGTGGTGTCGCTGGAAGCGATCTTCCTGTCGACCTTCGTGATGATCGGCCAGAACCGCCAGGCGGCCTTCCAGCAGGCCAGGGCCGACCATGACTTCCAGACCCAGGAATTGGAGCTGAAGACCAACACCCAGCTCACCCGCGAGATTCACCTCCTCACCGAGGAGCTGCACCGGCGCCTCCTCGGGCCGTCGAGTTAGGGAACAGCCACGACGACACGCGGTGAAAAGCGTTGCTAGAGCCGGTGGTGGCACGAACGGCCACTCTAGGGTGGGGGAGCAGATGTTGGAACCAGAGGCGACGATGCGGCCACGGGTGGACGCCGCGCTGCTCGCCGCGGCGCGCGCGACGGCGCCCCGGCCCGCCGCGGCCCGGCGGGCCGCCAAGGACTTGCAGCAAAAGCTCGGGCCGGCGGTCCGCGCCGAGATCCGCTGGGCGTTCACTCCGCCCCGCAACTGGCTGATGGGGGTGGTGGCCAACATCGTCTTCGCCGCGGCGTGGTTGCTGGTGCAGCCGTTGACGCCCGGGCGTCACCACCACGACTGGGCCGTACTGGTCGGCACCTACTTCTCCTCGTGGGTGCTCGCGGACGTCACCACCACCAACCTGCTCGGCGCGGATCACTACCGCGTCCAACAGGCGTTGTCCGACGGGGTGCCGTTCTGGCGAGTGCTCTTGATCAAGAACCTGGCGCTGCTGGCGATCGTCGGGCTGCCGACGTTGGTGACGGCGATGGTCCTCACCCTGTGGTTCCAAACGCCCGGCAGCCTGGCCGTGACGATCCCCACCGTCGCGGTGCCCATCGTGTCCTGGCTGGGCGTCGGTAATTTCTTCTCGGTGGTGCACCCGGTGAGCGTCGAGCCGCTGCTTCGGCGGTGGCGGCAGCGTGGCGACCGTCGCCGCACCGGCGCCTGGATCCTGGCGCTGACGCTGCCGTACGCGCTGTACTACGTCGCCGACCCGATGAACGGGGTCGAGCACCGCCTGCTGTGGACGAAAGTCCCCGCCCTGATCTGGCCGGTGTTCGGGCGCGACACCAAGAGCTTCGTGCACCTGGCCATCGCCACCGCGGTCTGGATGGCGGGAACCGTCGCCGCCCTGGTGTGGGTGCGCAAGCGGGGAGTCCAGATCAGGTGAGTCTCAGCTGGAGGAGTCGGGCGCTCCCGGCCGTCATTCACCTGACGCGGGCGCGGCCCTACCGCAGCGCGCAAACCGCCCGCGATCACATCGACCGGCGCGCCGCGCATCCGCAGTTCTACGGACCCCCGCCAGGGTTGCCCAAGAACGTCGATCTACGCCTGGACCGGGAATCGATTTGGCCGATCTATTCCTTGACATTGCACTCGTTGCACGAGCCGCACTCGACGGTCGTCTACCTGCACGGCGGGGCCTGGGTCAACGAAATCGCCTCGCAGCATTGGCGATTGGCGGCCCAGATTGCCGCCGAGGCGCGAGTGCAAGTCGTCGTGCCGATCTATCCGCTGGCGCCGTTCGCCACCGCGGCCGAGGTGGTTCCCAGGATCGCCGAGCTGGTGGCCGAGAGGGCGACGCCCGACCACAGCGTGTGCCTGGCGGGGGATTCCGCCGGGGGGCAGATGGCCCTGTCGGCGGCGGTGCTACTGCGCGACCAGCACCGCCTGATACTGCCCGAAACCGTGCTGATCTCGCCCGTTCTCGACGTGTCATTGGGCAACCCGTTGATCGACGCGGTCGACGATCCGTGGCTGACGCGGGTGGGCCTGCTCGAGTTCGCCAAGCGCTGGTGTGGCGACCTGCCGATGACCGACCCGCTGGTGAGCCCCCTGAACGCCGAGCTGTCCGGCCTGGGACCGCTGACCGTGTTCAGCGGCACCCGCGACATCCTCAACCCCGACGCGCGACTACTGGCCGACAAGGCCGCGGCGGCCGGCGTGCAGATCGACTACCACGAACAACCCGGCCTGGTGCACGTCTACCCCCTCTCCCCGACCCGGGAAGGCCGCGCCGCGCGAGCGCTCATCGTCGATCGGTTGCGGGCGAACTGAGGCCCATCCCGAACAAATCCGGGTCGCCGGTGCGATGATGAGCCTCGTCGTTGATCGCGGCTAAATCGGTGAGACGCAGGCGCATTCATCGCCTTCAGCAGAGAGGGAAACACAATGACCGAACAGCCATCCGCCGGGTGGTACCCGGACCCCAGCGGCCAGCCCGGCCAAATGTATTGGGACGGCCAGCAATGGCACGCGAATCCCGCTGGCGCGGGCCCGGGCGTCGCGCCGTACGGGGGCGCGCCGTTCGGCATCGACGCCTACGGCCGGCCGCTGTCGGACAAGAGCAAGCTCCTCGCCGGGCTGCTGCAGATCTTTGTGGGCAGTTTCGGCGTCGGTCGCTTTTACCTCGGCTACACCAACATCGGTATCGCCCAAATCGCGGTGTCCTGGCTGACCTGCGGGATCGGTGCCATCTGGCCGCTGATCGACGGAATCATGATTCTCGTGGGAAAGGTGCCCGACTCGGAGGGCCGCACGCTGCGCGACTGAGGCGCATGGCGGGGGCATCGGATATAACCGCGCGTATTCTCGCGTCTGCGGGTGCAGTTCGGTAACAGGGGAGGATCGGCCTATGACGACGCCCAACCGGCCCGGCTGGTATGACGATCCGCAAGACCCCAGCGCCCAGCGTTACTGGGACGGTCGCAACTGGACCCCGCAGCGACAGCGCAAACCCGATCCCCGGGCCGCGCGACCACCGGTCACGCCGGCGCAGCAGCCCCCCTCCGCGGCGCCGACCCAGGTCACACCGCTGCAGCCCCCGCCGCCCCGGCCCAATCTGCCGCCCTCGGCGGCGCAGACCCGCGCGGCGCGCCCGCCACCGCTGCCCCCGCGGCAATCGGCGACCGGGTCGTCGAGGTGGGCGCTTGGCCTCGACCTGCTTCTCGATTTCACGCCAGCAGCCGGGCGAGGAGCGTGGTTTA
>NZ_LZLY01000052.1 GCF_001673535.1 Mycobacterium sp. 1081908.1 | reverse complement strand
GCAGGAAGACCGCGCGGTGTTCGACGCCAGCCACGCCGAAGTCGCCCGCTGGTTCGGCGAGGGACTCGTCGACGGCGTGCGCATCGACCACCCCGACGGATTGTCCGATCCCTGCGGATATCTGGCGCGGCTGCGCGAGCTTCTCGGGCCCGACGCGTGGATCGCGATCGAGAAGATCCTCGCCGTCGACGAGGCCCTCGAACCGACGCTGCCGGTCGCCGGCACCACCGGCTACGACGTGCTCCGGCAGGTGGGCGGCGTCTTCGTCGACCCGGCCGGTGAAGAGGCGCTCACGGCGCTCGTCGACTCGACGGGGCTGGATTACGACGCCATGCCGGGACTGCTCGCCGAGCTCAAGACCCGCGCGGCCACGGTGACGCTGGCCAGCGAGCTGGCCCGGCTGCGACGGGCGGTCGCGGCGACGGCGGGCACCGATCACCCGCAGCTGCCCGAGGCGATCGCCGCCCTCCTCACCCACATCGGCGTGTACCGCAGCGACTACCCCGGCCTGGTCGCCCTGCTGCCCACCGCGTTCGCCGAAACCGAGGCGCAGTCACCGGAATTGGGGCCCGCGCTGCAGGTGCTGGCCGCGGCGCTGGCCGACGGCGGCGAGCCGGCCACCCGGCTGCAGCAGCTCTGCGGCGCGGTGACCGCCAAGGCCGTCGAGGACTGCCTGTTCTACCGCGACGCGCGGCTGGTCTCGCTCAACGAGGTGGGCGGCGAACCGCACCGCTTCGGCGTCGGCCTCGCGGAGTTTCACCACAGCGCCGCCGACCGCGCCCGGTTGTGGCCGCAGACGATGACGACGCTGACCACCCATGACACCAAACGCGGCGAGGACGTGCGGGCCCGCATCGGCGTGCTGTCCCAGGTGCCGTCGCTGTGGACGGAGTTCCTGGCCCGCTGGGAGGTCAAGGCCCCCTCCCCCGATCCCGCGACCGGACAGTTCCTGTGGCAGAACATCTTCGGGGTGTGGCCGGTGAACGGCCAAGTCACCGGGGAACTGCGCGCCCGGCTGCACGCCTACGCCGAGAAGGCCATCCGGGAAGCGGCCTGGCACACCTCGTGGAACGACCCGGACGCCGCCTTCGAGCACGCGGTGCACCGTTGGCTGGACACGGTCCTCGACGGCCCAGTGGCCGGCCAGCTGACCGAGCTGGTCGCCCAACTCAATCCGCACGGCGCGAGCGACGCGCTCGGCCAGAAGCTGCTCGCGCTCACCGTGCCCGGAACACCCGATGTCTACCAGGGCACCGAGCTGTGGGACGACAGCCTGGTCGACCCGGACAACCGGCGTCCCGTCGACTATGCCGCCCGACGGGCCGCGCTGAAAGACTTGCAGCACCCGAAGATTCGCGTGGTCGCCACGGCGCTTCGGGTGCGGCGCTCCCGCCCGGAGACGTTCCTGCGGGGCGGTTACCGCCCGGTGCTCGCCCACGGCGAGGCCGCCGACCATGTCGTGGCGTTTCGCCGCGGGGACGACGTGCTGGTCGCGGTGACCCGCTGGACCGTGCGGCTGGCGGAAAAGGGCTGGGGCAACACGGTGGTGCCGCTGCCCGAGGGCACCTGGACCGACGCGCTCAACGGCGCCGTGGCCAGCGGGGCTACCTCGGCCGCCCAACTGTTCTCGGACCTGCCCGTCGTGTTGCTGGAGCGCCGGCATGACTGAATTCCGGGTCTGGGCGCCCAAACCCGCGCTGGTGCGGCTCGATCTGAACGGCGCGGCGCACCCGATGGCGCGGTCCGACGACGGGTGGTGGCACGCGGACGTCGACGCCGCGCCCGGGGCGCGGTATGGATACCTGCTCGACGACGACCCCACCGTGCTGCCCGACCCGCGCTCGCCCCGCCAGCCCGACGGCGTGCACGCCCGGTCGCAGCTGTGGGACCCCGCCGGCGCGGCCTGGACCGACGGCGACTGGCCGGGGCGGTCGGTGCAGGGGGCGGTGATCTACGAGTTGCACGTGGGCACGTTCACCGCCGCCGGCACGTTCGACTCGGCCGCCGAAAACCTGGACCACTTGGTCGATCTCGGCGTCGACTTCGTCGAGCTGATGCCGGTGAACTCGTTCGCCGGCACCCACGGCTGGGGGTACGACGGCGTGCTGTGGTACAGCGTGCACGAACCCTACGGCGGCCCCGACGGCCTGGTCCGGCTGGTCGACGCCTGCCACGCCCGCGGCCTGGGCGTGCTGATCGACGCGGTGTTCAACCATCTCGGCCCGTCGGGGAACTACCTGCCGCGCTTCGGCCCCTACCTGTCGTCGGGGAGCAACCCGTGGGGTGAGGGCATCAACATCGCCGACGCCGAATCCGACGAGGTGCGCCGCTACATCATCGGCTGCGCGCTGCGCTGGATGCGCGACTACCACGCCGACGGGCTGCGGCTCGACGCCGTCCACGCGCTGGTTGACACCACGGCCATCCACATTCTCGAGGAACTCGCCACCGAAACCGACCTGCTGTCAAGCCAACTGGGCCGCCCGCTGTCGCTGATCGCCGAAAGCGACCTCAACGACCCGCGGTTGATCACCCCGCGCGACCGCAACGGCTTCGGGCTGGCCGCGCAGTGGGCCGACGACATCCACCACGCCATCCACACCGCCGTGTCGGGCGAACGCCAGGGCTACTACGCCGACTTCGGCTCGCTGGCCACGCTGGCGGAAACGTTGCGGCGCGGCTATTTCCACGCCGGCACCTACTCGTCGTTCCGGCACCGCCGCCATGGGCGACCCCTGGACACCGCGACCATCCCGGCCACCCGGCTGGTCGCCTATACCTGTACCCACGACCAGGTCGGCAATCGAGCGCTCGGGGATCGCCCCTCGCAGAACCTGACCGTTGGTCAGCTGGCGGTCAAGGCGGCGCTTGTCCTCGGATCGCCCTACACCGCAATGCTTTTCATGGGCGAGGAATGGGGTGCGTCGACACCGTTCCAGTTCTTCAGCTCGCATCCCGAACCGGAGCTGGCGCGGGCCACGGCCGAGGGGCGCAAGGCCGAATTCGCCGACCACGGCTGGAGCGCCGACGACATCCCCGACCCCCAGGATCCCGAGACGTTTCAGCGCTCCAAGCTGCGCTGGGACGAGGTCGGCTCCGGCGAGCACGCCCGTCTGCTGGGCACCTACCGGGAACTGATCGCGCTGCGGAGCCGCGACGCCGACATGGCCGATCCGTGGCTGGACCACCTCGTCGTCGAATACGACGAAGCCGAGCGCTGGATCACGCTCCACCGCGGCGGATTACGCATCGCCTGCAACCTGGCCGCCGAGCCGGTGACCGTGCCGGTGACCGGCGAGCTGGTCCTCGCCTGGGGTGAACCGGAGGTCGGGGCCGACAGCGCCAAGCTGCCCGCGCATTCGTTCGCCATCCTGTCGGTGCGCGAGCACGCGTAGCGACCCGCCGCCGCGGCACGCGTACAGTGGAGACATCACTTAAACGAACTAAGTAACTCCCGACTACGTAAAAGAGGTTCGCGGATGACCCGCACCGAAAACGACACCTGGGATCTGGCGTCCAGCGTGGGCGCGACGGCAACGGCCGTCGCCGCATCGCGCGCGATGGCGTCCCGGGGCCCGGATCCCCTGCTCGACGACCCGTGGGCCGACCCGCTCGTGCGCGCGGTCGGCATCGACACCTTCGTCAAGCTGATCGACGGCGAGATCGGGCCCGCCGAGGACGATCCCCTGCTCAACCGCCGGGCCATGAACGAGCAGATCACCGTGCGCACCCGCTTCTTCGACGACTTCTTCCTGCGGGCCACGGGCTCGGGCATCAGGCAGGCCGTGATCCTGGCGTCCGGCCTGGATACCCGGGCGTACCGGCTCAACTGGCCGGCCGGCACGGTGGTCTACGAGATCGACCAGCCCGAGGTCGTCGACTTCAAGACGCGGACTCTGGCCGGCCTGGGCGCCGAACCGGCCGCGCAGCGCCGCACGGTCGCCATCGACCTGCGCGACGACTGGCCCTCGGCGCTGGCCGCGGCCGGCCTCGACGCCGCCCAGCCGACCGCCTGGAGCGCCGAGGGGCTGCTGGTGTACCTGCCGCCGGACGCCCAGGACCGCCTGTTCGACAACATCGTCGCACTCTCGGCGCCGGGCAGCCGGATTGCGACCGAACACATGGACATCCGCAACGCTCCCCCGGACTGGGCGCAACGGCTGACGGAGCGGTCGCGCCGCATCGGGTCCAACATCAACCTCGCCGAGCTGTTCTACACCGGCGAGCGCAACACCGCGGCGGAATACCTCACCGGGCACGGCTGGCGGGTGGACATCCAAACCACCGAAGAGATCTATGCCGCCAACGGGTTCGAGTTGCCCAACGACGAGCTGGCCGCCTTCGGTGGCGGCTCCGGCTACCTGACGGCGACGTTGGGCGAAGCCTCGGCCTAGGGGCCGCCGCGCCAGTGTTCGATGCGGTGATGATCGGGCGTGAAGCCGTGGTCGACCCCCCACAGCACGGCCTGGGTGCGGCTCGCGACGCCCAGCTTGCGGTAGACCGTGCGGATGTAGGACTTGACGGTGTTCGGGCTCAGGTAGGTCAGTCGCGCGATGTCGGAATTGCTCCTGCCTTGGGTGATCAGTGCCAGGATCTCCGCCTCGCGGTCGCTTAGCCCCTCGCCGCGGCCGGGCCAGTCCAGCCCCGGCGCGCTGCGGGCGCGCGGAGCCACATCGCTGATGACCTCCTCGCCGGAATGCACGGCCTCCAGCGCGGCGACGAGTTCGCGCGCGGGCAAGGTCTTGGAGAGGTAGCCATGCGCGCCCTGCCGGCGGGCGCTCTCGACGAGGTCGGGGTGGAAGTTCCAGGTGTAAACCACAACTCGGTGCGCCCGAGGGTTGGCTACCAGGGCCGCGATTTCCTCGTGGTCGGATTCGGGTTGGGCGAACGAGTCGTACAAGACGATGTCGACGGTGTCCTCGACGGGCATGGTGGAGTCGAGCTCCGCGATGACGACCCGGTCGCGGTACGGGTCGAGCATGTTGGCCACGCCCTTCACGACGACGTCGTAGTCGTCGACCAGCGCGACCGAGATCGGCGCATGAGACGGCGAGGACGGCATGCCCGGAACATTACCTACCTAGGGGTGTATTGCTACCTCCCTTTCGGGTGGTCGACTTGGCTGAGCGTCGGGGTAGCCAGTCACACCAAAAGGGAAGGGATTTCTCATGATCATCCTCGGCATCGTCCTGCTCGTCGCGGGATTTCTGCTCAAGATTTCCGTCCTCTGGACCATCGGGATCATCCTGCTGGTGATCGGCGCCATCTTGGCGATCGTCGGCCACACCGGGCACGCCATCGGCGGCCGCCGCCACTACTTCTAGATCCCCGCCACCTTTTCGACCGCCGGCGAGCGTTTGCCCCGTCGTCCGCCCGGTTATTCGACATGAGTACGAGAGGAGCGCGAGATGCCCACTTGGGAATGGATTTTGATCGGTGCCTCCGTCGTCATCGTGATCGCCGCGGTGCTCGTCGCGGCGACCGTGGCGAACAGTCGCCGGAAAACGCGGCGGCTGAAGCAGCACTATGGCGCCGAATACGAGCGACTGGTATCCGAGGCCGGAGGCCAACAGGCGGCGGAGAAGGAACTGATCGCCCGGGAACGCAAGCGGGAGAAACTCGACATCGTCCCGTTGCGGCCCGCGGCCCGATCCGACTTCACCACCCGCTGGCAGCAGGTGCAGACCCGATTTGTCGACGATCCGGCGACCGCGGTCGGCGTCGCCGACCGGCTGGTGACCGACGTCATGCACGAACGGGGTTACCCGGTCGATGATTTCGATGAGCGGGCGGCCGACATTTCGGTCGACCATCCGCAGATCGTCCAGAATTACCGCGCCGCGCACGGCATCCACGTGTCGCAGGAGCGCGGTGACGTCAGCACCGAGCAGCTGCGGGAGGCGTTCGTCCACTATCGGGCGCTCTTCGAGAAGCTGCTCGAGACCACAGCCGAGAACGACACCTCAAAGGAGAGAAGCGCATGACCATGCACGAGCATCAGACCCAGACGACCGGTTCGTACGACCAATCACAGGACGCGCCCGCGGAAACGGTCCCGGAGGGCGAGCGTGCGGACGCGGCCGACGCTTCGACGGCCGAACCGATGGAGCCACCGGCGGAAGCGTCATCCCCCGCCGAAGCTCCGCCGCCTCCGGAGGATTCGGATGCGCAGGACCGATCCTCCGCGCCGGACACGCTTTTCGCCGACGAGGAGCTCGCGGAACTGCGCGCCCGCTGGGCCGGGGTGCAGGCCGCCTTCGTCGATGACCCCAAGGACTGCGTCCAAAAGGCCGACGTCCTCGTGTCCGATCTGGTCGAGCAGCTCACCGACGGTTTCGCGCACGCGCGCTCCCGCCTCGAAGAACAGTGGGCACGGGGCGAGGAAGCCTCCACCGAAGACCTCCGCGTGGCCCTGATGCACTACCGCGAATTCTTCGAGCGGTTGCTCGCCGTCTGACGGCGCACCACCCAGGCCGGTTTGCAATACTGCCTCGTGGACTATGCCGCGCGGGACGAGGTCCGATTTACCCGGGATGAGCTGAAACGGTTCCGCGGCAAGACCCTGCCGGACCTGATATCCGATCGGGTCCGGCTGCTGTTCGTCGGGATCAACCCGGGCCTGAGAAGCGTTGCCGTGCAAGCCCATTTCGCTCCCCGGGGCAATCGGTTCTGGCCGGCGCTGTTCCGTGCCGGCGTCACCGATCATCTGATCGACGCCTCGGCCGGGTTCACGCCCGCCGACCGGCAGTACCTGTTGGACCTCGGAATCGGCATCACGAGCCTCGTCGAGCGGGCGACCGCGGGCGCGGACGAGCTGACGGTCGCCGAATTCGTCGAAAGCAGAAGCAAACTGGACGGCATGGTTCGCAAATACTGCCCGCGGGTGGTCGCCGTACTGGGGGTCACCGCGTATCGCGACGCCTTCGGCGACCGCCTGGCGAAGCCGGGCATTCAGGCGTCGCCTTACCCCGCCACCGAGCTGTGGGTGCTGCCGAATCCGAGCGGGCGCAACGCCCACGCGTCGTTGCCGCGCCTCGCGGACGCCTACGGCGAGGTGGCCCGGGCCGCCGGCATCCGGTAGGTGAGCATGGCCAAACCGTCACCGACGGTGCGGGTGTCGACGAGGCGCACGCGTCTCTCGCGCTGCGACTCGGCGAACAGGCGCTCGCCGGCGCCGAGCACGAACGGGTAGACCATCAGCCGCAGCTCGTCGACGAGGTCGTGCGCAACCAACGTGTGCACGAGTTGAAAGCTGGCGTAGACGACGATGTCCCCGTCGATGATTCGCCGCAAGGTCGAGACCGCATCTACCACGCCGCCCGATAACACCGTCGCGTTGTTCCAGCCAGGATCTTGAAGCGTTGCCGACACGATGTACTTGGGGATGCAGTTCAGCCGGTCGGCCCATTGACCGCTGCGCGATGGCCACCGCGCGGCGAAAAACTGGTAGGTGCGCCGGCCGAGCAGCAGGGCTTCGGCGCCCAACGCCTCGTCGAGTTCGAGCTTGGCCCACTCCGCGCGGTCCTTGTCACCGACCCGGCCGAACCAGCCCCCGCGCCCGAATCCCTCGTCACCCGTCGGGTCCTGGCCGACTCCGTCGAGTGTGACGTTCTCGCTGACGATGATCCTTCCCATCTGTTGCCCTCTCGAGTTGGCGTGTTGAGTTACCACTAGTGGAGACACCGCGAACGTCGACAGGGTGGCGCCCGTCCGATGCCCCGTTTGCCGGTCCGCCGGTGTCTACATGTGAGTGAAAGGTGACGCGATGGTGATACCGAGCGACCTGATTGCCCGGGCGCGCGCCGGCGACGGCAAGGCGTTCCAGGAGCTGACCGAGCCGTACCGCCGGGAGTTGCAGGTGCACTGCTACCGGATGCTCGGATCCCTGCAGGACGCCGAAGACGCCACGCAAGACACGCTGCTGGCCGCCTGGCAAGGCGTCGAGGGCTTCGAGGAACGCGCCTCGCTGCGCACTTGGCTCTACCGGATTGCCACCAACCGCTGTCTCAACGCCCGTCGCTCGGCGAGCCGACGCCGGGCAAAGGAGTGGGATGTGCCCCGAGTTGAACCGCCCGAGCCGACGCGGCTCGGCGAAATCGTTTGGCTCGAGCCATTTCCCGACGTCCTCCGCGACGGCGTCGCCGACGCGGCGCCCGGTCCGGAAGCGCGCTACGAACAAGCCGAAGCAATCTCCCTGGCTTTCATCGCCGCGCTTCAGGCGCTACCGCCCCGTCAGATCGCCGTGCTCATCCTTCGCGACGTCCTCGGATTCCGCGGGGACGAAGTTGCCGAGATGCTCGGCTCGACTGTCGAATCGGTCAAAAGCACCCTCAAACGGGCGCGTGCCAGCCTCGATCGCAACCGGCCCACGAACGCCGACCGCCCGCCGCCACCCGCCCCCGACTCACCCGCCGAGGGCGCGATCGTGACGAGGTTCGTCCGCGCCTGGGAATCGGCTGACGTCGACGCGCTGGTGACGCTGCTGACTGACGACGTCTTCATGTCGATGCCACCGATGCCCTTCGAATACGAGGGCCGAGACGTCGTGGCCCGCTTCTGCGCGAGCCTGTTCGGCGCGGGTCGCAGGTTCGACCTCGCGCCGACCCGCGCCAACGGTCAGCCGGCGTTCGGCGCCTATCTACGCAGCGGCACCGGCGTGCGTCACGGGGTCGGCCTCTATGTCCTCGGTCTTAGCGGCGACTGGATCTGTGCCATGACCCGATTTGAGAAAAACGTGCTTCCCTGGTTCGGGCTGCCGCGATCGCTGCCGGGGTCGTAAACCGCCTACACGCTGGGACGGCCCGTAGCCAACACCGCCTCGGCGATCGCGTCGGCCAGCGGGTCGATCTCGGCCGCGCCCAAATCCGCGACGGTGACGCGGATTCCGGGCGAGCTGCGAATCCGGAACCGGGCGCCCGGCGCCGCGGCCCAGCCCGCGCCGAGCAGCCGCGTGATCGCGACCGTCTCGTCGGGCACCGGGACCCATACGTTGAGCCCCGAGCGCCCGTGGGCGGCGACGTCGCGCTCGGCCAGCGCGGCGCGCAGTCGCGTCCGGTTGTCGGCGTATTGCCTTTCTGCCTCGCCGACCAGGCGCGACGCCGCTTCGTCGAACCACAGGCCGACGGCGAGATCCTGCAACAGGTGGCTCACCCAGCCCGGGCCGAGGCGCAGGCGGCCGTGCACGCGCTCGACGGTGCGGCGGTCCCCGGCGAGGACGGCGACGCGCAGGTCCGGCCCGTAGGCCTTGGACGCCGACCGCACGAACGCCCAGTGGCCGGTCGATCCGGCCAGCGTGTGCAGCGGCGCCCCGGCGATGCCCGCGCAGTGGTCGTCCTCGACGAGCAGCACCTCGCCGGCGCGGGCGGCCAGCATTCCGCGGAGCTTGTCCGCGCGATCCGCGGAGAGCGCCGCCCCGGTCGGGTTGTGCGCGCGGGTGGTGACGACCACGGCCCGCGCGCCGCGTCCGAGCGCCCGGGGCAGGTCGGCGACCAGCGGGCCGTCGTCGTCGACGCGCACCGGCTCCGCCGAAAGACCAAGGGCGGCAAGCAGGTCCAGCAGGTTGGCCCACCCCGGATCCTCCACGGCCACCCGGTCGCCAGGGCGCAGGTGCGCGGTAAGCGCCCGCTCGATGCCATCCAGCGCGCCGCTGGTCACCGCCAGGTGATCGGCCGGGACGCCGTCCGCGGCGAGCGCCGCGCGGGCATGGTCGACCAACTCGGGCGACATCGCCGGCTCGCCGTAAAGCAGCGGCCTGGGGCGCGGGACCCGGGCGGAGGCGATCGGCAGCAGCGCCGGGTCGGGATTGCCCGTCGACAGGTCGCGCACGCCGGCGGGAACGTCGAGCCCCAGCAGCGAACGGGGCGTCGTCGCCGGGCGGTGCCGCACCCGGGTGCCGCGCCGCCCCGCGGTCTCGACCGCCCCGCGATCGCGCAGCATGCGGTAGGCGGCGGCCACCGTGTTGGCGTTCACGCCGAGGCGGCCCGCCAGGTCGCGGATCGGCGGCAGCGCCTCGCCGGGCGCCAGGGAGCCGTGGGAGATGGCCTCCTCGACGTTGGCGGCTATGGATTCCGCGCCCGTCCCCGTATGTTGTACTGGCACGAGAATAATTATGTACTAGAACAATATCGAAGGCAATCCATTGGAAACCGCGTACCGCCCCACGCCCCGAACCACGCCCACCCGCTACCGCGAACGCGCGCGCTACGACCGCCCCACGGTCCACGCGATCCTGGACGAGGCCCTGATCTGTCACCTGGGCTACCCGGGCACCGACGGACCGGTGGTGTTGCCGACGACGCATGTCCGCCTCGGCGAGACGCTTTACCTGCACGGTTCCACCGGCGGTGGCCCCCTGCTCGCCGCCAAGGCGGCGCCGTCGGGCCTGCCCGTGTGCGTCACCGTCACCCTCGTCGACGGGTTGGTGCTGGCGCGCTCGGCCATGCACCATTCGGTGAACTTCCGCTCGGTGGTCGTGCTGGGCTCCGCGCGGGTGGTCGACGATCCCGCGGAGAAGTTGCGCGCGCTGCGCGGCCTGCTCGACCACATCCGGCCCGGCCGTGCCGACGACTGCCGCAATCCCAACGCGCGCGAACTCGCCGCGACCGGGATGCTCGCGCTGGACCTGGCCGAGGTCTCGGCCAAGGTGCGCGCCGACGGGCTGGTCGACGATCCGGAGGACGGCGCGCTGCCGCACTGGGCCGGCGTGGTGCCGCTGCGCCTGACGGCCGGGGCGCCGGTGCCGGCCGACGACCTGGACCCCGCTATCCCGGTGCCGTCGTACCTAACCTGACGTCGCGCGACGCGTCCGCCGGGCGTCGGTCCACCACGACCCGACCAGCATGACGATGCCGGCCCAGGCGACGCCCAGCAGCCAGCCGGCCAGCACATCGCTGACGTAGTGCACTCCCAGATAGACGCGCGAGTACCCGATCACCAGCGCCGAGCCGATCGCCAACGCCCAGACGATCACCCGCGCCGTCCATCCGCCGATCAGCCAGCGGGTCATCATCCAGGCGGACAGGACCATGATCGCGGCGGTGCCGGTCGCGTGCCCGGAGGGAAAGGAGAACCCGTCGGCGGCGACCGCGGCGAAGGGCAGGGGCGGGCGTTGCCGGCCCACCAAGGCCTTGGCGGTGAACAGCACCAGCGCCATCCCGCCGCCTCCCACCAGAGCCAGCGCCAGGGGACGCCACGACCGGCATCGCCAGCCGGCGACGACGGCAACCGTGAGCGCGAGCGCGGTAAGGAACAGGGGATCGCCTCCGGCGGTGACCACCCGCAGCGTCGTGGTGAGCCACAGATCGCGGTGGGCTTCACCGAGGTCCTCGACGACGTGCTCGAGGGCGACGGCATCGCGGGAATCGACCAACCCGCGGCA
>NZ_LZLY01000051.1 GCF_001673535.1 Mycobacterium sp. 1081908.1 | reverse complement strand
GCGTTGATGTCGGCAGCCAAGTTAGGCAGCGTAATCGCCGGCAACCCCGGGAACGGCGGCAACGTGAAGCTCGGCAGCCCCGGCAACGACAAGTTGATCGGCGGCAGCCCCGGCAGCGTCAGGTTGAGCATTCCGCTCAGCGCGGCGTTGATGTCGGCAGCCAGGTTGGGCAGCGTGATCGCCGGCAGACCCGGGAACGGCGGCAACGTGAAGCTGGGCAGGCCCGGCAGCGACAAGTTGATCGGCGGCAACGTCAACGCCCCCGACAGCGCCGCATTCAACGCCGCGTTGATGTCGGCAGCCAAGTTAGGCAGCGTGATCGACGGCAACCCCGGGAACGGCGGCAACGTGAAGCTGGGCAGCCCCGGCAACGACAAGTTGATCGGCGGCAGCCCCGGCAGCGTCAGGTTGAGTGCTGCGTTCAACGCCGCGCTGATGTCCGCCCCCAGGTTGGGCAGCGTAATCGACGGCAACCCCGGGAACGGCGGCAACGTGAAGCTGGGCAGGCCCGGCAGCGACAGGTTGATCGGCGGCAACGTCAACGCCCCCGACAGCGCCGCATTCAACGCGGCGTTGATGTCGGCAGCCAAGTTGGGCA
>NZ_LZLY01000050.1 GCF_001673535.1 Mycobacterium sp. 1081908.1 | reverse complement strand
ACCGGGCGCGCTCGCTCGAGGACCTGGCCGAGCGGCCCCGGCTGACCCTGACCCTGGACGAGGCGTGCCTGCTGGTGTTTCCGCGCCGCGACCTGTCCGCCGAGGAGGCGTCGGCGGCAAGCAACGGCCGGTCCCTGCCGCCGGCCGGCATCGACGGCGTCTACGCCGCCACCGACGCCGACGGCCGGGTGATCGCGCTGCTGCGCGACGAGGGACAGGGGACCAAGCCGGTCGTGGTGATCCGTCCCTCGACGCTGTCGCGGTAGGTTCGTTCGCGTGAGCGAAGACAGGGTTCGGGTACGTATCGGTGACGGTGGCGTAGCGACGGTGACGATGGTGCGCGCCGACAAGCACAATGCGCTTGACCAAGCCATGTTCGAGGGCTTGATGAATGCGGCGGGGCAACTGGCAGAAGACAAATCGGTCCGCGCGGTCGTGTTGCACGGTGAGGGGAAGAGCTTCTGCTCGGGCCTGGACGTCGCCAGCTTCATGTCCGGACAGGGTGGCACCGGCGTCCTGCTGGAACGCGACGGCGACCGGGTGGCCAACTTCGCGCAACGCGTGGCCTACGACTGGTCCCTGGTGCCGGCGCCGGTCATCGCGGCGATTCACGGGAACTGCTTCGGCGGCGGCCTGCAGATCGCGCTTGGCGCCGACATCCGGATCGCCGCACCGGACGCGAAGCTGTCCATCATGGAGGTCAAGTGGGGGCTGGTTCCCGACATGGGCATCACGCAGACGCTGCCGCGACTCGTCGCCATCGACGTTGCCAAGGAGCTGACCTTCAGCGGCCGCATCGTGCGCGGCAGCGAGGCTTTGGCGCTCGGACTGGTCACGCGAAACAGTGACGATCCACTGGCCGCGGCGAAGGAACTCGCGGACGAAATCGCGCGGAAATCTCCCGATGCCGTTCGCGCTGCCAAGCGCCTCTACGACGAGACGTGGCTCAGCGACGACGCCGCGGCCGCCCTCAAACGCGAATCCGAGCTGCAAACCGGGCTGATCGGCAAGCCCAATCAGCTTGCCGCCGTGGTGGCCGGAATGTCGGGGGAGGACCCGGTCTTCGTCGACCCCGCTTGACGTCGTGCGCGCCGGCAACGACGGGGGTTCCAGCGACCAAGTCCGCACGGCTAAGCTCCGGACTGGACGGGTGTCAATTCGCCCCACATCTCCGGAAGGCGCGCAGGATGTCTAACAAGGTTTACGTCGTCGGCGTCGGCATGACGAAATTCGAGAAGCCGGGGCGCCGCGAGGGCTGGGACTACCCGGACATGGCCCGCGAGTCGGGCACCAACGCGCTGGCCGACGCCGGTGTCGACTACCGCGACGTGCAGCAGGGCTACGTCGGCTACGTCGCCGGGGACTCGACGTCGGGCCAGCGGGCGCTCTACGAGCTGGGCATGACCGGCATCCCGATCGTCAACGTCAACAACAACTGCTCGACCGGCTCGACGGCGCTTTTCCTGGCGGCGCAGGCGATCCGCGGCGGGATCGTCGACTGCGCGATCGCGCTCGGCTTCGAGAAGATGCAACCCGGCGCCCTCAGCGGCGGCGCCCAGGACCGCGAATCGCCGATGGGCAAGCACGTCAAGGCCATGGCCGCGATCGACGAGTTCGCGATGCCCGTCGCGCCGTGGATGTTCGGCGCCGCCGGCCGCGAGCACATGCGTCAATACGGCAGCACCGCGGAGCACTTCGCCAAGATCGGCTACAAGAACCACAAGCACTCCGTCAACAACCCGTACGCGCAGTTCCAGGAGTCCTACACGCTCGACGACATCCTGGCGGCGCGGATGATCTCCGACCCGCTTACCAAGCTGCAGTGCTCGCCGACCTCGGACGGGTCGGGCGCGGCGATCCTGGCCTCGGAGGGCTACGTCGACAAGCACGGGCTGGCCGGCCAGGCGGTCGAGATCGTCGGCCAGGCGATGACCACCGACTTCGCCTCCACGTTCGACGGCAGCGCCAAGAACCTCATCGGCTATGACATGAACGTGCAAGCCGCGCAACGCGTTTACGACCAGTCCGGGCTGGGCCCCGAGGACTTCCAGGTGATCGAGCTGCACGACTGCTTCTCGGCCAACGAGCTGCTGCTCTACGAGGCCCTCGGTCTGTGCGGGGAGGGCGAGGCGCCCAAGCTGGTCGACAACGGCGACACCACCTACGGCGGACGCTGGGTGGTCAACCCGTCGGGCGGGCTGATCTCCAAGGGGCACCCGCTGGGCGCGACCGGCCTGGCGCAGTGCGCCGAGCTGACCTGGCAGCTGCGCGGCACCGCCGACAAGCGCCAGGTCGAGGGCGTCAACGCCGCCCTGCAGCACAACATCGGGCTGGGCGGCGCCGCCGTCGTCACGGCTTATCAGCGCGCCGAACGCTGACCCGTGATCGAGTGGTCCGACACCGACCTCATGGTTCGGGATGCGGTTCGTCAGTTCATCGACAAGGAGATCCGCCCGCATCTCGACGAACTGGAAACGGGCGCGCTGTCGCCGTACCCGATCGCGCGGAAGCTGTTCAGCCAGTTCGGCCTTGACGCGATGGCCGCCGAAGCGGTCAAGAAGATGCTCGACCGGGAGCGCTCGGGCACCGACGAAAAGCCCGACGGCTCAGGCGGTTTCGGTGGGGGCGCCCAGGCGTCGATGCTGGCGGTCCTGGTCTCCGAGCTGGCCCGGGTCAGCATCGGGCTGCTGAGCACCGCGTCGGTGAGCATCGGGCTGGGTGCGGCGACCATCATGAGCCGCGGCACGCTGGCCCAGAAGGAACGCTGGCTGCCCGACCTGATGACGCTGAAAAAGATTGCGGCGTGGGCCATCACCGAGCCGGACTCCGGGTCCGACGCGTTCGGCGGGATGAAGACCTCGGTCAAGCGCGACGGCGAGGACTACATCCTCAACGGGCAGAAGACGTTCATCACCAACGGGCCCTGCGCCGACGTGCTGGTGGTCTACGCCAAGCTGGACGAGGGGGACCCGTCGGTGGACCGGCGCAACCGGCCGGTGCTGATCTTCGTGCTGGACGCCGGGATGCCGGGCCTGACACAGGGCAAGCCGTTCAAGAAGATGGGCATGATGTCCTCGCCGACGGGCGAACTGTTCTTCGACAACGTGCGGCTGACGCCCGATCGCCTGCTCGGCGAGAACCAGCGCCAGGCCGACGGCGACGGCCGCGACAGCGCCCGCGACAATTTCGCCGCCGAGCGGATCGGGATCGCGATGATGGCGCTCGGCATCATCAACGAATGCCACCGGCTGTGCGTCGATTACGCCAAGACCCGCACGCTGTGGGGCAAGAACATCGGGCAGTTCCAGCTGATCCAGCTCAAGCTGGCCAAGATGGAGATCGCCCGAATGAACGTGCAGAACATGGTCTTTCACACCATCGAGCGGCAACAGGCGGGCAAACCGCTCTCGCTGGCCGAGGCGTCCGCGATCAAGCTGTACAGCTCGGAGGCGGCCACCGACGTCGCGATGGAGGCCGTGCAGCTGTTCGGCGGCAACGGCTACATGGCCGAGTACCGCGTGGAACAGCTGGCCCGCGACGCGAAGTCGCTGATGATCTACGCCGGCAGCAACGAGGTGCAGGTCACCCACATCGCCAAGGGCCTGCTGGGCTAAGCCACCACCCAGATCGCGCGGGCCGCCGGGCTGCCGAGGTCGACCGTGCTCTCGGCGCCGTCGGCGGACTCGATCGCCACCGAGATCATCCCGGCGAATTCCCGGCGGGTCAGCACGCGCAGCCGCGAGTCGAGCTGGATCCCGACTCCGGTGAAATAGCGCAGCATCTCGGGGTCGGCGTCGGAAATCCGGGCCACCGTCCCGGTGTCGCCGTCGCGGCACGCCCACAGCTGGCGGGCCGGTGGGGTGGGGACCTGCCCGTCGGAGGCCGGAATCGGGTCGCCGTGCGGGTCGCGCTGCGGGTAGCCCAACTTGGCGTCGATGCGGGCCACCAGCCGGTCCGACACCGCGTGCTCGAGCACCTCGGCCTCGTCGTGCACCTCGTCCCAGCGGTAGCCGAGCTCGTTGACCAGGAAGGTCTCCAACAACCGGTGCCGGCGCACCACCTCGAGGGCCGCCCGGCGCCCGGCCTCGGTCAGCGTGACCGCGCCGTACTTCTCGTGGTCGACCAGGCCCTGCTCGGCGAGTTTGCGGATCGATTCCGAGGCCGTGCTGGCCGACACCCCGATCCGGTCGGCCAGCATCTTGGTGCTGACTTTCTGCGGGGCCCCGTCGGGCGACCACTCCTGGGCATTCCAGATGACCTTCAGGTAGTCCTGGCCGACCGCGGTGATGCCGCCTGGCTCGTCGTCAGCCCTCACAACCAGAAAGTTTAGGCAACCCACACCCGATTAGGGGTGCCGCGCCGGGATCTCGTCGCCGCGAGCGCGGGGCTCGGCACGCCATGCGCCGGCCCGGCGCCGTAGGCTTGCGGTCGTGCAGCGGTGGCGCGGCCAAGACGAGATTCCCACGGACTGGGGCAGATGCGTGGTCACCATCGGGGTGTTCGATGGGGTGCACCGCGGCCACGCCGAGCTGATCGCGCACGCGGTGAAGGCCGGCCGCGCGCGCAACGTGCCGACGGTGCTGATGACGTTCGACCCGCACCCGATGGAAGTGGTCTATCCCGGCAGCCACCCCGCGCAGCTGACCACGCTGACCCGCCGCGCCGAGCTGGTCGAGGAGCTCGGCATCGACGTCTTTCTGGTGATGCCGTTCACCACGGATTTCATGAAGCTCACCCCGGAGCGCTACGTCCACGAGCTGCTGGTGGAGAACCTGCACGTGGTCGAGGTCGTGGTCGGCGAGAACTTCACCTTCGGCAAGAAGGCGGCCGGCACGGTCGCCACCCTGCGCAAGGCCGGTGAGCGGTTCGGCTTCGCCGTGGAGTCGATGTCGCTGCTGTCCGAGCACCACAGCAACGAGACCGTGACGTTCTCGTCCACCTACATCCGGTCCTGCGTGGACGCCGGCGACATGGTGGCGGCGACGGAGGCGCTGGGGCGCCCGCACCGCGTCGAGGGCGTCGTCGTCCGCGGCGAGGGCCGGGGCGCGGAGCTGGGCTTTCCCACCGCGAACGTCGCGCCGCCCATGTACTCGGCGATCCCGGCCGACGGCGTGTACGCGGCCTG
>NZ_LZLY01000049.1 GCF_001673535.1 Mycobacterium sp. 1081908.1 | reverse complement strand
ACGGTTCACCGGTCAGGCCGTGGCGCGGGCCCAGGTCGGCGGCTTCCTTGATGCGCCGGGCGGCTTCGGCGCGGGTGTCGAGTTTGCCGTTGACCGTCAAGGGAATCCGATCCACCCGGATGACCGCGGCGGGGATCATGTAGTCGGGCAGCCGTTGGGCCAGCGCGGTGCGGGCTTGGGCGGGATCGGCCGTGCCGGTCACATAGCCGACCAGCCGTTTGTCGCCGGGGCGGTCCTCGCGGGCGATCACCACCGCCCGATCGACCTCCGCCACATCGGCCAGGGCGGCGGCCACTTCGCCGAGCTCGATGCGGAACCCGCGGATTTTGACCTGTTCATCGGCGCGGTCCTGGTAATCGAGCTGTCCATCGACGCGCCACCGGACCAGGTCCCCGGTGCGATACATCCGCGCCCCGGGCGGGCCGAATGGGCATGCCACAAACCGGGATGCGGTCAACCCACTACGACGCCAATACCCGGCGGCAACGCCGGCGCCGGCCACATACAACTCACCCACCACCCCGGTCGGCACCGGCCGCAACCACCCATCCAGCACAAAAAACGCCGCCGCGGCGATCGGCGAGCCGATCGGCGGTGTCCCCGCCCCCGCCGTCAACGCCGGTGTGGCGCACGCCCACATCGTGGTCTCCGTCGGGCCGTAGGTGTTGATCACCACCCGCCCCGGCGCCCACCGCTCCACCACCTGCGCCGAGCAGCGCTCCGCACCCAACACCAACGCCACCGGCCCCAACCCCGCCGGATCCAACATCGCTGCCGCCGACGGGGTTTGGCTCAACACACCGACCCGCTCGCCAACCAGCAGCGCCTGGAAGTCCTCCGGGGAGCGGGTCACCGACTCGCCCACCACCACCAGCCGCCCCCCATGCAGCAGCGCACCCCAGATCTCCCACACCGAGGCGTCGAACGCCAAGGAATGACACTGCGTCCACACCCGACCCGGCTGCGTCAGGCCCCCATCCAGCGACTCGAACAGCTGCGTCACATTACGGTGCGTCGCCGCCACCGCCTTGGGCACACCCGTGGTACCCGACGTGTAAATCAAATGCGCAACATCATCCGGGGCTGGACCGGGCAAACCGGTGCACGGATAGCCCCCGACCCGTGGATCGGTGACATCGAGCACCGCAACGCCGAACCCGGCCAGCCGCCCGCGCAGGCCGGTGGTAGTGAGCACCACCACCGGCGCAGCATCGGCGAGCACAAACCCAATACGCGCCGGCGGATGCTCAGGATCGATCGACACATAGGCCGCCCCGGTCTTAAGCACCGCCACAATTGCGGTGATGGCTTCGACTGAACGGGAAAGCAACAGTCCCACCCGCGAACCCCGGCCTACCCCCTGCTCAACGAGCAGGTGCGCCAACCGGTTCGATGCCTCATCAAGCTCGCGATACGTCCGCTGCTGCCCCGCGCAGCTGAGCGCCACCGCACCCGGCGTGCGGGCCACCTGGGCGGCAAACAACACCGGAATCGACGTCCCCACAACGGTTTTACTCAACGCCGCCCGGTTACCGACAGCATCCAGCCGGGCATGGTCCTGCTGATCGAGCAAATCAACCGCCGACAACCGCCGCCGGGGATCAGCGCACATCACCGCCAACACCCGCCGCAACCGCTCAACTAAGGCGGTGATGCTGTTCGGGTCGAAGACCTCGGTGGCGTACTCGATCCGCAGGCCCAGTTGCTGACCCGGCAACACCTGCAGTGTCAGCGGGTAATGATTGAACTCACGACCGCTGATCGCGGTGATCGTCAATTCCCCGGCATCCTGCGAGGAACCCAAGGGATAGTTCTCATAAACGAACAAGGTGTCAAACAGGCTGTCGTGTCCGGTAATTCGGTGAATCTCACTCAGCGGCAGATGCTGGTGATCCACGGTGTCGTTATGAACTCTTTGTAACTGCGCCACCAGGTCCTCGGTGGTAATCGCCGGACTCAACGTCGCGCGCACCGGCACCGTGTTGATCAACAAACCCACCATCGATTCCGCACCGGCAACCTCGGCCGGCCGGCCCGACACCGTGGTCCCGAACGCGACGTCACTTTGACCGGTCAACAAACCCAACAACTGCGCCCACGCCCCCTGCAGCACAATGTTGACGGTGGAGTGTTGTGCACGGGCCAGCCCCTGCAGCGCCTCGGTGACGACGTTAGACAGCCGCGCCGAGTGCACAGCGCGCGCGGCGAACCCCAACCGCTCCGGCCGACCCACCAAAGTCGGCGCCCCAAACCCCGCAAAAACAGTGCGCCAGGCGCCACGCGCGGCCTCAACATCCTGACCGGCCAGCCAAACCAGAAAGCGTCGATACGGCACCGGCGGCGGAAGTGCTTGGCTCCCATACACGGCCACGATTTCCCGCAGTAGAATCTGCAGCGACCACCCATCCAACACAATATGGTGATTGGTCAACACCAGCCGATAATCCTCGACACCAGTGCGGATCAACACCACCCGCAACGGACACTGCTGGGCCAGATCAGCAATCCCGACACGCTCTTCCGCACAAATCCGCTCAATCTGCTCCCCGGGATCCGCCCCATTACCCGTCAGATCGATAAACCGCCACGGCAGCACCGGATCAGCCGGTACCACCTGCACCGGCTCGGCGAGCTCACGGTGGACGAATCGGGCTGCCACGTTCGGATGACGAGTCGCCACGGTCCGCACCGCCTGATGCAGGCGGTGCGGATCAACCCCACCGGACAAGGCGATATCCAGTTGCACCACATACGGATCTGTGGAACCGTCCGAGTCGCTGGTATGGACGAGCAATCCCCGCTGGAGCGGGGTCAAGGGCAACACATCAGCGACCTGATAGACGCGTTCGAGGGCTTCGATCTGCGTTTGGCTCAGCTGCGTGAGCCGGACAGTCTCATCGAGCTGGCCCTCGGCTCCGGCGGAAACCCTGGCTACCCGAGCTACTCGCTCCACCGTGCGCTCGACGAAAATGTCGCGCGGCCGGCATAGCACCCCTGCCGCGCGCGCTCGCGCCGCCACCCGGATCGACAAGATGCTGTCGCCGCCGAGGTCGAAGAATGATTCATCGATGCCGACACGCTTGAGCCCGAGTACCTGCGCGTAGATGTCGGTCAGGATTTCCTCGACGTGGGTGGTGGGGGCGCGGTAGCGGTCAGTGTCGGCGTAACCCGGGGCCGGCAGGGCCTGGGTGTCGAGTTTGCCGTTGGAGGTCAATGGGATCTGCTCCACCGCGATCACGGCGGCGGGGATCATGTAGTCGGGCAGCCGGTCTGCCAGCGCCGTGCGGGCTTGGGTGGGGTCGGCCCGTCCGGTGATGTAGGCGACCAGGCGCTTGTCACCCCGGCGGTCTTCGCGGACGACGACCACCGCCTGCTTGACCCCACCGTGCGCGGTCAGCGCGGCGCGGACTTCTCCGAGTTCGATGCGATGGCCGCGGAGTTTGATTTGGTCGTCGGCACGCCCGACATAGTCCAGCTGCCCATCGGTGCGCCACCGCACCAGATCTCCGGTGCGATACATGCGTGCCCCGGCGCCACCAAACGGGCAGGCCACGAACCGAGACGCGGTCCATGCGCTGCGGCGCCAGTATCCGGTGGCCACCCCCGCACCGGCGACATACAACTCGCCGACAATGCCCACCGGCACTCGACGCAGCCACCCGTCCAGCACGAAAAGGCCCGCGCCCGATATCGGCGACCCGATCGGGGCCCCTGCCCCGGCGGAAAGAGGCGCGCTCATCGACGCGTACACCGTGGCCTCGGTCGGTCCGTAGGCATTGACCATCACGCGCCCCGGCGACCACCGATCGGCCAGCTCGCGCGGACAGGCCTCCCCGGCCACCACCAGTGTCACGCCGGCCAGCCGGTCGGGGTCAAGAACGGCCAAGGCCGACGGCGTGAAGTCGGCGTGCGAAATGCGCTGCCGGGCAATTAGGTTCGTCAACTCTTCGCCTGGTAAGCATTCGTCTGCGCCGGGAATCACCGCGGCCGCCCCGGTCAGCAACGCGCACCACAGGTTGCCCACCGACACGTCGAAGACCAGCGGAGCGAACTGCAGGATCCGACTCTCCGGCGTAATGTCAAGCCGTTCAGCACAACTGGCCACCAGATCGGCGATGCCGGCGTGGGTGACGGTCACGGCTTTGGGGATACCGGTGCTGCCCGAGGTGTACATCAGATACGCAATGCCATTTGCGTCCGGCGCCGGTAGTGCGGTGCCGGGCTGGGCTTTGAGGGCGGCGTCGTCAACATCGAGGACCAACAGGTCGGACCCGCGTAACCGCGACCGCAGCCCCGTGGTGGTGATCACGGCGAGCGGAGCGGCGTCGGTAAGGGCAAACTCGATGCGCGCTTTGGGGTGTTTGGGCTCCAGGGGCAAGTAGGCCGCCCCTATTTTCAGCACCGCCAGGATAGCCGCGATCGCCTCCACCGATGGAGACAGAAGTAGCGCCACTATGTCCCCCGGGCCCACCCCGTGACCAAGCAGCCAGTGCGACAGGCGGTTTGCCGTCTCGTCGAGCTCGAGGTAGGTCCTCGAATCTCGCCCACATACCAGTGCCACCGCGTCCGGGGTGCGGGCCACCTGGGTGGCGAACAACTCCGGAATCGACAGCGCTGCATTGGTAGGGGCTAGTGCAGCGAGGTTGCCAACAGTATTGAGGTGGGTGCGCTCGGCGTCCTCGAGCACATCAACGCGGGAAAGCCGCTGCCCCGGGTCGGCGCACATCGCTGCCAGCACTCGCTGTAAGCGTTCGGCCAACAACTCGATGCTGGCTGCGGTGAACACCTCGGTGGCGTACTCGACTCGAAGTGTTAATTGCGGGCCGGGGATCACTAGCAGGGTCAATGGGTAGTGGTTGAACTCGCGGCCACTGATCGCGCTGATGGATAGCCCCGGGACATTCGATGTGGCTGAGGTGTCCAGCGGGTAGTTCTCGTAGACGAACAAGGTGTCGAACAATGCCTCGTTTCCGGTGAGGCGGTGGATAGCACCCAGCGGCAGGTGCTGGTGTTCAAGCGTGTTGTTGTAAACGCTTTGCAATTGCGCCAACAGGTCCGCGGTGGTGGAGGTCGCGGTCAGCACCGCGCGTACTGGCACGGTGTTGATGAAGAGGCCCACCATGGATTCGGCGCCGGCCAATTCGGCCGGCCGCCCCGAGACCGTGGTGCCGAACGCGACATCCTGCCGGGCGGTCAACAGGCTCAACAGCTGCGCCCACGCCGCCTGCAGCACGATGTTGAGGGTGGTGTGCTGCGCGCGCGCCAGCTCGGCGATCGCCCCGGTACTGGCCGTGGTCAGCTGAAACGATTGTGCGCAGCGCTCGGCGAACTCTAATCGCTGCGGGGGACCCACCAGGGTGGGCTCCTTATAGCCGGCGAACAGGGTGCGCCACGCGCGGTGGGCGGCCTCAACATCCTGGTCGGCCAGCCACGCCGCATAGCGGCGATACGGCACCGGCGAAGGCAGGGGCTGGCCGCTATAGTCGGCGAAAATCTCTCGCAACAGGATCGGCAGTGACCAGCCATCGAGCACGATGTGGTGATTGGTCAAAACGAGCCGGTATCTTTCGTGATCGGTGCGGATCAGCGCGAGCCGCAACGGGCACTGCTGAGCCAGATCAGCGATGCCGGCGCGCTCGTCGGCACAGATTTGTTCGATGTGTTCCGCGCGATGCGCGCCGTCGTTGGCCAGGTCGATAAACCGCCACGGCACAACGGGATCGGCCAGAATCACCTGCACCGGCTGGTCGAGCTGTTCGTAGACGAATCGGGCCGCCACGTTGGGGTGGCGAGTGACGACGGTTTGCACCGCCTGACGCAGACGATGCCGATCGATCCGACCGGCCAGCGCGATATCCAGTTGCACCACGTAGGGATCGGTAGAGCCGCGTGGGTCACTGGAGTGAATCAGCAAGCCCTGCTGCAACGGGGTCAGCGGCAACACGTCAGCGATCCGGTAGGCCCGTTCGAGGGCCTCGATCTGGGGCTGGGTTGACCGCGCGAATGTGAAGTCCGACGGGGTGAACCCACCTCCGCCATCCAGCACGTGCGCGCAGATGTCGGCGAGCGCCTCAAACCACAGCCGGCTAACCCGGCTGACCTCGGCGGCATCGACTTTGGACGATGCCCAACTCCACTCAGCGCGCAGCTGCGGACCGGAGCCGGTGTCCACGGTCAGAGCGTTGAGCTCCACAGTATGCGTCAGCGGCATGGCCACGGCGGCTTGGGCGGGATCGCTGAACGGCGCGCCGGGCTGCACGATCTGCCAGTCCTCAGTGGGGACCGAAGCGTCAGCCGCCACTTTCAGCCGGCCCAGGTAGTTGAATCCGATCGGCGGGTCGGGTCCGCTCAGGTCGACGTCGGTGTTCAGATAGCGCAGTACGCCGTAGGTCCACCCCTGCGGCAAGGCCCGAAGTTGCTCCTTGGCGTCCTTGATGACCACCCCGAGGGTTGCCCGGGAGTCGTGATCCACGACCAAAGCCACGGGGTATTTCGTGGTGAACCACCCCACCGTGTGCGACAGATCGATGTTGGCGCCCAGTTCTTCATGGCGGCCGTGGCCCTCCACGCCGATGCCGATCGGCGCAGTACCGCAGTTCAGGAATCCCGACCATGCCAACCCGAACGCGATCAGCAGAATGTCTTGCACGCCAGCATGAAACGCCGCCGGTACCTCGCCGAGCAACATGCGGGTGGTCTCGACGTCCAACTGCACCGACAGCTGGCCGGCGGTCGCAAACGTATCCACCGCCGGATCGACCGCCGGCAGTAAGGGGCGCGCCGCCATGATCTGCTGCCACCGGTTGGCCTGGTCCACAACTTGCGGGCGGCGGGCATGCTCGGACAGAACCGATGCCCACCGGCGAAACGAGGTGCCCCGCCTTGGCAGCGCAGGCGCCTGCCCGGCGCGGTGCTGACCCCACGCGGTATTGAGATCATCCAGCAACACCTGCCACGAGACGGCATCGACGGCCAGATGGTGAATCATGAGCACCAACTGTCCGGTAGCGGTCGCCCACAGCGCGCTGAGCATCATCCCGGTCCTCGGATCCAATCGGGACCGCGCGGTAACCAAGGCCTCGTCGGAGAACACCTCGACGGTTCGCAAACACCTGCGGGCATCCAACAATTTCGGCGGCTGCACGTCTAACGTCCATTGCCCCGTCGGTCCGCCCGCACTGACGCGAAGGCCTAATATCGTGTGGCGATCCACCAACGCCTGCAGTAACACCACCACATCGGCCTCACGGATCCCGGCCGGGGCCTGCAGCAGCATGGTCTGATTGAACTGATCGACCGGTCCCTGCACGCCTTGCAGCCAGCACATGATCGGCGTGGAAACCAGCTGCCCCACACCGTCATCGATCTCGTCGTCGAGTTCGGCGATCACCCGGGCCAGCCGGGCCACCCCGGCCACGGTGCGTTCGGCGAAGATATCGCGCGGCCGACACAGCACCCCGGCGTCGCGAGCGCGCGCCACGACCTGGATCGACAGGATGCTGTCGCCTCCGAGGTCGAAGAATGACTCGTCCGCGCCCACCTGGTCGAGGCCGAGCACGTGGGCGTAGATGCCGGCCAAGATCTCCTCGACCGGGGTTGAGGGGGCGCGATAACGCTCGGTGCTGCCATAGTCGGGGGCAGGCAGGGCGGCCTTATCGAGCTTGCCGTTGACGGTCAGCGGTAACCGGTCTAAGCCGATCAGTGCTGCCGGCACCATATAGTCGGGGAGCCGCTCGGACAGTGCGGTTCGTAGCTGCGAGACCTCTACTGCGCCAGTGACATAGCCGACCAGGCGCTTGTCGCCGGGGCGGTCCTCGCGCGCGATGACCACCGCCTGCTCGACTCCGGGGTGTTCGGCGAGCGCGGCCGCCACCTCACCCGGCTCGATGCGGAATCCGCGGATTTTGACTTGCTCATCGGCGCGGCCGAGATAATCCAGCTGGCCATCGGTGCGCCAGCACACCAAATCCCCCGTGCGATACATCCGTGTCCCGGTCCCACCGAACGGACATGCCACGAACCGGGACGCGGTCAATCGGGCCTGGCGCCAATACCCCGCGGCCACCCCGGCACCGGCGACGTACAGCTCGCCCACGACGCCGACGGGGACCGGACGCAACCACCCATCCAGCACGAACAATGCGGCGCCCGACACCGGCGAACCGATCGGCGCGCCGGACCCCTCGATCAGCGGCACGCTCATCGACGCGTATACCGTGGTCTCGGTTGGACCGTAGGCATTGATCACGGTGTTGCCAACGGCATACCGGTCTGCCACCTCGCTAACGCAGGCCTCACCGGCCACCACCAGCGTGACGCCTGCCAACCGATCAGGCGGAAGGGCGGCCAACGCCGATGGTGTGAAATCCGCATGCGTAACGTGCTGCCGGGAAATCAGGTTCACCAATTCCTCACCCGGAAGTGCCTCATCGGCCTCCGGAATCACCGCAGCGGCCCCGGTCAGCAACGCGCACCACAGGTTGCCCACCGATACGTCAAAGATCAGCGGAGCGAACTGCAGGATTCGACTCTCCGGCGTAATCTCAAGGCGCTCAACGCAAGTGGCAATCAAATCGGCGACGCCGGCGTGGGTGACCGCCACTGCCTTGGGGACACCGGTGCTGCCCGAGGTGTACATAAGATACGCGATGTCGTCGGGGCATGGCGCGGTCGGGGCGGCCCTGGGCTGGGCGTCGACCGCCCCGGAGGTGACATCGAAGATCAACAAGGCCGACCCCTCCAGCTGCGACCGGAGGTCTGTGGTCGTGATCGCGGCGATCGGCGCGGCGTCGGCGAGCATGAACTCAATCCGGGCCGGCGGATGCCCCGGATCGATGGGGAGGTAAGCCGCCCCGGTTTTCAGCACGGCCACGATGGCGATAACGGCGTCGGCGCAATGGGGCAGCAGCAGCGCCACCACATCGCCGGGCCCGACCCCATGGCCGGCTAGTAGGTGCGCCAACCGGCTGGCGGCTTCCTCAAGTTCGTGGTAGGTCAGAAACTGTCCGGCGTAGCTGACCGCGATCGCGTGCGGGGTGCGGGCCACCTGCGCAGCGAACAGCGCCGGAATCGGCACCGGTACAGCGGCATTGATCAGCGTGGCGCGGCGGGTCGCGACGTCGAGCCAGCTGTGTTCGTGCGCGGCGAGCAGATCCATCGATGACACCGGGCGAGTGGGGTCGGCGCACATCGCTGCAAGCACCCGCTCCAGCCGGTCGATGAGGGCAGCGATGCGGTGTCGATCGAAGACCTCCGTTGCGTATTCGACTCGCAGGCCCAGTCGGGTTCCGGGCGTCACTTGCAGGGTCAGTGGGTAATGGTTGAACTCGCGGCCGTTGATCGCGGTGATCGCCGTCCCCTGGGCATCCAGCGAGGACTCCAGGGGATAGTTCTCATAAACGAGCAGGGTGTCAAACAGCGCTTCGTGTGCGGTGATTCGGTGGATGTCGCTGAGCGGTAGGTGCTGGTGTTCGACGGTTTCGTTGTGGGCGTTTTGCAGCTGGGCCAGCAGGTCTGCGGTGGTGGTGGCGGGAGTCAAGATCGCCCGCACGGGCACGGTGTTGATGAACAGCCCCACCATGAACTCCGCGCCGGCCAAATCGGCCGGCCGTCCAGAAACGGTGATCCCGAACACGACATCGTGCTGATTGGTCAGCGCGCTGAGCAGCCGCGCCCACGCCGCCTGCAGCACGGTGTTGAGGGTGGTGTGCTGGCGGCGCGCCAGGTCGGTAAGGGCTTGGGTGGTGTGGGTGGGCAGCTGCACGCGGTACACCTCGCGCGCGGCGAAGCCGAGCCGATCCGGCGGGCCCACCAGCGTTGGTGAGTCAAAACCGGCGAACAGCGTGCGCCAGACGCCGCGGGCGGCCTCGATGTCCTGGGCGGCCAGCCAGGACATAAAGCGGCGATAGGGTACCGGCGGCGGAAGTGGTTGGCCGCCATAGGCGGCGAAGATTTCCCGTAGCAGGATCGGCAGCGACCAGCCGTCGAGCACGAGGTGGTGGTTGGTCAACACCAGCCGATAGCGCTCGGGCGCAGTACGAATCAGCACCGCCCGCAGCGGGCACTGGTGGGCGAGCTCTGAGATCGCCGCGCGCTCGGCAGCGCAGATCTGCGCGACGCTCTCGTCTGGGTGCGCGCCGTCTTCGGTCCGGTCGTTAAATTGCCACGGCACAATGGGATCGGCCACGATAACTTGGACCGGCTCGTCGAGCTGCTCGTAGACGAATCGGGCCGCCAAGTTGGGGTGGCGAGTAAGCACGGTTTGTACCGCTTGATGCAGACTGTGGGGATCAATGCGGCCGGCCAAGTCGATTTCGATTTGCACCACATAGGGTTCAGCGGGGCCGTGCGGGTCGGCGGTATGGACGAGCAAGCCTCGCTGCAGCGGGGTCAGCGGCACGACATCGCTGATCTGGTAGGCGCGCTCGAGGGCCTCGATCTGAGCCTGGCTAAGCCGGGTGAAGGCGAAATCCGAGGGAGTGTGTCCGCCGCCGCCGGCGCTGACGTGGGCGCAGATGCCCCTCAGGGCCTCAAACCACAGCTGGCTGAGTCGGCCGATCTGGGCAGCATCGAGTTTGGAAGGCGCCCAACTCCAATCGGCGCGAAGGCTGGGGCCGGCGTCGGTGTCGACGGTGAGGGCGTTGAGCTCCACGGTGTGCGGCAGCGGCATGGCCACCGCCGCGCGGGCGGGGTCGCTGTACAACGCACCCGAATCCAGGATCTGCCATCCCTCAGCAGATGCGCCGGGACTCCGCGCGCCGCCCAGCCGGCCCAGATAGTTGAACCCGATCGTCGGGTCGGGCCCGCTCAAATCGACGTCGCTGTTCAGATAGCGCAGCACACCGTACGTCACGCCCTCGGGTACGGCGCGAAGCTGCTCTTTGGCGGCTTTGACGATCGCGCCCAGCGACGCCTCGCCGGCGACGACCTGTGACCAACTCAGACCACTGACCGCGAGCGCCACCGGGTATTTGGTGGTGAACCACCCCACCGTGTGGGACAGGTCGAGATCCGGTCCGAGTTCCTCGTTACGGCCATGACCCTCCACGTCGATACCGACCGGCCCGACGTGTACGGTCAGGAATTCCGCCCACGCCAAGCCGTACGCGATGAGCAGGATGTCTTGCACGCCAGCATGAAACGCCGCAGGCACCCGCCCCAGGAGCAGGTGTGTGGTAGCGGCATCCAATGACACCGAGAGATGGCCCGCGGTCAGAAACGTATCTACCGCGGGATCGGCCGCAGGCAATGCCGCAGGGGTCGCCATGATCTGCTGCCAGAGGCGCGCCCGGTCCGTCACGTCCGGGCGACGGGCGCACTCGCCCAGCACCGATGCCCACCGGCGAAAGGAGGTCCCCTGGATCGGCAGCGCCACCGGCTCATCACTGCGGTGCTGCTTCCAGGCGATGTTGAGATCGTCCAGCAGGATCGGCCATGACGCCGCGTCGATGGCCAGGTGGTGAATCACCAACGCCAGCTGACGCGTCGCGGTTATCCACAATGCGCTGAGCATCACCCCAGCAGTCGGGTCCAGCCGGCGCCGCGCTCTCACCAACGCCTCGTCGGTCAACACATCGACGGTGTGCACGCACCGACGGGCATCGACCGCTCCCACCTCGGGCACCCGTAACGACCAGTCCGGGGCGCCGATTTCATCGACCTGCAGCCGCAACATGGCATGGCGATCCAACAACGCCTGAACCAACACCAACACATCGGCCTCAGTGACTCCCGGCGGGGCCTGCAGCAGCATGGTCTGGTTGAACTGCTCGAGCGAACCCCCAATGCTTTTCAGCCAGCACATGATCGGGGTAGCGGCCACCTGCCCGACGTCGTTGTCAACCGGGCCGACGCCTCCTTCGGGCACCCGGGCGACGCGGGCCACTCGGGCAACGGATTGCTCGACGAAGATGTCGCGCGGCCGGCACAGCACCCCAGCCGCACGCGCGCGGGCCACCACCTGGATCGACAAAATGCTGTCCCCACCCAGGTCGAAGAATGACTCCTCGACGCCGACCCGGTCCAGGCCGACGACCTGGGCGTAGATGTCGGCCAAAATCATCTCGACCTGGGTCGCCGGGGCGCGATAGCGATCGGCATCGCCGTAGTCAGGGGTCGGAAGGGCGCTCGCGTCGAGTTTGCCATTGGCAGTCAACGGCAGACGCTGCACCTTCACCAGTGCCGCTGGGATCATGTATGCCGGGAGTCGCTCGCTCAGCGCAGCGCGTAATTGCGAAACCTCAACTGTGCCAGTGACATAGCCGATCAGGCGCTTGTCACCGGGGCGGTCCTCGCGGGCAATGACCGCTGCCTGATCCACCCCGGGGTGTGCGGTCAGCGCTGCGCTCACCTCCCCCAGTTCGATGCGGAACCCGCGGACCTTGACCTGCTCGTCGGCACGGCCGACGTAATCCAATTGGCCATCGGCGCGCCAGCGCACCAGATCGCCGGTGCGATACATCCGCGTCCCAAGGCCGCCGTACGGGCAGGCCACAAACCGTGACGCCGTCAACCCGGACCGGCGCCAATATCCGCACCCCACTCCCGCGCCGGCCACATACAACTCCCCCACCACTCCCACCGGCGCCGGATGTAACCACCCATCCAGCACGAACAACGCGGCCCCGCTCACCGGGGCGCCGATCGGCGCCACCCCCGAACCCGGCGCCAGCGGCGCACTGGTGGTGACGCACATCGTCGTTTCGGTCGGGCCGTACGCGTTGATCATCACCCGCCCCGACGCCCACCGATCCACCAGCTCGGCCGGGCAACGCTCGCCAGCCACCACCAGCGCCACCGAACCCAACCCGTCATCGGACAACATCCCCAGCGCCGACGGCGTCTGGGTCAGCACTTCTACCCGCTGCTCAATCAACAACTCGCGCAAGCGATCCGGCGACGTGGTCACCTCCTCGGGTACGACCACCAACAAGCCGCCCCGCAGCAAAGCTGCCCACATCTCGCCCAGCGACGCGTCGAACGCGTACGAATGACACTGGCTCCACACCCGCGCGGGACTCGGGCCGAATTCGGGGCCCAACGCAGCGAACACCGAATCGCCGACGAATAGTTGTGTGACGTTGCGGTGGGTCACCGCTACCCCTTTGGGGATGCCGGTGGTGCCCGAGGTGTAAATCAGGTGGGCGATGTCATCGGGGGCCGGCGCCGGCGGTGCGGTAATGGGTTGGATGCCAACCGCGGGCCCGCCGAGGTCCGTGATGTTGATGACCTTGACGTGATGGCCGTCGAGCCGCTCGGCCAGACCATCTGTGGTGATCGCGGCGATCGGCGTGGCGTCAGCGAGCATGAAACCCACCCGTGCCGCCGGCAGCGTCGGGTCGATCGGCAGATAGGCGGCACCCGCCTTGAGCACCGCCAAAATCGCAACGATCGCCTCGGCCGAGCGGGAAACCAGCAGTGCCACGCACTGCCCGGGGCCCGCGCCATAGCCAGCCAGCAAGTGCGCCATCTGGTTTGCCGTTTCATCGAGCTCCCGGTACGTCATGGACCGGCCCTCGAAAGTCACCGCCACCGCCGCCGGGGTTCGGGCGACCTGCGCGGTAAACAGCTCCGGAATAGACACCTCGGTTGTCGGCTCGCTCAACGCCGCACGATGGCCGAAGCTTCGCAGCCGAGCGTGTTCCGCGGCTGCCAGCAGATCCACTGACGACAACCGCCGGCTCGGGTCGGCGGTCATCGCCATCACCACCCGCTCCAACCGCCCGATCAGCGCCTGGATGCTGGCCCCGTCGAAAACGTCGGTGCGAAATTCCACGGTGCCGTAGATGCCGGCAGGCTCACCGGCTTCGGTCCAGCCCTCGACCAGAGAGAACACCATGTCCATGCGGGCGGTGTGGGTGTTCGCGAGCACCGGAGTTGCGCGCAGATCGCCCATCGCCAACCCGGCAGTAGGGTCGGTGTTCTGCCACGCCAGCATCACCTGGATCAGCGGGTGATGGGTCAGGCTGCGGGTGGGGTTGAGCCGCTCCACCAGCACCTCGAAGGGCACGTCTTGGTTTTCGTAGGCGGCCAGGCTTCGCCGGCGCACTTGGGACAGCAGTGCGGCGACGGTGGGATCACCGGCCAGATCGACGCGCAGCACCAGGGTGTTGACGAAAAAGCCCACCAGCTCGTCCAGCGCCGGATCGCCGCGCCCGGCGATCGGGAACCCCACCGCCACATCGCGGCTGGCGCTGATCTTGGAGAGCAGCACCGCCAGGGCGGCCTGGATCACCATGAAGCTGGTCACGTTGTGCTCGCGGGCGACCCGCGCCACCTGATGCTGCAGCTGTACCGGCCAGTCCACAAACGCAGTGCCGCCCCGATAATCGGCGGCGGGCGGGTAGGGCCGATCGGTGGGCAGTTCGAGTCGTTCGGGCAGCCCGTCGAGGGCATCCTGCCAAAACTCGAGCTGTGCGGCGACGGGGCTGTCGCTGTCATCAAAATCGCCCAGCTGCCCGCGCTGCCACAACGCGTAATCGACGTACTGCACCGCCAAGCCGGCCCAGCCCGGAGTCCGTCCCGCGCGCCGGCTGGCGTAAGCCACACTTAGATCGCGCGCGAGCGGGGTGATCGACCAACCGTCGGCGGCGATGTGGTGGACCGTGACCACCAGCGCGTGATCGTCGTCGGCGACGCAGAAAAGCGTTGCCCGAAAAGGAATTTCGGTGGCCAGGTCGAAGCTGTGGGCCGCCGCCGCGTCGACGGCGTCGTCGAGCCGGTTCACCGACCAGCCGGTGGCGTCGACAACGTCCCAACCGAAATCAGCCCGCTCGGCGGGCAGCACCAGCTGTTGAGGTATCCCGTCGAAGGCCGGGAACAATGTCCGCAGGCTCTCGTGGCGGCTCACCACATCGGCCAGTGCCGCTCCCAAAGCGTCGATATCGAGGCGGCCACCGAGCCGCAACGCCACGGTTATGTTGTAGACGGGTGAGGGTCCGTGCAACTGGTCGAGGAACCACAACCGCTGCTGGGCATACGACAACGGGATCCGTTCTGGGCGCGGCATCGCCCGCAACGGCGGGCGGGCCCGTCCGCCACGGTGGCGGCACAGATAGCCGGCGAAATCACCGACCGTGGATGCCTCGAACAGAAATCGCACCGGCACTTGCCTGCCCAACGCGAGCTGCAACCGTGCGCTTACCCGCGTGGCCGACAACGAATCCCCACCTAGGGCGAAGAAATCGTCATCGAGCCCGACCCGGTCCACGCCGAGCACCCCGGCGAACACCCCGGCGACGATTTTTTCGGTTTGGGTCTGCGGCGGCCGATAGGGTGTGGCGGCAAAGACGGGCGCCGGCAAGGCCTTACGGTCGATCTTGCCGGAGGGGGTCATCGGGAACTCGTCGAGCACCACGATCTGTGTCGGCATCATGTAGTCGGGCAGCCGCTCGCTCAACCGCTGACGGACCGCGCTGATCTTGCTGTTGGTGCGCGGGTCGTTGGCGTGGGTACCGCGTTCCTGAGGCAGGTAGAGGTCGGTCAGCGCGCCGTCAGAATCGTTGGCGGTCAAGAAGACGGCGTCGAGGGTTCCCGGGTGGGATCCCCAGGTGACCGCGACGCGGTAGCCGTTAGATTCCCCGAGGCGGTGCAATTCTTCGGGGACAACGGCGTCGGGAGTGGCGCTCGCTTCGGCTAGTGATCTACCGGCGGCGAGGGCCCGATCGACGGCGACGTCGGAAACCACGCCGGCGCGAGGGATATCGGTGACGCGCATTGCGGTGGGGTGTTGCGAAATCAACCGGGCCTGCAGCCCGCCCAGGCCCACGCAGTCCGCCCATGCGCAGGCGGGTGCGGAGGCCATGGAACGCACGGGAGCGGGGGCCTTGTGGACGGTGACGTCGTAGCGATACCGAGTCAGTTCGTTGTCGGCCGACCCGCGTTTGACTTGGATTTCGAGCCCGGATGTCGCGGGGTGGTTCTCCGCCCAAGTGGTGAAAAACTCTGGAGCTAAAAGTAATTCGGTTTCGCCGAGCATGGCGCGCTGGGCGCGCTGGCGAATCTCGGCGGTGTCGGTGGTGCTTGCCCGTGCGAGCGCCACAGCGGTGTGAAACGCACCCTGCAGGGCGTGGTTTCGCACGTCGCCGATAAACAGTGCCCCGCCGGGAGCCAGCAGATCCATCGCGTTGTCGATGACCTCGGCCAGATAGCCCGCGTTCGGGAAGTACTGGATGACCGAGTTGAGAATGATGGTGTCGAAGTATTCGTGCGGCAGTTCCTCGGTGACGTGGGCCGGCTGGGCCAGCAGCTGAACCCGGTCACGCCACGGGATTTGCCGCCGCTCCAGCCAGCCGGCCAGGTTATCGATCGCCACCGCCGACACGTCGGTGCCGACGTACTGCTCGCACAGCGGGGCGATCTGCGACAGCACCAGCCCCGAGCCCACGCCGATCTCCAGCACTCGCCGCGGACGCAGGGCCACGATCCGATCCACCGTGGCAGCACGCCACTCCGCCATTTCCTCGAGTGGAATCGGATCACCGGTGTAGCTGCTGTTCCAGCCCCGAAAATCCATCCCTGACTCGGGCACCGAAACCTCGGCGCCGTAGAGCTCGTCGTACATTCGCTGCCACTCTTCGACGATTTCAGCGTCGTGCTCATCGGTGGCCGTGTGCTCGACGGTGATGTAGGCGACGAGGTGGGCGCCGGTCGCGCTGCGGTGCACGCTGGCGGCGGCCTGGCGCACCTGAGGGCAGGCCAGCAAGACGTTTTCGATCTCGCCCAGCTCGATTCGCTGCCCGCGCAGCTTGATCTGAGTGTCGGCGCGACCCAGATAGTCCAGGGCGCCGGCGGGAGTCCAGCGCACCAGGTCGCCGGTGCGGTACATGCGCGACCCGGCGGCACCGAACAGGCCCCCCAACGGGTTTGCCACGAACCGTTCGGCGGTCAACGCCGCCTGGCCCACATAGCCCCGCGCCAGCGCGGGCCCGTCAAGATACAGCTCGCCCACCACCCCGACCGGGGCGGGGTTCAGCCGCGCGTCGAGCACCACCGCGCGCATTCCCGGGAGCGGGGTGCCGATGCGGACCGGCTGTCCCGCCGACAGGGGTGCGATGGTGGCCCAGATGGTGGCCTCGGTGGGGCCGTAGCCGTTGAACATCCGTCGACCCGGTGCCCACGCAGCAACCAACTCGTCCGGGCAGGCCTCCCCGCCCACGATCAGGGTGGACAAACGGTCCAGCCGGCTCCGATCCAGCGACGACAGCACCGTCGGGGTCATCACCGCCGCGTTGACGCGCTGGTCCTGCAGCAGTGCGGTCAAAACCGCGCCGGCGTACACCGCCGGCGGTGCCACCACCAACGCCCCGCGCGATCCCACCGCCACCAACAACTCGCCGATCGCGGCGTCAAATGTCGGCGCGAGCCCCATCAGCATTCGGGTATCCGCGCCCAACCCGAACACCTCGCGGTGCGCCGCTGCGATCCCCAGCAGGCCGGCGTGGGTGACTGCCACCCCTTTGGGGGCGCCGGTGGACCCCGAGGTGAACATCACGTATGCGGTGTTGTCCGGTCGGAGCGCCGCGAGCCGGTCGGCGTCGCTGATCGCCTCCGCGCGGCGTTCCGGTTCGTCGGGACCGTCCGAGACGCGTAAGCGCAGTAGCGGGCGCGACCGCGCCCCGGGCACGGTTTCGGCATCGCAGGTCAAGACGCACACCGCCGCCACGGCGTCGAGCACCGTGGCGATCCGCTCGGCCGGGTGAGTCGGATCCACCGGCACATACGCGCCGCCGGCTTTCAGCACCGCCCACCACGCGACCAGCAACTCGACGCATCGACCCATCGCCACGCCCACCGCGCGCTCCGGACCCACGCCCGCCCCGATCAGCTTCCGCGCCACCCGCGTTGACCACTCATCGAGCTCGCGATACGACAACGCCCGCGCGCCGTCGACCACCGCCACGGCGTCCGGGGCGGCCGCCACCGCTGCGGCCAACAGGTCCGGTGCCACCCCGACCGGCGCCGCGAGCCCCGCACCCGACCAGCCCGACAACACGAGATCGCGCTCACCGCGATCCAGCAACGGCACCTCTCCGACCACCACCGACGCGTCGGCCACCACCGCCTCGATCACCCGCCCGAACCAGGTGACCAACCGCTCGACGCTGGCGCGCTCAAAGAGATCGGTGGCGTACGACACTGTTCCGGCGACCATCGGCGCAGCCGGATCCTCGGAGGGCACCTCCGCCAAATCGAAATCGAGATCCCACTTGGCGGGGCGGGTGAACGCCGCGAACGGCTCGACGCTGACCCCGTCGATGTCCACCTCGGTGCGCGCATTGTTCTGGAAGACGATGGCCACCTGGAACAGCGGATGATGCGCAGTGGAGCGCACCGGGTTGAGTTGCTCGACGAGCCGCTCGAAGGGCACATCCTGGTTGCTGTAGGCATCCAGCGCCTTGTGGCGCACGCGCCGCAGCACGTCGCTGAAGGGCTGCGCGGCATCGAGATTCACCCGCAGCACCCACGTGTTGACGAAGAACCCGACCAGATCATCGAGCGCCGGGTCCAAGCGGCCGGCGATGGGCGCGCCCATCACCACGTCGTCGCCGACCCCGACCCGGTGCAGCAACACCGCCACCACCGCCTGCAACACCATCGAGGCCGTCGCGTTGTGTGCCGCGGCAACCCGCTTGACCTCCGCCCACACCGGAGGGTCGATGCGCAGCTCCACCTGATCACCGCGGTAACTGGGCACCGACGGGCGCACCCGGTCCGTCGGCAGCGACACCAGTTCCGGCAGGTCCGCCAACTCCTGAAGCCAGTACCGCAACTGCCCAGCGATCACGCTGTCCGGATCTGACTCCGTTCCCAGCGAGTCCCGTTGCCACAGTGTGTAGTCCACGTACTGCACCGGCAACGGCGTCCAGCGCGGGGAGCGGCCCTGCCGTCGCACCCGATATGCTTCGGACAGGTCCCTGAACATCGGGCCCATTGACCAGCCGTCAAACGCGATGTGGTGCACCACAATCCCCAGCACATGCTGCTCGGGACCCACCGAATAGAGCTGCGCCCGGATGGGAATCTCCGACGACAAATCGAACCGGTGTTCCGCCATCGCCGCCAGCTCGGCGGCCGCATCCGGCTGCGACAACGACGCCACCGCCGCGTCCCCGCGCCGCCACATGCCGGCCCTGGCCGGCAACACTTCCTGGTGCGGCACCCCATCAACGTCGGGGAATATCGTGCGCAGCGATTCGTGGCGAGCGATGACGTCGTCGAGAGCCGCGCCAAGCGCCTCGACGTCCAGCGCCCCGCTAATCCGAAAAGCGGTAGGCATGTTGTAGGTCGCAACCCCGCCTTCGAACCGGTCGAGGAACCACAACCGGCTCTGCGCAAACGACAACGGCACCAGCTCGGGCCGCTCGTGAGCCACCAATGGTGTACGCCGGCCCGCGTCCCCACCGATTTGGGCCGCCAACTCGGCGATCGTGGGTGCGTCGAACAAGCTGCGCACCGAAAGCCCGGCACCCAAGCCGGTGTTCAGTGCGGCGATCACGCGCATCGCGGACAATGAATCCCCGCCCAGGTCGAAGAACGACTCATCGACGCCGACCCGGTCCAAGCCCAATACCCGGGCGTAGACGTCGGCCAGGATCTCCTCGACCGGGGTGGTCGGGGCGCGGTAGCGATCGGTGTCGGCGTACTGAGGGGCCGGCAGGGCCCGGATGTCGATTTTGCCGGTGACGGTCAACGGGATCTGCTCCACCGCGATCACAGCGGCGGGGATCATGTAGTCGGGCAGTCGCTCGGCCAGCGCGGCACGCGCTTGGGCGGGGTCGGCGGTCCCGGTGATGTAGCCGGCCAGACGCTTGTCACCGGGGCGGTCCTCACGGACAACGACCACCGCGTGCTCGACCCCGGGCAGCGCGCTCAGCGCCGCGCGGACTTCTCCGAGTTCGATGCGGAACCCGCGGATCTTGACCTGTTCGTCGGCGCGCCCGGCGTAGTCCAGTTGACCATCGGTTCGCCAACGGACGAGATCGCCGGTGCGATACATGCGCGCCCCGGGCGCCCCGAACGGGCACGCCACAAATCGCGCCGCCGTGAGCCCTGCGCGGCGCCAGTAGCCGCAGGCCACCCCGGCGCCAGCGACATACAACTCGCCGATCACGCCGGCGGGCACCGGACGCAGCCAGCCGTCCAGCACAAACAGGGCGGTCCCTGACACGGGCGAGCCGATCGGGGCGCCCGACCCCGGGGTCAGGGGGGCGCTCATCGACGCGTACACGGTGGTCTCGGTCGGGCCGTAAGCGTTGATGAGCGTGCCGGCCACGCCGTACCGATCCGCCAGGTCCGGGGGGCAGGCCTCGCCGGCCACGACCAGCGTCACCCCCCGGAGACGGTCAGACGGCAGGGCGGCCAACGCCGTCGGCGTGAAATCTGCGTGCGAAATACCCTGGTGCGCTATAAGATCCAGCAATTCATCGCCCGGAAGCGCCTGGTCGTCGTCGGGGATCACCGCAGCGGCCCCGGTCAGCAGTGCGGACCACAGATTTGCCACCGAAACGTCGAAGGCTAACGGCGCGAACTGGAGGATCCGACTCGCGGGCGTAATCGCAAGCCGTTCAACGCACGTGGCCACCAGGCCGGCGACGCCGGCATGGGTGACGGCCACGCCCTTGGGGACACCGGTGCTGCCCGAGGTGTAAATCAGATAAGCGACATCCTCTGCCCGAGGGGCGGCGAGCGGGGCGGTAGTGGGCGCGCACGCGACGGCGGGGTCTGCACGGGCACCGACGTCGACGACGGGGACGTCAAACGGTGCCAGCCGCCCGGCCAGAGCAGCGGTGGTGACCACTGCGGTCGGCGCAGCGTCAGCAAGCACCACGGCGATGCGCGCCTGAGGATACTTGGGGTCCAACGGCACGTAGACGGCTCCGATTTTCAGCGCGGCGAGGACCGCCACGATTGCTTCGGCCGAACGGGAAAACAGCAGCGCTACATGGGAACCCGGGCCCACCCCATAGCTACGCAACAGGTCGGCCAACCCGGTGGCCGCCTCGTCGAGGTCGCGGTAGGTCCACTGCCGTCCGGCGAAGCTGACTGCAAGAGCGTCGGGCGTGCGGGCCACCTGAGCGGCGAACAGCACCGGAATCGTCGGGCCTGCCGTCGTGGGCGGCCCGGTCAGCGCGGCGCGATTACCGACCGCGTCGAGGTGGGCGCGTTGTTGGTCATCAAGCACATCGATAGAGGACAACGCACGGGTGGGATCAGCGCACATTGCCGATACCAGCCGCTTGAGGCGGTCGATCAGCGCGGTGATGCTCGCCAGGTCGAACACCTCGGTGGCGTATTCGCTCCGCAGGCCCAGTTGCGGGCCAGGCAGCACTTGCAGGGTCAGCGGGTAGTGGTTGAACTCACGGCCACTGACAGCAGTGATGGCCACTTCACCGGCCTCCAGCGACGAGTCGACAGGATAGTTCTCGTAGACGAACAAGCTGTCGAACAAGGCGCTGTGGCCGGTGAGGCGGTGGATGTCGACGAGCGGCAGATGGTGATGATCGACGGTGTCGTTGTGGGCGATTTGCAGCTGCGCCAACAGCTGCGCGGTGGTGGTGGTCGCGGTAATGACCCCGCGCACGGGCACAGTGTTAATGAACAGGCCCACCATGGATTCCGCGCCGGGCAGATCGCCCGGACGGACGGAGACCGTGGTACCGAAGGCGACATCGTGCTGACCAGTCAGCGCACTGAGCACCTGCACCCACGCCGCCTGCAACACGATGTTGAGGGTGGTGTGCTGTGTCCGAGCCAGCTCGGTCAGCGCCTCGGTGGTGTGGGCCGAGAACGCGCTGGAGTGCACGGCGCGCGCGGCGAACCCTAACCGCTGCGGCGGTCCGACCAGGGTGGGTGCCTCAAAGCCGGCGAACATTGTGCGCCAGGCGTTGCGGGCGGCCCCGGCGTCCTGGCCGGCCAGCCAAGCCAGGAAACCGCGATAAGGGGCAGGGGCCGGCAGGGGCCGGCCGGCGTAGCCGGCGATGATTTCGCGCAGCACGATCTCCAGCGACCAGCCATCCAGCACGATGTGATGGTTGGTCAACACCAGCCGGTGATCCGTGGCGGCGGTGCGGATCAGCACCGCGCGCAGCGGGCACTGACGGGCCAAATCGGTGATCGCAGCGCGCTCGGCAGCGCAGATCTGGTCGATGCTCTGCTCGGGCTGCACGTCGTCGGTCAGATCGATAAACCGCCATGGCACAACGGGATCGGCCACAATTACCTGAACCGGCTCGTCGAGGTCTTCGTAGACGAAACGGGCCGCCACGTTGGGGTGGCGAGTTACCACGGATTGCACCGCGCGATGCAAACGGCGGTCATCGAGCGGACCGGTCATGGCCACGTGGAGTTGCATCGCGTACGCGGCGGCCAAGCCTTGCGGGTCACCGGCATGAACGAGCAGGCCCGATTGCAGCGGGGTCAGCGGCAGCAGATCGCGGATCCGGTAGGCGCGTGCGAGGTTATCGATCTGTCGTTGGGTCAGCCTCATGTCAACCCGCTTCGACGCAATGGCGTGAGCGCGAAGTCCGACGGGGTGAATCCGCCGCCACCGGCGCCGACGTGGGCGCAGATTCCGGCCAGCGCCTCAAACCACAACTCGCTCATTCGGTCGATTTGGGCGGCATCAAGTTTGGAGGACGCCCAGCTCCAGTCCGCACGCAGTTGTGGGCCCGCGGCGGTGTCGAAGGCGAAGGCGTTGAGCTCCACGGTGTGCGTCAACGGCATCGCCACGGCGGCGGCCGCGCCGAGGACCGACGGGTCGTCAGGGCAGATCCGCCAAATATCCCCCGCCCCTCCCACTGGGGCGCCCACCCGACCCAGGTAATTGAATCCGATCGGCGGGTTGGGTCCGGTCAAATCAGCGTCGGTGTTGAGGTAGCGCAGCACGCCATAGGTCCACCCATCGGGCACCGACCGTAGCTGTTCCTTCGCTTGCTTGACCGCACTGCCGAGCACCGCCTTGCCTGCTGTGACCTGCGCCCACGAAACACGCTCGACAACCAGGGCCACTGGGTATTTGGTGGCGAACCATCCCACGGTGTGGGACAGGTCGAGGTCGGGGGACAGTTCCTCGTGACGGCCGTGGCCCTCTACGTCGATGGCGATGGGCCCGGCGGTGTCCAGGAATTCCGCCCACGCCAAGCCGAACGCGATCAGCAGGATGTCTTGCACCCCAGCATGAAACGCCGCTGGTACCTCACCGAGCAGCAGCCGCGTAGTCTCGACATCCAATTCCGCCGACAGCTGGCCGGCGGTGGCATAGGTATCCAGCACAGCATCGACCGCAGGCAACACGGCCTGAACCGCTACGATCTGCTGCCAGGCCTGCAGCAGGTCGACCACCGTGGTCGTGCGCGCCTGCTCGGCCAGCACCGCGGCCCACCGCCGAAATGAGCTCCCCCGCATCGGCAAAACCGGCACCCGCCCGGCGCGGTGCTGCCCCCACGCGGCGTTGAGATCATCCAGCAAAATCCGCCACGATACCGCGTCGACGGCCAAATGATGGATCATCAACACCAGCCGACCGGTGGAAATCACCCACAGCCCACTGACCATCACCCCGGCCTTCGGATCCAGCCGCCGCCGCGCCCCCAACAACTCCTCATCGCACAACACGTCGACGGTGTGCACACAGCGCCGGGCGTCCACCGAGCCCGACGGCAGGGTCTCCAACACCCACCGGCCCGCTGGGCCTTCCGCGCCGATGCGCAGCCGCAACATCGCATGCCGATCCACCAACGCCTGCACCATCACCACAGCATCGGCCTCGCTGGCACCTAGCGGAGCCTGCACGGCCATCGTCTGGTTGAACTGCTCCACCGGCCCATCCACGGTTGCCAGCCAGCACGCCGCCGGTGTCGAAACCAGCTGGCCCACATCGTCATCGAGGCGGTCATCTGCACCGGCGACCACCCGCGCTATCCCGGCCAGGCGCGCCACGGTCTGCTCGACGAAAACATCGCGCGGCCGACACAGCACCCCGGCCGCACGCGCGCGCGCCACCACCTGGATCGACAAAATACTGTCCCCGCCCAGGTCGAAGAACGACTCGTCCACACCCACCCGATCCAGCCCCAGCACTTGGGCATAGATGTCAGCCAATATCTCCTCTACAGAACTGGTCGGGGCGCGGTAGCGATCGCCGTCGAGGTAGTCGGGCGCCGGCAATGCGGCCTTGTCGAGCTTGTCGTTGACCGTGAGCGGCAGCCGGTCCACAACCATCACAGCGGCCGGGACCATGTAGGGCGGCAGCCGCGCGGCCAGCGCCGCACGCAAAGGCGAAACCTCTACCGCGCCAGTCACATAGCCGATCAGACGCTTGTCGCCGGGTCGGTCCTCACGGACGACCACCACCGCCTGATCTACCCCGGGCAGCGCGGCCAACGCGGCTTGCGCCTCGCCCAACTCGATCCGAAACCCGCGGATCTTCACTTGCTCATCCGCGCGCCCGACGTAGTCCAACTGCCCATCGGTGCGCCACCGCACCAGATCGCCGGTGCGATACATCCGTGTTCCGGCCCCACCGAATGGACACGCCACAAACCGCGACGCGGTCAACCCGGCCCGACGCCAATACCCGACAGCCACCCCGGCACCGGCCACATACAACTCGCCCACCACACCGACCGGTACCGGCCGCAACCATCCATCCAGCACAAAAAACGCCGCTCCCGCCGCGGGCGAGCCAATCGCCGGCACTCCGCGGTCCGCCACCAGCGGCGCCGTGGCGCACGCCCACATCGTGGCCTCCGTCGGCCCGTAGGTATTGATCATGACCCGCCCCGGCGCCCAACGCTCCACCAGCTCGGCAGTGCAGCGCTCAGCGCCCATCACCAACGTCACTGGCCCTAACCGTTGCGGCTCCAACATCTGCATCGCAGAGGGGGTTTGACTCAACACATCGACCCGCTCCCGGGCCAGCAACGTCTGAAACTCCTCCGGCGAGCCGGCGACCGGTTCGGGCACCACCACCAGGCGCCCACCGTGGAGCAGCGCTCCCCAGATCTCCCATACCGAAGCGTCAAACGCCAAGGAATGACACTGGGTCCACACCTTGCCCGGCCGCGTTAGGCCCGCATCCAGGGAGTCAAACAGCTGCGTCACATTACGGTGGGTGGCCGCCACCGCCTTAGGCAGCCCGGTGCTACCGGAGGTATAGATCAAATGGGCAATGTAGTCGGGGCCTGGGGAGACCAGCGTGGTCCCAGGCGTTGCCTCGAGTGCAGAGCCGTCGAGCTCAATGACCGGTCGGTCGAATCCGGCGAGCCGGCTGGCGAGCCCCGGAATCGTCACCGCGACCTCGGGTGCGCCGTCGTCGAGCATGAATTCGATCCGGGCCGCGGGCAGCGCCGGATCGATCGGCTGATAAGCCGCCCCGGTCTTGAGCACCGCGACAATTGCTGTGATCGCCTCGGCGCAGCGGGGAAATAGCAGCGCCACCACCGCTCCCGGGCCCGCCCCATGGCCAACTAGCAGGTGCGCCAACCGGTTCGCCGAGTCGTCGAGCTCGCGGTAGGTGACCTGCTGTCCGGCGCAGCTGAGCGCCACTTGGTCCGGTGTGCGGGCCACCTGGGCGGCAAACAACTCCGGAACCGACGCTGAGGCAACGGTATTGCCACACGCTGCCCGGTTGCCGACCGCATCGAGGTAGGCGTGCTCGTCCGCGTCGAGCACATCCAGCGCCGAGAGCCGGCGCTGCGGATACGCACACATCGCCGCCAACACGCGTTGCAACCGCTCCGTGAGCGCCCTGATGTTGGCCGGGTCGAACGCCTTGGTGGCATACTCCACCCGCAGCGTTAGTTGCGCGCCGGGCAGCACCTGCAGCGTCAGCGGGTAATGGTTGAACTCGCGGCCACGGACCCCGGTGATGCTAACGTCGCCGGTTTTCAGCGAGGTATCGACAGGATAGTTTTCGTAGACGAGCAAGGTGTCAAAAAGCCTGTCCTGTCCCGTGACTCGGTGGATCTCGCGGAGCGGGTGGTGCTGGTGGTCGACTGTGTCGTTATGGGCGGCTTGTAGCTGGGCGAGCAGCTGCGCGGGGGTGGTGTTCGCGGTCAGGCTCGCGCGCACGGGCACCGTGTTGATGAACATACCCACCATCGATTCGGCCCCGGCCAGCTCGGCGGGCCGGCCCGACACCGTGATTCCGAACGCGACGTCACGGTGACCGGTCAGCGTGCTGAGCAGCTGCGCCCACGCGCCCTGCAACACCATGTTGACGGTGGTCTGCTCGGCGCGAGCCAGCCGGGTGAGCGCGTCGGTGCTTGCCGCAGACAGTTGCACGCAGTGCACGGCGCGCTCGGCGAACCCGAATCGCTCCGATGGGCATACCAAAGTGGGCTCCGTAAACCCGGTGAACAGATCGCGCCACGCGTTGCGGGCCGCCTCGACGTCCTGGTCGGTCAGCCAGGCCACGAAACTGCGATACGGGACCGGTGCCGGAAGTGCTTGGCCCCCATAGGCTGCCATGATTTCCCGCAGTAGGATCTGCAGCGACCAGCCATCCAACACGATGTGATGGTTGGTCAGCACCAGCCGATGGTCCTCCGTGCCGGTGCGGATCAGGACTGCCCGCAACGGACATTGCCCGGCCAAGCCGGCAAGGGCCGCACGTTCAGCGACGCACAGGGCCTCGATTCGCGCCTCGGCGTGTGGGCCGTCGCCGCTCAGGTCGATAAACCACCACGGCACAACGGGATCCGCCAGGATGACCTGCGCCGGCTCGTCGCGCTCCTGGAAGACGAATCGAGCCGCCACGTTGGGGTGGCGGGTCACCACCGTTTGTACCGCGGCATGAAAACGTTGCGGATCGAGCGGACCGGACAGTGCGATATCCAGTTGCACCACATACGGGTCGGTGGCGCCGTGCGGGTCGCTCGTGTGGACCAGCAACCCGCGCTGCAACGGGGTCAACGGCAACACATCGCTGATCCGGTAGCGGCCTTCGAGGTTTTCGATTTGGGCCTGACTTAGGCGTATCAACACGATATCCGACGGGGTGAACCCGCCGCCACCCGCGACCACATGGGCGCTGATTTCCCTCAGGGCCTCGAACCACAGCAAGCTGAGCCGGTTGATCTGGGCCCCATCGAGTTTGGAGGACGCCCAGTTCCAGTCCGCGCGCAGTTGCGGGCCAATGTCGGTGTCGACGATGAGTGCGTTGAGCTCCACGGTGTGCATCAACGGCATAGGCACCGCCGCGGCGGTGCCGAGGACTGCGGGGCTGTCATGGCAGATCCGCCAAACATCGCCCATGCCGTTCCCCGCGGTTCCTAGCCGCCCGAGGTAGTTGAACCCGATCGGCGGGTCGGGACCACCCAGATCCACGTCGGAATTCAGGTATCGCAGCAAGCCGTAGGTCACACCGGCTGGAAGGGCGCGAAGCTGTTCCTTGGCGTCCTTGACCAGCGCCCCTAACTGCGTCCGGTAATGGGGATTCACCATCAAGGCCACCGGATATTTGGTGGTAAACCACCCCACGGTGTCGGAAAGGTTGAGGTCGGGCGCCAGTTCCTCATGGCGGCCGTGGCCCTCCACGTCGATGCTGATCGGCCCGGCACTGTCGAGGAATTGCGCCCACGCCAGCCCGAACGCGATCAGCAGAATGTCTTGCACCCCAGCATGAAACGCCGCCGGCACACGGCTCACCAGCAGCCGGGTCGTCTCGACATCCAACGACACCGACAGCTGCCCGGCGGTCGCATAGCTATCCGTCGCAGGATCGACCGCAGGCAACGCCGCCGGGGTCGCCATGATCTGCTGCCACACGGGGGCCAGGTCCACCACTTCCGGGCGCCGCGCGTGCTCGGCCAGCACCTCGGCCCACCGTCGAAACGAGGTCCCCCGCACGGTCAACGCCGGCACCTGCCCCGCATGCCGCTGCTGCCAGGCGGTGTTGAGATCAGCCAGCAATATCCCCCAGGAGACCGCATCAATTGCCAGATGGTGAACGATGAGCACGAGTTGGCCCATGGAGGACACCCACAACGCGCTGAGCATCACCCCGGCGCTCGGATCCAACCGCCGCCGTGCCCCGACCAACGCCGCTTCGGACAACACGTCGACAACGTGTACACACTGCCGGGCATCCACCGTCGCGGGCGGGCGGGTCTCCAGCAGCCAGCCCCCAGTGCCGTTGTCGTCGACGCGCAGCCGCAACATGGGATGCCGGTCCACCAACGCCTGCAGCAGCGCCACCACATCGGCGTCGCTGACGCCCGCCGGCGCCGCCAGCAGCATCGTCTGATTGAACTGATCGACGGGGCCCTCGACCCTTTGCAACCAGCGCATGATCGGGGTTGAAACCAGCTGCCCTACACCGTGATCGACTTGGTCGTCGTCGCTGTCGGCCACCCGCGCTATGCGGGCCAGAAGGGCCACCGTGCGGGCGACGAAAACATCGCGCGCCCGACACAGCACCCCTGCCGCACGCGCCCGCGCCACCACCTGGATTGCCAAAATGCTGTCCCCGCCGAGATCGAAAAACGACTCCTCGACGCCCACCCGATCCTGCCCCAACACCTGGGCGAAGATGCCGGCCAAAGTCTCCTCAACCGCGCTGGACGGGGCGCGATAGCGATCACCGTCGGCGTAGTTAGGGGCCGGCAGCGCCGCCTTGTCCAGCTTGCCGTTGATGGTCAACGGAATCCGATCAACGGCCATCACCGCTGCCGGGACCATATAGTCGGGCAGCCGCTCGGCCAGCGCGGCGCGGACCGCATCGGGGTCGCCCGTACCGGCCACATAGCCGACCAGCCGCTTTTCCCCAGGACGGTCCTCACGGACAATAGCCACCGCCTGATCGACCCCCGCCGCCGCGACCAACGCGGCACGCACTTCCCCGAGTTCGATGCGGAACCCGCGGATCTTCACCTGCTCATCGAGACGACCGAGATAATCCAGCTGCCCATCGGTGCGCCACCGGACCAGATCGCCCGTGCGATACATCCGCGCGCCGGGCGCCCCGAACGGACACGCCACAAACCGCGACGCCGTCAGCCCGCTACGCCGCCAATATCCAGAGGCCACCAACGCGCCGGCCACATACAACTCCCCCACCGCTCCCACCGGCACCGGACGCAACCACCCATCCAGCACAAATAGCCCCGCACTCGCGACCGGCGACCCGATCGGGGCCCCTCCCCCGGCGCTGAGCGGCGCGCTCATGGACGCGTACACCGAGGTTTCGGTGGGCCCGTATGCGTTGACCATTAGCCGCCCCGGCGCCCACCGATCGACCAGTTCCGTCGGACAGGCTTCCCCGGCCACCGCCAACGTCACGCCGTGCAGCCGATCAGGGGTAAGGGCGGCCACCGCCGATGGCGTGAACTCGGCATGTGAAATATGCTGCCGCGCAGTCAGCTCCATAAGTTCGTCGCCTAGCAGCGACTCGTCGCTATCCGGAATCACCGCCACGGCCCCGGTCAGCAACGCACACCACAGACTCGCCACCGACACGTCGAACACCAGCGGAGTAAATTGCAGGATCCGGCTCGCGGATGTAATCACAAGCCTGTCAACGCAAGTCGCCACCAGATCGACGACGCCAGCATGAGTGACCGCCACTCCTTTCGGGAGTCCGGTGCTGCCCGAGGTGTACATGAGATGAGCAATGTCATCGGCGCTCGGCGCCGGCGGCGCGGTTCTGGGCTGAGCCTTCAAGGTCGGGTCGTCGACGTCGAGCACCAACAAGTCGGAACCGGCCAGCCGCGAACGCAGGCCTGCAGTGGTGATCGCGGCGATCGGCGCGGCGTCATCAACGAGGAGTTCGATGCGCGCCTGGGGGTATTGCGGGTCGAGGGGCAGGTAGGCCGCACCGGCCTTCAGCACCGCCACGATCGCGGTGATCGCTTCCACGGAACGGGAAAACAGCAGCGCCACAAACGAGCCGGGGCCCGCCCCATGGCCGATCAGCAAGTGCGCGAGCCGGTTTGCCGCCTCATCGAGCTCGCGGTAGGTCACGCAGCGCCCCCCGCAGCTGATCGCGACCGCATCCGGAGTATGGGCCGCCTGGGCGGCAAACAACGCTGGAATCGACACTGCAGCACCGGGATGGGTCAATGCGGCGCGGTTACCGACAGCATCGAGCCAGCCGTGTTCGGACTCGTCGAGCAGATCAATGGATGACAACGCCCGGTCCGAATCCTCGGACATCGCATCCAGCAGTCGTGCCAACCGCTCTACCAAGTCGGCGGCGTTGAGATTCCCGAATGGCCGCGCGGCACCGGCTGTGCCGAGAAACAGCTGATCGCCTGTCCTCGCGAAGAACAGGCCGAAGTACTCGACAGGGCCAAAGCTGTGACGCATTACCGAAGCCGACGCGTCACCGAAGGACTCCATCGCGGTGGGTGGCAGGACATCGACGGTTATCCGGTTCGTCGCCTGCTGACTGTCCAGGATTCTTACCGGAAATCTCTGATGCTGCAGCACTTCCTTTCTTCTCGAATCAACTTGTCTACAGAGGTCGGCAACCGTGTCCGCGCCCGTCATCGATATCGCAAGCGGTAGGGATCCGGCCATCATCCCGGCAAACGTTTTTGATTCCGCACACACTCTTCTGCTGACCGGCAACTCGAGGACCAATTTGGGACCGCCGGTCGACCAGCTGGATATCAGAAGCGCACAAGCTGCGGTGATTACCGATTCCTCGCGGACGTTCAAATCCTTTGACAGCCGCATGATTCGGCCGAGCGTCAAAGGTTTGAACGGCACCGCCCGGCTGGCCGGATTCGCGCCAGCTTCGGCCCCTACTTCCGTTTGTACGAAGCGCGACGCAGTTTCCGAGCGCAGATTGCTTAACCAGTACTGCCTGTCGGCGAGGAAATCTTCGGACGATTCGTAATCACGTTCGCATGCGAGGAGGGCACGCAGCGATCCAAAGGGCGACGCAGCGACAGGCTCGCCAGAAACGACCGAAGTGTAGATGGCCGCAATCCGGTTAGCGATAAGCGAGAGACCGACCTCATCGACCACGGCGCAGTGGCAGGATACGAACAGATAGAACTCGTCTCGCCGCGTCTGCAACAGCGCGAATCTGAACAGCGGACCAGACAACGGCATAGGAGTATGCAGCTGCGAGGTGGCGACGTTATAGGCTTCCTCGACCGGATCCCGGGAGCATCTCAGGTCATAGAAAGGAATCTCGAAATCCGGGTAGTCGGCAGGCCGCTGGTAGACCTGCCCGTGGATCTCGAAAAGGGCCACCCTGACGGATTCGGCTTCTCGCACGCATTCGCGAATGGCGGATTCCAGCGCACCACGTTCAACCGTGCCATCGATGACGACGAATTGGCTGAGTTGCGACTCGGCATCGAAGCCACCGATTTCGTGAGTAAGCCAGTGGTCAAGCTGCCGGCGTGTCAGGGGCAGCGGCGGCTCATCCAGCTCCATCCGACTCTCCACTCAACAGCCGGCTCAACCGACGAAGGCCTCTAGGTGAGCCGCTCGCGCAGAGTCTTCGAACGTATGTCGGGCCAATTCTGCTCGACGTGTTCTAGGCACGCCTGCCGAACGCCTTCGCCGAAGACCACCCGCCAACCGTCTGGAATCTCGGCGAAGGACGGCCACGGGCTGTGCTGCTCCTCGTGGTTAACCAGGACCAATAAACTGCCGTTGTCGTCATCGAATGGATTGATGCTCACGGTTCTCCTGATTGTTGGTAACGCCAGGAGCGCAACGACGCCGGGCCGCTCGAAGCATTGCGCCTCCATGTTTGCCCCACTGTAGCCGCGGTTTCTTTGGTTTGCTGCGGACTGACCAAGATAGCGCCGCCACTCGCGAGTGATCCCTTACCTGGGGTACGAAGCCCCACGTCAGGGTCGGTGAAACCACAAGTGCTGGGAGCCGGCACCCCGGGTGTAGCTTCGCGTAGCACCGTTGAGAACCGAGCATCGCCGTCTCGACCCTGGCTAGGTCCACAGTGATTCCCTGCCTTGCGCTCGGCTTAAAGGTGTTGGCATCGCCGGGGCCGAAGCGCTCAACAACGAGCACCAGTCAGTACTGGTAAAGCAGGATCTTGTGCGCGTCCCCGCCGGGCGAGACAAACAGCCGGTGCCCGACAGTGTCGACAAAGAGCCATTTGGGGTCGCTGGGGGACGACCCGGGAATATCGCCGAGCGACGCGAATTTCGTCGGGGTGTTGGTTGCGCCGGAGAGCATGTAGAGATCGTTCGAGTTGAAGAATGCGACGAATAATCGGCCATCCCCGGTGGACGCAAACTCGCTCGTCCATCCCGGGCCGCTGAACTCACCCTCTTGCTTGCCTGTGTGACCGTCGAGGACTGAAATTCTCGCGGGCGAGATGACCGGGAACTGACCGACCGTGATGTAGGCAGTGTCCGTCTTAGGCTCGAAGCCTAGGTCCTGTATTTCGCCGGGCCCGCCGACTGGGGTGCGCCATCTTTCCCTCAACATCAGGTCGGCACGCCCGACACTGGATGGGTTCGTATACAGGACGTCACCAGTCGCCGAGTCCACCGCGATCCGTTGAACCAACATATTCTGGCCCGCGACGTGCGGTGCGACGACGTTCTCGCGGACAATGCGGCCATCGGAATCGAACTGAACGAGGCACTCGCCCTTGTCGGACACTCCACCGCCATACACAATGCCGGTCGCCTGGCTGATCGCAAGCACTTGTGGAGAGCAGGACGGTTTGTCGCTGGTCGAAATAAGAGTGTCCGAGTCCGTACTGAATACCTTGATCGCCCCCGGCACGAGCGCGTAGCCACGCCTGAGCTTGTCATTGACGACGACGTGCTCGGGAAGGTCGCCGAGCGACGTGTCCAAACGCTCGATGGGCCCCGCCGGTGCCAACAGCGAGACGACGTATGCCCTGATTCGTGGCGGCCCCCCCTCGAGGCCCGTCGCGTACAACTTGTTCGTCGCGGTACTGAATGTCAGCTCCATGGGATGAAATGGCAGCGCTATGGCGCCGGTCAGCGGCGGCGGGCCAGTTGAGGAAATCGTTGCGGACCCAGCCGGTCTCGCGGGGTGCGGCGGCGTCTTGTCAGACGAGCACGCCACAAGAATTGCGGTCAGGGCGACCGCCGCTGGCCAGCGCAACTGCCGATTCCACATGGCGGCAATTGTCGCACCGGCAAGTTATGGGTATGCGCGACAGGACACGCCAACACCGCTTGTACACGAAACGCTCATACCGGGCATAGTCACCTATAGCCGCCTCAGCGACAGCATCCTCGGTGACACCGGCGAGACATGCCAATGAGATGGGCCCAAAATCAGACGGTGCAGGTTCTCACCTCGCCATGTTGGCGAACCGCGACAAGTGCAGCTGATGCGCGACGGTGACGGTCTTGGTCGGTCCGTTGCGGTGCTTGGCGAGAATGAAGTCCGCCTCTCCCCCACGCGGATCGTCGCGCTCGAAGGCGTCGGGCCGGTTCAGCAGGATGACCATGTCCGCATCCTGCTCCAGCGATCCCGACTCACGAAGGTCGGACAGCATCGGCTTCTTGTCGGTGCGCTGCTCGGGGCCACGGTTCAGCTGGCTGATCGCCACCACCGGGACCTCGATCTCCTTGGCCAAAAGCTTGAGATGTCTTGAGAATTCGGACACCTCGATCTGCCGTGACTCGACCTTTTTGCCGGAGGTCATCAGCTGCAGGTAGTCGACTACGACGAGCTTCAGGTCGGCCTTCTGCTTCAACCGACGCGCTTTGGCCCGGATCTCCATCATCGTCAGGTTCGGTGAGTCGTCGATATACAGTGGCGCCTCGCTGATTTCGCTCATCCGCCGCGCCAGCCGGGTCCAGTCGTCGTCGGTCATCCGGCCCGACCGCATGTCGGCCAGCTTGATTTTCGCCTCGGCCGACAGCAGCCGCATCACGATCTCGGACTTGCTCATTTCCAGCGAGAAGATGACGCTGGCCATCCGGTGCTTGATGGAACACGACCGCAAGAAGTCCAGTCCCAGCGTCGAGTTATGCGTGGGGATCATGGCGTTGCTCGCCAGGTACATGTGGCTGTCGTTGTCCACTTCGACACACCGCACGGGAACCGTCTCGATCGGGCGGACGTCGACAATGAAGCGGGACCCCGAGCGCTGGGTGTTAGCGGCGGCCCGACGTTCCTTGTGCAGCACAGCTTTTCGTTGCAAACCGAACACCACGTCGTCGGTGGAAAAAGTCAGCGTGTAGGCGATGCTGGATGACTCGCGGCGGCCGGGCACCCGCTTGGTCGAGGTCTGGCAGCGATAGCCGAGGCTGGCGATCAGCTCGGCGACATCACATACCAGCCGATGGTCAGTGACGGAGAATTGGACTGCGCCGCCGGCGGTCACGGTGCCGTCGGTATCGAGCAGGCCCGCGAGCAGCGCGCGCCGCTGTGTCTCCGACGCCCGCAGGTACTCGGTCGGAATGTGCTTGTTACCAAGTACCCCCAGCGTCCGCAGCCGCGCCTGCAACGTCCCAATAGCGTTGTGGCAGCTCTGACACAACCGCGTCCCCGACGACGGGCCCCCGCAGCGAGCGCAGGTCGGGCTTGGCACCGGAGCGGAGACAAATCGCGCCCGGCCGCCGCACGAGCGTCCGCACGTCCGCACCTGGCTGGTCTGGGGAATGAAGTCCTTGCCACACACCGCGCACTGACGCGGCGCTTGCTCGGGTCGGGCCGGTAGGCGCAGCTGGTAGCGGTAGGGGGAAGTCGACGGAACGGCTACGAAGCCGTCCGCTTCGATCCGCATGATGATCTCGGGATCGGCTGTCGTGATCTGTGCTGCGGCAGTGGTGCCGTCGCCGAGCCACGCGCCGAGAGTGTATGCGGGAACGAGTAATTCGCGTGCCGGTAGATCAAGTGCACGCGCGTTGACCACGCTGTGGTTCAGTCGTCGGTCCAGCGTGTCGCAGCGCACCGTGTCGGCGATCTCGGCCGTCGTGCGCACCGCGGCAAATGTCCGCTGATTTTTGTAGCGGTTGTACCCCACCGCCGCGGCTTGCGCCGACTTGCGGGATGCGCGGGTCTCGGTCAACCACTGATGCTCCGCGTCGGCGACGATCACTGTCCCGTCGGAGAACTCCACCTCGTAGCATGGCCGGCCCAGCATCACGTCGGTGGCCGCCACTACCCGCGTCGGCCGCCCGTCGTCACCAAGCAATTCGTCGCCGACGGCGACCTCACCCATCGTCGTCCAACCGGTCGGCGTGGGCAGCGGCGTGTCCAACGCGAGCGCCTTGCCCACGCCAGGCCTCGCCGCGACGATGATCATCTGTCCCGGGTGCAGACCGTTGGTGACCTCGTCGAGTTCGGTGAAACCGGTCGGGACACCGCGCGCGATGCCGCCGTTGGAGGCGATGGCGTCGATCTCGTCCATGGTCGGCTGCAGCAGGTCCTCCAGCGGAACGAAGTCCTCGGAGAGCCGACGGTCGGCGACGTCGTAGATCTCGGCCTGCGCGCGGTCGACGATCTCGGCCACGTCGGCGCCCTCGGCGCCCGCGTAGCCGTACTGCACGACCCGCGTCCCGGCCTCCACCAGCCGGCGCAGCAGCGCCTTCTCGGCGACGATGCCCGCGTAGTAGCCCGCATTGGCCGCCGTCGGCACCGTCGAGATCAGGGTGTGCAGATACGGCGCCCCGCCGATGCGGCGCAGCATCCCGCGCCGGTCCAGTTCCGCGGCGACCGTCACCGCGTCGGCCGGCTCACCGCGTCCGTAGAGGTCGAGGATCGCGTCGTAGACGTTCTGGTGCGCCGGGCGGTAGAAGTCGCCGGGACGCAGCCGTTCCAGCACGTCGGCGATGGCGTCCTTGCTCAGCAGCATCCCGCCCAGCACCGACTGTTCTGCGGCCAGGTCCTGCGGCGGCTGACGGCCGAACTCTTCGTTGGGCGGCGACCCCATGCCTGGCGCGAGGTCATCGACGACCGCCACGGACTCTCACCTCCCCTAGCACGAGTACTCGAACATATATTCGAACCGACGTTCAGAGCTTAAGTCAAGGCGCCGACACCCAACGACCACATGAACCGATGTCGCATCGCGCCGGGACGACCGTAAACGTTGCTGGCCAGTACTTAAAGGGGCCGTTGTTCATAACGCTGTGCATCGTGTGTGCATATCCTTCGACACCTGTGTTGAGCGGGGTGTGGAGAACCTGTGGATTAATTCGAGACACTGCTACATCACTGCTGATAAGAGCAGTACAACTCACCGCGTTTCGTGTGGACAGGAATCTCTACGGCGTGTCGCCGCAGGTTACTGCGCCGGGCGTGTTGGCTTTCGGCCAGATTTTCGCCGCGTTACCAGGGGGTTAAGCGGTCCACTCCGCGGCACCCCTGAAAGAGTTCGCCAGCCGAGCAAACCCGGCGGCCTTCTCAAGCCGCGCCGAAGCGCGCGGCACGCACCCAAAGCTCGGCGGCGGCCGATTCGTGGCCGCCGCCGGAGGGGAGCAAACGCTACTTAGTTAGCTGTCCGAGACGACATCGAGCGCGACCTCGGCGTCGATCTCGGGGTGCAGGTGCACCGAGACCGCGTAGGTGCCGACGGCCTTGATGTGCGTCTTGGGGAGCCGGACGACCCGCTTGTCGAGGTTGGGCCCGCCGGCCTTCTTGATGGCCGCGACAATGGCACCGGCGGTCACCGAGCCGAACAGCTTGCCTGTGTCGCCCGCGGCCTTCACCGGCAGGGTGACGGGGCCCAGCGCATCGATCGCCGACTTGATTTCGTTGGCGTGCTCGAGGTCGCGCACGGTCTTGGTCTCGCGGGCCCGGCGAATCTCGTCGGCCTGCTTCTGCGCGCCGCGCGAGGCCAGGATCGCCAAGCCGCGCGGGAGCAGGAAGTTGCGGCCGTACCCGTCCTTGACCTCTACCGCGTCGCCGACGGTCCCGAGGTGGTCGACGTCAGCCGTCAGAATCAGCTTCATTGTTTAGTACTTTCGGTTGGCTCTCGGCGGCTACCGCGTCGAGGAGGTGAAGGGCAGCAGGGCTACCTCGCGCGCGTTCTTCACCGCGATGGCGATGTCCCGCTGGTGCTGCACGCAGTTCCCGGTCACCCGGCGCGCGCGGATCTTGCCGCGCTCACTGATGTAGGTGCGCAGCAGCGTGGTGTCCTTGTAGTCGATCGCTTGACCCTTTTTGGCGCAGAAGACGCATTTGCGCGCCTTGATCGGCTTTTCCGGAGCCGGGCGCCGCTTAGTGGACTTGGCCATGTCTGTCTTTCTTTCCTTTAGTTACTGGTCTGAAGTTTTTGTTTTAGAAGGGTGGCTCGTCGTCGCCGCCGCCGAAGGACCCGGAGGCCGGGGCGCTGCCCCACGGGTCGTCCCCCGACCCGCCGCTCGGCTGGGCCGCCGGGGCCGCCGCCGGGCGAGAGCCGCCGCCTCCGCCGAAGCCGCCGCCCCCGCTGCCGCTGCGGCTGGCCTTGTTGACCTTGGCGGTGGCGTACCGAAGCGAGGGCCCGATCTCGTCGACCTCGACCTCGACGACGGTGCGCTTCTCGCCCTCACGGGTCTCGAACGACCGCTGCTTGAGCCGCCCGGTGACGATCACCCTGGCGCCCCGAGTGAGGCTTTCCGCGACGTTCTCGGCGGCCTCCCGCCAGATGTTGCACCGCAGGAACAGCGCCTCGCCGTCCTTCCATTCCCCGCTCTGGCGGTCGTAGATCCGCGGCGTCGATGCCACGGTGAAGTTCGCCACCGCGGCACCCGAGGGAGTGAACCGCAGTTCGGGGTCGGCAGTCAGGTTGCCGACAACGGTGATAGTGGTGTCACCAGCCACAGGTTCCTCCTCGTTCCACCCTGTCCGTCGCCTTTGGACGGGGGATAGACATCAGTGTGTTCCCGCTGAGCGTACGCAGCCCCGACGACACTCGGCAGTCAGTGCTTGTCGGTGCGCATCACCTTGGTGCGCAGTACCGACTCGTTGAGGCTGAGCTGGCGGTCGAGCTCGGACACCGTCGCCGGCTCGGCCTTCAGGTCGACGACGACGTAGATGCCCTCGGCGTGCTTGGCGATCTCGTAGGCCAAGCGGCGCTTGCCCCAGATGTCGACCTTTTCGACGGTCCCGCCATCCTTGCGGACAACGTTGAGGAACGTCTCCAAGGACGGGGCAACGGTGCGCTCGTCGAGCGTGGGGTCAAGAATGACCATGATTTCGTATGGACGCATGGAAACCTCACCACCTCCTCTGGTCTGTACGGCCGCGGTCGATCCGCGGCAGGAGGGTCGCCTGCGTCGGCAACCGCCCCAGGGTACCGGACGCGGGGCCGGCCGGAAAAATCGTCCGGCGGGGCCTCACTTCCGGCGTTCGGAGTATTCCTTCGCCCTGGCCCTCGTCGCGTCGTCGGTCTTGGCGAGCGCACCGCAGTCGAACGGCGGCTGCGGGTCGTATTCGATCAACAACTGAGCGGCCTGCGCGGCCTCGCGGTCAACCAGAAGCTCGACCAACCGCAGGGCCATGTCGATGCCGCTGGACACTCCGGCGGCGGTGATTATTCGCTGCGGCAGGTGCTCGACAACTCGTTCGGGCACATAACCCGCGCCCAACTCGTTCAACAAATCCGCAGCAGCGAAATGGGTGGTCGCGGTGAGCCCGTCGAGCAGGCCGGCGGCGGCCAGCAACAGCGCCCCGGTACACACCGAGGTGGTGAACGTGGTGTTGGGGTGCACCGACCGCAGCCAAGCCCGGATGGCATCGTCGTGGATGAGCTGGCGGGTCCCGATGCCGCCGGGCACCACCACCACGTCGGGAGCGCCGACTTCGTCGAACGCCGCATCGCAGGCGACGCCGAGCATGCCGTTTTCGGTGCGCACCTCGCCGCGGCGGTGCCCCACGAACACCACGTCGATGGACGGAATGCGCTGCAGCACTTCGTACGGACCCACGGCGTCCAGCGCGGTGAAGCGGGGAAACAGCGGAATCGCGACCAGGGTCATGGCGCCACTCCCGCCACTTCGGAGTCGGGATCGGGTGCCGGCGCCGCCGGGCGCCGCAGCCCCGGCGGACGCAGCCAACCGGGCAACCACCCGGGCGGGGCGTCGGAGGCGCGGTCGAATGGGCCGCCCGCCGGATCGTCGACGCGCCCGCCCCAGCGCACCAGGTCCTCCTCGGGCCGGTAGATCTGCCGGACGACGAGCACACACACCGCCACGACCGCGATGTCGCGCAGCAACACCGTCGTGGTGAAGAACTGCTCCGGCAGCCCGCGGTTCGGGTTGCCGTACAGGTAATACATCCGCGGCACCCACACCAGTGCGTCAATCGTCATCCAGGCCAACAATATTCGGCGATGCGGCAACGCCAGCACCGCCAACGGCACCAGCCACAACGAGAACTGCGGGCTCCACACCTTGTTGGTCAACAGGAAAACCGCCACCACCAAAAACACCAGCTGCGCCAGCCGCGGGCGGCGCGGGGCGGTGAGCGCGACGTAAGCGATCGCGACACAACACAACGCGAACGACACCGCGACGACGGCGTTCAACACGGTCGGTGGCTCCCAGAAGCCGAGCCCGGGATCGAAACCGCGCCAGCCGGTGAACGATTTCACCACGTTGTACACCGAGTCCATGTCGTCGCCGCGTCGCGTGTTGAGCCGGAAGAACTCCGACCAGCCGCGCGGAAAGAGCACCAGCACAGGCAGATTCACCAGTAACCAGGTCGCCGCGGCCGTCCCCGCCGTGCGGGCCAGGGCGCCGAGGCGACCGGTCCGGACACCCAGCACCAGCATCGGGCCCAGGAACAGCAGCGGATAGAGTTTGGCCGCGGCGCCCAACCCGATCAGCACCCCGGCCAGCACCGGTTTGCGCCGCGCCCAGGCCAACAGCCCGCCCATCGCGAAAGCCGTTGCCAGAGCGTCGAAGTTGGTGAATATCTGAAAGATCACCAACGGCGAGGCGGCCACCAGGGCGGCGTCCCAAATGCGGCGGCCCGACAGGCCCGCGGTCGCCCAGACGGTCGCCAGCCAGGCCAGCGCCAGGCCGAACGCCGCGACGTCGAAAAACATCACCACCTCGGCCACCACTGGCAGGGGCGCGACCTTGCTCAGCGCGGTATACGTCTTGGCCACCGCCATCGACACGTACTGGTAGACGCCGGTCAGCACCGGATACTCCATGTAGCGAACCGCGGGCCGGCCGTCATAGCGCGTCTGCGGCGCGCCGGTGCCGTCGGTCTCGATCCAACTCGACTTGTACGGAAACTTGCCCTGGCTCAACAACTCCGCGCCGTAGAGCGGCACCGTGTCGGAGTAGCACAACTCGTAGTAGGCGCGTTGGTTATCCCAGTTGGCCACCCGCTGGTCGCCAGTCCCCGAGCCGGTGCTCTGCAGGCACGCCGCCTTCGTCGACCAGCCGAGCGCCAGGAACACCAGCGCGATCAGGAACATGACCCGCACCGGAGTCATCACCCGCGTGCGCCCGATCAGCGCGTGCCGCCCCACCGGTCCCCCGACGGCATCGGCCAGCGCCGCGCCCAAAACGTCGGTGCGGCTGGGGCAATCGCGGTTGTCTGCGCTGCGGAGGTCGGCGGCCAGGGGCCGCGGTGCGATGGTGTTGTCCTGCTGCCGCGCGCCGGTCACGGCGGCGGCGGGGGCGCTTGCGGGCCGCCCGGTGGGACACCGGGTGGCTGCGGGCCGCCCGCGCCGGGCTGCGCACCTCCGGGCGGCGGCGGCGCGTTGGTGATCGTCGTCGGTGGACCGACCGGGATGGTGATGCCGGGCGCCACCTCGATGGTGGGCTGGATGACGGTCACCGCGGGCGGCGCCGGTGGCGGAGGTGCGGCGGGAACGCCGGCGTAGCCACCGATCTCGCTCGGCTTCGGGAACGTCTCGTTGGGGGTCCCCTTCAGGGCCCCGTCCATGGTCGCCTTCCAAATGTCCGACGGCAGCCCGGAACCGTAGACCTCCGCGCCCGAGGCCGTCACCAGGGGCACGTTGTCCTGCACGGTGCCCACCCAGACCGCCGTCGACAGCGACGGCGTGTAGCCGACCATCCAGGCATCCTTGTTCGCCTGCGTGTCGCCCAGCTGCACCGTCCCGGTCTTGGCGGCCGAGGACCGGCCACCGGCCAGGTTGTGGCCGCGCGAGTAGCCGGCGATCGGCGCCATCGCGGCGGTGACGTTGTCGGCGACGCCCTTCTCGATGCGGTTCTCGCCGTTGTTGTCCGAATTGCCGGCGTCGAACAGCACCTGGCCTTCGGCGTTGACGACCTTTTGCACCAGGTGCGGCCGGTGGTAGACGCCGGACGCCGCCAGCGTGGCGTACGCCGACGCCATGTCGATGGGCCGGGTTTGGTACTGGCCCAGCACAATTCCGTTGTTGGGCGGTCCGCCCTTGCCGTCCTCGGACAGCGTGTGCGCGACACCGGGGAAGCTGGTCGCGACGCCCGCCTGGTGCGCGGCGTCGGCGACGGCCTGCGGTCCGCCCTTGAGCTTGAGCATCAGCCGGTAATAGGCGGTGTTCAGCGAAAGCTTGAGCGCCTCGGCGATATTGCAGGTCCCACAGCTCTCGCCGTCGACGTTGGTGATCTTGATCCCGTCGACGGTGAGCGGGGAGCTGTCGACCTGATAGCCCAGGCCGATACCTTGTTGCAGCGCCGCAACCAGAGCGAACACCTTGAACGACGATCCGGTCTGCAAACCGGCCTGAGCAAAGTCGAAACCGTTGGCGTCCGAGCCGCCGTAGTAGGCGCGTATCGCGCCCGTGTGCGGATCGATCGACACCGCCGCGGACCGCATGTCCGGGTCCTGCCCGTCAAGGTATTTCGACACCGCCTTCTCCGCGGCCTGCTGGGCCTTCGGGTCGATCGTCGTGGTGACCTGCAGCCCCTGAGTGTTCAGGGTCTGCTCATCGATGTTGAACAGCTCCATCAGCTCTTTGGTCACCTGGCGCTCGATCAGCCCGTTCGGACCGGTGGTCTGGTTCTGCGCGCGCGCGGCATCGGGCGGCAATGTCGCCGGAAATACCTGCGCCGCACGGTCACTCGGCGACAGCGACTTGGTTTCCACCATGCCGTCCAGCACCCAGTTCCACCGGTCCGCGGCGCCCTTGGGGTCGACGGCGGGGTCCAGCGAGGACGGCCGCCGGATCAGGGCCGCCAACAGCGCCCCCTCGGAGACGGTGAGCTGGTCGACCGGCTTGTCGAAATAGGCCTTGGCCGCGGCCGAAATGCCGTAGGCGCCCCGGCCGAAGTAGATGATGTTCAGATAGGCCTGCAAGACATCGTCTTTGGACCACTCCCCCGACATCTTGGTGGCGATGACCAGTTCCTTGGCCTTGCGCATCAGTCCGCTGAACCCGTGCTGCGCCGAACCGACGAGCGCGTTCTTCACGTACTGCTGGGTGATCGTCGAGCCGCCCTGTAGCTCGCCGCCGAAGAGGTCGTTGTTTACCGCCCGCGCGAACCCGCTGAAGGAGATGCCAGGGTTGGTGTAGAAGTTGCGGTCTTCGGCGGCGATCACCGCCTGACGCACATGCACCGGCACCTGGTTGATGTTGACATCGACCCGGTTCCCTTCGGGCGGAACGATTTTGGCGATCTGAGAGCCGTCGCTCGCCAGGATCGTCGAAACCTGGTTGGTGCGGATGTTGCCGGGCTTGGGGACGTCGACGATGAAGTACGCCATCGCGAAGGTGACGATCGGCAGCAGCACCATTGCCGCAACGGAGATGTAGGCCGCGCGTCGCACCCACAACCAGTTGATCTGCTGGGTCCAGCTCCAGTCCACCCCCGGCCTGGGGGCTCTGTCGCCGGGCCCGCCGGGGCCATCGGACCGCCGGGGCGGCGGCGGCGGTCCGTCGGGCGGGCGGCGCCCGGACATCGGCTCGTCGCGGCGCGGCGCCTTCGCGGTCGCCCGTCCGTCCATCGCGGCCTTGACCTCTTCGAGCGGGTCGCTTTGCAAGGGCGCGGACGCGGGGCGATCCAGCGCGGCCTTCACCTCTTGGATCGGGTCGGCCCGCCGGGGGGCGCGGTCGTCGACGACGGGCGGCAGGATCGTGGTCAGCCGGTCATCGGGCGGAACCGGGCGGCGTCGGCCGGACGCTTGGGGCGCGTCGCGCCGGTCCGGATCCGAATCGGCCGGCCCGTCGGTGCTCGCGTGCTTGCCCACGCGCTCAGTCGCCGATTCGTTGAGGTCACCGGGCGACTGGTCGTGGCGCCCTTCGTTACTCAATGGCCGTGCGGGCGCCGTTGCGCGCCGTCCGGGTGCCGCCGGTGCCCTTGGGCGGGCGTGCCGCACCCATCACGTACGACTTCACGAGGTGGTTCCAGCTGCAGGTTCGGCACACCTCCACCACGTGGACGGAAAACTCCTGAAAGCGGGTCGCCAGCAGCACCAACTCTTCGGCGGTGCGCGCCGAACCCGACACCGCGCCGAGGTGGTCGCCGAACACCCACGACACCAGGGTCAGCTGCTCCTTTCGGCAGATCGGGCACATCACCTGGCTCTGTTTCCCGTGAAATTTCGCGGCGCGCAGCAAGTACGGGTTGGCGTCACACACCTCGGATACACCGGTGCGGCCCGAGTAAACCTCGGCGAGCAGGGAGCGCCGCCGAAGCGCGTAGTCCACCACTTGTCGCTGCAGTCGCACGCTGACCAGAGTACGTGGCCGCCCGCACCGCCGATACGCAACCGAGACCGTTGCGGGCATCGACCGTCGGCGTCCTCTGCCGAATCCGAACGCGACTTCTACGATCATCGGCGTGGCGAAATTGCTCGGGGCAACACCGCTCCGCGGTGCGGCGACCTCGACGACCCGCGCCAAGGACAGCGACCGGCAGGACGCCTGCCAGATTCTCGACCACGCCCTGAACGACGGCGAGATCTCCGATCAGGAGCACCGGGAACGCGTCAGCGCGGCGACCAACGCGGTCACCCTCGGCGACCTGCGGGCCTTGGTGGAAGACCTGCAGGCCGACAGCGCCGGATTGCGGTCGCCGGCGCGCACGTGGCCCACGGTGGCCGCGATGTCGAACTTGGAGAGGTCGACCGCGACGGGACCGTCGGCGGCGTTCTTGGCCGAACTGGTCGGGTCTCCCCACCCGCCGCGGTAGTCGTAGGCGAGCATGCGGCGGTCGTCGGAGGGGTCCGGGCGGTCGAGCCCCGCGTAGGTCGGGTAGATCACCAGCCGGAACCCCATGACGTCGCCGAACCTTTTGCGCGTCTGCTCCATCAGGCCGGTGAGCCCGCCGACCGACAGCAGCTCCGTGGGCGGCGTCAGCACCACCGGGCCGACCCCGTCGGGTTTGGCGCCGGGATCCGTCGTGAAATCCAGCGGCGAACGGGTGTTGCCGTACAGGCCCCAACCAATGCCGACGCCCAGCAGCACCGCCGCGATGAACGCGGCGCTCAACGCGCTGTCGACCAGCGTCATGATCGGGCTCGGCAAGGCCTACGGACCGCGGATGG
>NZ_LZLY01000048.1 GCF_001673535.1 Mycobacterium sp. 1081908.1 | reverse complement strand
CCATCCGCGGTCCGTAGGCCTTGCCGAGCCCGATCATGACGCTGGTCGACAGCGCGTTGAGCGCCGCGTTCATCGCGGCGGTGCTGCTGGGCGTCGGCATTGGTTGGGGCCTGTACGGCAACACCCGTTCGCCGCTGGATTTCACGACGGATCCCGGCGCCAAACCCGACGGGGTCGGCCCGGTGGTGCTGACGCCGCCCACGGAGCTGCTGTCGGTCGGCGGGCTCACCGGCCTGATGGAGCAGACGCGCAAAAGGTTCGGCGACGTCATGGGGTTCCGGCTGGTGATCTACCCGACCTACGCGGGGCTCGACCGCCCGGACCCCTCCGACGACCGCCGCATGCTCGCCTACGACTACCGCGGCGGGTGGGGAGACCCGACCAGTTCGGCCAAGAACGCCGCCGACGGTCCCGTCGCGGTCGACCTCTCCAAGTTCGACATCGCGGCCACCGTGGGCCTCGTGCGCGGCGCCCCCGACAGCCTCCGCATGAAGCGGTCCGACGTCAAAACCACGTATCTGGTGATCGAGCCGGCGACGGACCCCACCACCCCGGGGGCGCTGTCGCTGTCGGTGTACGTGTCGGGCGACTACGGCGGCGGATACATCGTTTTCGCAGGTGACGGCACCATCAAGCGGGTCAATCTGCCGTCGTAGCGGTCTCCCCGGCGCTGTGACGAATAGCGCACCAACGACAGGTAGTGTTGTGGCGAATATATCGAGACGATACGATTACGCGAGGCGTCGGACCGTTAAGTCTGTCAAAGCAACCAGCCATGCGTAGCCATCTCAAGGGGGTGTATCGATGCTTGAGCTCGCCATCTTGGGTCTCCTGATCGAATCGCCCATGCACGGGTATGAGCTGCGTAAACGCTTGACCGGCCTGCTCGGCGCGTTCCGGGCGTTTTCCTACGGATCGCTGTACCCGGCCCTGCGGCGCATGCAGGTCGAAGGGCTGATCGCGGAGAACGCCGCGCCGGCCGGCACCCCGGTTCGGCGGGCGCGTCGGGTCTACCAACTGACCGACGCGGGTCGGCAGCGCTTCGGTGAGCTGGTGGCCGACACCGGCCCGCACAACTACACCGACGACGGCTTCGGGGTCCACTTGGCGTTCTTCAACCGCACACCGGCGGAGGCACGGATGCGCATCCTGGAAGGCCGGCGCCGCCAGGTAGAGGAGCGCCGCGAAGGTCTTCGCGAAGCGGTGGCGCGGGCGAGCAGCTCGTTCGACCGCTACACCCGCCAGCTGCACCAGCTCGGGCTCGAGTCCAGCGAGCGCGAGGTCAAGTGGCTCAACGAGCTCATCGCGGCGGAGCGGGCGATGCCCGGGCTCTCCGAACAGACGTGAAACCCCTGCACGAAACCGGCAACCAGAACACCAAGACAGAAGTAATTGAAGTTAGGAGAACGCCCTATGAGTGACCACAAGCCGTTCGGGGCGCCCGAGGCGTCGACAGAGGTACGCGTCGCGATCGTGGGCGTCGGAAACTGTGCCTCGTCGCTGGTTCAGGGCGTGCAGTACTACCTCGACGCCGACGAGACCCACACGGTGCCCGGCCTGATGCATGTGAGGTTCGGCCAGTACCACGTCCGCGACGTGAAGTTCGTGGCCGCCTTCGACGTGGACGCCAAGAAGGTCGGGTTCGACCTGTCGGAGGCGATCTTCGCGTCGGAGAACAACACCATCAAGATCGCCGACGTGCCGCCCACCAACGTGACGGTGCAGCGCGGCCCGACCCTCGACGGCATCGGCAAGTACTACGCCGACACCATCGAGGTGTCCGACGCCGACCCGGTCGACGTGGTCAAGGTCCTCAAGGAGAACAACGTCGACGTGCTGGTGTCCTACCTGCCGGTGGGCTCCGAGGAGGCCGACAAGTTCTACGCGCAGTGCGCGATCGACGCGGGCGTGGCGTTCGTCAACGCGCTGCCGGTGTTCATCGCCTCGGATCCGGTGTGGGCCAAGAAGTTTGCCGACGCGGGCGTCCCGATCGTCGGCGACGACATCAAGAGTCAGGTCGGCGCCACCATCACCCACCGCGTCATGGCCAAGCTGTTCGAGGACCGCGGCGTGCAGCTGGACCGCACCATGCAGCTCAACGTCGGCGGCAACATGGACTTCCTCAACATGCTCGAGCGCGAGCGGCTGGAGTCCAAGAAGATCTCCAAGACGCAGGCGGTCACCTCGAACCTGCAGCGCGAGTTCAAGACCAAGGACGTGCACATCGGTCCGTCCGACCACGTGGGCTGGCTCGACGACCGCAAGTGGGCCTACGTGCGGCTGGAGGGCCGCGCGTTCGGCGACGTGCCGCTGAACCTGGAGTACAAGCTCGAGGTGTGGGACTCGCCGAACTCGGCCGGGGTCATCATCGACGCGGTGCGCGCGGCCAAGATCGCCAAGGACCGCGGCATCGGCGGCCCGGTCGTGCCGGCGTCGGCCTACCTGATGAAGAGCCCGCCGCAACAGCTGCCCGACGACGTCGCGCGGGCCCAGCTCGAAGAGTTCATCATCGAGGGGTAACTCTCCTTGCACCGGTGTGCGGTGGGGTCGCGTTGAGCGGCCTCACCGCACACTGGTTTTCGGCGGCGTCAGCGGTGTGCGCTGGCGGCTTTCGGTGTGAGCAGAGGGCGGAAAATCCGGCAAGTCCGCACCATGACGGCACATTCAAAGCCCTAGACGCACGCCCGGCCGGCCACAGTAGTGTCAGACACCGTGACCGAGATCTCCGAAGACGAACTCGACGGGCTGTCTGAGTTCTCACTGCTGTCCGAAAACGCCGAGCAGGCCGGCGTTCCGGGTCCGCTGCCCGACGTGGAGCGGGTCGAGTCGGGCGCCGCGGAGTCCAAGATCAGCGCGCTGCGCTGGGGCGCGCCCGCACTGGACCGTCCCCCGCGGATTGTCTTCTTGCACGGCGGCGGGCAAAACGCGCACACCTGGGACACCGTGATCGTCGGTCTCGGCGAGCCGGCCCTCGCGCTGGATCTGCCCGGGCACGGGCATTCGGCATGGCGCGAGGACGGCGACTACTCGCCGCAGCTGAACGCCGACGCCCTGTTGCCGGCGCTGCGCGAGCACGCGGCCGGCGCCGACGTCGTCGTCGGCATGTCGCTGGGCGGGCTCACCGCGATCCGGCTGGCCGCGGTGGCGCCCGAACTCGTGAAACAACTCGTCCTGATCGACGTCACCCCGTCGGCGTTGCAACGCCACTCCGAGATGACCAAGGAGCAGCAAGGCACGGTGGCGCTGATGCACGGTGAGCGGGAGTTCCCCAGCTTCCAGGCCATGCTGGACCTGACCGTCGCGGCGGCACCGCACCGGGAGGTCAAGGCGCTGCGCCGCGGCGTGTTCCACAATTCGCGCCGCCTCGACAACGGCAACTGGTCCTGGCGCTACGACGCCATCCGCGTCTTCCCCGACTTCTCCGGCCTGTGGGACGACGTCGACGCGCTGTCGGCGCCCATCACCCTCATCCGCGGCGGCTCGTCGGGTTTCGTCACCGACGAGGACGCCGCCGAATTGGGTAGGCGCGCAAGCAATTTCCACGCGGCGCACGTCGTCGACAATTCGGGCCATTCCGTGCAGAGCGACCAACCCCGCGCGCTCATCGAGATCCTGCGCGGGGTGCTCGAGGCGGGTTGAGCCTACGGTGGGTGGTATGACTCCCGACCGTCCCGTTCGTATCGGCGTGCAATTGCAGCCGCAGCACGCCCCGCATTATGGCCAGCTCCGCGACGCGGTTCGCCGCTGCGAAGACATCGGCGTCGACATCGCCTTCAACTGGGACCACTTCTTCCCGCTCTACGGCGATCCCGACGGGCCGCATTTCGAATGCTGGACGATGCTCGGCGCCTGGGCCGAGCAGACGTCACGCATCCAAATCGGTGCGCTGGTGACGTGCAACTCCTATCGCAACCCCGAATTGCTGGCGGACATGGCCCGCACCGTCGACCACATATCCGCGGGCCGACTCGTCCTGGGCATCGGTTCCGGCTGGAAACAAAAGGATTACGACGAGTACGGCTACGAATTCGGCACCGCCGGCAGCCGGCTCGACGATCTCGCGGCCGCGCTGCCGCGGATCAAGGAGCGGCTGGCCAAGCTGAACCCGCCGCCGACCCGCGACATCCCGGTGCTCATCGGGGGCGGGGGTGAACGCAAGACCCTGCGATTGGTGGCCGAGTACGCGGACGTCTGGCACAGCTTCAGCTCCGCCGACGAGCTCCCGGCCAAGTCCGCCGTCCTGGAGCGGCACTGCGCCGACGTCGGCCGGGACCCGGCCGGGATCGAACGTTCGGCCGCGGTCAACGGGGACGTTTCGGGCGGTGGCCTCGTCGCCAACGCCGAAGCGCTGGTGAACCTCGGCGTCACGATGCTGACCGTCGGGTGCGACGGTCCGGACTACGATCTGGGCGCCGCGGAGGCGTTATGCAAGTGGCGCGACGGACGTTGAGGGCCGCCTGCCCGAATTCGCTTCCCGTTTTGCTTCCGATTCATCCACCAAAGAGCTGAACGCCGCGCCAAGACATGAGAAACTCTCTGCGCTAGGTGGACCGAACCGGTTGGAAAGGCACTCAAGAAACGGATGCCAAAAAAATACGGGGTCAAAGAAAAGGACCAGGTTGTTTCGCACATTCTCAACCTGGTTCTCACGGGGAAACTGCGCAGCGGCGACCGCGTCGATCGCAACGAGATTGCGGTCGGGCTAGGGGTCAGCCGAGTTCCGATTCAAGAGGCGCTCGTGCAACTGGAACACGACGGGATCGTGTCCACCCGCTATCACCGGGGCGCATTCGTCGAGCGGTTCGACGAAGCCACCGTCCTCGAACACCACGAACTCGACGGCCTGCTCAACGGCATTGCCTCGGCGCGCGCTGCCACCAACCCCACGCCGCGGATCCTGGGGCAACTCGACGCGCTGATGCGGTCGCTGCGCTCCGCGAAGGAATCCCGCGCCTTTTCCGACATCGCCGGGGAATACCGGCGCACGATCAACGAGGAATACGCGGGGCCGCGGCTACACGCCACGATCCGCGCTTCGCAAAACCTCATCCCCCGCGTCTTCTGGATGACCTACCAGTGCAGCCGCGACGACATGTTGCCGTTCTACGAAGACGAGACCTCCGCAATTCACCGGCGTGACCCGGAGGCCGCGCGGGCCGCGTGCGTCGGCCGGTCCAACCTGATGGCCCAGACCATGCTCACCGAACTGTTTCGGCGCAGGGTGTTCTCCGCGCCGGATGACATCGGCCAAGTCGTTGCCGGCCCTCTTCGGGTATTGGCCGGCGCCGAGGCCGTCGAGGGCGAGCCGTCGATCGCGCTGTAGAGCTCCTTCGACGCGCCGGGTCGCCGGACTGCCGATACGGTAGCGGTGATGAGTTCGCGCCTGGACCGGCGTCCCAAGCGCCGAAAGCTCTTCGCAGTGGCCGTGACGGTACTGATGGTCTGCGGGCTGGCAATGCCCGCCCCCGCCGCCGCCGACTGGAACCAATGCGCGCCGGCGGGCTTGGACAGCGCCCGCGTCCTGCCGAAAGATCTGACCGAGCACCCGTCCACGGAAGACGACGACCGGGCGACCACGGCCACCGTCCAGCCGCTCGGCTCTGTCGACGTCGGCGCGTTGGGGCTGGGCACACCGGGCGTGCTGACGGTCGGCACGCTGTCGGACGCGCCGCCCAACATCTGCATCAATCCCACCGGCGACTTCAGCGGCTTCGACAACCAGCTGTTGCGCGCCATCGCCGCCAAGTTGGGCCTGCAAGTCCGCTTTGTCAGCACGGACTTCTCCGCGCTACTCGCGCAGGTGGCGTCCCGGCGCTTCGACGTCGGCTCCGCATCGGTGAAGGCCACCGACGCGCGCCGGCACACGGTTTCGTTTACCAACGGCTACGACTTCGGCTTTTACTCGCTCGTGGTCCCGCCCGGCTCGCCGATCCACGGCTTCGGCGACCTCGCGGCCGGACAGCGCATCGGCGTGGTCCAGGGCACCGTCGAAGAGTCGTACGTCGTCGAGCACTTGCATCTGCAGCCCGTGAAGTTTCCCGGCTTCGCCACCCTCTACGCCAATCTCAAGACCCGCCAGCTCGACGCCTGGGTGGCGCCGGGGACGCTGGCGTCGACCATAATTCGGCCGGGCGACCCGGCGGTGGTTGTCGCGAACACCTTCAGCCGAGGCAGTTTCGTGGCCTTTGCCGTCGCCAAAGACAATCAGCCGCTGATCGATGCGCTGAATTCGGGCCTGGACGCCGTCATCGCCGACGGCACGTGGGCGAACCTGTACTGCCAGTGGGTGCCGCGGACGATGCCGCCCGGCTGGAAACCGGGGTCCAAAGCGGTCCCCGCCCCACACCTGCCGGACTTCGCTGCGATCGCGGCGCGCCACCACCGCGAGCCGGTGGGCCCGGCCGCCCCGATGTCGACGCTGGCCCAGTTGCGTGCGTCCTTCTTCGACTGGGATCTGTACCGGCAGGCGATCCCGATCCTGCTCACCGTCGGGCTGCCCAACACGATGATCCTGACCAACAGCGCCCTCGTCATCGGCTTGGTGCTCGGCATGCTGCTGGCAATGGCCGGAATTTCGCATTCACGCTGGCTGCGCTGGCCGGCGCGGGTGTACACCGACATTTTCCGCGGCCTTCCCGAAGTGGTGATCATCCTGATCATCGGCATGGGTATCGGGCCGTTGGTGGGCGGGCTTACGAACAAGAATCCGTACCCATTGGGGATCGCCGCACTGGGATTGATGGCGGCGGCCTACATCGGCGAGATCCTGCGCTCGGGCATTCAAAGCGTTGACCCCGGCCAGCTCGAGGCCTCCCGCGCGCTGGGATTCAGCTATTCGGCCGCGCTGCGCCTGGTGGTTGTGCCGCAGGGAATACGGCGGGTGCTGCCGGCTTTGGTCAACCAGGCCATCGGGTTGCTGAAGGCATCCGCGCTGGTGTACTTCCTCGGCCTGGTCGCGCAACAGCGTGAGCTGTTCCAGGTGGGCCGGGACCTCAACGCGCAGACCGGCAGCCTGTCGCCGCTGGTGGCCGCGGGTCTCTTCTACCTGATTCTGACCATTCCGCTAACCCATTTGGTGAACTACATCGACGGCCGGCTTCGCCGCGGCCGCGCCGTGCAGAAGCCGGAAGGGCATGACCCCGTGCTGGCGACCCCGTTCGGTCAGGAGATCACGTGACCGCTCACGCGGGCGGGCGCGCCCCAGTATCGCTGGCGGCCAAGGACATTCATCAGACGCTCGGCGGAAACGTGGTCCTGCGCGGTGTCGATCTCGAGGCCCCCGCCGGCACCACGGTCGCCGTCATCGGACCGTCCGGTTCCGGCAAGTCCACGCTGCTGCGCACCCTGAACCGGCTGCACGAGCCCGACAGTGGCGACATCCTGTTGGACGGCCGCTCGGTGTTGCGCGACGATCCGAACGAGCTCCGCCAGCGCATCGGCATGGTGTTCCAGCACTTCAATCTGTTCCCGCACCTGTCCGTTTTGAAAAACGTCGCGCTGGCGCCCCGCAAGTTGCGCCGCCTCTCCGCCGACGCGGCGCGCGAGTTGGCGCTGACCCAATTGGATCGAGTTGGCCTGAAACACAAGGCCGGTGCCCGCCCCGGGATGTTGTCCGGCGGCCAACAACAACGGGTCGCGATCGCCCGCGCGCTGGCGATGGACCCGCAGGTGATGTTCTTCGACGAGGCGACCTCGGCGCTGGATCCCGAGATGGTCAAGGGGATTCTGCAACTGATCGCCGACCTCGGCGCCGACGGCATGACAATGATCGTCGTCACGCACGAAATGGGCTTCGCCCGGTCCGCATCGGACACCGTCGTTTTCATGGATCAGGGCAAAGTGGTGGAATCCGGTCCTCCTGAGCAGATATTCGACGCCGCCGAGACCGAACGGCTGCAGCGATTCCTGTCCCAGGTGCTCTGACGGTCCCGAACTAGTCTGAGTTAGTCCGGAATAGCTCCCTTGTACGCCCCGCATATCGGGTTAGACTGCCGACTTATGGCGGACAGCGAATCCACCGCACCGGAGGTGACGGAGCTTGCGGAAGGTTTGCACCGCGCGCTGTCCAAACTGTTTTCGATTCTGCGCCGCGGCGACCCCAGTGGGGTCGTGGCCGGCGACCTGACCCTGGCGCAGCTGTCCATCTTGATCACGCTGCTCGATCAGGGCCCCATCCGGATGACCGACCTGGCCGCGCACGAACGGGTGCGCACCCCGACCACGACGGTGGCGATCCGCCGCCTGGAGAAGATCGGGCTGGTGAAGCGCTCGCGCGACCCCTCCGACCTGCGGGCGGTGCTCGTCGACATCACGCCGCGGGGCCGGGCCGTTCACGGCGAGTCGCTGGCCAACCGGCATGCCGCCCTGGCAGCGATGCTCAGTCAGCTGAACGAGTCCGACCTGAACACCCTGGCAAGGGCGCTGGCGCCGCTGGAACGCCTGGGCTGTGGCGAATCGCCCCCCGCCGGGGAGCCGCCGGCGCGCAAGCAGGCCTGAAAATCGCTGATCCCCAAGGGGATTGGTAAGCCTCGACCCACTTCCATAGACTAGGGTCATGCCCACCGCACTCATCACCGGCGCGAGCGGCGGTATCGGTTCCGCGATCGCCGCGGCGCTGTCGGCCACCCACACCCTGCTGCTGGCGGGCAGGTCCTCCGATCGGCTCGACGCCGTCGCGGAGCGGCTCGGCGCCACCACCTTTCCGCTCGACCTGACCGACCCCGACGAGATCGAGGCCAGCTGCGAAATCGTCGACGAACTCGACGTGTTGGTGCACAACGCGGGGGTGTCCATCCCGGGTCATGTCGCCGAGTCCAACGTCGACGACTGGCGCGCCACCTTCGCCGTGAACGTCTTCGGGGTGGTCGACCTGACGCTGGCCCTGTTGCCGGCGCTGCGCCGAGCCCGTGGTCAGGTGGTGTTCATCAACTCCGGTGCGGGACGCAATGTTTCACCGGGCATGGCCTCGTATTCGGCCAGCAAGTTCGCGTTGCGCGCCTTCGCCGATTCGCTGCGCGCCGACGAGCCGGGCCTGCGCGTGACCACGATCTATCCCGGCCGCACGGACAGCGCCATGCAGCGGGAACTCGTCGCGTTCGAAGGCGACCGGTACGACCCGGCGAACTTCCTGCGGCCCGAAACGGTCGCGGCGACGGTCGCCAGCGTCGTGGCCACGCCGCCCGACGGCCACGTCCAGGAAGTGATGCTGCGGCCGCGCAAGCACTGACTAGACGACCAGGTTGACCAGCCGACCCGGAACCACGATCACCTTTCGCGGCGCGGCGCCGGCCAAGAACGCCTGCACCTTCTCGTCGCCCATGGCCGCGGCCTTCAGCGTGTCGTCGTCGGCGTCGGCGGCCACCACCACCCGTCCACGCACCTTGCCGTTCACCTGCACGGGGTACTCCACGGTGTCCTCGACGAGGTAGGCCGGGTCGGCCTGAGGGAAGGGGCCGTGCGCCAGCGAGGCGGGGTGTCCCAGCCGTGCCCAGAGCTCCTCGGCCATGTGCGGGGCCAGCGGCGCCAGCATCAGCACCAGCGGCTCGACCGCCGCGCGCGGCACCGCGTCGCGGTGCGCTTTGGTGAGGTGGTTGGTGTACTCGATCAGCTTGGCCGCCGCGGTGTTATTGCGCAGCGCCGCATAGTCTTCGGATACTCCGGCGATGGTGCGGTGCAGCGCCCGCAGGGTACCGGCGTCCAGCCGTTCACCGGTGCCGTCGGCCACCCGGGTCTCGCCGGTCTGCTCGTCGATCACCAAGCGCCACACCCGCTGCAGGAAGCGGTGCGCACCGACCACGTCCTTGGTGGCCCAGGGCCGGGACGCCTCCAACGGGCCCATCGACATCTCGTACACCCGAAGCGTGTCCGCGCCGTATTCGTCGCAGATCTCGTCCGGCGATATCGAATTCTTCAGGCTCTTCCCGATTTTCCCGAATTCCTGGAAGACCTCGACCTCGCCGTCGGGACCCGCATAGAAGAAGCGGCCGCCGCGCTCGATGACCTCCTCCGCGGGCACGTACGACCCGCGGGAATCGGTGTAGGCGAAGGCCTGGATGTAACCCTGGTTGACCAGCCGGCGGAACGGCTCGCGCGAGCTGACCTGACCCAGGTCGTAGAGCACCTTGTGCCAGAACCTCGAGTACAGCAGGTGCAGCACCGCGTGTTCGGCCCCCCCGACGTACAGGTCGACCCCGCCCGGATCCTGCGGGCCGTGCTCAGCCGGCCGCGGGCCCATCCAATATGCTTCGTTCTCCTTGGCGCAGAACCGCTCTGAGTTGTGCGGGTCGGTGTAGCGCAGCTCGTACCAGGAGCTGGCGGCCCACTGCGGCATCACGTTGGTGTCGCGGGTGTAGGTCTTGAGGCCATCGCCCAGGTCGAGTTCGACGTGCACCCAGTCGGTGGCCTTGGCCAGCGGCGGCGATGGCTCGCTGTTTGCGTCGTCGGGGTCGAACAACACCGGCGCGTAATCCGGCACGTCGGGGAGTTCGACCGGCAGCGCGGCCTCGTCGAGCGCGTGTGGCCGTCCGCCGCTGTCGTAGACGATGGGGAACGGCTCACCCCAGTAACGCTGCCGGGCGAAAAGCCAGTCGCGCAGCTTGAATTCGATGCGCGCCCGGCCGCGTCCATCGGCCTCCAGGCGAGCGGTGATCGCTTCCTTGGCCGCGGCCACGTCCATGCCGTCCAGGTATCCGGAGTTGACCAGCACACCGTCGCCCGCGTGTGCGGCCTGCGAAATGTCCCCGCCGGCAATGACTTCCACGATCGGCAGGCCCAACTCGTGGGCGAAGTCCCAGTCACGCTGGTCGTGGCCGGGCACCGCCATGATCGCGCCGGTGCCATAGCCGGCCAGCACATAGTCGGCGATGAAGATCGGAACGGGTTTTCCGTTGACCGGATTTGTCGCGTAGCTGCCCAGGAAGACGCCGGTCTTCTCCCTGTTCTCCTGGCGTTCGAGGTCCGACTTCGCCGCGATCGCGCGGCGGTAGGCGGCGACGGCTTCGGCCGGTGCGCCGACGCCGTAGGTCCACCGGGTATCGGTGCCGTCGGGCCATGCGGCGGCGACCAGTTCGTCGACCAGCTCGTGCTCGGGCGCCAGCACCAGGTACGTCGCCCCGAACAAGGTGTCGGGGCGGGTGGTGAACACCTCGATATCGACCGCCGAGCCGCTCCGCTCGCCGCTGACGATGGTGGCGGAGAACAGCGCCTGGGCGCCGGTCGAGCGGCCAATCCAGTTGCGCTGCATTGTCTTTACCTTGTCCGGCCAATCCAGCACATCGAGATCGTCGAGCAGCCGGTCGGCGTAGGCGGTGATGCGCATCATCCACTGCCGCAACCGTTTGCGGAATACCGGGAAGTTGCCGCGATCGCTGCGCCCGTCGGCGGTGACCTCTTCGTTGGCCAGCACGGTGCCCAGTCCCGGGCACCAGTTCACCATCGAGTCGGCCCGGTAGACCAGCCGGTGGCCGTCGATCACGTCGGCCCGCTCCCCCGCCGTCAGCGTCGCCCAGTCCCGGCCATCGTCGAGATGTCTTGCACCGGAATCGAACTCGGCGACAAGGTCGGTGATCGGCCGCGCCTTGTTGGCGGCGGTGTCGAACCACGCGTTGTAGATCTGCAAGAAGATCCACTGGGTCCACTTGTAGAACTCGGTGTCGGTGGTCGAGAAGCTGCGCCGGCTGTCGTGCCCCAGGCCCAACCGGCCCAGCTGGCGCCGGAAGTTGACGATGTTGGCCTCGGTCCTGGTGCGCGGGTGCGTTCCGGTTTGCACCGCGTATTGCTCGGCGGGCAGCCCGAACGCGTCAAAGCCCAACGCGTGTAGGACGTTATGGCCGGTCATCCGGAAATAGCGGGCGTAGACGTCGGTGGCGATGTAGCCCAGCGGGTGCCCGACGTGCAGTCCATCGCCGGACGGGTAGGGGAACATGTCCTGCACGAACAACTTGTCGGCGGGCAGCGGGCGTCCGTCGGTCGGAGCCAGGTCGCCGACGGGGTTGGCTACGTTGAACGTGCCGAGCTTCGCCCAGTTCTCCTGCCAGGCGCTCTCGACGCGGCCCGCGAGCGCCGCGGTGTAGCGAAACGGCGGCGCCTCGGAGTCCGGCGCGGCGGCGGTGCCCGCAGGCGCGGTGGTCGGGGATTCGGTCACCTGAACAGGGTATAAGGGAACCCCAGCCGGCCCGGCGGGCCACGGGTTGGTCTCGGTTACGTTGCGCGCCGATCAGAGCTTCATCCCAGGTCGATTTCGACGCTATCCAGCGCGTTTGCCCCCTGGTTACAGTCAGCCTCTACGACGGGTGCTGGGACCCGGGCCATGGGAAGGATCGACGCAGATGATTCACATCGCCCGTACATTGCGGGTATTCGCAGGGGGTCTGGCCGCCGGGGCGATCGGCGTCACGGCGTTCGCGGGCGCCACCGCTTGGGCTGATCCCGCAGTGCCCGCGCTCCCCGCACCGCCGCCCGCCCCAGCAGTCGCCGCACCGGCGCCGCAGAACGTCACGGTCGCGCCCGGACAGATCCCCGGCAATCGGTTGCTCGCCGCTCCCCCGGCGGCAAACCCGGTGGCGCCGACCCCGGTCGTCGCTCCGCTGTCGCCGGCGCCCGCGGCGGTCGCGCCTGGCGTCTCGGGCACGCTGCGTGACTACCTGCAGTCCAAGGGCGTCAAGCTCGAGGCGCAAAAGCCCCAGGGATTCAAAGCTCTCGACATCACGCTGCCGCTGCCCACCCGCTGGACACAGGTGCCCGATCCCAATGTGCCCGACGCCTTCGCGGTGATCGCCGACCGGCGCGGGGCGAGCATCTACACCTCGAACGCGCAGGTGGTGGTGTACCACCTGGTCGGCAGCTTCGACCCGAAGGAGGCCATCACCCACGGCTTCGTCGACAGTCAGCAACTGCCCCTGTGGCAGACCACGAACGCCTCCATGGCCGACTTCGGCGGCTTCCCGTCGTCGATCATCGAGGGCACCTACCGCGACGGCGACATGCTGCTCAACACGTCGCGCCGCCACGTCATCGCGACGTCTGGACATGACAAGTACCTGGTGTCGCTGTCGGTGACCACCGACCGTGCGGTGGCCGTCGCGGATGCGCCGGCGACCGACGCGATCATCAACGGCTTCCGGGTGACCGTGCCCGGGACCACTGCACCCGTACCCGGACCGGGGACCGCCGCGGCCCCTGTCGGCATTCCCGCTCAAGCAGCCGGTGCGGCCCCGGCCGGGCTTCCCCCCCAGCCGGCCGGAGCGGCGCCGGTCGGGCTTCCCTCGCAGCCCGTCCCGCCCAACCAGGTGGCCGCGCCCCGGCCCACCCCCAACTTGTTGACCATGGTGCCGGGTTTGCCGCCGCTGCCGAACTTCGCGTTCCTGCAAGGGCGTTAACCAGCCGCGAAACGAAGGCCGCTGAGCCCGGCGCGCGGGCGCGCCGCCCGGCTCGTATTGTGAGGCCATGTTGATCGCGGGCGTGGTGTGCTTGTGTGCGGCGGTGGCCTCTGCGGGGTTCGGGACCTGGTCGCTCTCCCACAACCAGACCGCCAACGGCACTCAGCTGGCGTTGCGCGCCATGGCTCCGCCGCAGTTGGCGGCCGCCGTGATGTTCGCCGCGGTCGGCGTGGTGGCCCTGGCCACAGCTCCCGACACCGCCTTGGTGGTCTTGATCATCTGCGTCGCCGGTGCCCTGGGGACGCTCGCCACCGGGTCGTGGCAGAGCGCGCGCTTCGCGCTCCGCAGCGAAGCCGCGGCCCCCGGCTGCGCCGGCAGCTGCGCCGTCTGCACGCAGTCCTGCCACTGACACCCTTATCGCCGCGCCGCCGTGTTGAAACGGCTGTCGGCGCTGCCGATCGATTCGTTCCTGCTGGCGCTGGCGGCGACCGTTGCGTTGGCCGCGCTCGTCCCCGCGCACGGCGAGGCCGCCGACGCCGTGTCCGCCGTCGTCACCGCCGTGCTGCTGGCGGTGGTGCTCGGCGTCACCACGGCGACGGGCCGGCTGGCACGGCTCGACCGCGGCGACGCGATCGTCCTGCTGTTCTGTGGTTCGAAAAAGAGCCTGGCGTCCGGGCTTCCGATGGCGCTGGTGCTTTTCCCCGCCGCCACAGTCGGATTGACGATGTCGCCGTTGATGATCTTTCACCAGATCCAGCTGGTGGTCTGCGCGGTGATCGCCAGCAGGCTCGCGCGGGACGCCGAAGCGGCGGCTCCGGCGGGGGAGGGGCCCTAGTTTCTGCTGACGTCGATCGGGTGGGTGGCGAGCAGCGACAGCGGCAGCGGTTGCCGGCGCAGCACCTGACCCCACAGATCGGCCCTCGGCCCCGCCAGAACGTCAGATGGCAACGCGGACAACACAATCCAGTCGTCACGCTCGATCTCGCCCTCCAGCTGACCGATGGTCCAGCCGGAGTATCCGGCGAAGATCCGCACCCCCTCGAGCAGCGGGGCGATCAGCTCCGGCTCGGCGTCCAAATCGACCATCACGATCCGTCCGTCCACATGCCGCAGGCCCGGCACGCCCTGCGGGTCGGCGCCGATCCGCAGCGCCGCCAGACAAAGGGCCGCGTCACGCTTGACCGGCCCACCGATGAACATGGTCTTGGGTTTTGCCGACAGCTTGGCCCACTGCGGCAGCACGTTGTACACCGCGGTCTCGCTGGAGCGGTTGAGCACGACACCCAGTGTGCCGCCGTCGTTGTGCTCGACGATGTAGATGACGCTGCGCCGAAAAGTCGGCTCGAGAAGATCGGTGTTGGCAAGCAGCAACGTGCCTGCGCGCACCCGCTGCGCTGCGGGTGCTATGTAGTCCTCCGGATCTTCGGGCGGCATCAGACCATCATCGCACCTTCGTAACGCCGGCCGGTGCAATCGAGCGCGGCCGATACATATTTGTACTGTTGGCATGGCGCCCAACCCCAACCGCGGAAGTCGGTTCTGTGATTCAATCCCGGATGCAGTCACGCGCACCCGCCGACCTATGGCGGTCGGTGCGCGGTTTGCCGAACTTCTGGCGGCTGCTCCAGGTGCGCGTGGCGAGTCAGTTCGGCGATGGTCTGTTCCAGGCTGGGCTGGCGGGGGCGCTGCTATTCAACCCGGATCGTGCCGCCGACCCGATGGCCATCGCGCGCGCGTTCACGGTGCTGTTCTTGCCCTACTCCCTGCTGGGGCCGTTTGCCGGCGCGCTGATGGACCGCTGGGATCGGCGGCTGGTGCTGGTCGGTGCCACCGCGGGCCGGCTGGTCCTCATCGCCTGCATCGGCACCATCCTGGCGCTGCGCGCCGGCGACATCCCGCTGCTGATCGGCGCGCTGGTCGCCAACGGCCTGGCCCGGTTCGTCGCGTCCGGGCTGTCGGCGTCCCTGCCCCACGTGGTGCCGCGGGAGCAGGTGGTCACCATGAACTCGGTGGCCACCGCGTCTGGCGCTTTCGCGGCCTTCCTCGGCGCCAACTTCATGCTGGTGCCGCGCTTTTTCGTCGGCGCCGGCGACAAAGGCGCCTCGGCGATCATCTTCATCACCGCGATCCCGGTTTCGATCGCGTTGCTCCTGACGTTGCGGTTCGGCGCCCGGGTCCTGGGTCCCGACGACACCGAACGCGCGATCCACGGATCGGCCGTCTATGCGGTGATCACCGGCTGGCTGCACGGCGCGCGGACGGTCGTGCAGCGCCCCACGGTCGCGGCGACCCTGTCCGGCCTGGCCGCCCATCGCATGGTGGTGGGCATCAATTCGCTGGTGATGCTGGTGCTGGTCCACCATTTGCCCGGTCCTCGTCCGGCGACCGGGGGCCTGGGCGTCGCGTTGCTGTTCTTCGCCGCGGCGGGCCTGGGGGCGTTCCTGGCCAACGTGTTGACGCCGTCGGTGGTGCGCCGCTGGGGCCGCTACGCGACGGCAAACGGCGCGCTGGTGGCGGCGGCGCTGATCCAGATCCCGGGCGCGGGGCTGCGGCTTCCGGTGATGGTGGCGTGTGGATTTTTCCTCGGCCTGGCCGGTCAGATGGTCAAGCTCTGCGCCGATTCCGCGATGCAGATGGACGTCGACGACGCGCTGCGCGGACACGTGTTCGCGGTGCAGGACGCGCTGTTCTGGGTGGCGTTCATCGTCTCGATCACGGTGTCCGCGACGCTGATTCCCGACGACGGGCGCGCGCCGGGGTTCGTGCTCTTCGGCTCGGTGCTCTACCTGATCGGGCTCGCCATGCACGCCGTCATCGGCCGTCGCGGCCAGCCGGCGGACAATCGCTAAGGTACGTACGTGACCGCTGCCGAGCCGATGGTGGCCGACCTGCGTGCCGAGAGCGACGACCTCGACGCGTTGGTGGCGCCCCTGGCGGCGGACCGCTGGACGGATCCGACGCCCGCGCCGGGCTGGACCATCGCCCACCAGATCGGGCACCTGCTGTGGACCGACCGGGTCGCACTCACCGCGGCCACCGACGAGGCGGGCTTCGCCGCCGTACTCGAGGCCGCTTCGGCCGATCCCACCGGGTTCGTCGACGCGGGGGCCGAGGAAGTCGCCGCCGTGGCACCGGCCGAGCTGCTCACCGAGTGGCGGGCGACCCGCGCACGGCTGCACGACACCCTGCTGACGGTGCCCGACGGTCGCAAGCTGCCGTGGTTCGGGCCACCGATGAGCGCGGCGTCGATGGCGACGGCCCGGTTGATGGAGACGTGGGCGCACGGACTCGACGTGGCCGACGCGCTGGGCGTCAAACGGACCGCCACCGGGCGCCTGCGGTCGATCGCACACATCGGGGTGCGCACCCGCGATTACGCGTTTGCCATCAACAACCTGGCGCCGCCCACGGAACCGTTCCTCGTCGAGCTGCGCGGTCCCGCCGGCGACACCTGGTCCTGGGGTCCGCCCGACGCCGCCCAGCGGGTCACGGGCTCCGCCGAGGACTTCTGCTTCCTGGTGACCCAGCGACGGGCGTTGGCGGCTCTCGACATCACGGCGCACGGCCCCGACGCGCAGCGGTGGCTGGGGATCGCGCAGGCCTTCGCCGGCCCTCCCGGCCCGGGCCGGTGAGCCGTTACGGCGCGCTGAGTTTCTGAAACCACGCGACGTGATAGTTCGCCGCCACCGGGTCTCCGGTCACGGCGGCCTCGGTGGCGGCCAGCAACAAGCAGTTGAGGAAGAGCGCGGGATCGACGTCCGGGTACTGAATCAACAGCTGATAACGCGCGGTGTCGAGATGCACTCGCAGCAAGTCGATCTCTTCCTCCACGACCCCGGTTCCGGCGGCGGCGGCCCTGGCCACCGTGTGCACCATTCGCGGCAGACCGTCCCGCCAATGCGTGGCCTGGCTCAGCTCCCATCCGAGATCGTCGACCGTGGGCAGCTCGCGCGGCTGCACCGATGCCGTGGTCTCGGCGAAGTCATCCAGCCGACCCAACGAATCCCCGGGGGCGTAGGTGACGGCCTGCCGGGTTTCGCCCAGCAGGGCGGCAACCTTGCCGGTGCGTCGCTCCGGTTCCAGCAGCCGCACGCCCTCCGGAATCGCGATGTCCGGCGGTATCCAGCCGTGGGCAAAATCGGTGACCAACACGGTGGTGCCGTCGGGACGATCACCGATCGCCCAATTCAGGCGCGGCTCTTGATGGACGACGAACGCGAGCAGCCGACGCAACCGCTCGTCGTCGGATTCGCGTGCGGCCGCCGTGACCGGCGCCGCCGGAACTTCCCGGGGCTCGGTGGGTTCGGGCGGTGGCGCGGGGGCTGCGTCGGCGTCGTCATCGGCGAAGGCTCGATGCCGCCCCTCGGCGGTTTCGGGTTCGTCGTCTTCGGCGGCCACCTCGGCGCCCGCTGCCGGGGCCGCCACGCCCGGGGCCTCCACGTCCGCGACGACCGGGATGATCTGCGTCTTCTCCAGATCGTCCAGATCGGCGGCCACCTCGGCGTCCACTTCCGGGGCCGCCACGTCCGGGGCCTCCACGTCCGCGACGACGGGGATGATCTGCGTCTTCTCCAGATCGGCGCCGTAGGGGCTCTCGGCATCCGGCGGGCGTTCGCGTTCGACGGGCGCCGCCCGCACCGCATGCAATTGCCGAATCGTCGACTCGACTCGTCGCGCGGCGCGCGCCCGCGCTGCGTCGATGACTCTGGCTTCCTCGGCCTGACGGGTGAAATCGGGCATTCCCGCCAGCTTTATGGTCCGCAACTCGTCGTTGGCGCTTCGGGTGATCCGCTGCAGGTCGTCCTTCAGATACTCTGCGAGAGTGGCGGTTTCGTCGGTCACCGTGGAAAGCTCGGCAGGCCAAAGCCCGCCTGTCACCCAGGGGGTGCAATCCACAGGAGAGCTGAAGGCGGGAATCGTCAACGATTCCCGGGTAGCTCTCCGGAGGCGCTGGCGCGCCGTCATCCGACCGAAGATCGCCACTGGCTAAGCCTACCGGGATCCAGGGGTGCGTCCATTCAGCAAGTGAATTGTGCAGCTGCGATGGCCTAGGTAGCGTGGGGACATGGCTGATTCTGCGCTGCAGCAGCAACTCGACGAGGTGCGTGCCCTCCTGGCCCGCGCCCGAGAGTTGTTCGGCCCCAACCCGATAGAGCCGCCGACCGACATCGCACCCGATCCCGATGCCGCGAAGACGTGGCTGATTTAGGCCGTCGATCGGCTCGAGCCGCTTAGCGCGCGCCGTCGCGGCGGCGCAGTTTGTGCGCCAGCAGCTTCTCGATGGCCGCGTCGAGATCGTGCGGGGTCGGAACCTCCATCGACGGCGTATGGCCTGCGGCAAGGATCTCGTTGCGGACCTCGAGTAACGCCTTCAGGCAGGACACGTCGGCGGTCAACAGAATGCCCTGCGCCAGCGTTTCGGCATCGGTTTCCATGGCCTCTTCACTCAGCGCGACGCTGTGCATATACCCGCCGCGACAGGAACGGACCAGGATGTGCCCGCTCGGGTGGACGGTGTCGAAGGCTGGATTGGCGTCCGTCATCGACCGCCGTCGATGAGGCCGCCGAAATCTCGTGCCGCGTCTTGCTCGTGCTGTTCCCACGCGGTCGCCGAGATGACCAATTTTTCGGCCATGTCTGCGTGGTCGTCGGCTTGCTGCTCGTAGCACTGTCGTCGGAGCTCGAGCAGATCGCGTCCGGCGTCGCGAAGTTCACCGAAGATGGGCCCGAGTGAGTCCAGGCTCTCCTGGATCGCGGCGTGCGACGACGGAACGGTGCGCAAGTAGTCGGAGGTCTCCTGGTGGTGCGCAGCGGCTTCACGTAAGTGCGCGGGCACCACACGGATTGGCTCGGCCATCTGCTGTCTCCTATTCCTGCGCCGCCGGGTGATCCCGGCGTGATCACTATTCTCATGTGGTCGACGTGGCCGCCGGCCCGGTGGGTGTCGGTGTGTGCGGCTCGGCCGGCGGGGCAGCGGGCGCGGTCGCCGCCGGTGGATGCTCCCAGCCTAGAAAGCTCGGCCCGCTCACGGAGGCGATGCGCTGAATCTGCCCATCGAGAAGCGCCTTTTCGTGACCCAGCGCAAGCGCGTGACGATCGGTGAGGATGCCGATATCGCCGGGTATCGCTTGCAGCGGGTCGACGGGCTCGGTGACCGCCGATCCGGGTGGCGGGATGGTAATTCCCTGCTGGTGGAAGGCATCTGCGATGGCCGCCCCGCCGACGGCGGCTTTGATCGCCGCCGCCAGCTGCGGGCTGGCGGCCGTCACGGTATCACCGTCCGGCAGCGTCACCGTCGTCGGCCCCGCCGGCGGTGGGTCGGGGTGGTCGGCCGAGGCGTCCTCTTCGTGGGTCGCGTCCTCGTCGCCGCCGTGGCCGTCCGGTTCCGGATCGTGCGACCCGACCAAGCGCTCGTCGCCGATACCCCGCAGCGAGGGGTCGGTTCGGCCGGACTCGTCCAGGCCGGGCAACGGTAGGCCGCCCAACCCACCGAGGCCCGGCAGCGCTCCCGCGCCGAGGCTCGGAATGGGCGGCAGCACCGGGGCCGCCGGCGCCGGCGGAGCCGCGCTGCCCCCGGACGGGGCCGGCACCGGTGGGTCCCCCGCGGGTGGGCCGGGGTCGTCGCCCAACACCGAATCAACCAGCGGGTCCCATCCGGCCTCGGGGTCGTCGACCGGCTGTTGGGTTGTGCCGTCGGCTGGCACGGCGACCGGGACGGCGGCCGCGGGCGGCCGATCGTCGGCGCCGTTCTTGGAGGCGTCGTAGAGCGAAGTCCACGCGGCCATCAGCGCCGATTTCGACGTGTCGTCGAGACTCGCGTTCAGGACGACCGCCCGGATGTCCTTGAGCTTCCCGAGGAGGAATCGCTGGAAATCCCGCGCGCCCGCCGGAGTATCGAGATCCGACCGGGAAAGGACGGCGGCTTCGGTCTCTCGCTGCAGCTTCGACAAGGCCTCTCTGCCCTCGACGGACTTCAGGTGGGCGTTCAGGATCGCCGTGATCACCTGCATGTCGAGCTGGGAGCTCGTCGAATTCTGGTGTGCCAGGGCAGCTTCGGCGCCCGCCATGGCTTCGGCGGCCTCACCCTGTTCGCGGTCGGATTCGGGCCCGGCGCCGAAGATGTCCGAATGTTGTTGGCGGATCTTGCGCACGATCGCCTCGAGCTGTTCGGGCCGGGTGGTGGGGGTGATGACCGCCGTCACCTCACTCGGCGCCAAGCCCGCCTGCCACGCGTTCGGATCGCCGGTGCGGTCCCGAACGGATTTGAGCGTGTTGATCAGCTCGTCATACGTCGACATCGGTGTCGCGGCCCCTCCATGCCGGGCGACAGTACCCAGGCATATTCCCGTCGACAACTCACCCCGGCGCGCCTGTGCACGAACAGATAGACGCGCGTGCGGGCTAGCCCGCCGGGAAGACGTACTGAGCGCGCAAGCCATCCAGCACAGCCCTTTTCGCGCGGCCGAGTTCGCGCGCATCGGCAACGACCGTTGCGATCTCGCGCTGTTTGTCCGCCAGGAACCGGCGGAATTCGCGCGCGCCCATCGGGGTATCGACGGCAAGGTACGAGCGGCCGGTGGCGGCGCGGTCGATCTCGTCGGCGATGGCATCGAGTCGCCTGATGCTTTCGCGGGTCGCGGTGTGCGCGTTGGCAAGGACTTCCGCCAGCACGCGGTCCGCGTCGGCGGCCGTGCCGTGCTGGCCGGCCAGCGCCGACTGCCGTGCCCGGATGGCGCTCACCGAAGGTCCGGCTGGTTCCGACATCGACTCAACCTTTTCGTGTCATAGCGGGCGGCGAATTGCGATGTTGCTGCCCAGTGGACTGATTCGCACCGAGGCGCCCGAGTAGGGCGCTTCGACGACGAGACCGTTGCCAATGGCCATCTGGACGTGTCCGGCGTGCGGGAAAACGAGATCTCCCGGGCGGACCTGCGAACGGGGAACGGGAATCCCGTCGTTGATCTGCTGATAGGTGGTGCGGCCCAAGTGCACGCCCGCCCGGGCGTAGGACCACTGCACCAACCCGGAACAGTCGAATTGGTTGGGCCCCGTAGCACCCCAGACATACGGGCGCCCCAGCCGCGACAACGCGGCACGCACCGCGAGCGCGGCGCGGCCGTTCGGCGTGCCGGGCGCGCGATGGTGGGTCAATCGGTACCGCAGCGCGCGCAGCGCCGCGGAGTGCCGTCGCGCGTTGGTGCGGGCCGACAAGACGTGGGCGCGCTGTGCGCGCAGCCGGGCGACGCTGCGGCGCATCGCCTCGCGTTGGGCCATCGGCGTCATCGCGGTCGCTGGGGCGTCGGCGCGGGCCTCGTCGACGACGGATTTGGTCAACGCGCCGGCCCGGGCCCGATCCCGGTGTGCGGCGGCGATGATGCCGGCGGCGGCGGTGTCCGTGCGGGCCGCCGCTAGCAGCCGCTGGCGGCCGCGGTCCGCGGCCAGTTGGTAACCGCCTTGCGCCACAGCGTGATTCAGGTCGGCGGCGCGCGTCGACGTTTCGCGGTAATGCTCGGTACGGGCATCCAGGGTCGGTTGCCGGGTATCGCCGGCGAACAGGCCGTGCGCGCGGCTCAACACGGCGATTTCGTGTTCGTTCATGGTGCCTCCTCGCGGCCCGTCGCCTCGACCGCCTCGACGAAGGCCCGAACCCGGGGGAGGGCCCCGGGGGGGATCACGCCCCGGTTGCGGATGTCCCACATTTCGTCGGTGCCGACACCGACCAGGGCGGCGATGACGGCCTCGGGCAGCGACGACTCCAGGCATGCGCGGTCGAACCGCGCGCTCAAGCTGGCGGGCATCCGCTTCAGCAGCGCGGTGCGCGTCGCCTCGAGTGCCTGCAGATGCTCCATGAGCCGCCCCGTGGAATCGGCGCCGGCGTTGACGGCGACGCGCCACGAGCTGGCGGCCAGCATCTCGGCCTTCACGCATTGAGCGATCACAGACAGAATATACGTCTCATATTCGTTTGATGTCGTCGCCGGCAGTCGTTCGATGACGGATTTGAGGGCGTCGAGCTGGGCTTCGGCGTAGCCTTCCAGCACTTCGGTGTCGCTGTGGCGGTCGACGACCACCGCGCCGGCCGGCGTCGCGGGCCTCGCGTCGACCGGCTGTGCGGCCATCAGCCGCGCCAACTCGGCGTCCGGATCGGCGGCTACCAGCAGCCGGGAGTAGGTGCCCGGCGGCAGGCCAAGCCCGTTTTCTACCTTCTGAACTGTGCTTTTGTGCGGCTTACGGGCGCCGCGCTCCAGAAAACTGAGGCCCATGATGCTGACACCGGTAGCGGCGGCGAGTTCTGCCAGCGACCAGTCGCGTGACTCGCGCAGCGCGCGGATCGCGGCACCGGCCGATTCACGGCTCACCGCAGGCTCCGGCCATAGGCCGGATATTACACACGGCGGTCGCCCGTCCAGCGCATATACGTTTTTGTCACGTTTCTCTTGCGTCGGCGGCCGAAACGTGTATACGCTTTTACCTACGTTTCGCTACCGACCCAAGGAGACCGGCCATGGGACACCCCTGCGCAGCCAACCCGGAACTGTGGTTCGGCTACCCCGACGACGACGGCGGTGACGGCGCGGCGAAGGCGCGCGCCTACGAGCGGTCCGCCACCGAGGCGCGGATCCAGTGCCTGCGCCGCTGCCCGCTCGCCCAGCAACGCCGCTGCGCCCAGCACGCCATCGCGCACCGCGAGGAGTACGGCGTCTGGGCCGGCGTCAAACTGCCCGGCGGCCAGTACCGGAAGCGCGAACAGCTCGCCCGGGCGCACGACGTCCTGCGCCGGATCGCCGCCGGCGAAATCAACTCGCGGCAGCTGCCCGAGAACGCGGCTCTGTTGGCGCGTCACGAGCACGAGGCGATGCCGGCCGCGGCGGTGGTGCTGCACCTGCCGATGGCGCAAGTGGGGCCCCGCTCGGCCGCGTGACAGTTTGCTGATCCCGCCGACGGGGTAGTCGGGCTTGGCACGACCGAGTCTGTCGACCCGAAGGCGGATCCATGACATTCGACCTGACACCGACGGCCGCACAACACGATCTGGCCCGGCGCACCCACGAGTTCGCCGAAGAAGTCATCCGCCCGGTGGCGCTGCACTACGACCAGCGCCAGGAGTTTCCCTGGCCGGTGTTGGAGGAAGCGGCCCAGCGCGGTTTCTACAGCCCGCTGTTCTACCGCGACCTGATCGGTGACCCGACCGGCATCTCGCTGCCGATGTTCATGGAGGAGCTCTTTTGGGGCTGTGCCGGAATCGGTTTGGCGATCGTCATGCCGGCGCTGGCCCTGTCCGCGATCGGCCAGGCCGCGTCCCCCGAACAGATGCTCGAGTGGGCGCCCGAATGTTTCGGAACACCGGGCGACATCAAGCTGGCCGCCCTGGCGATCTCCGAACCCGAGGGCGGCAGCGACGTCCGGAACCTGCGCACCCGGGCGCGCCGCGACGGTGACGACTGGATCATCGACGGCCACAAGATGTGGATCGGCAACGGCGGCATCGCGAACGTGCACGTGGTGAACGCCGTGGTCGACGAGGAACTCGGGCATCGCGGGCAGGCGTTGTTCGTCGTGCCGGGCGGAACGCCGGGGCTGAAGTTGCTGCGAAAGCTCGACAAGCTGGGCTGCCGGGCGTCCCACACTGCCGAGTTGCTTTTCGAAGGGGTGCGCGTCCCGGCGGCCAATCTGCTTGGGGGAGAAGAGAAGCTGGAACACAAGCTGGCCAAGGCCCGCGAGGTCGTGGCCGGCGGAAAACAGTCCGGCTCCGCGACGTTGGGCACCTTCGAGCAGACCCGCCCGATGGTGGCCGCCCAAGCGATCGGGATCGCCCGCGCCGCATTGGAGTACGCGACCGCATACGCCACCGAGCGCGAGGCGTTCGGCGGACCGATCATCGACAACCAGGGCATCGCCTTTCCGCTGGCGGACCTGGCCACCCAGATCGACGCCGCCCGGCTGCTGACCTGGCGCGCCTCCTGGATGGCGGTCAACGGGGTGCCCTTCGAGCGGGGGGAGGGCTCGATGTCGAAGCTCGCCGCCAGCGAGGTCGCCGTCAAGGCCACCGAACGCGCGATCCAGACGATGGGAGGCTGGGGCTACATCACCGACCACCCGGTGGAGAAGTGGTATCGGGATGCCAAGCTGTACACCATCTTTGAGGGCACCAGCGAGATTCAGCGGATGGTCATCTCCAACGCGCTCGGCGCCGCCGTGGGCACCCCGCCGCTGCATGTGGTGATCGAGCCGACCGGGGGGCCGCTGAACCGGATCTTCGGTCGCGGCACCCCGCTGCGGTCCCGCGCCGCCGACACCGCGCTGTCGATGCAGGATCGCGTCCCCGAACCCGTCATGCGGCTGGCCATGAAGCTGCTGCGTCCGCCGCGCCGGTGAGGCCCCGAATGCGCGTAGCGTCGAATCGGTGAGCAACCTGGAGACCGCGCCGGCCGAAGTCGCCTGCGGCGCCTCTCGGGTGCTCGGCACCGAATTGCTGCATCCGCGCGAGGTTCCGCTGGGCGGGCCGAGAGGGCTCCCGGTGCAGCGCACGCTGCCGCAACGACGACGCTCGCTGATCGGCGCGTGGTGTTTCATCGACCACTACGGCCCGGTCCGCGCACGCATGGACGTCCCGCCGCATCCGCACACCGGATTGCAAACGGTCAGTTGGTTGTTCGCCGGGGGAGTGGAGCATCGCGACAGCGCCGGCGTGCACGCCGTGGTCCGGCCCGGCGAGCTGAACCTGATGACGGCGGGCGCGGGCATTTGTCATTCCGAGGTGTCGATGGAGCCGGACGCCGTCTTGCACGGGGTTCAGTTGTGGGTGGCGCTTCCGGGATCCGCCCGCGACACCGGCCGCGATTTCGCGCACTATGCGCCCATGCCCGTGGCGCTGCCCGGGGCGGTGGCGCGCGTCTTTCTCGGGGAGCTGGCCGGTGGCCGGTCGCCGGTGCACACGTTCACCCCGCTCGTCGGCGCACAGATCGATCTGCAGCCGAACGCGGAACTGGACGTCGACGTCGACCCGGCGTTCGAACACGGCGTGCTGTGCGATCTCGGGCCCGTCGCGATGGGCGACGCCACCCTGGCGGTCGCCGACCTCGGATACCAAGGCGCGGGCAATACGTCGTTGCCGTTGTCCAACCTCGGCGACCGCCCGGCGCGGGTGTTGCTGCTGGGCGGGACGCCGTTCACCGAAGAGCTCGTGATGTGGTGGAACTTTGTCGGGCGCAGTCACGACGACATCGTCGGCTACCGCCGGCTCTGGCAGGACGCCGACGACCGCTTCGGCGCCGTCACCGGCTACCGGGGTCCGGTCGCCCGACTGCCGGCCCCGCCGCTGCCGAGCGCTCGGTTGCGGCCCCGAGCGATACCCCAAGGAAAGGAGTGCACATGACCGCCGACAAGACCGGCGCACCGACCACCGTCACCGCCGAGGAGGGCCGGTACACCATTGCCGTCGACGGCAAGACCGTCGGCCTCGCGGACTTCGTCGATCACGGCGACCAGCGCGTCTTCCACCACACCGAGATCGACCCCGCCTACGGCGGGCGCGGTCTCGCGACCATCCTCGTCGAGGAGGCGCTGCAAGCGGCCCGGGCCGACGGCAAGCGCATCGTCCCGGTGTGTTCCATGGTCGTCACCGTGCTCAAGAAGCACCCCGAATACGACGACATCACCGATCCCGTCACGCCCGACGTGCGGGGCTAGGCGCGGCCGGTCCGCTCCCGGTGCTTGCAGCCGGGCCAGCAGCACGGCCGGCGCATGCCTTCCTCCAGTTCCTCCTGGGTTCGGCGAATGCGGCGCTGGCGGGTCGCCTCCTGTTTGGCGTCCTCGACCCAGCAGATGAACTCGTTGCGCGCCAACGGGGTGATGTCCTTCCAGGCCGCCAGCGCGGTCGCGTTGGCGCTCAGCGCCGCACGCAGGTCTGCCGGCAGCGTGTGCACCACGCCGCCCGGTACTCGGTTGCTGCTCACGGGGCTAGGGTAAGGCGACCCGGCCACAGGAGGCAGCGTTGAGCGGTCACGAAGTGCGGATGATCGTCTTGTCGACCGACGACCTTGACGAATCGATTCGGTTCTACAGCGAGACCCTGGGGATGCCGCTGAAGTTCCGCGACGGGGCCCACTTCGCCGCCCTCGACGGCGGGGCGGTCACCTTGGCGCTGGCGACCGCGGTGGACCATCCCATCCCCGGACAGGTGGTCGTCGGCATCAAGACCGCCGACGTCGACGCCGCGGCCAAGGCCGTCGAGGCCAGCGGCGGCGGCATTGTGAAGGGCCCGTACGACGACGCGCACGAGCGCCGCGCCGTGGTCTACGACAACAAGGGCAACGGCCTGGTCTTCTACAGCCCGCTGGCCCGCTGAGGTGTTAGCGTCGTCGGCGTGACCCTCAACGAAATCGCCCTGACGACGCTCGACGGCAAGCCCACCACGCTGGCCGAATTGTCCGGTGGCGCAACGCTAATCGTCAACGTGGCCTCCAAGTGCGGACTGACCCCGCAGTACACCGCATTGGAGCAGCTGGCCCGGGACTACCGCGACCGCGGCCTGACCGTTGTCGGTGTTCCGTGCAACCAGTTCATGGGCCAGGAGCCGGGCAGCGCCGAGGAGATCCAGGAGTTCTGCTCGACGACGTACGGGGTGACGTTCCCGCTGCTCGCGAAGACCGACGTCAACGGCGAGGACCGCCACCCGCTGTACGCCGAGCTGACCAAGGCCGCCGATGCCGACGGCTCGGCGGGCGACATCCAATGGAACTTCGAGAAGTTTCTGGTCGGCCCCGACGGTCAGGTGGTCAATCGGTTTCGTCCCCGCACCGCACCGGATGCGCCCGAGGTCGTCGGCGCCATCGAGGCCGTGCTGTCGCGCTAGGCGGCCCAGACCCAAACGAAAAGGTCACGCCCACTTGCGAGTTCGTGACCTTGCCGCCTGCAATTCATCGAACCGCAGTTGGTGGGCGAAGGGGGACTTGAACCCCCACGTCCCGAAGGACACTGGCACCTGAAGCCAGCGCGTCTGCCATTCCGCCACTCGCCCGGGCAAATCAACCGATGGACCATACCACTGTAATAGCCGTGCGCCCCAATCGCCTCCGCGGTCCTGCGCCGCCGTTCGCGGCCGCCGAGGGCAGCGCCGCACGGCCCTGAGCTGCACGGATGCGATTCTCAGAGTTCTCACGGTGCCGCGGCCTCCCGGTGTCCCGATACCATGCGGGGGTGAGACAACACGCGGGCGGTTCGTTTGCCTCGCGCCCGCGACACACCACAACAGCAGCGGGCGAGCGCTGAAACATGGGTAGCCAACGGGGGCTCGTGCAACGCATCGAGCGCAAGCTCGAGGCGACCGTGGACAACGCGTTCGCCCGGGTGTTCGGCGGATCGATCGTCCCGCAAGAGGTTGAAGCCTTACTGCGCCGGGAAGCCGAGGACGGTGTCCGCGCGCTTCCGGGCGATCGTCTTTTGGCCCCCAACGAATACATCATTACCCTCGGTATGCACGACTTTGCGAAGGTCGGCGCCGACAGGAATCCCACGTCGAGCGCTTTCGCGAGGTACTTGGCCGACTATATCTATGAACAGGGGTGGCAAACGTATGGTGATGTGGTCGTCCGGTTCGAGCAGTCGTCGAGCCTGCATACCGGTCAGTACCGCACCCGCGGTGCTGTCAATCCTGATGTCGAGCCCCGCCCGACCGTCAACCATCCGCCCCGGCCACAATCAAATCACGCGTTCGGCGCAGAACGAGGAGTAGCAATGACTGACAATTCGAGCTACCGCGGTGGTCAGGGGCAGGGGCGGCCCGGCGACGAGTACTACGACGACCGCTATGGGCGTCCGCAGGACGAGCAGCGCGGCCCGGAACCGCAGGGCGGACCGGATCCGCGCGGCGGCTATCCGCCCGAGCAAGGCGGCTACCCTCCGCCGGGCGGATACCCGCCGCCTCGTCCGCCGGAGCAGGGCGGCTACCCCCCGCAGGGCGGCTACCCGGACCAGGGCGGCTACCAGGAACAGCGCGGCGGCTACCCCGAGCAGGGGGGCTATCCCCAGCAAGGGGGCTACCCCGAGCAGGGCGGCTACCACGAACAGCGCGCCGGCTACCCCGACCAAGGGCCGGGCGGCTACCCGCCGCAGGGTGGCTATCCCGACCAGGGCGGCTACCAAGAACAGCGCGGCGGCTACCCCGACCAGGGCCAGGGTGGCGGCTATCCGCCGCCGTATGAGCAGCGTCCGCCTGCCCCCGGCGGCTACGGCGACCAGGGCTACCGCCAGGGCGGCGGCTACGGTCCACCCGGCGGCGGCCAGCCCGGCGCCGGCCAGCAGGGCTACGGCGGCGGATACGCCGAATACGGTCGCGGCCCGGCTCGCCCGGAGGAGGGCGGCTACGCGCCGCAGGCCGCGCCCGAGCAGCCGCGGCCGGCCTACCCCGAGCAGGGCGGCGGCTACGAGCAGGGCTACCAGCAGGGTGGGGGCTACGGCCAGCAGGAGTATGGCGCGGGCGACTACACCCAGTACGCCGAAAGCGTTCCGGGCGGTGGCTATGCACCGCAGGGCGGCGGCTACCCCGAGACGCAACACCGCGACTACGAGTACGGCCAGGCCGCGGAGTACGGCCAGCCGGCCGACTACGGTGCGGCGGACTACGGCCAGCCCGCCGGCGCGGGCTACGGCGGTTACGGCCAGGGCGGCTACGGGGCGGCCGGAGCGGCGGTGACCCTGCAGCTCGACGACGGCAGTGGCCGGACCTACCAGCTGCGCGAGGGCTCCAACATCATCGGCCGCGGCCAGGACGCCCAGTTCCGGTTGCCGGACACCGGGGTGTCACGGCGTCACCTGGAGATCCGCTGGGACGGGCAGGTCGCGCTCCTGTCCGACCTCAACTCGACGAACGGCACCACCGTCAACAACGCACCGGTACAGGAGTGGCAGTTGGCCGACGGCGACGTCATCCGTCTGGGCCACTCGGAGATCATCGTTCGGATCCACTAGACGCACCGGGCTCAAAGCTGCCGTGCTTCGCCCCGCGGCGACCACCGTCCAAGTATCGTGACGTTGCTGATGTGCTCGGTGTCACGGGTGCGACGAGGGGTGCGGCGCCAGGACGGAAAGGACGCCAGATGCAGGGACTAGTACTGCAGCTGACGCGTGCCGGATTTTTAATGTTGTTATGGGTATTCATCTGGTCCGTGCTGCGGATCCTGCGGACCGATATCTACGCGCCCACGGGGGCCGTCATGGTGCGCCGCGGTTTGGCGTTGCGCGGCACCCTGCTGCCCGCACGCCAGCGCCGCACCGCCGCACGCTATCTGGTGGTGACCGAGGGGGCCTTGATGGGCGCCCGTATCACTCTCAGCGGGCAGCCGGTGTTGATCGGACGCGCTGACGACTCGACCCTGGTGCTCACCGATGACTACGCCTCGACGCGGCATGCCCGGCTGTCTCAGCGCGGCTCGGAATGGTACGTCGAGGATCTAGGATCGACCAACGGCACTTACCTTGACAGGGCGAAGGTGACGACTGCGGTAAGGGTTCCCATCGGAACGCCGATTCGAATCGGCAAAACGGCGATTGAGTTGCGCCCGTGAGCCTGGTCCTGCGATACGCGGCCCGCAGCGACCGCGGCCTGGTACGCGCCAACAATGAAGATTCCGTCTACGCCGGCGCCCGGCTCCTGGCCCTGGCCGACGGCATGGGCGGTCACGCGGCCGGCGAGGTGGCCTCCCAATTGGTGATCGCCGCGCTGGCCCACCTCGACGACGACGAGCCCGGTGGCGATCTGCTCGCCAAGCTCGACTCCGCGGTGCGCGCAGGCAATGCAGCCATCGCCGCGCAGGTCGAGATGGAACCCGACCTCGAGGGGATGGGCACCACACTTACCGCAATATTGTTCGACGGCAATCGGATTGGGCTGGTGCACATCGGCGACTCGCGTGGCTACCTGCTGCGCGACGGCGAACTGGTCCAGATCACCAAGGACGACACGTTCGTTCAGACCCTGGTCGACGAGGGGCGCATCACCCGGGAAGAGGCGCACAGCCACCCCCAGCGGTCGCTGATCATGCGGGCGCTGACGGGCCACGAGGTGGAGCCCACGCTGACCATGCGCGAGGCGCGCGCCGGCGATCGCTACCTGCTGTGCTCCGACGGACTGTCCGATCCAGTCAGCGACGAGACCATCCACGAGGCGCTGCAGATCCCCGACGTCGCCGAAAGTGCTTACCGCCTGATCGAATTGGCGCTGCGAGGCGGCGGCCCGGACAACGTGACCGTGGTGGTCGCCGACGTCGTCGACTACGACTACGGCCAGACCCAGCCGATTCTGGCCGGCGCGGTATCCGGTGACGACGACCAGCTGACCACCCTGCCCAACACCTCCGCCGGGCGCGCCTCCGCCATCAGGCCCCGCGACGAGGTCGCCAAACGCGTTCCGCCGCAAGAGGAACCGACGCGCCGCCAGCGATGGTCACGACGTCGGATGGCGATCGTCGTCACGCTGATGGTGCTGCTGGTGCTCGCGGGCCTGGGCATCGGCCGGGCCATCATCCGCAGCAACTACTACGTCGCCGAATACAACGGCATGGTGTCGATCCTGCGGGGGATCCAGGGATCGCTGCTGGGCATGTCCCTGCATGAGCCCTATCTGATCGGCTGTCTCAACGCGCGCAACGAGTTGTCGTTGATCAGTTTCAGTCAGAGCGGCGGTCATTTGGACTGCCGCTTCATGCAACTGCAGGATTTGCGCCCGCCCGAACGTGCGCAGGTTCAGGCCGGGCTGCCAACCGGAAGCCTGGACAACGCCATCGGGCAATTGCGGGAATTGTCGGCGAACTCGCTGCTGCCGCCCTGCCCGCCGCCCCGCGCCACCTCTCCGCCGGCACCGCCGGCCCCGACGACGACGGGCAGCACCACAGAGCCGAATCCCTCAGCGCCCCCGACCACTTCCAGCGGCACCCCGCCCACCAGCACCACCTCGACCAGCGTCCCCGCGAACACCGCGCCCGCGACCACGTCGCCCACCACTTCCCAGACGGTGACCGCGCTGCCGCCGCCTCCACCTAAGCCGGGCATCGACTGCCGGGCGGTGGCATGACCACACAACAACTCCAGCCGGTCGCGGTCACCCCTCCGCTGCCCACTCGGCGCAACGCCGAACTGCTGTTGTTGTGCTTCGCCGGGCTGATAACCGTCGCGGCGTTGCTCATCGTCCAGGCCAACCAGGACCGCGACCTGCACTGGAACCTGGTGACTTACGGGCTCATCTTCCTGGTCATGTTCGGCAGCGCACACCTGGCCATCCGCCGCTTCGCCCCCTACACCGACCCGCTGCTGCTGCCAATCGTGGCCCTGCTCAACGGACTTGGCCTGGTGATGATTCACCGGCTCGACCTCGTCAACAACGAGCTGAACGGGCGCCGTCACCCCAGTGCCACCCAACAGCTGCTGTGGACGGTGGTCGGGGTGGCCGCCTTCGCTTTGGTGATCACGTTCTTGAAGGACCATCGGCAACTCGCCCGCTACGGCTACATCTGCGGCGCCGTCGGCCTGGTCTTCTTGGCGATTCCCGCGGTGCTACCGGCATCCCTGTCCGAACAAAACGGCGCCAAGATCTGGATTCGGTTGCCGGGCTTCTCAATTCAGCCGGCCGAGTTTTCCAAGATCCTGCTGCTGATCTTCTTCTCGGCGGTGCTGATCGCCAAACGGGGTCTGTTCACCAGCGTCGGCAAGCATTTCATGGGCATGACCCTGCCGCGGCCCCGAGACCTCGCGCCGCTGTTGGCGGCCTGGGTGATCTCGATCGGCGTGATGGTTTTCGAAAAAGACCTCGGCACTTCGCTGTTGCTCTACGCGTCGTTTCTGGTGGTGGTCTACCTCGCCACCCAGCGCTTCAGTTGGGTCGTCATCGGACTGGTGCTCTTCGCCGCGGCGAGCGTCGTGGCGTACTTCGTTTTCGAGCACGTCCGCGTCCGGGTGCAGATGTGGTGGGACCCGTTCTCCGATCCCGACGGAAGCGGCTATCAGCTCGTGCAGGCGATGTTCAGCTTCGCCACCGGCGGCATCTTCGGCACCGGGCTGGGCAACGGTCAACCCGACACGGTGCCGGCGGCGTCGACGGACTTCATCATCGCCGCGTTCGGCGAGGAACTCGGGCTGGTGGGCCTGGCGGCCCTTCTGATGCTCTACACCATCGTCATCGTGCGCGGCCTGCGCACGGCGATCGCGACGCGCGAAAGCTTCGGCAAGCTGCTGGCAGCGGGCCTGGCGTCGACGCTGGCCATCCAGCTGTTCATCGTCGTCGGCGGCGTGACGCGGCTGATTCCGCTGACCGGGCTGACCACCCCATGGATGTCCTACGGCGGGTCGTCACTGTTGGCGAACTACATCCTGTTGGCCATCCTGGCGCGCATCTCGCACAGCGCCCGGCGACCCCTGCGCACCCGCGCCCGCAACACCTCGCCGATCGCGGCGGCCGGCACCGAGGTGATCGAGCGGGTATGAACGCCTCTCTCCGCCGGATCTCGGTGACCGTCATGGCGTTGGTCGTGCTGCTGTTGCTCAACGCCACGATGACGCAGGTCTTCGCCGCCGACGGGCTGCGCGCCGACCCGCGCAACCAGCGCGTCCTGCTCGACGAGTATTCCCGGCAGCGCGGCCAGATCATCGCGGGCGGCCAGCTGCTGGCGTACTCCGTGGCCACCGACAGCCGGTTCCGTTTCCTGCGGGTCTATCCCGACCCCGCCGTGTACGCGCCCGTCACCGGCTTTTACTCGCTGCGCTACTCCAGCACGGGGCTGGAACGCACCGAGGATCCGGTGCTCAACGGGTCCGACGAGCGGCTGTTCGGGCGACGGTTGGCCGACTTCTTCACCGGTCGGGATCCGCGGGGCGGCAGCGTCGACACCACCATCGTTCCGCGGGTCCAGCAAGCGGGTTGGGATGCCATGCAGCAGGGCTGCGGCGGGCCGTGCAAGGGCGCCGTCGTCGCGCTGGAGCCGTCCACCGGCAAAATCCTGGCCATGGTGTCGTCGCCGTCCTATGACCCCAACCTGCTGGCGTCGCACGATTCCCAGGTGCAATCGCAGGCGTGGCAGCGGCTTCGTGACGACCCCGACAATCCGATGACCAATCGCGCCATCTCCGAGACCTATCCGCCCGGTTCGACGTTCAAGGTCATCACCACCGCGGCCGCGCTGCAGGCCGGCGCGAACGAAACGGAACAGCTGACCGCGGCGTCCTCCATTCCGCTGCCGGGCAGCACCGCCACCCTGGAGAACTACGGCGGCACGCCGTGCGGCAACGAGCAGACGGTGTCGCTCAGCCAGGCGTTCGCCCTGTCCTGCAACACCGCGTTCGTCCAGCTGGGCATCCTCACCGGGGCCGACGCGCTGCGCAGCATGGCGCATTCCTTCGGGCTGGACAGCACGCCGAGCGTCATTCCGCTGCAGGTCGCCGAATCGACCATCGGCATCATTCCCGACGCCGCCGCGCTCGGAATGTCCAGCATCGGCCAGAAGGACGTGGCGCTCACACCGCTCGAGAACGCGGAGATCGCCGCGACCATCGCGAACGGCGGGGTGACGATGCAGCCCTACCTGATCGATAGCCTCAAGGGGCCGGACCTTTCCAACATCAGCACCACCGCGCCCTATCAGCAGCGCCGCGCGGTGTCGCCGCAGGTCGCCGCTAAGCTAACAGAGCTGATGGTCGGCGCCGAGAAGGTCGCACAGCAGAAAGGGGCGATTCCCGGCGTGCAGATTGCATCCAAGACGGGTACCGCTGAGCATGGCACCGACCCACGTAACACCCCGCCGCACGCGTGGTACATCGCGTTCGCGCCCGCGAAGACGCCGAAGGTTGCCGTGGCGGTGCTGGTGGAGAACGGTGGCGACCGCCTATCCGCGACCGGGGGCGCGCTCGCCGCACCGATCGGCCGGGCGGTGATCGAGGCCGCGCTACAGGGAGGACCATGAGCCCGCGAGTTGGTGTGACGCTGTCTGGCCGGTACCGCCTGCAGCGCCTCATCGCCACCGGTGGCATGGGCCAGGTGTGGGAGGCGGTCGACAGCCGGCTGGGCCGGCGCGTCGCGGTCAAGGTACTCAAGCAGGAGTTCTCCCAGGACCCTGAGTTCATCGAACGGTTCCGCGCGGAGGCGCGCACCACGGCGATGCTGAATCACCCGGGAATCGCCCAGGTCCACGACTACGGCGAGAGCCAGCTGGACGGGGAGGGCCGCACCGCCTACCTGGTGATGGAGCTGGTCAACGGGGAGCCGCTGAACTCGGTGCTCAAGCGCACCGGACGGCTGTCGCTGCGGCACGCGCTCGACATGCTCGAGCAGACCGGCCGGGCCCTTCAGATCGCGCACGCCGCCGGCCTGGTGCACCGCGACGTCAAACCCGGCAATATCCTGATCACCCCGACCGGCCAGGTGAAGATCACCGACTTCGGTATCGCGAAGGCGGTCGACGCCGCGCCGGTGACCCAGACCGGGATGGTGATGGGCACCGCCCAATACATCGCCCCCGAGCAGGCGCTGGGTCACGACGCGACCCCCGCCAGCGATGTCTACTCACTGGGAGTCGTTGGCTACGAAGTGGTTTCGGGTAAGCGCCCGTTCACCGGCGACGGCGCGCTGACGGTGGCGATGAAGCACATCAAGGAACCACCGCCGCCGCTGCCGGCCGAGCTGCCGCCCAACGTGCGGGAACTCATCGAGATCACCCTCGTCAAGAACCCCCAGATGCGCTACCGCAGCGGGGGACCGTTCGCCGACGCCGTCGCCGCGGTCCGGGCCGGTCGCCGGCCGCCGCGGCCGAGCCAGTCACCGCCCCCCGGCCGCGCCTCGCCGGCGGCCATTCCGTCGAGCCCGCACACCAGGTCGCCCGCCGTCGGGCCCAGCCGCGCCGCCGCGCCCCGGCGCTCCGGGCCGTCCACCGGCCGGTCGCGGCCGCCTGCGCGGCGCACGTTCTCGTCGGGACAGCGCGCGCTGCTGTGGGCCGCGGGCGTGCTGGGGGCGCTGGCCATCTTGATCGCGGTGATCATCGTCATCAACTCCCGCGCCGAAAACGAGCAGCCGGCGCCCCCGACGGTCACCGACACCGGGACCCCGCCGGCGACGGCGCCGCCGGCGAGCAAGACGCCCAGCGGGTCCGCGCCGCGTTTGCGCCTGGATTGGACGGATCCCCGGGGCATAGGTAATTCTGGACTTCAGAGCAGGCCGCATGGACATGACTGGGTTCCTCCCTCTATACCCAGCACATCGCCGGCCCGTGATGAGACACCGCAATGACCACCCCGCAGCACCTGTCCGACCGCTATGAGCTCGGCGAGATCCTCGGTTTCGGGGGCATGTCCGAAGTTCATCTGGCCCGCGACGTCCGCTTGCACCGCGACGTCGCGGTGAAGGTGCTGCGCGCTGACCTTGCCCGCGATCCGAGCTTTTACCTGCGCTTCCGGCGCGAGGCGCAAAACGCCGCGGCGCTGAACCACCCGTCCATCGTCGCGGTGTACGACACCGGTGAGGCGGAAACACCCACCGGCCCGCTGCCCTACATCGTGATGGAGTACGTCGACGGCGTCACCCTGCGCGACATCGTGCACACCGACGGCCCGCTGCCGCCCCGGCGCGCCATCGAGATCATCGCCGACGCCTGCCAGGCGCTGAACTTCAGCCATCAGAACGGCATCATCCACCGCGACGTCAAGCCGGCGAACATCATGATCAGCAGCACCAACGCGGTGAAGGTGATGGACTTCGGCATCGCGCGCGCGATCGCCGACAGCGGAAACAGCGTCACCCAGACCGCCGCCGTGATCGGGACGGCCCAGTACCTGTCACCCGAGCAGGCCCGCGGGGATTCCGTCGACGCCCGGTCCGACGTCTATTCGCTGGGCTGCGTCCTGTACGAAATCCTCACCGGCGAACCGCCTTTCACGGGTGACTCGCCCGTCGCGGTCGCGTACCAGCATGTCCGCGAGGATCCGGTACCGCCGTCGAAACGGCACGAGGGCATCTCCGCCGACCTCGACGCCGTGGTGCTCAAGGCGCTGGCCAAGAACCCGGAGAACCGGTACCAGACCGCGGCGGAGATGCGCGCCGACCTGGTCCGGGTGCACAACGGCGAGCCCCCCGAAGCGCCCAAGGTGCTCACCGACGCCGAGCGCAGTTCGTTCCTGTCCTCCACGGGCCCCGGTCACGGGCCGCGCACCGACCCGCTGCCACGCCAGGCGCTGGACGACACCGACGGCGACCGCGCCGGCGGCTCCATCGGCCGCTGGGTCGTCGCGGTCGCCGTGCTGGCGGTGCTGACCATCGTCGTGGTCATCGCCTTCAACACGTTCGGCGGCAGCACCCGCGACGTCCAGGTGCCCGACATGCGCGGCCAGGTGTCCGCCGACGCCATCGCCGCGCTGCAGAACCGGGGCTTCAAGACGCGCACCCTGCAGAAGCCCGACTCGACGGTTCCGCCCGACCATGTCATCAGCACCGACCCCGCCGCCAACGCGTCGGTGAGCGCCGGCGACGAGATCACCATCAACGTCTCGACCGGCCCCGAGCAGCGCGAGGTGCCCGACGTCTCCTCGCTGAGCTACAGCGACGCGGTCACCAAGCTGAAGACCGCGGGCTTCACCAAGTTCAAGCAGGCGAACTCCCCGTCAACGCCGGAGCTGCTGGGCAAGGTCATCGGGACCAACCCGCCGGCCAACCAGACGTCGGCGATCACGAACGTGATCACCGTCATCGTCGGCTCCGGGCCGGAAAACAAGCAGGTCCCCGACGTCGCCGGCCAGACCGTCGACATCGCGCAAAAGAACCTCACGGTCTACGGCTTCACCAAAGTCACCCAGACGCAGGTCGACAGCCCCCGGCCCGCCGGTGAGGTGATCGGCACGAATCCGCCCAAGGGCCAGATGGTTCCGGTGGACTCGATCATCGAAATTCAGGTGTCCAAGGGCAACCAGTTCCTGATGCCGGACCTGACCGGCATGTTCTGGACGGACGCCGAACCGCGGTTGCGGGCGCTGGGCTGGACCGGGGGGCTGGACAAGGGACCCGACGTCGACGCCGGCGGCTCCCAGTCCCACCGGGTGGTCTATCAGAACCCGCCCGCCGGGGCCGGTTGCAACCGGGACGGGATCATCACGCTGAAGTTCGGCCAGTAGCTCCCGCCGCGCCGGTCTCGGCGTCCGGGAAATAGGGCCGGACCGCGGCGCGGACCTCGTTCTCCAGGCGGCGCACCAGCATGTCGTCGTGCGTCCAGCCGCAGTACCCAAGCCAGTTCGCCAGCATGCGGTGCCCGCCCTCGGTGAGGATCGACTCCGGGTGGAACTGGACGCCGTGGATCGGCAGGTCGGTGTGGCGCACGCCCATGATCACACCGCTGCGGGTGCGGGCCGTCACCTCCAGCGCCGCCGGCAGCGACTCCGGCAGGATCGTCAGCGAGTGGTACCGGGTCGCCGTGAATGGATCCGGAAGTCCCTGCAGCACACCAACATTGGCGTGAAGCACGCTGCTCGTCTTGCCGTGCAACAACTCCGGGGCGCGGTCCACGGTGGCGCCGAACGCCACCCCGATCGCCTGGTGTCCGAGGCAGACCCCCAGCAGCGGGGTGCGCTGCTCGGCGCACGCGCGAACCAGCCCGATCGACGCGCCCGCGCGTTCCGGGGTGCCCGGCCCGGGGCTGAGCAGCACGCCGTCGAACTGCGCCGCGACGGCCGTCTGGTCCGAGAGACGGTCGTCGTCGTTGCGCCAGACGTCGGCCTCGACGCCGAGCTGGCCGAGGTACTGCACCAGGTTGAACACGAAGCTGTCGTAGTTGTCGACGACCAGGATCCGCATCGTGTCAGGTTACCGTCCGGCTCAGTACCCCACCGGACCCGCCGGCTGCGCGAAGTGCGTCCGGACCGGTTCGGAATGCCCGGCGATCCGTACGTCGGGCTTGACCTCTTCGCGATACCCGAGGCCGAACCGGACCACGTACTGCTTGTAGAGGACGACCAGGGGAGCGGCGGCCAGGGCGGCCTGCATGGCCGCCGCGTCACCGATCGCGGTGATCGTGTAGGGCGGGCTGTAGGTACGCCCGTTGAGCAGCAGCGTGTTGCCGACGCAGCGCGGCACCGACGTCGCGATGATCCGCTGGTCCTGCATCTGGATCGCCTCGGCGCCGGCGCTCCACAACGCGTTGAGGACGGCCTGGATGTCCTGCTGGTGCACGACCAGATCGTCGGGCGATGCGTCGCGGGGGAAGCGGCCGTTGGCGTCGCGCTGTGCGTCCTGCAGGGTCACGACCAGACCCGGCCCGTGCACCGGGTCCATGCCCGCCTCGCCGGCCAGCTCGGCCGAGCGCCGCAGCATCGCCTTGAGCGCCGCATCCGTGGACCGGCCGTGCGCGGAGTCGATCTTGTTGGCCAGCTCGTCGCGCTGGGCGCGCAGGCGATCGACCGACGACTGGGCCTCGCGCACCAGGTCGACCAGGCGCGGCGCATCGCTGCGCCGGATTTCGGCCCCGCCGGAGACCCCGTGCGTGGCGGCGAGCAGCAACCCAGCCAACAGGCAGACCAGCGGGACCCCGAAGCGCCATGGTGAGCGGCGCGTGTCCATCATCGAGTCTCCATTTCCTGGTCACCGTGCCAGGTGAGTTAGTCTCGTATCCGAGCTATGCGTGCAGCTGCCACCGTTATCGTCGCATCCCGTCCCGTCGTTCAGGTAATGCCGAGGTATTCAAATGCCCAAGTCGAAGGTCCGTAAGAAGAACGACTTCACCGTCAGCGCGGTCAGCCGCACCCCGGTGAAAGTGAAGGTCGGACCGTCCAGCGTGTGGTTCGTTTGCCTGTTTGTCGGCCTCATGTTGATCGGACTCGTCTGGCTGATGGTGTTCCAATTGGCGGCCGTCGGAAGCCAGGCGCCGGCCGCCCTGAACTGGATGGCGCAACTCGGCCCGTGGAACTACGCGATCGCGTTCGCTTTCATGATCACCGGGCTGTTGCTCACGATGCGCTGGCACTGACCAACCCCGGCGAGGTTATGAATTCATCTTGGGGTGTTCCTGTAACTGGCTCAGCAACGTCGCGACCGGCCAATCACACGCGTGTGATTTATCCCCACTGTTGATAGCGCTTGTGGATAAGCGCATTGGCAGTGGTGGGAGGGGTTAGGCCGCCCATGCAGCAAACACAATGGGCGCCGCCCGCGACCGGAATCGCAGGTTGTGGGGCTGTCGGCGTTTTGATGGCTATCGCGAGTGTGACCCTAGTCACAGACGCCCCCGGCCGCATTTTGACCGGGATTGCCGCGGCGGGGTTGATCTTGTTTGCGGGCATGACGTGGCGCGCGCGCCCGAAGCTGGCAATTACCCCGGCCGGCCTGGCGCTGCGGGGCTGGTTCCGGACGCAGGTATTGCGGCACTCCGACATCAAGATCATCCGGATCACCGAATTCCGCCGTCACGCGCGCACCGTGCGGTTGCTCGAGGTCGAAACGGTCAACGGTGGGTTGATCATCTTGTCCCGCTGGGACCTCGGGACCGACCCGTTGAAGGTGCTCGACGCGCTGACCGACGCCGGCTACGCGGGTGGTAACCGGCGCTGAGCGGGCGCCGCCCTAGGAGATCGTGATCGACTCGATGACGACGGCCTCGGTGGGGCGGTCGTTGCCGTCGGTCGCCGTCGTCGCGATCGCGTCGACCACCTTTTGCGAATCGGGGTCGGTCACTTCGCCGAAGATCGTGTGGCGCCGGTTCAGGTGCGGCGTCTGGGCGACGGTGATGAAGAACTGCGAACCGTTGGTGCCCGGGCCCGCGTTCGCCATCGCCAGCAGGTAGGGCTTGTCGAACTGCAGCTCAGGGTGGAACTCGTCGGCGAACTTGTAGCCCGGCCCGCCGCGGCCCGTACCGGTCGGATCGCCGCCCTGGATCATGAAGCCCCTGATCACCCTGTGAAAGACCGCGCCGTCGTAGAACGGGCCCGACGGCCCGCCCGACGCGTTCTGGGTCGAGTACTCCTTGGTCCCCTGGGCCAGGCCGACGAAGTTGGCGACGGTCTTGGGCGCGTGGTTTCCGAACAGGGCGACCTTGATGTCTCCGCGGTTGGTGTGCAGCGTTGCGGTGGCGGTCTGAATGGGGCTGTTAGTCACGGGGCTAGAGTCTGCCATTACGCGCGACCTCGTACGCACCCGGTACCGAAACCCGGGCGCGCACAAATGGGGCCGGGCGTGGCCCACCGATGGCAGTCTGATGAGGCATCGCACGAGCGGACAGAAGGGCGGCAGATGAGCGCGAAGACGGAAACTCGGCTGACCCCACGGGAGCGACTGGCCCGCGGACTGACCTACTCGGCGGTGGGACCGGTCGACGTCACCCGGGGAGTCGTCGGGCTGAGCGTCCACGGCGCGCAGTCGACCGCGTCGGGGCTTCGTCGCCGTTACCGCGAGGGCCGGCTCGCGCGCGAAATCGCCGCTGCCCAAGAAACACTCGCGCAGGAGCTGGCCGCCGCCCAGGAGGTGGTCTCCGGGCTGCCTCAGGCGCTGCAGCAGGCGCGCCGGGCGCAGCGCCGCAAGCCGCGGCCCTGGGTGATCGCCGGGGCCGCCGTCGTGGTCCTGGCGGGCGGCGCCGTCGCGTTCAGCGTCGTCCGGCGTTCGATGCGCGCCGGCGGCGAGGAGCCGTCGCCGCGGCCGCCGAGCGTGGACGTGCAGCCGCGCCCGTGATCGTCAGCTGACCGCCAACCGCAGGCTTTTGCGGCGCCGGACCAGGATGCTCGGCAGCCAGTCGCCGACGTCGATCGCCTCGATCCAGGCGGTGCGCTCCAATAACTTGCGCAACACGATTTGTGCTTCGAGGCGGGCCAGCGCGGCGCCCACGCAAAAGTGCACGCCCTTGCCGAACGCCAGGTGACCCTTGGCACCGGCGCGATCCAGGCGGAATTCGTTCGGGGCGTCGAAGTGCGCCGGGTCGCGGTTGGCCGCTCCCCACATCAGCAGCAGGTGGGAATCGGCCGGCATCTCGACCCCGGCCAGCGTGGTGTCGCGCCACACGTGCCGGTAATGGCCGCGGAACGGCGACTCGAGGCGCAGCGTCTCCTCGATGAAAGGGCCTAGCAATTCCGGCTTTTCACGGAGCCGGCTTTGGATCGCGGGGCGATCGGCCAGTATCCACGCGGCGCTGCCCAGGAGCGACGCCGTCGATTCTCCGGCGGCGCTGAAGAGCGTCATCATGATGCCCATTGCCGGTAATTGGTCGAGTTCCCCCGACGCACAGCGCGCCGCCAGGTCGGCGATCAGGCCGTGTTCGCCGCTGCCGCTTGCCTTTTCGAAATGCTCCGTGACATACCCGGACAGTTCCAGCGCGGCCGCGAACGCCCCTTCGAGTTGTTCGGAGGTGACGATCCCGTCGAGGAGCGTGGTGGTGGCATAGCCCAGTCGAATGAGTTTGTCGACGTCGTCATGGGGCAGGCCAAGAAGTTGCGCGACCACCATCATCGGCAGCCGGTTGGCGATGGCGCCCATCCATTCGATCTGGCCGTCTCGCAGGTTCTGCTCCCACAACCGGTCGGCGGTGGCGGCAGCGAACTCCTCGATGATCCGCACCCGCTTGGCCGACAAATGCGGCAACAGAATCTTGCGATGCACCGCGTGCGCCGGATCGTCCGCGGTGGCCAGCGCGTGGGCGGCGCCTCCGGCCGGCCCCATGTCGAACGGGGTAACGGTGCCGTCCTCCTGGAAAACCAGGGTGGCGGTGAGGTTTGACGAGAAGTCGTCCACGCGCTCGACCGCCTCCTGGACCGCGTCCCAGCCGCATACGGCGTAGAAGACGGAGTCGCCGATGCGCTGCACCGGCAGTTCGCCGCGCATGCGGTCATACAGCGCGTACGGATCTTGTAGCGCCTCGGCGCCGAGGAGCTCGATCGGTCTGTCCAGGACGGGCATGCGTCAAGGCTCGACGCGATCAACCAGCGACGTCAATGGGACCAGGCGATGTTGAGGGGCGATGGCGCCCGGCGCCGGTCGAGCGCGGCTGCGCCCACCTCTTGCCAGCAGCGCATTAGCCTGAGAAATCGGCCTGGAAAATTCTCAACGTGAGAGAAGTATTTCTACGGGCTGCGTTGTGGTGGAGCATGGGTGGATGCCGCGCGACGACTGGTTGGTGGGACGCGACCGCCGTAGCGAGGCCACCGAACGGATTTACACCGCCGCCGCCGATCTCATCTCCCGCAAGGGGTACGAGGGCTTCACGATCGAAGCCTTGGCGGCCAGGGTGCACTGCTCGCCCGCGACGATCTACCGGCACGCCGGCGGCAAGACGGCCATCCGCGACGCCGTCGTCGCTATCCAGGCCGCTCGCATCGTCGACGCCACGCGGGAAGTCATCAAGGACCTCAGGGGCCCCGAGCGCGTGGTGACCGCCACGATCCTCGCGCTACAACGACTGCGGTCGGATCCGCTGGCCCAGCTCATGCAGTCGATACACGCGAATCCTGTCAGCGAGTGGGTCATCAGCTCGCCCACTGTCACCGCGTTGGCCGCCGAGATGCTCGGCCCCGACAACGACGACCCGCTGGCCGCGCAGTGGCTGATTCGCGTCTTCCTGGCGCTGTGGTTCTGGCCAGTCAAAGACCCGGCCGCCGAACGCGCCCTGATTCAACGCTTCCTCGGTTCCACCGGATGAGGCAGCAAGGATGTGAGGCGTGACTTGGACGAGGTACGAGGGCAGGGCCCTCGCGGATGTGACTCTCACCGGCGGCGCGCTGGACGCGGCGCTCGAAGACCATGTTCGCGTTCAGAACCCGCATCTGACGGACGTCCGCCTGGAGTCGGTGACCGCGACCGAGAGCTACGACACGCGGCTGACGCCGCCTGGGCGTTGGTATCGAGTCACCTACTTGGCCGAGGGTGCGGACCTCTGAGCGTGCATTTCGGCGGAACCGGTCTCGCCGCCGTCAATCCCTACGGAATCCATACACTCAGGCTGACGAATATTCTTCTATAGCCGATAATTCAAATCGGGCTCATATTCCGCGGCGCGATGGGCTTGCGTTCTAACCGAATTCCGACAAATGGCCGGTCGAATTCACAACTTTCGAATAGCAGAATTCGAATCACCGTGAGCTTTCTAGGAAAAGCCAGGTCAGAGCCCATCTCTCATTAAAGCCCGACAAATGGGTCGCGCGCTGTTTATATCGTTCCGTGCCAACGACAAAACCTCGAAAGGGACACCCTCATGTCTTTCGTAACTGCTTATCCGGAGAAGCTGGCGTCGGCCGCCGCCAATCTTCAGTCGATCGGCGCCGCGTTGAACGCCGGTAATGGCGCGGTGGCCGCCCAGACCGTCGGCGTCGTTCCTGCCGCCGCCGACGAGGTCTCCGCGCTGACCGCGGCCCACTTCGCCGCGCACGCGCAGCGTTTTCAGGCGTTGAGCGCTCAGGCGGCGGCGATTCATCAGTTGTTCGTCGCCACGCTGGCCGCGGGCGCGGCGTCCTATGCCACAACGGAAGCCGCGAACGCGGCATCTGCGGGCTGAGCCGCGATGGACTACGGATTGTTGCCGCCCGAGGTCAACTCCGCGCGCATGTACAGCGGTCCGGGGGCGGGCTCGTTGGTTGCCGCGTCGGCGGGCTGGGGTGAGCTCGCCGCCGAATTGCACTCGGCCGCCGCAGGATGCCAGTCGGTGATTTCTTCCCTGACTAGCGGACCGTGGCTGGGTCCCGCGTCGGCATCACTGGTGGCGGCCGCGACGCCGTACGTGGCGTGGCTCCAAAGCAGCGGCACGCATTCCGAGCTGGCCGCCAGCCAGGCCGCCGCCGCAGCGTCCGCACACGAGACCGCGTTCGCCATGACGGTCCCCCCTCCCGTGATCGCGGCCAACCGCGCGCAGCTGGCGGCCTTGCTCGCGACGAATTTCTTAGGGCAAAACGCCCCGGCGATCGCGGCCACCGAGGCGGAGTATTTCGAAATGTGGGCCCAGGACGCGACGGCGATGTATGCCTACGCGAGCTCCTCGGCCGCCGCGGCACAGCTGACCGATTTCGCGGAGCCACCGGAGGTGGCCGATCCCTCCGGCGTGGCCCGCCAGTCCGCCGCGGTATCCGCAGCCGCCGCCGACAACCCCGTCCGGAGCGTCGTGCAGGAGGTGCTGACGCGTTTGGAGTCCGTCCCCAATCCGTTGGCCGAACTGGTTTCGTCCTTCAATGGCACGCAGCTCGATAAGTACATTTCGACCAACACGATCCTGGACGACGTGGTCATGCTGTACAGCAAGTACCTGGTGCCGTACGTGTCGACCGCGCAGTCGATGATCCAGTCGACGCAGTCCTTCGGCCAGGTGAGCAACGGGATTACGGCCATGACCACCTTCGCCAAGGGCCTCGCTCCCGCGGTCAAGGCGGCCGAGGGCGCGGCGCAGTCGGCGGCGAACGCCGGAGCGAACGCCGGGGGCGTGGCGGCGGGTGGTCTGGGCAGAGCGCTGCCGCTGGGCGCCTTGTCGGTGCCCCCGAGCTGGGCGCCCGTGAGCGCGGTGACCAACCCGGGGGTGGCCGCCCTCAACGCCGCGGTTGTGCCGGCCGGGGCCGAAGGAATGAATGCCCTGCCCATGGCTCCAATGGGGCAACTCGGCGGAAACCGTTACGGGAGAATGCTTCCGACCTACGGTTTCAAGCCCTCGGTGATGGCAAAACCTCCGGCGGCCGGGTAATCGCGGACGGCGCGTGGCTTGTGGCTTGTGGAGCCTAGGGGAATCGAACCCCTGACACCCGCCTTGCAAAGGCGGTGCTCTACCAACTGAGCTAAGGCCCCTCATCGTGGCTCGGTGGGCGATCGGGTGATTCGTCCACCGCCACGTGCCAGACCTCGACCCCGCGTCGTGCCCGCACCACCGCCGCCACCACAGCGACCAATGCCAGTGGCAATGCAAGCCTCACGCAACGTCTGGACGGGCACATGGTTGTGGGCCTGGGAGGACTCGAACCTCCGACCTCTTCGTTATCAGCGAAGCGCTCTAACCGCCTGAGCTACAGGCCCGCACTCGCGTACGGCCGAGCGACGAGATTACCGCAATCGTCGCCCGACCCCCAAAACCGCGTGATCGCCACTAGTCCCGGTCGGCCAGCGTGACTTCGATGCCGCCGATCAAATCGGTGGCCAGGTTGTAGACGAACGCGGCGATGGTGGCCATCGCGGTCAGCAGGACGATGTTGACCAGGCCGATCAGCACCGCGCCGCCGAAGATCGTGCCGCTGGAAACCAATTCGCCGCTGCTGCCGCTGGTGTTGTTCAACAGGTCGCCGACGTTGCTGTTCAGCTTGGCCCACACGCCCATGCCGCCGAGCACGAGATACAGGAACGCCACCGCGATCATCCACACGAAGAACAGCGCCACCGAGAGCAACAGGGACACCTTCAGCGTGCTCCACGGATCGATCCGCCGGATCTGCATGCTGGCCCGAACGGGACCGCGGGTGCGCCGCGACACCTGGACCCGGTTTTCGCGCCCTTCGTTGGTGTCGGCGTTCGTGGACCTGGCCGAAACGGACGGGCTCGGCGCCTCCGCGCTGCGCTCCGGCGCGGGCTTGCGCTGCGGGGATCGCGGAAGGGGCCCGGACAGATCGGGCAACTCGCTGGCGTAGGCCTCGGCGGGCGGGCCGTCGCCGCGTGGCGGCGCGGGGTCGAATTCATACGGCTTCCCACGCGGGGGTGCGCCGGCCCCGGGCGCGGACCCCCCGGAGATGAAGCGGTTGAGTCGGGCATCGGCACTGGTGGGAGCGGCGCCCGGCCGCGGCTCGGCGTGCGGTTCGGGCTCGCGATGCGCAGGGGCGGATGCCCGGGCGGCGCCGCGCTGCCGTGGTGGCGAATCACCGGCGTCATGGGCCCGGCCGGTGTGGCCGGGCGCCGCGCGGTGCGCCCCGGCACGCTCGGCCGCGCCATCCCCATTCAGGCCGTCGCCCGGTTTGGGGGCGCCCGGCTCGTTCGGTGAGGTCACCCCGACTCCTTAGATCTGCTGCGCTGGCCACCTGCGGTGGCAGTCGCATTATGTGTGGTCGGGCCGAGTCTATTGCCCGGCTCCGGCCCGTGGAGAGGACCTCCGCTGGGTCCGCATCGCCCGTCGGGCCGAGTCTAGTTGCCCGGGCGCTTCTGCGGACCCCCGCTTACCCGCATCGTTACCCGCCTAGCTCTGCGCATCCTCGGCGTCATCGGGGTCCCCGACGGCCTCGTCCGCGGCTTCCTCGGCGTTGCGCGCGATGGCCAACAACGTGTTGTCCTCACCCAGGTTCATCAACCGGACGCCCTTGGTCTGCCGTCCGGCCTTGCGGACCTGGCGCGCCGCCGTCCGGATCACGCCGCCCCCGGAGGTGATGGCGTAGAGCTCGCTGTCCTCGTCGACGATCAACGCGCCGACCAGCCTGCCGCGCCGGCGGTCGTACATGACGGTCAGGACGCCCTTCCCGCCGCGGCCCTGCACCGGGTACTCCTCGATCGCGGTGCGCTTGGCGTAACCGCCGGACGTGGCGACGAGGAGGTAGGTGCCCTCACGGACCACGTTCAGCGACAGCAGGTAATCGTCGGCGTTGAACCGCATGCCCTGCACGCCCGAGGTGGCTCGGCCCATCGGGCGCAAGGCCTCGTCGGTCGCCGAGAAGCGGATGGACTGCCCGTTGGCCGACACCAGCAGCAGGTCGTCCTCGGACGAACACAGCACCGCGCCGACCAGCTCGTCGCTGTCACGCAGGTTGATCGCCACGATCCCGCCCGACCGGTTGGAATCGAAGTCGGTCAGCTTGGTCTTTTTCACCAGGCCGTTGCGCGTGGCCAGCACCAGGTACGGCGCGTCCTCGTAGCTGCGGATCTGGATGACCTGCGCGATGCGCTCCTCCGGTTGGAAGGCCAGCAGGTTGGCCACGTGCTGGCCGCGCGCCGTGCGGGACGCCTCGGGCAGTTCGTAGGCCTTGGCCCGATACACCCGGCCCTGCGTGGTGAAGAACAGGATCCAGTCGTGCGTCGAGGACACGAAGAAGTGCGCGACGATGTCGTCCTGCTTGAGCCCGGCGCCCTGCACGCCCTTGCCGCCGCGTTTCTGGCTGCGGTACAGGTCGGTCTTGGTGCGCTTGGCATAACCCGTTTCGGTGATCGTGACGACGACGTCCTCGCGGGCGATCAGGTCCTCGTCGCTCACTTCTCCGTCGGCCGCCACGATCCGGGTGCGACGGTCGTCGCCGTACTTGTCGACGATCTCTTTGAGTTCGTCGCGCACGATGCCGCGCTGCCGTTCCGGCTTGGCCAGGATGTCTTCCAGGTCGGCGATCTCGGCCTCGATCTTGGCCAGGTCGTCGATGATTCGCTGGCGCTCCAGGGCGGCGAGGCGCCGCAGCTGCATGTCCAGGATCGCCTGGGCCTGGATCTCGTCGATGTCGAGGAGCTCGATCAGGCCGGCGCGGGCGATGTCGACCGTCTCCGACGCGCGGATCAGGGCGATCACCTCGTCGAGCGCGTCGAGCGCCTTGACCAGACCGCGCAGGATGTGGGCCCGTTCGTTGGCCTTGCGCAGCCGGTAGGTGGTGCGCCGGACGATGACGTCGAGTTGGTGCTCGACGTAGTGGCGGATCATCTGGTCGAGCCGCAGGGTGCGCGGGACGCCATCGACGATGGACAGCATGTTCGCGCCGAAGCTGGTCTGCAGCTGGGTGTGCTTGTAGAGGTTGTTGAGCACCACCTTGGCCACCGCGTCGCGCTTGATCTCGACGACGATGCGCACACCGACCCGGTCGCTGCCCTGGTCCTCGACGTTGGAGATGCCGGCCAGCCTGCCGTCGCGGACCTGCTCGGCGATCGAGGTGATGAAGTTGTCGTGGTTGACCTGATATGGCAATTCGGTGATCACCAAAGACGTTCGGCCCCTGGCCTCTTCGACCTCGACCACGCCGCGCATCCGGATGGAGCCGCGGCCGGTCTTGTACGCGTCGGAGATGCCCTGGCTGCCGACGATCAAGCCGGCGGTGGGGAAGTCGGGTCCCTTGACACGCTCCATGCACGCGGCCAGGGTCGCTTCCTCGTCAGCCTCGTGGTTCTCGAGGCACCAGAACACGGCCTCGGCGAGCTCGCGCAGGTTGTGCGGCGGGATGTTGGTCGCCATGCCGACCGCGATGCCGCCCGAACCGTTGGCCAGCAGGTTGGGGAACCGGCTGGGCAGCACCGTCGGTTCCTGCACCCGCCCGTCATAGTTGGGGATGAAATCGACTGTCTCCTCGTCGATTTCGCGCAGCATCTCCATCGCAAGCGGGGTCAGTCGCGCCTCGGTATATCTCATCGCCGCCGGCGGATCGTTGCCCGGCGAACCGAAGTTGCCCTGGCCGTCGACGAGCGGGTAGCGCAGCGACCACGGCTGGGCCATGCGCACCAACGTGTCGTAGATCGACGCGTCGCCGTGCGGGTGATAGTTACCCATCGTCTCGGCCACCGACCGCGCCGACTTGGCGTGGCTGCGGTCCGGGCGGAAGCCGGAGTCGTACATCGCGTAGAGCACCCGGCGGTGTACGGGCTTGAGCCCGTCGCGCACCTCGGGCAGCGCGCGGCCGACGATCACGCTCATCGCGTAGTCGATGTAGCTGCGCTGCATCTCCTGCTGAATGTCAACCGGTTCGATACGGTCGCCGGCCTCGTCGCCCGGGGGCAGCGTGGTGTCAGTCATCTATTCCTCGTTTGCGTCGGGATACGCGTGCCTGATCGATCAGACGTCTAGGAAGCGAACGTCCTTGGCGTTACGGGTGATAAAGCTTCGGCGCGCGTCGACGTCCTCCCCCATCAGGATGGAGAACAGCTCGTCGGCGGCCGCCGCGTCGTCCAGGGTGACTTGGCGCAAGACCCGCACGGACGGGTCCATGGTGGTTTCCCACAACTCCTTGGCGTCCATCTCGCCCAGACCCTTGTAGCGCTGGATGCCGTCTTCCTTGTTGATCTTCTTGCCGGTCTTCAGCCCGGCCTCCAGCAGGCCGTCGCGCTCGCGGTCGGAGTAGGCGAATTCGGGATCGCTGCGCTGCCACTTCAACTTGTACAGCGGCGGCTGCGCCAAAAACACGTGCCCGTTCTCGATCAGCGGCCGCATGAAGCGGAACAACAACGTCAACAGCAGCGTCGAAATATGTTGGCCGTCAACGTCGGCGTCGGCCATCAGCACGATCTTGTGATAGCGCAGCTTGCTGATATCGAACTCGTCGTGGATGCCAGTGCCCAGCGCGGTGATGATCGCCTGAACCTCGGTGTTTTTCAGCACCCGGTCGATGCGCGCCTTCTCGACGTTGATGATCTTGCCGCGCAGCGGAAGGATGGCCTGAAACATCGAATCCCGGCCGCTCTTGGCCGAGCCGCCGGCCGAATCGCCCTCCACCACATACAGTTCGGACCTCCGCGGGTCGGTGGAGCGGCAGTCGGCGAGCTTGCCCGGCAGCCCGCCCAGATCGGTGGCGCTCTTGCGGCGCACCAATTCCCGCGCCTTGCGGGCGGCGATGCGGGCCTGCGCCGACGACACCGCCTTGTTGACAACTGTTTTCGCTTCCGAGGGATTTGCCTCGAACCAGTGCGTCAGCTGTTCGTTGCACACCTTCTGCACGAACGACTTGACCTCGGTGTTGCCCAGCTTGGTCTTGGTCTGGCCCTCGAACTGCGGTTCGGCGACCTTCACGGAAATGACCGCGGCCAGGCCCTCCCGGATGTCGTCGCCGGTGAGGTTGGCGTCCTTCTCCTTCAGCAGCTTCTTGTCTTTGGCGTATTTGTTCACCACCGACGTCAACGCGCTGCGGAAGCCCTCTTCGTGGGTGCCGCCCTCGTGGGTGTTGATCGTGTTGGCGAACGTGTGCACCGACTCCGAGTAGCCGCCGTTCCACTGCATCGCGATTTCGACCTCGTGGCCGGCGCCCTTGCCGTCGAAGTCGATGACGCTCTGCTGGATCGGGCTTTTCGTGCGGTTGATGTGCTTGACGAAGTCGACCAAGCCGCCGGGGTAGTGGAAGGTGCGATGCTTGACCTTATGCGGCGCGGCCGATTCGGCCGCCTTCTCCTCCGCGGTCTTGGGCGCCTCGGCGGTATCGCTGACCACCTCGTCGACGACTTCGTCCTGCTCTACCCGCTCGTCGGTGAGATTGATCGTCAGACCCTTGTTGAGGAACGCCATCTCCTGCAGCCGGCGCGCGACGGTCTCGAAGTCGTACTCGAGGGTTTCGAAGATGTCCGGATCGGCCCAGAACCTGATCGTCGTCCCCGTCTTCTTGGTCGCCTCGCCCTGTTTGAGGGTGCCCGGCACGGCGTGGTCGTAGAACTGCGACCACTCGTGGCCGTCGCGGGAGATATCGACCTCGAGCCGGGTTGATAGCGCGTTGACCACCGAAACGCCGACGCCGTGCAAGCCGCCGCTGACGTTGTAGCCGCTGTTCTCGCCACCGAACTTGCCGCCGGCGTGGAGTTGGGTCATCACCACGTCCACGGTCGGCGCGCCGGTGGCGTGCATCGCCACCGGGATACCGCGCCCGTTGTCGGCCACTTCGACGCCGCCGTCCTCCAGCAACCGGACGTCGACCTGGTTCGCGTAACCGGCCATCGCCTCGTCCACCGAGTTGTCGACCACTTCCCAGATGAGGTGGTGCAGACCACGCTCGCCGGTGGAGCCGATATACATGCCCGGGCGTTTGCGGACAGCCTCCAGCCCTTCGAGGACGGTGATCTGTTCGGCGCCGTATCCAGCTTGAGGCTTCTTCTTCTGGGCAGCCACGGTCGGAATGCTCTCCTTGGGGTTTCATGCGGGCGGTCCGGTCACCGCGGCAGACGCATGCCACCACTCTACCGTGATCGAGGCTTGGCACCCATTCTCTGGGCGCGTTTCTACCCAGCTAACTGCGCCGTGCGGACGATTTTTTTATTCTTGCCGCGTCCCGACGTCCCTGATAGGAGTCTCCTTCATCCTGGCGGCTCTGAGCCGCCTGTGGATCAACGCGCGACTGGGGACCGATTTCGGTCCCGCGGCGCCTTAACCGTATGTGTCCCGCGGCCCCCGGCCGGCGATGTGGCGGGGCCCCTTACGCCACGACGGCGCGGTAGGGCCGGTGATCTTTAGCGACGTCACCACACCGTTGCCGACGGCCGCGGCGATCTTGGCCAAAAGTTGCGCCTGGATCATCCGCAGTTGGGTGGCCCACGCCGTCGATTCCGCCGTTACGCTGAGCACACCCTCGTTGAGCGCAGTCGGGGTGGCGTGGTCGGCGATCTGCTGTCCCACCACCGACGGCCAATGGCCCAGCACCGTGCCTTCCGCCACGTGCGCCGACCAACCGCGTTTTTTCGCGAGGTCGCGCGCGAGCCGGCCCAGCGGTTGCGGATCGCGAACGTCCGGACCCGGACCCGACCAGCTCCGTCGCTGGCCGGCCACCCGCCGCGGTACCGACGGCACCGCCCGCCCGCGCCCGGCGTCCTTTCCCTGCGCGCGGGCCGCCGCCCGGGCCTCCTCGAGGGTGCGCCGCACCAGATCGATCCCCGTCAGGCCGCCCAATCTCGCAACGTCGTTCGCGTCGTTCGCGTCGGTCATGACTGCACCGCCGAGACCCGGCCCGCGTCATCGTCGCGCAGATCGATATGCACCCGCCTAGCATCCCAGTCCGCGGGAATGTCTTCCAGCACCGCCGCGGTCACCAAAACCTGCTCGGCTGACTCGGCCACCGCCGCCAACGCACGGCGGCGGGTCGCGTCGAGCTCGGCGAACACGTCGTCGAGCAACAACACCGGCTCGCCGCCGTCCGCCCGCAGCAACTCATACGCCGCCAACCGCAGCGCGACAGCGAACGACCACGATTCGCCATGGCTGGCAAAGCCTTTGGCGGGTTGGTCGCCGAGCCGCAGCTCCAGGTCGTCGCGGTGCGGGCCGACCAGACACATTCCCCGCTCCAGTTCCGCGTCGCGCCGCGCCGACAGGGCGGCCAACAAGGCGGCCTCCAAGAACTCGCGGTCGTCACCTTTGACGTCCTCGGGGTCGCGGGCGCCGAGGCTCGAGCGGTAGGCGATCGAGGCGGGACGGGATCCCGGCGCGAGCAACTGATAGGCCTTTTCCACCTCCGGTGCCAGCTCGTTGACCAAATCGATGCGGGCGGCCATCAATTCGGCGCCGTGCTCGGCCAGCCGGCTGTCCCACACGTCCAGGGTGTCCAGCGCGCCGCGGTCGCCCCGGTACCGCGCACCCGAAAGGGACTTCAACAGCGCGGTGCGTTGCCGCAAGACCTTGTCGTAATCGGCGCGCACACCGGCGACCCTCGGCCGGCGGACGGTGGCCAGATCGTCGAGGTAGCGTCGCCGATCCGCCGGGTCACCCCGCACCAGGGCCAGGTCTTCGGGCGCGAAAAGCACCGCGCGCAGCACACCGACGATCTCGCGCGTGCTGCGAACCGGCGAGCGGTTGAGCCGCGCCTTGTTGGCGCGGCCCGCGGCGATCTCCAGATCGATCGCACATTCCCGGCCGTCGTTGACGACGATCGTCGAGACCACCGCGCGGTCCGCGCCTGCCCGGATCAGCGGCGCATCGGTGCCCACCCGGTGCGAACCCAGCGTCGTCGAATACCAAAGGGCCTCAACCAAATTCGTCTTCCCGAACCCGTTGGGACCGACAAACACCGTCCGGCCCGGCTGCAATTCGAGGTCGGCGTGAGCCCAGGACCGGAAATCACGCAGACCCAAATGCCGGACGTACACCTATCCGGGCAGCCGGACTGGCATCAGCAGGTACACATAATCAGTCGGCAACGCGGGGAAGGGCCCGGTGCCCGTGGGGGAGCTGTCGCCGTCGAAGGCCGGGCGCAGCAGCGCGGGCTTGCCGGGCGTCGTGAAACCGAACGACACCCGCTCCGAATGGACCGACGCGAGTCCGTCGGTCAAATACGTCGGATTGAAGGCGATCGTCAACGGTTCGCCGACGAAATCGACCTGGAGATCTTCCTCGGCCCGGCCCACATCATCGGCGCCGGCCGACAGTCGCAGCGTTCCGTCCGAGAATTCCATCCGCACCTGGGCACCGCGGTCGGCCACCAACGCGACCAACTTGATGGCTTCGGTCAGCTCGGCCACGTTGATGGTGGCAACGGCGGTGTGCTCGGCCGGCAGCAGCTGACGAAACTTCGGGAACTCCGCGTCCAGGAGCCGGGTGGTGCTTTGCTTGCCGTTGCCGCTGATACCCAGCAACCCGTCTTTGCCGACCCCGGCGCCGGCGCCCAGTGACAACTGAACCTCGGACCCGTCGGCGCCGGCCTTGGCCGCCTCGGACAACGTCTTGGCCGGTACCAGCACCGCCGCCTCGATGTCGGGCGACAGCGCCGTCCACGTCAGCTCGCGAACCGCCAGGCGGAACCTGTCGGTCGCGGCCAAAACTACCGTGTCACCGGAAATCTCAACCCGGATCCCGGTCAGCATGGGCAGAGTGTCGTCCCGACCGGCCGCGATGGCGACCTGGCCGATCGCCTCCGCGAACAGATCCGCGGGCAGGGTGCCGGTGCCTTCGGGCAACGCGGGCAGCGTGGGGTAATCCTCAACCGGCATCGTCGGAAGGGAAAACCGGGCGCTTCCGCAGGTCAACGCGACCCGATTGCCGTCGACATAGAAGTCGACGGGTTTGTTCGGCAACGCCCGGGTGATGTCCGACAACAACCGTCCGGATACCAAAACGCTTCCCGGAGAAGCGATTTCGGCCGCAACTTGTGCTTCGGCGGACACCTCGTAGTCGAACCCGGAGATCGTCAGCCCGTCGTCCGAGCCCGACAGCAACACCCCGGACAGCACCGGCACCGCCGGCCGGGTCGGCAGGTTCTTTGCAACCCACGACACCGCATCGGCGAATGACTCTCGCACCAGACGGAACTTCAAGTCGGTGAGGCCAGCTGTTGTCGTCGCCGCGTCCATTGCGTCCCTTTACCTGCCGAGTGTCCAAAAACCTTCAAAACCACGGTGGCTAGCCGCCCGCCGCTAGCAGTCGAACCACAACCGTAGATCTTCTGCCGCCATCTTGAAAGCTAATCGCAGACGCCGACAAGCCGGGTGAAGGTGGGTCTCGGCGCGGCGCGGTCAATGGGTGTCCCCAACGCCGTTCTTCAAAGAAGAAATAACGGAAAGATCTCAGTACCAGTATTAAGGCCTGTGCATCTTGTGGACAGCCCGGCCTTAGCGCAGCTAGGGGAGCGACGGGGTTGTGGATGACATCGTTGACAACGGGGCGGCGCTTGTTGGGCGGATGGGGATGGAAGACGGGTGTGCACGGAAACCCCATTCCTGCACCGGTCTTTGACGGGCTTGTGCACAGCGCTGCTCACAACGCCCTGGAGTGACAGTTGTGACAGGGGAGCGAGAAGTTTTTTGAAAAAAACTTTGGCAGGGTGGTCTCGAGGGGCCGCGGTCAGCGCTTGGACCGCTGCCGGATGCGGGTCGTGAGCTCCTTGACGTGATCGAAGACCTCACGGCGCTCGGCCATCTCGGACAAGATCTTTCGCTGCGCGTACATGACCGTGGTGTGATCACGCCCGAATGCCTGACCGATCTTGGGCAGTGACAGGTCGGTGAGCTCACGGCACAGGTACATCGCAATTTGGCGGGACTGCGCGAGCGCCCGAGTCTTGCCCGGGCCGCGCAGTTCCTCGACGGTGGTGTCGAAGTACTCGGCGGTGGCGGCCATGATGGTGGCCGCGCTGATCTGCATGGTGCTCGCGTCGGCGATGAGATCACGGAGCACGATCTCGGCCAGCGCCTTGTCGATCGGGGTCTTGTTCAACGAGGCGAACGCCGTCACCCGGATGAGAGCCCCTTCGAGCTCGCGGATATTGCGCTCGATGCTGCTGGCGATCAGCTCGAGAACGTCATCGGGCACCGCCAGCCGTTCCATCTGTGCCTTCTTGCGCAGAATCGCGATGCGGGTCTCGAGCTCGGGGGGCTGCACGTCGGTGATCAGTCCCCACTCGAACCGCGTTCGCAGCCGGTCTTCCAGCGTGGCGAGTTGCTTGGGTGGCCGGTCGGACGAGATGACGATCTGCTTGTTGGCGTTGTGCAGGGTGTTGAAGGTGTGGAAGAACTCTTCCTGGATACCTTCCTTGCCCTCGATGAACTGGATGTCATCGACCAGCAGCACGTCGACGTCGCGGTAGCTGCGTTTGAACGCGACCTTGCGATCGTCGCGCAGCGAGTTGATGAAGTCGTTGGTGAATTCCTCGGTCGAGACGTATTTCACGCGCATGCCGGGAAACAACCGTTGGGCGTAATTGCCGGCGGCGTGCAGTAGGTGCGTCTTGCCCAGGCCGGACTCGCCCCAAATGAAGAGCGGGTTGTAGGCGCGGGCCGGGGCTTCCGCGATGGCGAGGGCCGCGGCGTGTGCGAAGCGGTTGGACGCGCCGATGACAAAGGTGTCGAAGGTGTAGCGCCGGTTCAGGCTGGTGCCGCCGGCGACGGCCGGGTCGGCCGCGTGCGGGCGTTCGGTGAAGTAGTTGGGCCAGCTCTGTTCCGCGCCGCCCGGGACTTCACCATTTTCGTCGGTTTCGTCGGTGTCGATCGACGTGTCGAGGTCGGCATCGTCGGCCTGGTCGAGGGCGGAGGTTTCCGACGCTTGGGGGAAGGCCTCGGCGTTGGTGAACGCGCTCGCGTCGGAGTCCTCGGGCGGTGGGGCGATGCGCACGCCGAGTTGGATCTGTTGCCCGAGCCGGCGGCTGAGCGCGTCGGTGATCGGGGCGCGCAGGTGACGTTCGATCTCGTTTTGCACGAAGCTGCTCGGCACCGACAGCAGAGCAAACCCCTCGACGATCGTCAGCGGCCGGACGAGATTCAGCCACGCCCTTTGCTGGGGCGTCAGGGGAGTGACAAGTGCGGTGCGGTTGGCCGTGATGCCGTCCGAAGGGGACTCGCCGTTGAGCTCGGAGACGACCGAGTTCCAAACTGTTGTGAATCCTGAACCGGGGTCATCGGTCAACGACGTAATCTCCCTGGCTCTCGCAGATCCCGGGTCGAGGGGCAACTAACGCTTAACGACGAAACAGCTGTCCACATGGTTATCCACAGGTGTGGACAGGATGATCGTAGACGAGCCGCAGCCTACCGGCGACGGCCCGCGATCTTCGTGCTGATGGCAACCTCCGTAGGTCGCCTAGACAGCTACTCGATCCGCCATCCTCGCTTTGTCGTCGAGCGCCGCTCCACTCTGAAACGGCATTGCCCGAAGTTAACAGTTTTCCGTTCGGCTGCCAACAGTTCTGCTGCATTCCAATCGGCTTCTCTAGGGTGTTCTGGGGCCTGCCCGTCGCCCGTCCTCCTATGGTGCCGCAGGAACGCGTTCGAGAACTTCGGTTTTCGCGGATGTGTGAGTTTGGTGCGTTGCGGCAGACCAAGTTTGACCCAGCGATGGCACGTCAGTACCCTCAAACAGTCGCCCGAAAGTCGGCGATACGGCTGCGACCCAGATTACGACCGGGGACCGCGCCGGCCAGTAGCAAGACCCACCTCCGACCGACCCGCGGACGAATGGCGCGAGCGGACGGAAGGTTCGAATTACGAGGAGAACGCCGTGGCCAAGGGCAAGCGGACCTTCCAGCCGAATAACCGGCGCCGAGCCCGCGTGCACGGCTTCCGGTTGCGGATGCGCACCCGCGCCGGGCGGGCGATCGTCTCCGGCCGGCGCCGTAAGGGCCGCCGCGCGTTAACTGCCTGATCGCAACGCCAGGTTTTTGGCGGTGCTTTCCGCACGCAACCGCATGAGGCGGTCAACTGAGTTTGACGCCGCGGTGAAGTACGGGGTGCGCTCGGCGCAGCCCGATGTCGTCGTGCACGTCCGGCGGGCTTCCGGGGACGGCACAGGCCCCCGGGTGGGTCTGATCATCGCCAAACCGGTGGGATCGGCCGTCGAGCGTCATCGCGTGGCGCGTCGGTTGCGGCACGCCGCCCGGACCATGTTGGGCGACCTCCACCAATCCGATCACGTGGTGATCCGCGCGTTGCCAAGCAGTCGGCTGGCGTCGTCGGCACGGCTCGAGCAGCAGCTGCGGCGCTGCCTGCGACGCGCGTTCGAGTCGGCGGGAGCCGAGCGGTGACGCGTGCGGCGGGGGTGCGTGCCGTGATCGGCGGGGCGGGGCGGGCCACCACGCGTGGGTTGATTTTCTTGATCCAGCTGTACCGGCACATGGTGTCGCCGCTCCGCCCGGCGACGTGCCGCTTCGTACCGACCTGTAGCCAGTACGCCGTCGACGCCCTCACCGAGTACGGCTTGATCCGGGGGAGCTGGTTGTCGGTGGCCAGGCTCGCCAAATGTGGACCGTGGCATCGGGGAGGATGGGATCCGATACCGGATCGACACGGATGCCGGGCGAGCTTCGAAGGCGCCGGCCCCAGACCAGCGGGGCGCACCGCGCCGCAGCAACGGGAGAGTGAGTCTTTTGTCGTTTGATTTCTTCAGCCTCGACGTCTTCTACTACCCGGTGTCGTGGATCATGTGGGCCTGGTACAAGTTGTTCGCGGCCGCGCTGGGACCGTCGAACTTCTTCGCCTGGGCTCTGTCGGTGATGTTCCTGGTCTTCACGTTGCGGGCGATCCTGTACAAGCCGTTCGTGCGCCAGATCCGCACCACTCGGCAGATGCAGGAGCTGCAGCCGCAGATCAAGGCGCTGCAGAAGAAGTACGGCAAGGACCGCCAGCGCATGGCGCTCGAGATGCAGAAGCTGCAACGCGAGCACGGCTTCAATCCGATCCTGGGCTGCCTGCCGATGCTCGCCCAGATCCCGGTGTTCCTCGGGCTGTATCACGTGCTGCGGTCCTTCAACCGCACGACCGGCGGCTTCGGCCAGCCGCATATGTCGGTGGCCCAGAACCGGGCCACCGGAAACTATTTCTTCGGCCCGGCCGACGTGGGTCACTTCCTGGACGCGAACCTGTTCGGCGCCCCGATCGGCGCGTTCATGACCCAGCACGCCGGGTTGGACGCGTTCACTCACTTCAGCCGGCCGGCACTGATCGCGGTGGGTGCGCCGGTGATGATCCTGGCCGGCGTCGCGACCTACTTCAACAGCCGCGCGTCGGTGGCCCGGCAGAGCGCGGAGGCGGCGGCCAATCCGCAGACCGCGATGATGAACAAGCTTGCGCTGTATGTGTTTCCGCTCGGCGTCGTCGTCGGTGGTCCGTTTCTTCCGCTGGCGATCATCCTGTACTGGTTCTCCAACAACATCTGGACGTTCGGACAGCAGCACTACGTGTTCGGGATGATCGAGAAAGAGGAAGAGGCCAAGCGGCAGGAGGCCGTGCAGCGGCGGGCGGCCAACGCGCCGGCGCCGGGCGCCAAGCCGAAGCGCAATTCTAAGACGGCGTCGGCGAGCGGCAATGGTTCGTCGGCGGGGACCGACGACGCCACCGACGCGGACACGGATTCCGAGGGATCCGGTGACGGTGCCGCCGGGGCGAAAACGGCAACGGCGCAACCCGACAAGCCGAACCCGGCGGGGCGCACCAACGGCCCGACCAACCGCACCCCGCGGCCCGGGGCGCGGCCGAAGAAACGAAAGCGCTGACGACGCGCCACAGCTTTTAGGTGGTCCCCCGGGCGAGTGACCCGACTGCAGAGGGACCCGTGATGAGGGAGAGGGAACGACATGACAGACGCCGACACCACCGAGCGCGACGTGGACACCGAACTCGACGCGCAGGCCCCGTCCGCCGATGAGACGGCGGGGGACCGCGGCCCCGACCGCGTCGACGACCAGGAGGAGCGACTGGTCGCCGAGGGGGAGATCGCCGGCGACTACCTGGAAGAGCTGTTGGACCTGTTGGACTTCGACGGCGACATCGACCTGGACGTCGAGGGCGACCGCGCGGTCGTGAGCATCGACGGCAGCGACGACTTGAACAAGTTGGTCGGCCGCGGCGGCGAGGTGCTCGATGCCCTCCAGGAACTCACCCGGCTGGCGGTGCACCAGAAGACCGGCGTGCGCAGCCGGCTGATGCTCGACATCGCGAGCTGGCGACGCCGGCGCCGCGAGGAGTTGGCCGCGCTGGGCGACAAGGTGGCGCGCCGCGTGCTGAGCACCGGGGAGCGCGAGGAGCTTTCCCCGATGACACCGTTCGAGCGCAAGATCGTTCACGACGCCGTGGCCGCGGTGCCCGGGGTGCACAGCGAGAGCGAGGGCCAGGAGCCGTCGCGCCGGGTCGTCGTCCTGCTCGACTAGCCCACCGAGTCACAGCCGTGTAATTCGCGGATGTCCCCACGGGCCGCAGAGGATCGAGGATGTTTCACGTGAAACGAGACAGCGAGATGTTTCACGTGAAACATGCCGGCGGCGGGGACGCGGAGGGCGCCGGATCGATGGATGCCGCGACCGCCGTCTTCGGGGACCGGATGGATCTCGCGCGGCGCTACGCGGAATTGCTCGCGGGCGCCGGCGTGGAGCGCGGACTCCTGGGCCCCCGGGAGGTGGGTCGGCTCTGGGACCGTCACCTATTAAATAGTGCGGCGGTCGGGGAGCTCCTCGATCCGGGCGAGCGGGTGATCGATATCGGCAGCGGGGCCGGGTTGCCGGGGATCCCGCTGGCGATCGCGCGGCCCGATCTCGAGGTCGTGCTGCTCGAACCGATGCTGCGCCGCAGCGAGTTTCTCACCGAGGCCGTAGCCGAACTAGGGTTGGCGGTCGAGGTGGTGCGCGGCCGTGCGGAGGACCCTTGGGTGCGCGATCGATTCGGCTCCCGGGACGCCGCGGTGTCGCGCGCGGTTGCGGCGCTGGACAAGTTGGCGAAGTGGAGCATGCCGTTGCTGCGGCAGGACGGGCGGATGATCGCGATCAAGGGGGAGCGCGCTCCCGACGAAGTGCAAGAGCACCGGCGTGTGATGGCCGGATCGGGTGCCGTGGATGTCAGGGTGGTGACATGTGGCGTGAACTACTTGTGTCCGCCCGCAACCGTGGTCTTAGCGCGACGAGGAAGGCCTTCGCGCCAGAAGCCGGCACGGTCGGCAGACAGGGGGGCACGGTGAGTTCTCCACCCGATTGGTCCAACGGACCCCCGCCGTCACCGGCCGTCGCGCAGGCGCAGCCCCCGGCGCCGGCCGCAGCGGAGGACGCCGCGCCGACCGATGTTTCACGTGAAACACCGAGCGAATACGACACCCCGATCGGCGCCGCCGCCGAGCGTGCCATGCGAGTCCTCCACACGACCTACTCGCCGCTGCGCCGCCCGACCCACCGACGGGTATTCACCGTCGCGAACCAAAAGGGCGGCGTCGGCAAGACGACCACCGCGGTCAACCTCGCCGCCGCGCTGGCCGTGCAAGGCCTCAAGACTCTCGTCATCGATCTCGACCCCCAGGGCAACGCGAGCACCGCGCTGGGCATCCACGACCGGCAGTCGGGGACCCCGTCCTCGTACGAGGTCCTCATCGGCGAGGTATCGCTGCGTGACGCGTTACGGCCGAGCCCGCACAGCGCGCGGCTGTTCTGTGTGCCGGCGACGATCGACCTGGCCGGCGCCGAAATCGAATTGGTGAGCATGGTCGCGCGCGAGAACCGGCTACGCACCGCGCTGGCCGAGCTCGACCAGTTCGACTTCGATTACGTCTTCATCGACTGCCCGCCCTCGCTCGGACTGCTCACGATCAACGCGCTCGTGGCCGCGCCCGAGGTGATGATCCCGATTCAGTGCGAGTACTACGCGCTGGAGGGCGTGTCCCAACTGATGCGCAACATCGAGATGGTCAAGGCCCACCTCAACCCCCGGCTCGAGGTGACCACCGTGATCCTGACGATGTACGACGGACGAACCAAGCTGGCCGATCAGGTCGCCGACGAGGTCCGCCGGTTCTTCGGAAACAAGGTGTTGCGCACGGTGATTCCGCGCAGCGTCAAGGTCTCCGAGGCGCCCGGCTACAGCATGACGATCATCGACTACGACCCCGGTTCGCGCGGGGCGATGAGCTATCTCGACGCGAGCCGCGAACTCGCCGAGCGCGATTGAACACCATCCGTGAAGGGACGACCATGACGCAGCCATTACGCAAGAAGGGCGGCCTCGGCCGGGGCCTGGCTTCGCTTATCCCCACCGGCCCGGCGGAGGGCGACTCGGGGCCGGCGACGCTGGGCCCGCGGATGGGGGACGCGGCGGCCGACGTGTTGATCGGGGGGCCGGCGCAGGAGGCCGCCTCGGTGGGCGCGGTCTACCGCGAGATCGCGCCGGGCGACATCGAGCGCAACCCGCGTCAGCCCCGGCAGGTGTTCGACGAGGAGGCCCTCTCGGAGCTGGTGCACTCCATTCGCGAGTTCGGGCTCCTGCAGCCGATCGTGGTCCGCGCGGTGGCCGGGGCGCCGGGCGGGGCCCGGTACCAGATCGTGATGGGGGAGCGACGCTGGCGCGCCGCGCAGGAGGCGGGCCTGGCCACCATCCCGGCGATCGTGCGCGAGACCGGCGACGACAATCTGCTGCGCGACGCCCTGCTCGAGAACATCCACCGGGTACAGCTGAACCCCTTGGAGGAGGCGGCGGCCTACCAGCAGCTGCTCGACGAGTTCGACGTCACCCACGACGAACTGGCGTCCCGCATCGGCCGGTCCCGGCCGCTGATCACCAACATGATCCGGTTGCTGAAGCTGCCGATCGCGGTGCAGCGGCGGGTCGCAGCGGGGGTCCTGTCCGCCGGCCACGCCCGCGCGCTGCTGGCCCTGGAGTCCGGCCCGGAGGCGCAGGAGGAGCTGGCCGGGCGGATCGTCGCCGAGGGTCTGTCGGTGCGCGCCACCGAGGAAGCGGTCACCCTGGCCAACCGCGGCGACGGCGCCGCCCCGGCCCCGCAACGCCGCAAGCCGATTCAGATGCCCGGCCTTCAAGACGTTGCTGAGCGCTTGTCCAACACCTTCGACACCCGGGTCACGGTCAGCCTGGGCAAACGCAAGGGGCGGATCGTCGTCGAGTTCGGCTCGGTCGAGGATCTCCAGCGGATCGTGGACGTGATGACCCCTCCGAAGGCATGACCGTACACACGGTGTAATTACGTCACTGTGACACTGGGGCCCTTCGGGGCCCGAAATCGCCGGCCTCGTTTGCCTTAACTCAGCGGAGTTCCCATGTGCCTCAAGGTGTTTCGTCGTTTACCCGGCGGCCGACCCGGTGCCCGGACCGTCACCCCGGGGCGGCCCAAGTGGCGGGGCAAACACTGGTCCGATGAGGTCAAACTCTCCTATCCTGGAGAGGTTGCCGGTGGGCCACAATTGAATGGCTGCAGGACCGCACGGAAGCCAGGAGGCTAGTGTCCGCTCGAATCACGCCGCTTCGGCTCGAGGCTTTCGAGCAGCTTCCCAAGCATGCGCGCCGATGCGTGTTCTGGGAGGTCGACCCCGCGACCCTCGGTAACCAGGACCACCTCGCCGACCCCGAATTCGAAAAGGAAGCGTGGTTGTCGATGGTGATGCTGGAGTGGGGTTCGTGCGGGCTGGTCGCGACCGCGATTCCCGACGACGAGCGCAGCCACGCCGAGCCGCCGTGCCTGGGATACGTCCTCTACGCCCCGCCGCGGGCGGTGCCACGGGCGCAACGGTTTCCCACCGCGCCGGTGTCCGCCGACGCGGTGCTGCTGACGTCGATGAACATCGAGCCGGGGCAAGCCGCCGACGACCTGCCGCATGGGCTCATCGCCCGAGTCGTCGACGAGCTGGTGCGCCGCGGGGTCCGGGCGCTGGAAGCGTTCGGTCGCACGCCGGCCGCGTCCGAGCTGCAGGATCCGCGGATGGTGGACCCCGATGTCTGGCCGGTGCTGGAGGCGCTCGGTGACTGCTCGGTCGACCACTGCATGATCGACGCCGAGTTCTTGAAGGACGTGGGATTCGTTGTGGTGGCGCCGCACAAGTATTTTCCGCGGCTGCGGCTGGAGTTGGACAAGGGACTTGGTTGGAAGGCCGAGGTCGAGGCGGCGCTGGAGCGCCTGCTGGCCAACGCCCAACTGGAAGAGCCGGTGGGGGCGGGTTCGGGTTCTTCTGCTGTGGGAAATACGCTGCGGATCAACGGGAGCAGTTAAGAACCGCCCAGCCTGGATGCCCGCTCCACCGACAGCTCGTGGGCCAGCAGCTCGGCGAAGGTGAAGGTGCCGGTGGGCCGGTCGTTCTTGCCGAGCAGGTAGAGCCGCTTGACCGCGGCGAGGATGCCTTCGGCGATGGCGTCGCGGGTCTGCGTGGAGATCAGCATCGCGCGGTCGCGCGGGTTGGTGATGTAGCCGACGTCGACCTGAACCGTGGGCATCCGGGTGAGCCGCAACAGATCCCACGTCCGCCCATGGGTTCGGCAATCCCGTAAACCGGTGCGGGCCACGACTTCTCGCTGAATGAAGTCGGCGAGGTTGCGCCCGATCGTCGAGACCGAACCGTGCGAGTTGCCGAAATGGAAGGAGGCGACGCCGTTGGCCGACGGGCTGGCCTGGGATTCGCAGCGCAGGCTGATCATCAGGTCCGCGCCGACGTTGTTGGCCGTGGCCGCGCGTTCGGCATCCGACGGGCTGCGGTTGGTCGGCCGCGACAGAAAGGTCTCCATGCCGATCGCGGTCATCCGGCCCTCGAGCCGACTCGCCAAGTCCCACAGCACATCTGCTTCGCTGACAGGTCCGTCCGGCCCCTGCATGATGGCGCCGTGGTCGGTGCCGCCGCGGCCCGGATCGATGATGATGCGCTTGCCCGACAGTTTGGGTCCCGAGCGGCGGACCAGCTCTTCCTCGCGGATGGCGTGCGGCGAGCCGCCGCTGACCCGTGAGCTGAGAAAGTACAAGGACCGCAAGGTTTCCGGGCCGCAGATGCCGTCGGCGGAAAGTCCGTATTCGCGCTGGTAGGACATCAAAGCGTTGTGGGTCTGCAGGCCGAAGTGCCCGTCGACCAGGCCGGTGTAGAAACCGAGGTCCTGGAGCCGCGCCTGGAGGGTGGCGACGTCGTCCCCGTAGAGCGGTGCGCCGAATTGGTGATACAGCGTCCGCGCGCCCAGCCGATACGAGGCCTCCTTCAGCGCGCGGTAGGTGGCTTCGCCGACGATGCCGTCCACCAGGAGCCCGCGATTCTGCTGGAACGCGCGCACCGCCTGATCGAGGTGGGCATCGAAGACCTCCACGGCCACGTGCCGGCCGGTGGTCAGGTCTTCTTCGGGATTGTCCAGCAGCCCTAGCGCGGCCAGCGTCGCCCGGATTTCGGTCACGGCAGCGCTGCGGTCACCACAGCGCAGCGCCTCGCCGTATTCACGGCGCGGACTCGACATACCAAAGGTCCTCCGGGACAAATTGACAGGCTGAATTTGGGCAACGGCTAAGCGCTATTGTCGCAGATCCTTCTCAATTTTCGGAAAACCCCAGGCTAAGCGCGGGGCGTGGTGCGACGAACCCGACGGGCGTCAGGCGAGGTTGGGAACCGCGTCGGAAAGCTCGCGCAGCAGCGCCGCCTTGCCCTTGGCGCCGACGATCCGCTTCACCGGTTGGCCGTCCTTGAACAGGATCATGGTGGGGATCGAAACCACCTGAAAATCCCGGGCCGTCTCCGGGTTGGCGTCGACGTCGAGTTTGGCGATGGTGAGCTGGTCGCCGCGCTCGCTCGCGATCTCCTCCAGAACCGGAGCGACCATCTTGCATGGTCCGCACCACGTGGCCCAAAAGTCAACCAGCACAGGCTTATTGCTCGACAACACCTCCGAGGAGAAGGATGCGTCGGAGACTTCTATTGTGGCGCCGGCCTTTTCGGTCATCGTGGTGCTCCAATCAATGTGTCGGTACCCTCAGCGTTTCCGGTTGCGGGCTCGTCTTCCTGTTCGGCCAGCCAACGCTCGGCGTCGATGGCCGCGGCGCAGCCGCTGCCGGCGGCGGTGATCGCTTGTCGGTAGGTGCGGTCCACCAGGTCGCCGGCCGCGAACACGCCCTCCAGCGAGGTGCTGGTCGTGCGCCCCTGCACAAGTACGTAGCCGTCGGGATCGACGTCGACCAGATCGCGCACCAGCTCCGAGCGCGGCTCGTGACCGATCGCCACGAAAACGCCAGTCACCGCGAGGGTGGATTCTTCGCCAGTTACGGTGTCGCGCAACCGCAATCCGGTCACCGTGGTGTCGCCCTCGACCGCGGACACGGCGGCGTTGGTGATGAACGTGATCTTGTCGTTGTTGCGGGCGCGGTTGAGCATGATCTTGGACGCCCGGAACTCTTCGCGCCGGTGCACCAGCGTGACGCTGCTGGCGAAGCGGGTGAGGAAGAGGGCCTCTTCCATCGCCGAGTCGCCGCCGCCGATCACAGCGATGTCCTGGTCGCGGAAGAAGAACCCGTCGCAGGTGGCACACGAACTCACGCCGCGACCCAGCAACTCCTGTTCGCCAGGGACGTGCAGGTAGCGGGCGGCCGCGCCCATGGCCAAGATGACGGCCCGGGCCCGGTGGGTTTCGCCGTCGGCGGTGACGACCGACTTGACGGGCCCGTCCAGCGATACCGACTCGATGTCCTCCATCCGCAGGTCCGCGCCGAACCGCAGCGCCTGCTCGCGCATCTCGTCCATCAACTCCGGGCCGGTGATGCCCTCGCGAAAGCCGGGGTAGTTCTCCACCTCGGTGGTCGTCATCAGCGCGCCACCGAAGGACGTGCCCTCGAAAACGAGGGGGGCCAGCTGCGCGCGGGCGGTGTAGAGCGCCGCGGTGTACCCGGCGGGACCCGAGCCGATGACGATGACGTCGTGGACGGTGTCGTGGGCAGCGGAGGTGTCGGCAGTCATTCGGGCCTTTCAGGTACGGAAGCTACGTCTACGAACGCCAGCGTAGGCGCGGGTGTTCCCGGGAGCTGGCCACCAGACTAGGTCCTGGGGACCTGCGTGTTCGCCAGCAACCCGGTATCGGCGGCGCTGCAATTCGGCGCCACCGCGAAGACCGCCAGGTTCTCGGGCGTGTCGCCGGGCAAGACCAGCAGCACGCCGGGGCGGGCATTGATGTCCACCGGTCGCGCGCCCAGCACCTGCGTGGACGCCGGGTAGCCGAGGCCGCTGAGACAGGACGCGCGCCGTGCGGGGTCGCCGAGCGGGCCGTAGTCGGGGCTGAGGTTGAGCAGGCCGAGGATTTCGGCCTGCGACAGCGGGATCGTCATCGGCGGCGTCGACACCGTGATGTGCTCGGCGGTGGCCGGGGTGCTCGGGGCGGGCTCCGGCGCGCTGATCAGCGCCACCGTGCCGACCCCGATCGCCGCCAGCACCGCGCCCACGCCGGTCAGGCCCGCGACCACCCTGGCGGGCCCCAGATGCGGCCGGGCCGAGTGCGCGGCGGCGGGGTGGTCGGCCGAGGCCAACGCCGCCGAAATCCGGGCGGCGACGTCCGGGGGCACCTCGGGCGCGGACGCCGGATCGGCACCCAACGTCGCGACGTCGCAGCGCACCTGATTCAGGGCCCGCAGGATTTTCTCCGCGTCCGGGTCGTCGCGGACCCGTTGGCGCAGGCGGGCCGCGGAATCGTCGTCGAGCAGACCGGCCTGCAGGTCGGCGAGGAGCTCGACCGTCAGGGGAGGGTCCGCCGCACCGTCCGCGGTTTCGTCGTCGGTTTCACCCATCCGCCCCAGTGTCCGTCATGCGCAGCCCGGCTGACCGGCGGGGCGGTCGGGCGTGGCGCGGACGTTGAGGTAGCCGAGCAGCTCGGCGAGGCGGACCCGGGCGCGGGAACATCGGCTCTTGACGGTGCCCTCGGCAACGCCCAGCAGCGCGGCGGTGTCCGCGACCGAGTAGCCCTGCATGTCGACGGCCACCACCGCGGCCCGCTGCTCGACGGGAAGGCGCATCAGGGCCCGCTGCACCGCGATCGCCGTCTCGACCTGCGCGGTGCGATCGGCGACCGGGTAGACGTCCTCTAGGGGGGCCGTCGGGTGGGCCTTGGTGCGGCGCAGCCGGTCCAGGCAGGCGTTGACCACGATGCGGTGCAGCCAGCTGCCGACGGCGGCGTCATGCCGGAACGATCCGGCGCCGCGATGCGCCGAAAGCATCGCGTCCTGCAGTGCGTCTTCGGCGTCCTCGCGGGTGCGGGTGGTCAGCCGGGCCAGCCGGTGCAGCTGGCGTTGGTGGCGTTGGAACAACTCGCCGAAGGCGTAGCGGTCGCCGGCGACGTGGGCCGCCAGCAGCTCGGCGTCACTGCGCTCGCCCTGGCTGTTCCCCCCGAGACCCACGGCCGGACATTAACCAATCGGGGGTGGTGCGGCACTTCACCAACGCCGGGTCTGTGAGCGCGCTCAGGATGCGGCTTGAACCGTGACTTCCGAGAAGCTGGCCTGGCTCTTGCCGTTGGTGCTTCCCAGCGTGGAGATCCACACCAGCACGTTCGACGTCGCCGAGCCGCCCCGGACCGGGATGACGTTATGCCCGGGCTTGAGCGTGAATGCCGGAGCCAGCACGGTGGTGTCTTCGAGGCGGGACGGCGCCGCCGTCGAGGCCGCGCGAATCTCGACCTTGGTGCCGCTGCTGGGCGTGTCGATGCTGACCTGACCGACCACGGTGGGGTTGGGCAGCTGCAACATCAGCCCTTCGCCCTGCTTGAAGGAGGGGAACGGGACCGCGTCGGTGTAGACCTCGGTCGACCAGGCGGTCGAGGGGTCGCCGTCGATCGCCTGCCCGGCCTGGCCGGGATTGTCGGCGTCCCCGTCGGGGGAGTAGACCGTCGCCTTGGTGGGCTTGACGACGCTGCCCGCGGCCGCGGAGCTGGGAGCCGACGACGCCGCCGACGACGACGGCCCGTTGAGCCCGAGCTCGTCTCTGTTGAGGCCGCCGCCGACGTTGCCGAAGATCTTGCTCACCACCGACGCCAACACCAGCAGGGCCACCACGATGACGGCGACGGCGGCGCCGACACCGATCAGCACGTTGCGGCGCCTGCGCGCGAAGGTCGCGTACTCGCGACCGGTGGACAACCGGGTGGTGGGCGGCAGCGCGGGCGAATCATCGATGGGACCGAGCACCTCGGTGCGATCGGCCACCGCCGTCGCCTGCTGCAGCAGGTTCAAAAGGGTTGAGGCGCTGCGTATTCCGCCGTCTTCTTGAACCGCCCGCACCGCGACCGCCGAAACCTGGAAGGGGATGTCGCGGTCGACGGCCATGGGTTCGACGGGATTACCGGTGGAATCACGTTCGGCCGGTGCCAGCCCGCTGCGCACCCCGGATTCCGGCAACGGCCACCGGTTGACCAGCAGCGCATAGAGGGCGGCGCCGATGCCGCGGATGTCCTGTTGCGGGTTGCCGTCGGGCATGGTCGCGGGGTAGGCCAGCACGACGTCGCCGTCGATGCTGACGCGCACCCGGCTGGGGTGGTCGATCGACAGGGCGACCCCGGCGCGGTGTGCGGCATCGGCGGCGGCGGCCAGCGACTGCATCGCGCGGACGGCGCCGATGGGCGACGGCGCGGTGTCGGCCACCTCCTGCAGCGAACCGCCGCGGATCCACTCCGAGACGACCAAGCCGCCGGAGCCGGTGTGGACGACGTCGAGGACGCGGGCGATGCCGGGCTTGTCGATCCGGCTCAGCCGCAGGGTCCGGGACAGGATGTCTTGTAGCACCTCGGGGGGCAGGGCGCCGTCGGGATCGACGAAAGTCAGCGCCACCTGCCGGTCGAGCTTGGTGTCCAGCGCCTGCCAGAACTGCAACGGCGGTGCGCCGCCGTGGAAGACGAGCAGCCGATACCGGCCGGCGGCGATGCGGGCGCCCGGGACGAGGTGCACGTCGTCGGCCAAATCCCCGGCCCGTTCGCGGGGCGCGTCGAACGGGATCGGCCCGCCGGCGTTGTCGGCCGAAAGGTCGCCGTTCAGGCGGTCGGACGGGCGCGGCGCCGACCGTTCGGGCGCCGGCCGGGGCGGAATGTCGGGCTGGAAGTCCTCGGCGCCTGACCCCAAGCCGGATCCAGCGCTCGATGCGCTTTCCACTGGGCGGTCGGTCACCTCCGGTCCTTTCGTTCGGGCGCTGGCTACCCGCTCCGGAGGCCTGCGCCGGATCGGCTCCTGGACCGCACTTACCCCCGGCGGGGACGAATTCCTCTGCTCAGGGTACGTGACGTGGCCCGGCCGAGACGATCCCTGCCGCCCAGCCGGTTTGCGCGAAGCAACCGGGAGGCTCGGGCCGCGGCGCGAAAAGCGGCGCCGCAGCGCATCAAACGCGGCCTGCGCCTCGGGGACCCGCGCGCGAACCATGACCGTGGCCATGATCGGCAACATGATGATTCCCAGCACCAACAGCCGCAGCAGCGAGCCCGCGCCGCCGTGCGCCGTCAGCCTGGCCAGGCCGAGCAGCCGATCGGCCACGTGGGCGACGAGGCCGGCCAGCATCGACGCCACGATCGTCACCAGGATCGTTCGCACCGCGCCGACGCCGATCAGGTGGCCGCCCTTGGGCAGCAGCGCCCGTCGCAGCAGGTAGTAGCCGACGACGGCGCCGGCCAGGAATCCGACGCCGTTGGCGAGCCCGAGGAACCCGGCCACCAGTTTGGGGTCGTGGGTGAGGTGGGGTGCCAGCACCGAGCCGACGATCTTGACCGCGGTGATGACGAGGATGAGGACGATGGGCGTCCAGGGTTGTTCGCGCGCGTAGAAGACGCGCAGCTGCAGCAGCACCAGGCCGTAGGGGATCAACGTGAACGCCGACAACGCGATCGCCGCGCCCAGATAGCCGGCGTCGACCTCGCCGAAATGCCCGTAGGCGAACAGCGCGCTGCCGATCGCCGGGCCGCCGACGGTCATGAACGCCACGATCGGGATCAGCGTGACCAGCGTCAGCCGGGTCGCCAGCGACAGGTCGGCGAGCACGGCCCCGGTGTCGTCGGCGGCGGCGTTGCGGCTCAACCGCGGCATCACCACGGTCAGCACGGTCACGCCGATCATGCCGTAGGGCAGCTGCAGCACCAGCCAGGTGTAGTTGTAGATCGCGGGACCGGACGCGGCTGCGGCGCTGGCGACCTGGTTGCCGACCACCAGTCCGAGCTGGCTGATCACCACGTAGAGCCCCATCGCCGTGGCCATCGCGCCGAATCGCTTGACGCGCTCGTCGATTCCCCACAGCGGGCGCAGGCTCACCCGCTGGCGTTTCAGCGCCACCAGCAGCACGGCCGTCTGCGCGAACACCCCGAGCGTGGTGCCGATGCCGAGCACCAGCAGCTTGGCGTTGCCCATCCGGACCGGGTCGACGGACAGCTCGCCGGGCACCGCCAGGTACACCCCGAGGGTCGTCAGCGCCACCACGTTGTTGACGACGGGGGCCCACGCCGTCGGCCCGAACACATTGCGGGTGTTCAGGATCGCCATGAACACCGACGTCAGCCCGTAGGCGAGCACCTGCGGCAGCAGCAGGTAGGCGAAGGCGGTGGTCAGCGGCTCGTTGACCTGCGGGGCCCGGCCCAGCATCAGCCGCACCAACAACGGCGCTGCCACGACCGACAGCGCTGTGACGACCACCAGCAGCGAGGTCGTCAGCGTGACCAGGCGCCGCACGAACGCCGCGCCGCCGTCGGCGTCGCCCTGCTCGGCGCGGGCCAGCACCGGAACGAATATCGCGGTGAACGTCGCCTCCAGCACGAGCGCCGCGACCTGGTTCGGCAGCTGGTTGGCCACCGAGAAGGCGCTGGACAGCGCCGCACCCAGGATGGCGGCCAGCACGACGATGCGCGCGAAGCCGGTGAGGCGACTGATCAGCGTCGCGAACGCCATCGCCCACGACCGTGAGACCAGGGCGGCGTCGGACAGCTCGGGCCGGCGACGCGCCAGCTCCGGCACCGGCGGCAGGGGACCGGTCGGCGGGCCCGGGCGGGCGTGGCGAGGCGGCGCCGGCAAACGCTGCTGTGGCGGCTGTGGGTGCGTCCGCCGAAAGGCGGGGTTCATACGCGGGGTTTGGGCTCGACCCGATCGTCGATCTCGTCGTGCAGGTCGGCGGATCCGGGGTGCGGCGGGTCGGGACGGTCCAGGTCGGCGCGGTCGGGCTGGCCGCGGAACCGGTGCCAGAGCCGGCGACCGGCCAGCAGCACCAGCACCGCCGCCGCGCTGAGCGTGATCGCGAACAGCACCTTGCCGTACGCGTTGGAATGCACCGACAACCGCACGGGGTCGCCGAGCCGCATGCCGTCGGGGGTCCGCAGGCTCACGTCGACCGCGACGCGCTGGGTGAATTTCACCTCGATCGGCACCCGCAGCGGCAGGTAGCCCGGCGGCAATTCGATCTGGCCGACGTCGGTGACCGTCATCCCCGGCGGCGCGTCGACCTGCAGCCGCACCCGGATCGGGACCGCGAGGCCGTTGTGCAGCGCCAGCGGCAGCGGGCTGTGCTCGGTGGCCAGCGTGTAGGAGCCGCCGGGGTTGACGATCGTGACCGCGCCGAACAGGTCGTTGATCGTCTTGCCGACCACCGCCAGGCGCTGCTGGGCCAGCCCGTTGCGGGTGTCCGGGGGTTCGGATTGGCTCAGCGCGCGCAGCATGTCCTCGCGCAGCGGCGCGGTGTACTGGACGCCGGTCAGGCCGGTGCGCTCGTCGGTGCTCAGCGCGGAGGTCAGGCCCCACAGCCGGCCGACCTGGGCGGCGATGTTGGCGGTGACGTCATCGGTGAACCGGCCGCGCGCGGCGCCGTCGTTGGTCACCTGCTCGGGCGGCTCGGTGTGGGCGCCGGCCTCGGCGACGACGGCGGGCAACGGTCGCGGCACCGCCAGGCCGGACCGGATGCTGGTAGCCAGGGCGGTCAGGATGACCTGCGCGTCGTCGGCCTGCAGGTTCCACGTCGCCGGCGGCACCAGCAGCTGGGTGCGCGGGGCCGCGTCGCGCTGCAACGCATGCCAGAAGATCGAGCCCAGCGCGTCCTGGCGCCGGGCGGTGTTCGAGTCGTGCGAGAGCCGGACGGTCAGCGAAGGGTCTAGGTAGGTGGGGACCGTTGGGTTGTTGCCCGCGCCGGCGAGCGCGGCCCCGACGGCGGGGTCGAACGGCGCCGCCACCACCTGGGGCGACAGCCGCCTCGGCGCGGTGTCGACGCCGGCCGGGTTCTCGTTCGTCGCGTCCTGGGCGGACAGGTCGCCCGCGGCGATCGCGACGGTGCTGTCGTTGGCGCTGAGCAGGCCGACGGTTCGGCCGGTCAAGGGGCCGTCGGGAAGCAGCGTGGCTCCGCGGATGGACGGCACGTCCAGGATGCGGTCGACGATGCCGCCGACGCTGTTGGTGGCGGCGGCGCTCAGCCCGGGGTCGTTGACGCGCTGCAGGGCGTCGAGGTCGGCCTGGGCATAGGGCAGCGGCGCCACGCAGGTGCGGTGGGCCAGGGCGCGCAGCCGGTTCAGCCATTCGGTGGCGGCGGCCTGGCCGGTGCCGGGATGCGTTGGGGTGCCCGGCAGTTGGGCGGGCCCGTCGGGCGAGTTGGACACCACGTAGCCGCCGGTCATTGCGTTGACGGTGACCAGCAGGTCCGGGTCGACGGCCAGGCATAGCGCGTGGCCGACGGCGCCGTCCGGGTCGACGTCGTGGCTGGTGGCGACCTCGGCCGCGGACAGCAGGACGTCGAGCCGCCCGCCGGTGGCCAGTGAGGTGGCCAAGTCGTCGTCGACCAACCGGACCGGGATGGTGCCGCCGGGTGCGCCGGGGGACAGCCGCGGCCGGTCGGCCAGCGGCCAGAGCATGGTGATCCACACCGGCTTGGAGGTATCCGGCGCGACGACGGAATTGAGGTCGTCGGCGTGGTCCGACGGCACACCGAGCACGGGCAGCAGGAACCGCGCGTTGTCCAGGCGGGCCGGGGCGCCGTAGTCGGGTGTCCCGTTGACGTTGACCAGGACGGGGTAGATGCCGGGCTTCTCCATCCCCAGGGACGGCTTGCCCAGCGAGCGCAGCGGGGCCGACAGCGTGAACCCGGCTTCCTGGCCGCGCTGCAATTCGGGGGCCACCGTGAGGAAGTCCGCGGCCGGCTGGTACTGGTCCGTGCCGCCGTCCAGGGAGGTCCGCAACGCCGCAGAGTCGTTGACCGCCGGCGCGTGCTCGAGCCGCACCATGACGTCGCGCACCGGGCGGTCACCGATGTTGGTCACCATTCCGCTGACGGTGACGACGGGCGGGCTCGTTGTGGTGACTACGTCGGGGGTCACCTGGTCGATGCGGACCCGGACGAACGGTGTCTCCCCGGGCTCGCCCGCGGCCGCGCGCGGGGCGGGCCCGGCGAACATCGCAAAACCGGCCACGATGCCAACCACTGCGGCAAGGCGCACAAAGCCGGCCCAGCAGAGTCGGGGAACCGTCACGGCCCCGGCCCGTGACCGTTCTTCCGGCCCGCCACGGGATTGTCGGAATGCCGGGTCCGCGAATGCGTCTGTGGGCGCCGCCGGGGCGCGCTCGGGGGCAGCGGCGGCAGCGCGGCCGGGCCGTCGTTCTGCAGCTTGTCGATCAGCTCGTCGGCGACCTGGGCGAGGCGGCGCTCGTCGGCGTAGGCCAGCCTGGACGGCAACTCGCCGATCGGCACCCACGCCACCTCGGCGACCTCGAGGTCCTCGTCGGACAGCTCGCCGCCGGAGAAGCGCATCAGATAGTGGTGCACGGTCTTGTGCACCCGGCGGCCATCGGTCACGAACCAGTAGTCGATGCGTCCCAGCGCGGCCAGCACGCTGCCGCGAATACCCGTTTCCTCGGCGACCTCTCGAATCGCGGTCTGCTCCGCGGTCTCGCCCATCTCTATATGTCCTTTGGGCAGCGACCACAGCATCCGTCCGCGCCGATCGACGCGACCGATCAGCGCCGCGACCTGCTCGTCGCGTGGCCCGTCGATGCCGTCGATGACCAGCCCACCGGCGGAGGTTTCGTGCACGGTTTTGAGTCGATCCGGTACGTGGCGGGATGGCCGGGACCGCCGGGGTTTGGGGGGCGACGAGTCGCCGTTCGTCTGGGGATCGGTGGGGGTCTCGGCCGCGCCTGCCGCGCCACGACGCCGACGCCGGCCCCGGCGTCGACGTGGTCTGGCTTGTTCGGCGTCCGACACCCAAGCGATAGTAGCTGGCGGGGGTCCTTCTTCCCGAGATACTCGCCGCTTGCCGTGCGGTGGCGGGGGGTCAGTGTCAGCCAGGTCACCCGACTACGCTGATCGAACGTGCCTGACGCCGATGCCGACCTGTTGACCGCCGCCGCGGTCGCGCTGAATAGGCACGCCCCCGTGCTGGGTGAGTTGGGCGCGCTGTTCGATGCCGCCGGGCACGAGCTGTACCTCGTCGGCGGTTCGGTGCGGGACGCGTTGCTGGGCAGGCTCAGTCCCGACTTGGATTTCACCACCGACGCGCGCCCCGAGCAGGTTCAGGAATTGGTGGGGCGCTGGGCCGACGCGGTGTGGGAGACCGGTATCCAGTTCGGCACGGTCGGTGTCGGCAAGGGTGACTATCGCCTGGAGATCACCACCTTCCGCGCCGACGCCTACGACCAGGTGTCGCGCAAGCCCGAGGTGCGCTTCGGCGAGCGCCTCGAGGACGATCTGGTGCGCCGCGATTTCACCGCCAATGCGATGGCGGTGCGGGTGACGCCGACTGGGCCTGGCGAATTCCTTGATCCGCTAGGCGGTTTGGCGGCGCTGCGCGAGCGACTGCTGGACACCCCGGCCGCGCCCTCGGTGTCGTTTGGCGACGACCCGTTGCGGATGCTGCGCGCCGCGCGGTTCGTCTCGCAGCTCGGTTTCACGGTCGCGCCGCGGGTGCGGGACGCGATCGACGAGATGGCCCCGCAGCTGGCGCGGATCAGCGCCGAGCGGGTGGCGGCCGAGCTGGACAAGATGCTGCTCGGCGAGGACCCGGTGGCTGGCATCGACCTGCTGGTGGAGACCGGGATGGGCGAGGTGGTGCTGCCCGAGGTGGGCGGCATGCGGATGGCCATCGACGAACATCACCAGCACAAGGACGTCTACCAGCATTCGCTGACGGTGCTTCGCCAAGCGATCGCCCTGGAAGACGACGGCCCGGATCTGGTGCTGCGCTGGGCCGCCCTGCTGCACGACATCGGCAAGCCGTCGACGCGGCGGCACGAGCCCAACGGCGGGGTGAGTTTTCACCACCACGAGGTGGTGGGCGCCAAGATGGCCCGAAAGCGGTTGCGGGCGTTGAAGTACTCCAAGCAGATGGTCGACGACGTCTCGCAGCTGGTGTTTCTGCATCTGCGCTTCCACGGCTACGGCGAGGGCAAGTGGACCGATTCGGCGGTGCGCCGCTACGTGACCGACGCGGGGCCGCTGCTGCCGCGGCTGCACAAACTGGTCCGCGCCGACTGCACGACTCGCAACAAGCGCCGGGCCGCCCGGCTGCAGGCCAGCTATGACCGGCTGGAGGCGCGGATCGCCGAGCTGGCGGCCCAGGAGGATTTGGCGCGGGTGCGCCCCGATTTGGACGGCAACGCGATCATGGAGCTGCTCGGGATCCCGGCCGGCCCGCAAGTCGGCGAGGCGTGGCGGTATCTGAAGGAGTTGCGGCTCGAACGCGGTCCGCTGACGACCGAGGAGGCGACCGCCGAGCTGCTGTCGTGGTGGCGATCGCGCGGGAACGCCTAGCGGTTGCCCAGCGTCCGAAAAGGCATGGATTACTGCCTGGGTAATGACGATGGCTCCGCGGCCATTTGGAACGGCCAGCCCAACCTCGATCTGGACGGCGACGGCCGGCTCGATGCGTTCGGGTTGGATCTCGACGGCGACGGAATGCAGGACGACGCGCTGGCGGATTTCGACGGAGACGGGATGGCCGACCACGCGGCCCTCGATCTCGACAATGACGGCGCCCCGGAGGCGTATTTTACCGACGACGGGTCGGGGACGTGGGGGGTCGCCGTCGACCGGGGTGGGCAGCTGCGGTGGTTCGGGCTCGACGGCGTCGAGCACACCGGCGGCCCGCTGGTGGACTTCGACGGGCGCGGCCAGGCCGACGACCGATTGCTCGACACCGACGGCGACGGGCTGGCGGACCGGGTGCTGTGCGCCGGCGAGGGGGGTGTGAGTGCGTACGTCGATTCGGACGGCGATGGCCGGTGGAACACCAGGCTTACCGACACCGACGGCGACGGCCTGGCCGACGGAGCGAGCACCCTATGACTGAATTGACCGTCACCCGCGCGGTGATTAGCTTTGCCACCAGTTCGTTCGTCGTATGGCCGGGGAGGGGTAGCGGTGTTCGTCGACACTGACTTGCTGCACTCGGGGGCCAACGAGTCGCACCGCGCCGGCGGGCATGCACAGGAGGGGGCCGCTGCGCTGTCGCGGGGCCCGCTGGCCTCGGGGATGTTCGGTGGCTTTCCCGCCGCCGAGGCGTTTCACGAGTCGGTGACCGCCGCGCACGGGCGGCACGTCAAGAACTTGCAGGCCCACCAGGAGACGCTGACCGGACTCGGCCACAAGGCGCATTACGCCGCCGACGAGTTCACCAACATGGATGACCGCAACGCCGCCGACGAGCGGGCGGTGCGATGGACTTCCGATACATCAGCAACCCACACCTGATTGCCGAAGCCGGCGGCGACCCCTGGGCGATAGACGACAGCCTGCAAGTGGGGCGCCCGGCCCAGATTTCCGAACTGGCGCAAGCGTTTCACGACGCGGGCCGCTGCACCGCCGAATCGAGCGCCGCCTTCGATGCGGCACGTCGTCGCTTCGAGGCCTCCTGGAATCGGGTGACGGGCGAGGACCCGATCGATGACTCGGCCGAAGTGCGGCGCACGATGCAGTCGCTCGGCGGTCAGTCCGTGCATCTGGCCAAGATCGGCGCTGATTTGGAAGGCGTGGCCGCGGCGCTGGCCGAGGCGCAATGCGCTGGCGCAGGGTTGATTTCGACGCTGGAGACCCAACTGCGGCGGGCTGACGACCTGCTCGGCCAAGCGCTGGCTTTAGAGAATGACGACGGCCTCACTGCGCCCGATCGAATCGCGTTGGATGCGCTCATCCGCGCCCTGGAGCAGAAGGCCATCGACGACACCGCGGCCGCGTTAGCCGAGCTTCGGTCGCGGCGCGATGGCTACTCGGAGTCTTTGCAGCGGTCGCTGACCACCTTGCGCACGGACGGCTACGACTCGTCGGTTCTGCGCTCGGTGGATGCGTCGACGAACGGCGCAGAGCCGCTGGGGATTCCGTCGCCGGGAACCAGCGCGGAGGAGGTCAACCGGTGGTGGAAGACGCTCGACGGGGAACAGCAGAGCCGATTGATCGCCGACCATCTTCCGGAGCTGGGAAACCTCAACGGCGTTCCCGTCGCCTTGCGGAGTCGCGTCAATCAGGCGGTGATGAACGACGACCTCCGTCGCGTTGAAGACCTCGCCACGTTGCGCGGCGTCGGTGTCAACGACGTGCTCGCTGAACCCGGCAGGTACGGGCTGACCGGCGTCGCAATCAACCGCTACGCCAACGCTTTTCGCACCCGACACGGGTTGGAGGCGTCAGGCGGCAGCGCGGACGTGTTCCTGTTGAAGTACCAGCCCGAGGCCTTCGGCGGCGAGGGAGCCGCGGCCATCGCGATCGGTAATCCCGACACCGCCGTCAACACGGCCGTCTTGGTGAAGGGTGCGGCCACTTCGGTGCGCGAGGGAACGCTGGCGGAGACCGAGGGTGTGCGTCTGTATCAGGAGTCCTCCCGCGCCGATTGGCGCAACGGGACTGCCGTGGTGACGTGGGTCGGCTACGACGCGCCGGATAACTGGATCGATCCCGCCCTTCGCGAAGCGGAGATGGCCCGCGATGGCGCGCGGGTGTTGGCCGCCGACGTGAACGCCCTTGGGATTACCCACGAAGGGGCACCGACCCATATGACGGTCGTCGGCCACTCGTACGGATCCACCCTCGTCGCGGACGCGGCGGCGGCCCACGGGATGCGTGCGAACGACGTGGTTCTCGTCGGATCCCCGGGCACCGACCTGGCGCGTTCGGCGGCCGACTTTCATCTGCCACAGGGCGGACACGTCTACGTCGGTGCGGCATCGGGTGATGCGGTCACTTGGTCGCCGGCCCGGGTGACCGGCCCCGGCCTCATCGGGATGAACTTCGGAGGGCTTGGCAACGATCCCGCCGTCGACGGCTACGGCTCTACCCGGTTCAAAGCCGAAGTGCCCGGCACCCCGATGAACCCGTTCTACGACCACCTCCACTATTTCGACGACGGGTCGGAGTCGCTGTTCAGCATGTCCGACGTGGTTTCCGGTCACGGCGACGCGCTGGAAGGTGATCGCATGACGGCGCGTCACCGCGGCGAATACGGCCTGGGCCGTTTGGTCGACCCCGAAGTGGTGCGTCCCGCCACGACTGGGCATCGGCATCGCGGGCCGGTGGGGTAATAGCGAATTGCGGCGGGCGCCGGCGAAAGAAGCGTCGTGCAGCGGTGGGCCCGCATAACAGGCAGACCGACCGAGGACCTTTGTCGTCATAGTCAATCAGGAATATTGCGGAGAACGGAGTTGGTGATATCAAGAACTGCCTGCTGTCCGCGGTCGCTATTCACCATATTGACGCTGACGTCGACGAGTACGTTGTTTTTGGCGGCGATCGCGCGGTCATCACGCGCTCTGATCGCTGGTCCTTGAACTTTCAGAACCATCGTGGTGATCCCGTTGGCGGTTGTGTCCGGAACACTCATCGAAACAGGCACATTCCTAGGAGTTCCCGGCAATGTCATGGTCGAGCCGCCGCACTTACGCCAGATCGCTACCGAATTCGCCAGCTGTTGTTCGGCGGCGTCAGCGTCCCGAAACGCCACCACCACTTGGCCCGCACCTTGCAGGGGAGTGCCATTGCGGGGCTCATTTATCAGCAGCGAGTAGTAGCCAATAATGCCCTGCATGTCGTAGGAGTTGGGTGCGCCGCCTCCGAGTGTCGGTCTGCACTCCTTACGGTCGATGGGGCCGTTGGGGTTTTCGCTAGGTTGCAGTGTCGGCTGTTGTGCGACCAGATTTTGGATGCCCATATAGTTCTTGACGTCGTCGAGAGGCGCCAGCAAATCGGGCAAGCGCGCCGGTGTCACTATTGGCGGCCGAGGTCGCGCGGTGGTCGAGGTCACAGTGGTCGTAGGGCCAAGAGCTGTCGTAGTGGCGGGGGCCGCGGCCCGCGGATTGTGCGCTGTGATGATCACGCCGATCGCTGCCGCCACCGCAACTATCCCGCCTGCTGCTGCAGCGAGGACACGCCGGTGGCGCCGGGACTGTACCCCTGGGAGGCGCGGTGACGAGCCGTGCACGGACGGTGTAGCCATCACGGTCGCCGGCCCGCGCGGATTTTTAGACCACGGTGAGCTCGCTCCCGAGCCAGTGTGAATACCGCGTGGCGCCAAGTTCGCTTGCGCCCATCCGATTTTCGCGTCCGCATGTAGGGCTGCGGCGGCGGCATCTGCGAGCTCGCGCGCCGAGCCGAACCGGCGCGCCGGTTCCTTGGCCATCGCGATCGCGACCACCATGTCCATTGCGCTCGTCAAGCCCTGCGCCCGATCGCTGACCCTCGGCGGCGGTTGGAACAGATGACCCGCGACCACCGCGGCTGCCCCACCGCCCGATGAAAACGGTGTCGCGCCGGTTAGCAGCCGAAACAGCGCGCAGCCCAACGAATATAGGTCGGCCCGGCCATCAAAAGCTTGTCCCGCAAGAACTTCCGGCGCAGCGTAGGACAACGTGGCTAGCACTGCCCCAGTTGACGTCAGCCCCGCATCGTCGAGGGCACGCGCGATCCCAAAATCTCCCAGCAGCACCCGCTCGTCGCGGCCAATCGTCCCAGACAATAAAAAGTTCGCCGGCTTCACGTCGCGGTGCACTACGCCACGTGCGTGCGCATAGTCGAGGGCCTTGGCTATCTCGCCGACTACATGCACCGCCCGCGCTGCGGGCATCATCCCTGCTCGCTGCGCATCCTCGGCGTTGACGCCGTCGACGAACTGCATTGTCATCCAGAGCTGGCCCTCGAACTGGCCGCGCTGGTGGACCGACACGATGTTGGGATGATCCAGACCGGCAGCTACATCAGCCTCCCGTATGAACCGCGCACGGAAGTCTGGATCACGCGACAATTCCGTGGCCAACACCTTCAGCGCTTCGCTGCGCGGCAAGTCTGGATTGCGTACCAGGTACACGTTTCCCATGCCGCCGGTGCCTAACACGCGCTCAATCCGGTATCCGGCAAATACAGAACCCACAGTCAGCACGATCTGCTACCAACCAACCACCGCAAATCCCGCACCCCGTTCGCCCAGCGCGACAGCCAGTAACTTCAGATGCGGACCATCGCCAAACCACGATAGCCAACAAGCGAACTCCAGGTGAGACGCTTTTGTAGCTACTCGTCTTAGTTGCCGGGACCGTCTTGGTTGCCCTGATTATCGACTAGCGGTCACGCTGGCGGTACCCACGGCCCCGGGACCTCAAGGCAAGACCGCTAGGAGCCGGCGGGGCGAACAATGCCTCGCCGGTGCAAGCTTCTAGAACGCTTGGAGTCGGTGGCCTGAAGTGACTCCGCCGCACAGGCGATTAGCCTTAACCGGGTGATGAACGCGAACCCGCCTCCGATGGCGGAGTGGACACCACCAGTACCCGGCAGGCCGACTTCGAATGGCTGGATAGCTGTCGTCCTGGCCCTAGTCGGTCTCATCGCGGTGTCGGCGCTTGTTGTGGGCATCATTGCGCTCACCCGTCCAGCCGATAGCGCAGATAAGGCTCCGACCGCTGCGACGACCCCACGGCCGACCTTCACGGCCGATCAAATTGCTACTGCCAAAAAGGAACTCTGCGTCCAATATCAGATCGCCGCGCGCGCCGTAAAGCAAGATACGAATGCGACCGACGTGGCGATCGCGCGGGTATCAGTTACCAATGCGGCAGGGATGCTTGAAGTGGCGGCCAGTAACCCTGCCTTGGGCAATAGTGAGCGCGACGCTGCCCGAAATCTCGCGGCTGCGTACCGCAACGCGGATGCCATAAGTAGCGTGTTCGATAAGACGTCGCCGGTTTTCCAGCAAGCTGTCGATGATGTGAACCGCTTAGATGGGGCGATGGCGGCGATATGTCCGTAATCACAGGAAAAATGGGAACTTTCAGCAGCAGATCAAATCGCCCGGTGGCTGCATCCGCCCGACATCGAGGCCGCTCGTGCCGGTGGCACGCCTGCGTTTACTAGGTCAATCGCCGTCTGAGGAGGGGGCATGGGGGCCGACTTGCCTGCTGGGAAGCACACGCCGGTCCTGATCGGCGCGTGGTGGCCGCAATCCTCAGCGACACTTCGGGCAGGTGCTGCTCATTGGAGGGGGCAGTCACAACAGCAAGAAGGCTACGCCCAGGAATTACATGCGCAGTGGACACTATTAGCGTCAAGCAATCAGGGACATACTGTCGATGATCTTGTCGGCCGCTTTCAGCAGGGCGAAAAACATCACCTTGATTTAGCTGAGAAATACGCTGCGAAAGCAGATGCTCTTGAAGCGGGGGCTGATGCAATCGATAACCTGCGTGAGGGGCTTAGGGGAATTGCCGACGATTACAATCAGCGGATCGCGAACGTCGAGAACTCGAAGGAACCCGCGCCCCTAAAGGCCGCCGAAATTGAAAAGCTAATCGCCGAGGCGAACGGATTCGCTGCGTACAAAGCCGATGCTGCGGTTGCGGCAATTATGGACGCCACGCAAAAAATCCTCGCCGCCGAGGGAGTTGCGATGTCCTCCCAAGAATTCCTCAAGACGCAGGGGCTGGATGGTGCGAAGCAACCGGCTATGGGCACCGGCACCGGAGGTGGTAGCGGCAGCGGGCCCGAGCCCGTTACCCCGATGGGCTCTGGCGTCGGAGGTGGAAACGCAGGTGGGCAGGCCGCGGGCGGCGGTTCGGGCCCCGGGGAACAATTAAGCACAGCCTTTGGGCCGGGCATTGGGCAGTCCGGCGGTAGCGGCGCGGGCAGTCCAGTGCTTCCGGCTACTGCAACGGGTCCGCAGCTTCCAGGCGCTCCTGCAGTAAATGCGCCGCTACCTGGTGGCGGCGGTCTTTCCCCAGCCGCCAGCTTGCCTGGGCTCTCGCCGAATCAGCTCGGGCAGTCGTTCGCCCAAGGAATGATGACCGGCCAGCCGGCGGCGGCCGGTGCCCAGAACCTGTCACAGGGACTGATGAATGCAACGGGGTCGCCGGCGACGGCACCACCCCAGGCGCCGGTCGCGCCCGCGATAGCTCCAACCATCGCGGCCGGTGCCGTCGATTCCGCTGCAGTGGACCATGGCTCGGGCGTATCGGCCGCCGCCGCCCCCGCAGCCCCGGTGTCCTCGACGGGCGGCGCGGTACCGGTCGCCACGGCGATGCCGATGTCCACTCCGATGAGCCCGGTTGCCGGCGCGTCGTCAGTCCCGGCAGGTCCACTCCCCGCCTACGGCTCCGACCTGCGTCCTCCCGTTGTTGCCCCTCCGGCAGTCTCACCGCCAACAGCGCCCGTATCTGGCGCACCGGTAGCGCCGTCGCCGTCGACGTCGCCCTCGGCGGGCAGCCCGTTGATGTCCACGGTCCAGCGGGGTGCGGCCGCTCAGGCCGGGGCCGGTGCGGCGACTCCGGCGGGAACAGCGGCCTTGTCCGCGGCCACTGGCGCCGTGGCTGGCGACGCGTCGAGTCGGGCCGCCGAACAGCAGAGGCTGCAGCGCCTGGTGGACTCGGTGGCCCGCCAGGCTCCGGGCCTCTCATGGGCCGCCGGCTTGCGCGACGATGGCACAACGCTTTTGGTCGGCAGCATCGGGTGCGGGTGGATCCCGCCGAACGTGAAGATCCCGGTCGGCGTGAACCGACTGCTCGAGCCGGCGGTCCGCCGACCCGACGCCAACGTGGTCGATCTGCTGGGCGCGGTCACCAGTGTGGCGGTGTACAAGGCCCATGGATTCATCGCCAAGCCGGGACCCGATGACCCGCCCCTCACCGGTGATCGCCTCGCACGCAAGGGCCCCGAAGTGGAAGAGCTCGGCCCAACGCTGGTTGACGCAGTTCGGCGCCGCGACGGATTACCGCGAATTGCCCAGACCTTGGCACAAGCCGCGACCCGGGGAACAGGAGTCACCGAGAACGAGGTCGACGCGTTGCGCCACGAGCAGCAAGCCGCTTACAACAAAGCGCTCGAGGATCCGCACGACTTATCGCCGGCGGCCGACTGGATGCTCCTGGCAGCGGTGCAGGCCCTTATCGAAGGCCACGAATGGCTGGCGCACTACCACGTTGCGTGGTTCCAAGCGGTCGCGGCAAAGCTGCGGTGACTACAAACCGAGCTGCCGTCGATCTACCATTCGATTCAGGAGATGGTTTGTGTGGCGGCCCCAAAGCGACGGCCGGGCAGCGACGCATGAGGGTTGAGGGGCATTCATGGGAGGCGGCAGAGGGCCGATAAGTGTGGATGTGCCGACCCTACCGACGGCGCCGTTCCCGCCGCCGACGATAGGGCCGAATCCCGTTCCTGCCGGCGGAACAACGGTCGACGGGGCTGCCGCCGGCCTCGCGCTCGCGGCCAACGGCGGTGTGCCCGGCGACCAGGCGGCCAGCCTTGCCGGCGAGGCCGATCGTCGGGCCCACGCGCTCGACGCCGCGCAGAAGTTTCCGGCCAATGAGGCCCAATCCTCACAGCAGTTCCAGCAGCTGGCGCAGATGCTTCCCCAGATGGCCTCGGGGCTCGCGGGTTCGCTGACCGGCGCGCTCGGCGGTGTCATGGGACCGCTCACCCAGCTTCCGCAGCAGGCGATGCAGGCCGCGCAGAGCGCGATCCAGCCCTTGATGGGTGCGGCGAAGGGTGGCGAGGCCGCGGCCGCGCTGACTGATATGTCGGCCGAAGAACCCGGTTTCGGCGGCGCCGGCGGCGGTGACGCCGGCCTCGGTGGCGGAGGCGGTGGCGGCGTCGGCGGTGGGACCACCCCGACCGGCTTTATGGGTCCGCCGCCCGTGCCGTCGTCATCGCCTCCGACCACGCCCGCGGCATCGTCGGTCAAACCGGTGACGGTGACGCAGACCGGCGGGATGACGCCGCAGACCGGACCGATGGGCATGACCGGCATGCCGATGATGCCCGGCGGCATGGGCGCGGGCGGGGACGCAAGCAAGGACAAGCCCGCAGAAAAGCGCGTGACGGTCCCGGGCATTCCCAACGGACAGCCGGTCAAAGGCCGCTTGACGGTCCCGCCGAAGGTTCCGGTCACGAAGTCCGCCGAGGGCAAACCGCCGGTCGTGGCCAAGCCCAACCGGCGCATCGTGATCGTGCCGACGGACGAAGAGGCCCCCGAATAAGCCATTCGTCCAGTCCTGCATTGAAAACGACAATTCTCGGCGCTGAGTGGAGAAACGCCGGCTTTGAATGGCATTACCGATCCAATTGCATTGACGCGATGGCCCCTAATACCGGCGAAAAGATGAGTGGTCGCTACCCCCCAGCGGCAGTAATGTCATGACCGTGCGGCCACGTGCGTGTCGCGGCGGGGAAACGAGGGTCGGCTCGTGGGCCAGGAGTTATGGGAGTTGTGGCTGAGGTGTCCGATACGGATGCGGTGCGCCCGGACGCCGCGGCGGATAAAGCATTAGTCGACCAGGTCTTGGCGGACCTAAAGGCGAATTTCGAGAAGTGGGAGGCCGTTCTGGCCGCCCAGGAATCGGTGACTTTTACCGCCGACGTTGGTGACGTCTACGCGGTGTGCAATTCCGACGGGCGGCTCACCGGACTGTCGTTGGCCCCCCATGTGGTGACGTCGTACTCGTGTCGGGAGTTGATGGACCGGCTGAATATGGTCTTTGAGGCATTGCGCGAAGAGGCGCAGGCCGATTTCGATCGGAATTACGGTGGGGGAATCGTTGAATGATCCTGCGATGACGCACGCGGTGGCCGCCCTGGCCCGGGGCCACCGCCTCTTCGCCGGCGGCGATCCCGGCCACGACGTCGGTGACACGCTCGCGCGGCTGCATGGCCACGCCGACCGCATCCGCCGGGCGACCCACACGGGCGGGGGCCCGGCGCAGGCGACGACCCGATCGGCAATCGCGACGGGGAGGCTGCGCCGGCTAGCCGAGATCGACGGATCGCTGGCCGCGATCCTGGGAACGGCGCGTGCCGACCGCTTTGAAGCGAGGACCGCGACGGGACTCAACCTGCACGCCGCGATTGCCGACGCCGTGCCGGCGGGCGACACGCCGCTTGGCCGGCGCGAGGCGACGGTTCGGATGGCCGCTCGATTGCGCACACAGCACGGGCACATCATGCGGGCGCGCTCCCGGGCACGGATGTTGGCGCTGCGGCTGCGGCGGCTGCGATACAACCACCGCCACGCCGAGCTCGGCAGCGGCCGCGCAGCGGTCCGGACCGCTATCCGTAAAGCCCTGGATATCAAGGGCATTCACGACCCGGTCGCACGCGCCCGCTGGGAGCGTGGCATGGACCTGGTGGCGCGCCGGGAGTCCAACTACGACGCGTACGCCGAAAACAACTGGGACTCCAACGCCGCGAGGGGCACGCCGAGCAAGGGTGCGTGGCAGTTCATCGCCCCGACCTTCGCTGCTTATCACGAGCCCGGCACGTCGACGCGCATCCATGACCTGGTCGCGCAGGCCTGCGCCTTCATCAACTACGCACAACGCCGGTACGGCGTCGCCGTCGATGCGTCGGATTTGGCCGATCGGATACAGCAGGCCGATCCGCGCCTCGGACCGAGGGGCTACTGAGCAATGCCGTTGAGTTTGTCCAACCGCGACCAGAATTCGGGGCACCTGTTCTACAACCGTCGGCTGCGGGCGGCGACGACCCGCTTCTCGGTGCGAATGAAGCACGACGACCGCAAACAGACCGCCGCCCTGGTGCTCTCGGTCGTGTTGGTGGCCATCGCCTCAGGCTGGATGGTTCTCCTGAACGTGATCAAACCCAGTGGCGTGGTGGGCGATTCGGCGATTATCGGGGACCGCGAATCCGGGGCGATCTACGCTCGCATCGAGGGCCGGTTGTATCCGGCGCTCAATTTGACGTCGGCGCGCCTAGCGACGGGCACCGCCGGGCAGCCGACGTGGGTGAAACCGGCCGAGATCGCGAAGTATCCGACCGGGCCGCTGGTCGGCATTCCGGGCGCGCCCGCGGCCATGCATGTCAACCGGGGAGCGGTGTCGGCGTGGGCGGTATGCGATACGGCGGGCAGGCCGCGCACCGCGGATAAGCCCGTGGTGACCTCCATCGCGGGCCAGCTCATCGGCGGTCGCGCCGCCCCGATGGCAAAGGACGCGGGACTGCTGGCGACGTTTCAAGGCGCCACCTATGTGATCTGGGGTGGAAAACGCTCACAAATCGACCCCTCTGACAGGGCGGTCACGCTGAGCCTTGGGCTAGACCCGGGAACCACTGTGCCGGTGGAGATCTCGCGCGCGCTCTTCGACGGGATGCCCGCCACGGAGCCGATTCGCGTGCCCAAGGTCCCCGACGCAGGAACGCCGTCGCGGTGGCTGCCCGGCTCCCAGGTGGGAGCGGTGCTGCAGGCCCAAACCGCCGGCGGCGGCAGCCAGTTCTACGTGTTGCTCGCCGATGGGGTGCAAAAGGTCGGGGGCTTCGTGGCCGATCTGCTCCGCAGCGCGAACTCCTACGGGTCGGCGTCGCCGCGGACGGTCACTCCTGACGTGCTGGTCAACATTCCCGAGGTGAGCTCGCTGACGGTGGACTACTACCCGACCGGGCATCTGAATTTCATTGACTCCGCGGCAAATCCGACGACATGTGTCGGGTGGGAGAAGGCATCGACCGATCCGCAGGCCCGGGTCGCCATCTACAACGGGCGTGGGCTTCCGGCGCCCTCGTCGATGGACGACCGGATCGTGCGCCTGGTCCGCGACGACCGCGATCCGGCATCCGTCGTGGCCAATCAGGTGCTGGTGTTGCCGGGTGCGGCCAACTTCGTCACATCGACGAGCGGCGTGATCACGAGCGACTCAAGGGAATCGCTGTTCTGGGTGGCCGACAACGGCGTGCGGTTCGGCATCGCATCCGACGATTCGACCCTGCGCGCACTGGGCCTGGATCCGGCGATGGCGGTGCAGGCGCCGTGGCCGTTGTTGCGGACCTTTGCCGCGGGGCCGGCGTTGTCGCAGCAGGCGGCGTTGGTCGCGCGCGACACGGTGCCCGCGACAGGACAGGCGACCGTGGTGACGACATCGGCAAGGGCGGGAGGCTAGAAGATGTCCAAGAAAGCGTTCCCCATCAACCGTGTCAAGATCCAGCCACCGAAACCCGTTCGGGTGGCGCCCAATGCGCCGATTGCCCTGCCCGAACGCGAACCGCGCAACATCTGGGTGATGATCGGCGTGCCGGCGCTGATCGTCGCACTGATCGGCACGGTCGTCATGCTCTACGTATCGGGAGTGCGCAGCCTCTCGACCGGGTTCTTCCCGTTGATGGGAATCGGCGCCTTCAGCATGTTGGCGTTTTCGGGCCGGTTCGGGCGCGCGCGCAAAATCACCTGGGGGGAACTGGAAAAGGGCCGCCGCCGCTACCTGCGCGACCTGGACGGTAACCGCGACGAGATCCAGAACGCGGTGTGCGCGCAGCGCCACTGGCAGCAATCGGTGCATTCCGATCCCCGGGGGTTGGGGGCCATCATCGGCGGTCCGCGGATGTGGGAGCGGGGTCGCGGCGACGTCGACTTCTTGGAGGTGCGGCTGGGCACCGGCGTGCAGCATGCCCCGGATTCGGTGCTGTCGGTGACATGGCCCGACATCGCCTCCGACGAGGAGCTGGAACCGGTTACCGGCCAGGCCCTCCGCGATTTCATCTTGGAACAACGCAAGATTCGCGACATCGCCAAGGTGGTGAACCTGCGATCCGCGCCCGGCTTCAGCTTCGTCGGTGAAGATCTGAACCGGGTCAGGTCCCTGATGCGCTCGGTGCTGTGCTCGCTGGCGGTGTTCCACAACCCGCGCGACGTCAAGTTGATGGTGGTCACCCGCAACCCCGAGTTGTGGTCGTGGATGGTGTGGCTACCGCACAACCTGCACGACGAGCTGTTCGACGCGTGCGGCTGGCGGCGCCTGATCTTCGCCACACCCGAGGAACTCGAGGCGGCACTGGGCGCCGAGCTGCACATGAAGGGCAGGCGCGGGCAGTGGACGCCGCTGGCCGCGGCCAGCCCGACCACCCTCGGCTCGACCCTGGAGACCGGCCAGCCCGACGCCGGGGCCGATCTCGGCCCGCACTGGGTGATCGTGGACGACAACACCGGGAGTCCGGAGGCATGGGAGAGCGTGGTCGGCCAAGTCGGTAAAGCCGGAATCACGGTGCTGCGCATAGCCTCTCGGCCCGGTATCGGGGTCGGGTTCGGCAGGGATCAGCTCTACGAGATGAGTGAGCGACACACCGTCGTCGACGGCGCCACCCACGGCGCGGAAAATGCCAGCCGCAACGGCGACGACGGCGCGGACGATGACGGCCGGCCGGCGCCGCTCCTTCGCACCGGCGGCAAGTTCTTCGCCCACGCGGACCAGCTGTCGATCCCAAGGGCCTACCGGTATGCGCGCTCGATGGCGCGGTGGTCGCCCACCAGCAGCGCCGAGATCGCCGATTCGACCAGCGGCGCGGCCGAACTGCTGCGGGCGCTGGGCATTAGCGACCCCCGCGAGCTGGACGTCGACCGGCTGTGGTCGGAGCGGCGCGGCCGCGGCGACGAGCGGTGGTGCGAGATCCCCGTCGGCGCCAAGCCCAATGGCGAGCTGCAGAACGTGATCATTCGCGCAAAGGACTTCGGGGGCTTCGGTTTTCACTCGGTGGTCATCGGCACCAGTGGCTCGGGGAAGTCGGAGTTCTTCCTGTCGTTGGTGTACGGCATCGCGCTCACGCACTCACCCGAGGCGTTCAATGTCATCTTCGTCGACATGAAGTTCGAATCGGCGGCCCAGGACATCCTGGGCATCCCCCACGTGGTGGCCGCGCTGTCGAACCTCGGCAAGGACGAACGGCACCTGGCCGAGCGGATGCGCCGGGTCATCGACGGTGAAATCAAGCAGCGGTATGAGCTTTTCACCTCGGTGGGCGCGCGAGACGCCAACGACTACGAGGAGATCCGTCTGGCCGGACGCGATCTGCCGCCGGTGCCGGTGCTGCTGGTGATCGTCGACGAATACCTCGAGCTGTTCGCCAATCACGACAAGTGGATCAACCTGATCATCCACATCGGTCAGGAAGGCCGGGGGGCCAACGTCTTCTTCATGCTGGGCGGCCAACGGCTGGACCTGTCTTCGCTGCAGAAAGTCAAGTCCAACATCGCGTTTCGCATCGCGCTGCGCGCCGAATCCGGCGACGACAGCCGCGAGGTGATCGGCACCGACGCCGCCTACCACCTGCCCTCGAAGGAAAACGGTTTCGCGCTGCTCAAGGTGGGTCCGCGCGACCTGGAGCCGTTCCGTTGCTTCTACCTGTCCGCGCCGTTCGTGCTGCCCAAGAGGAGCCAGGCGGTCCGGACCGTCGACATGACCCTGACGCAGCCCCGGCTCTACAACTGGCAATATCAGCCGCTGGACTCCGCGGACGCCGCCGCGCTGGAGGCCGCGTCGGCCACGGACGAGGAACCCGACGAATTCCTCTTGCACGACGACGGTTTCAAGAAGAAGAAGATCGTGGACGTGCTGCGGGAGTCTCTGCACACAGTGCCACACCGGGCGCCGCGCCGGCCGTGGCTGGAGCCGCTGGAGCACCCCGAACCCGTCGATGCCCTGGTGTCCGGGTGGCGCGGAAAGCCGTGGCACGTTGACTACGGCCGCAACCCGGGGCTGGTGTTCCCGGTGGGCATCATGGACATCCCCGAAGAGTCCAAACAGGTGGTGTATTCCGTTGATGGGTTGCGCAGCAACATCATCGTGGTCGGAGCCAAGCAGCGCGGCAAAACGACCACGATGATGACGCTGATGTGCTCGGCCGCGTTGATGTACACGCCGTCGCGGGTGACGTTCTTCTGCGTGGGCGGGGCGACGATGGCGCAGATCGGGTCGCTGCCCCATATCGCGGACATCGTGTCGCCCAAGGACACCGAGGGCATCGAGCGAATCTTGAGCAGCATGGACGCGCTGATCGACGCCCGCGAGGACGCATTCCGGCGCGCCAACATCGACCTCGACGGGTTCCGCGAGCGGCGGTTCGGGCCCGGCAGCGACGGGCTGGGCGGCACCGACCCCAACGACCCGTTCGGCGATGTCTTCGTGGTGGTCGACGACTACGACGACCTCTACACCAAAGACATGCTCTTGGGAGATCGCATCATCTCGCTGAGCAGCCGCGGTCCCGAATATGGGGTGCACGTGATGTGCAGCGCGGGAGGCTGGATTCACGGGCAGCGGCAGAAGCTGTTGCAGAACGCCACGGCGCGAATCCAATTGAGGCTGGCCGAGCCGGGTGAGAGTCAGATGGGGCACTCGGCGATCGAGTCACGCGAGGCGGCCCGTCGGACGTTGAATCGCCCCGGTTTCGGTCTGACGGACTCGTTGCACGAATTGTTGGTCGGCCTTCCCAAGGTGGTCGATCCGGCGACCCGCACTCTGGTGGACACCCCGGACGTCGGCGCGCGCATCGCCGAGGTCGCCGGAGTCACCAAGCACGCGGTCCTGCAGCGGTTGCCGGAACGCGTTGAGCTGAGCGCGATTCTGGCGGCCCACGCCGGCGCGGAGGACCTGTCGATCGCGTTCGCGATCGGCGAGCGCCACCAGCTGGGTCCCGTGCCCCTGCGGCTGTCGGAGAGCCCCGGCCTGATGATTCTCGGCCGGCAAGGGTGCGGCAAGAGCATGTCGCTGGTGGCCATCGGCGAGGCGGTCATGAGCCGGTTCAGTCCCGAAGAGGCCCAACTGACACTGATCGACCCCAAGGCCGCCCCACACGGCCTACGGGACTTGCACGCCCCGGGTTATGTGCGCGCCTACGCCTACGACCAAGACGAGATCGACCGGGTCATCACCGAACTGGCGCAGCAGGTCCTGCTGCCCCGGCTGCCTCCCAAGGGCCTGAGCCAGGAGGAGTTGCGTGCGCTCAAGCCGTGGGAGGGGACCCGGCATTTCGTGCTCATCGATGACGTCCAGGACCTGCGCACGGCGCAGACGCAGACCTACCCGGCGACAGGACCGGTGGGTGCGGCGCTGTGGATGCTGATGGAACGCGCCCGGCAGATCGGCCTGCACGTGTTCACCACGCGCAACAGCACCAACTGGGCGACGCTGCAGATGGACCCGTGGATTAGGTATCAAACATCCGCGAAAGTGTCGCAGCTTTATATGGACAACGATCCGCAAAACAAAATCAATCGGATCCTTCGCGCGCAAGTATTGCCGCCGGGGCGTGGATTGTTGGTGACCGACGAGTCGGACGTCGAGGGAATTTTGGTCGGGTTGCCGTCCGTATTCACCGGATAAGAGGGCCCGCGAATTCGCGCCAAACTATCCGGCAGGGCGCCCGCCGTGTGAAAACGCCAATTTCAGTGCGCGGGAAGCAGAGTGACGCACGTTACAGAAGTGGCGACAGCGGTCTCTGCGGTGCAAGTGACATTAATTAGACGCGAGTACAACTGCCTGAGAACTGCATCTCCGAGCCAATTCGGTTCCGCTGAGATTGGCGGATTGAAATTGTGAATACACGATCTGCTCGCACGCACTAGACTGATCGACATTCGCAGTGATTCGCCTGCGAGAACGTTCGGAGGGAAATTATGTCGTTCGTCGTACAGCCCGAAGCTGTCTTGGGCTCAGCCGGGGCGGAATCCGCAATCAGCGCGGAAGTCGAAGGCGCGGCCGCGTCCGCCGCACCCGCACTGCTCGGCACCCTGCCCATGGGCAATGACCCCGACTCGGCCCTTTTCAGCACCGCGCTGAACGCGTGCGGGGGCGCCTACCTGGGCGTGGTCCAGGAGCACGCGGTGCAGAGGGGATTGTTCGCGGGAACTCAGAGCGTCGCGTCGTGCGTGTACACCGCGACAGAGGCAGCGCGCAGCCTGGCGCTCGGGCTGTAAGCGGCGCTCATGCCTGATCCTGGGTGGGCGGCGCGTCCACCCGAAGCGAACGACCTCCTGCTCAAGCTCGGGACCGGGGTGGCCACGATGTTGGCCAACGGAGCGGCCTGGACCGCCGTGGGGGCCAGTCACCACGCTTCGGCCAGCGCGTCGATGATCAACACCGTCGTCACCTCGGCGGGTTGGCTGGGCATGGGATCGGTCGGCTCGGCCGCGAGCGCCACCGCGCTGAACGCGTCGCTGCATGGGCTGGCCGGCTGGGTGGACATGAAGCCGGCGGTGGTCTCGACGGCGATCGCGGCCTACCAGACGGCCAACGCCGCGATGCGCCCGGAACCCGAGTGCAGTGCGAACCGAGTCGAATGCGCGGCCGACTACCAGATCAATCCGATCGTGTTCGGTGCGTTGACGCCACGCATCGGCTCGCTGGAGTTCGAGTACTACGGGGTGATGTGGCCGAACAACTCCGCGACCGGCGCCAGCTACGGGGCCGTCCTCGCGGCGCTGGCCGAAAGCCTGGCGATACCACCGCCACTGGCCACCATGGGCGCCTCGCCGGCGGCCCCCGCAGAGGCGGCCTCGGCGGTCGGTCAGGCGGCTGCCGATGCCGCGGCCGGCGACGGCATGCGCTCCGCCTTCCAGGGCGTGCAGTCGGGCACCACGGGCGCCGGCCAGGCCGCATCGGGCGGCCAGGACGTGGGCAGCCAGGTCGGCACCTTCATGCAGCCGCTGCAGTCGATGATGGGAGCGGTCCCGCAGGCGCTGCAGGCGCCGTCACAGCTGATGCAGGCGCCGATGAGCGCGATGCAGCCGCTGCAGTCGATGATGGGCATGTTCGCCAATCCCGGCGCGCTGGGCGCTGGTGCCGCCACCCCCGCCTCGGCGGTGAGCGCGGTTTCCGCGGCGCCCGGAGCGGCCGGCGGCCTCGGCGGCGGAGGGGCTTCGCTGGGTGGCAGCGGCATGCCCGCGACCACCTTCACCCGGCCGGTCAGCGCGTTCGAGCCCGGCAGCAGCGGCCGCCCAGTAGGACTGCGGCCCAGCGGCGCGCTGGGTGCCGAGGCGGTGCGCCCCCCGACGACGACGACGGCCGGCGGCACGGGCGTCGGCGGCATGCCGGTGGGCCATGCGGCCGGCGGACACGGCGGGTCCCACAAGAAGTCCGAGCAGCCCGCCACCGTTCGCGTCGTCGACGAAAGAGTCTGAAAACAGCCTGCTCAGAGGGTGAATCGACACATCTGAACAGCCGCCATACACTTCGACGCATCCCCCCGGGGAGGCAAAGGGGAAACAACAAAACAAAGGGATCCGCTAACCGGAGAAGGAGAAGTCAACCGTGTCAATTCGTGTGGACGGAGACGTGCTGCGCAGCACGAGCGATGCGATCCAATCGCATATGGAGCACGCGATCGCGATCGCGCAGGGCTACCTCGCAAACCAGGAAAACGTGATGAACCCCGCGACATGGTCGGGTGACGCCGTAGTCGCCTCGCATGTCACGGCTTCGGAAGTTTCGAACGACCTCAACAAGATCTTGACGGGTGGCACGCGCCTGGCCGAGGGCCTCAAGCAGGCCGCGGCGCTGATGGAAGGGCATGAGGCCGATTCACAAGCCGCGTTCCGCGCCCTGTTCGGCGGCACCGCGCACAACATCACTTAATCGAGACCCCCGAATCGCTTCAGAGAGGAATTCACCATGACCAATCCCATCGCTTACAACCCCGGGCCCGTGGCCGATTTCGCCGCGGACGTGGGCTCGCGTGCCGGCCAGCTCGACGCCATTCACGCCGACGTTGCGAACAAGACCAACGCCCTTCAGGAATTCTTCGCGGGCGTCGGCGCAATGGGCTTCTTCGACGCGCAATACCAAATGCTGTCGGGACTGCAGGGCCTCATCGACACGGTGCGCCAACACGGTCAGACGACCGGGCACGTGCTCGAGGCCGCAATCCAAACCGACCGTCAAATCGGCCACCTGTTCTGAAATCGCCTGCCCCGGAGACACTTCGGTGTCTCGGGGCCGTGGCCAAGGTGGGGCGCCCGGGTCCGCATGTGCCCCACCTTCGGCGTGTGCTGAGGTGAATTTGGCGTGCTGACAACGACAATCGATGGCCTGTGGGTGTTGCAGGCGGTGACCGGTGTGGAGCAGCTGTGCCCCGAGCTGGGCCTGCGGCCGTTGCTGCCGCGGCTGGAGACCCCGGAGATGGCGCTGCGCCACCCCGTCGTCGCCGAGCTCAAAGCGTGCGGCGCCCTCGACGAGGCCGGCAACGCCGACCCGATGATCCGGGAATGGATGACCGTCCTGTTGCGGCGCGACCTCGGGTTGCTGCTCCTGATCAACGTGCCGGGGCGCGAACCCACCCGCGCGGCCATCTGCCGGTTCGCCAGTTGGTGGGTGGTGCTGGAACGCCATGGTGAGCTGGTACGGCTCTACCCGGCCGGCACCGCCAGCGAGTCGGCCACGGCCACCGAGCTCGTAGTGGGCCAAGTCGAACGGCTCTGCGGAGTCGCCGAAGCGGCGCCGCTGCGGCCGGTGACGCTGGATACCGAGGAGCTGCTGCAGTCGGTGCACGACGCCGCCAGCCTGAAATCGTTTCTGCTCAAGCAACATCTGGATGTCGACCAGCTGCACATCCTCACCATGGCGGCCGATCCGGAACGTTCGGCCCACGCGGCGATCGTCGCGGTGCAGGCCGGCGCCGGGCCGGAGCAAACGGCCCGCTTTGCGATCGCGGACTCATCGGTCGCGATCATGGATACCACGGCCGGCCGGCTGTGTGTGGAAGGCGTGACGTCGGGCGGGCGCCGCTACCAGGTTCTCTCACCGGGATCGCGCAGCGACATCGGCGCGGCCGTGCAGCGGCTCATCCAAAGCCTGCCCGCCGGCGAGGAGTGGTACTCCTACCGGCGCGTCGTCTGACAACGCCGCAAAAGACGCGTTACAACTAATCATCGGAATGGCAAACCCGGGTGCGCTTCTAATGCACTTCGCGGGTTTGATCGCGTAAACGGCCTATCCCAAATCGTGTTAGAGTCGACTGTCGTGACGACCTCTTGGAATGACCCCAATATGTACGACGAAGAGAGGCTTGGGCGGGGGGAACCGCCAGCGGCGCGCCACCGGGATTCGGTATCGGACACAATGCGTATTACCGATTTAGCCGCGCCCCGAAAAATTCCTCCGGGCTCCGGATGGCGAAAATTCATTTACAACATTTCTTTCCGCAATATAAACCTCGGGGAATCACCGAGGGAACGGCATTATCGTGAATTAAAGGAACGCATCCGGCGACACATCCGGCGGCAGTTCGTCATCACGTTGGTCTCGGGCAAGGGCGGGGTCGGGGTGTCGACCATGGCCGCGTGCATCGGCGGTGTCTTCCGCGAGTGCCGCCCGACGAACGTGATCGCGATCGACGCGGTCCCCGGGTTCGGGACGCTGGCGGACCGCATCGACGAGTCGCCGCCCGGCGACTACACCGCCATCATCAACGACACCGACGTCCAGGGCTACGCGGACATCCGGGAACACCTGGGCCAAAACGTGGTCGGGCTCGACGTGCTGGCCGGAAACCGGACGTCCGATCAGCCCCGGCCGCTGGTGCCGGCGATGTTCGCCGGGGTCCTCGCGCGGCTGCGGCGCACCCACAACGTCATGGTGGTGGACACCGCGCCGGACCTCGAACACCCGGTCATGAAGACCGTCTTGGACAACACCGACACCCTGGTGTTCGTCTCCGGAATCACCGCGGACCGCTCCCGGCCGGTGCTGCGCGCCATCGACTTCCTCAGCGCGCAGGGCTATCACGAGCTGGTCTCGCACAGCACCGTGATCATCAACCACACCGACAGCGCGGCCGACAAGGACGCCCTGGCCTACCTGACCGAGCGGTTCGCCAAGGTGGGCGCGACCGTGGAAGTGATGCCGTTCGACCCCCACCTGGCAAAGGGCGGGATCATCGACACGGTCCACGAGTTGAAGAAGAAGTCGCGGCTGCGGCTGTTCGAAATCACTGCGGCGCTCGCCGACAAGTACGTGCCCGATGCCGGCGCCGAAAGGGCCCAGCAGTGACCTCGCCCCACAAGGTCGCCTTCCCGGCGCGGTGTGCGGTCAATATCTCCTACGACAGGCACCTGTGCTCTCAGGTGTTCCCCGCGGGGACGCCGGTGGAGGGCTTCTTCGAGGGCATGGTCGAACTGCTCAGCGACGACCTGAAACGAAAGGGTTTCGACGGGGTCGCGTTACCGCCGGGCAGCTACGAGCTGCATAAGGTCAACGGCGTGCGGCTGGACATCAACAAGAGCCTCGACGAGCTCGGCGTCCAAGACGGCGACACGCTGGTGCTGGTGCCGCGCGTCGACGGGGAATCCTTTGAGCCGCAATACGAGTCGTTGTCGACGGCACTGGCGGCCATGGGCAAGTGGCTGGGCCGCGACGGCGGGGACCGGATGTTCGCACCCGTGACCGCGTTGACGGCCGCCCATACGGCGATCGTGATCGCCGCCATGGCGGCCGGCGTGGTGGCCGGGCTGACGTTGCGGGAGCGCGCCTTTACCGACGGCCTGGTCCCGGCCGCCGTTGCCGGCGGGGTCGGCGTGCTCCTCGCGATCGCGTCGATCGTCGTGTTTACGGGATGGCCGCAGCGGCGCGACATGTTCAGCGGATTCGCTTGGCTCACGGTGCTTTTGGTCGCTGTGGCGGGTGCCTGTGCGCCGCCCGGCAGGCTCGGCGCCCCGCACGCCCTGATCGGGCTCGTGGTGGTGATCCTGGGTGCCATCGCGATCAGCGCCGCGACGCGGAAGCGGTGGCAGACCGCGGCGGCAACCGCGGTGGTTACGGTTTGCGGGATCGCGGCCGCGGTCGCCGCCGCCCGGATGTTTCGCCCGGTGTCGGCCCAGGTGCTGTCGATCTGTGTGCTGTTCGGGCTGCTCGTGCTGGTGCGGATGGCGCCGACGATCGCGCTGTGGGTGGCGAGGGTGCGGCCGCCGCACTTCGGATCCATCACGGGGCGCGACCTTTTCGCGCGCCGCGAGGGTATGCCCGTGGACACGGTGTCGCCGGTCGGCGTGAAGGAAACCGAGGACGAGGACGACGAACTCACCGACATCACGGCCCGCGGCGCCGCGATCGCCGCCTCGGCGCGATTGGTCAATGCGATTCAGGTGGGCCTGTGCGTCGGCGTGTCGGCTGTGCTGCCGGTCGCGGTGTGGGGGGTGCTGACGCCGGGTCGCCGCTGGGCGTGGTTGGCGCTGCTGGTCGCCGGCCTGGTGGTGGGCATCTTCATCACCCAGGGCCGAGGATTCGCCGCCAAGTACCAGGCGGTGGCGCTGGTGTGCGGTGCGTGCGCGGCGGTGTGCGCCGGTGTCGTCAAGTACGCGCTGGGCGGGCCCAGAAACCTCGAAGCCGCCCTGGTGTGGCCGGTCGCCCTGGTGGTCGCGTTCGCCGCGTTGGGGTTGGCCGCAGCGCTTTTGGTGCCCGCGACACGGTTCAGGCCGTTGATCCGGTTGACCGTGGAGTGGCTCGAGGTGTTGGCCATGATCGTGTTGCTGCCGGCCGCCGCGGCTCTGGGAGGGCTGTTCACTTGGCTTCGCCACTGAAACCGGTGTGCGCTCGGGCCGCCGCGATCATCGCAGCCGTGATCCTGGTTGCCGTGACGGGCAATATTCCTGCCGCCCAAGCGATCTCACCGCCCAAGGTGGATCCGGCCATGGTGCCCCCGGACGGGCCGCCGCGACCGGACCAACCGATGCGGCGCGGCAACAGCTGCTCGGTGCCGATCACCGTGAAGACGCCCGACGTCTCGCAGCTGGCGCCCGGCTTCGACCTGCTCAACATCAGCCACGCGTGGCAATACAGCACGGGTAACGGGGTGGCCGTCGCGGTCATCGACACGGGGATCACGCCCAGCCCACGGTTGCCGGTCGTTCCGGGCGGCGACTACATCATGGGTGAGGACGGCCTGTCGGACTGCGACGCCCACGGCACCGTCGTCGGCGCGATCATCGGCGCAGCGCCGCAGGGTCTCGTGCCGATGCCGCGGCCGATCCCGCCCGCGCCGGCCTTCCCGCCACCGGCGCTCGCCCCCGCGGCCGCCGCGGCGCCGATATAACCGCCGACCGCCCAGCCCGCCACCGCCAGCACGAA
>NZ_LZLY01000047.1 GCF_001673535.1 Mycobacterium sp. 1081908.1 | reverse complement strand
GCCTGCACCAGCCACGCCAGCAGCGCGTTGACGAAGTTGGCCTGGACGGTGGTGAAGCTGGACTTCAACCCGTCGATGGCGCCCTGCGACCGATCGATGATGAACGGGATGGCGAACTGCGCGAAGATGCCCACGACGAGGCCGGGGATGACGCACAACACCGAGCCGATCGAGGTCAGGATCCCGATGATGATCGCGGCGAGGATCACGTTGCCGAGGTTGCGCGGCTTGAAGAACGAACCGATGCTCACCGACCGGCCGTCCGCGATGTCCAGGCATCCGGACAGGAACGCGGACTGCGCGAAAATGGCTACGGCATAGATCAATACGTAGCCGATGATCATGACGATCATCCCGCCGGCACCGATGCTCGTCGTGGCGGTCGTGTAGCCGTCGACGTTGGTGGTCGTCGTGGTCGAGCCCATGCCGCCGCCGAACAGGATCGCGCTGTAGGCGATGGCCATGACCACCGCGTAGATCAGGGTGGAGACGACCAGCGGCGCGACGTTCTGGGTGAACTTGCCCCAGGCCCAGCTGAACGCGTCGCCGATGCTGAAGACCGGCTGACCGCCGGGGGCGCCGCCGTAGCCGGGCTGCGGCGCGTAACCGGGCGGCGGCGCGCCGTAGCCGGGAGGGGGCGGCGGGGGAGCGCCGTACCCG
>NZ_LZLY01000046.1 GCF_001673535.1 Mycobacterium sp. 1081908.1 | reverse complement strand
GCCGAGGCCGCCGTTGTTGCCGTTGCCGCCGTTGCCGCCGGTCCCTCCGGGCGCGCCGTCGGAGGCCGCGCCGCCGGTGCCGCCCACGCCGCCGGCACCGCCGACCCCGCCGTTGCCGCCGTCGCCGCCGGCGCCGGCATTGCCGGTGCCCGCCGCGTCCGTCACGTTGCCGCCGTTGCCGCCGTCATTGCCGCGTCCGCCGAGGCCGCCGCCACCGCCGTTACCGCCGGCCCCGGCCGCTTGGGTGCCATTGGCCGCGCCGCCGGCGCCGCCCTGGCCGCCGGCACCGCCGTCCGCAGAGTTGGGGCTGGACCCGCCATTACCGGCGTTGCCCAGCGCGGAGTCGCCGCCGTTGCCGCCGATCCCGCCATAGCCGCCGAAGCCGCCGCCGCCGCCGTCGCCGCCCCTGCCTGCCGACGCGGTGCTCGAGGCCGCGCCGCCATTGCCGCCCTGACCGCCGGTGGGGGCCAGACCGGCGGTGCCGCCGGCGCCGCCATTCCCGCCGTTGCCGGACCCGCCGGACGCGCCGCCGTTACCGCCGAGGCCGCCGAGGCCGCCGCCGAACTTGTAGCTGCCGCCATCGCCGCCGGTTCCGCCGTTGCCGCCGGATTCGGTGGCCGAAGCCGCGCCGCCGTCGCCGCCCACGCCGCCGTTGGCCGCGTTGGTGCCGTTGCCGCCGGCGCCGCCGTTGCCGGCGTTGCCCGACGCGGAGTTGCCGCCGTTGCCGCCGGTCCCGCCGTAGCCGCCGGAGCCGGGTGCCCCGCCGGCACCGCCGTCGCCGGCCGCCTGGGTGGCCGAGGCCGCACCGCCGGCACCGCCTCTAGCGCCGGCGGTGGCGTCGCCGGAGTCGCCGCCGGCGCCGCCATTACCGCCGTGGCCGGACCCGCCAGCGTTGCCGCCGTTGCCGCCGATGCCGCCGCCGTTGCCGCCGCCGCCACCGCCGGTGCCACCGGCGCCGCCGTGGCCGCCCGGGTCGGTGGCGGTGGCTGCGCCGCCGTCGCCGCCCGTGCCGGAGGTGCCTGCGTCGGCGCCGCGCCCGCCGGCGCCGCCGTCTCCGCCGTTACCGGTTGGGCCCAGCGCGTTGCCGCCGTTACCGCCGGTGCCGCCCACGCCGGCGTTGCCGTTGGGGACGGATGTCCCGCCGTTGCCGCCGGTGCCGCCTGGGCCGCTGGTGCCGCCGTTGCCGCCGTTGCCGCTGGTGCCGCCGGCCCCCCCGGCCCCGCCGTTCCCGCCATCGCCCAGCGCGGAGTCCCCACCGTTGCCGCCGTTGCCGCCGCCGCCGGCGAAGCCGCCGATGCCGCCGTTGCCGCCGTTTTGGCCGGCGCCGAAGCTGTCCGCGCCATCGCCGCCGCTGCCGCCGACAGAGCCGGCGCCGCCGGCACCGCCGTGCCCGCCGGTGCCCGACCCGCCGGAGTTGCCACCGTTGCCGCCGTAGCCGCCATAACCGCCGAACGCGCCCTTACCGCCGCTGCCGCCGGCGCCGCCCGGCTCGGTGGCTGAGGCCGCACCACCGGCGCCGCCCGCGCCGCCATTGCCACCTGGGGTGCCGGGGCCGCCGTCACCGCCGTCGCCGCCATTGCCGAGCGCGGAGTTACCGCCATTGCCCCCGAAGCCGTCTCCACCGCCGTTGCTGCCGGTGGCGCCGTTGCCGCCTTTGCCGCCCGGCTGGGTGTCCGAGGCCGCGCCGCCGGTGCCGCCCGCGCCGCCGTCACTGGCGCTGCCCAAGGTGCCGCCGGCACCGCCGGCGCCGCCGCTGCCGGACCCGGCGGCGTCGCCGCCGTTGCCGCCAGTGCCGCCGGCGCCGCCGCCCCAGGTGCCGGCTCCGCCCCTGCCGCCGGTCCCGCCGGGCTCGGTGGCGGTGGCCGCGCCGCCGGTGCCGCCGACGCCGTTGGTGCCCTGGTCACCACCGTGGCCGCCGGTCCCGCCGGCCCCGCCGTTATTGGATGCGCCGAGCGCGTTGCCGCCGTTCCCGCCGTTCCCGCCGTTGCCGGGGCCGCCGCGTGAATCGCCGGACCCCCCGCCCGTGCCGCCGACGCCGCCTGGCCCGCTGGTGCCGCCGTTGCCGCCGTTGCCGCTGTCGCCGCCGGTACCGCCGACCCCGCCGGTACCGGGGTTGCCCGACGCGGAGTTGCCGCCGTTGCCGCCGTTGCCGGCGTTGCCGCCGTAGCCGCCTTCGCCGCCGTGGCCGCCGTTTTGGCCGTCGGCGGTGGTGGTCCCCCCGCCGCCGCCGGTGCCGCCCTGGCCGCCGCCGCCGCCGGTGCCGCCGAGCCCGCCGGTGCCCGACCCGTCGGCGTTGCCGCCGTTGCCGCCATTGCCACCGGCCCCGGCATTGCCGCCGGCGCCGCCGTCAGTGCCGGCGCCGCTGGTTACGACTGATGTGCTGTTGTCAAGGCCGTTGCCGCCGTTGCCACCGAGTCCGCCTTGGCCGCCGCCGCCGCCGTTGCCCGAGCCCAGTGCGACACCGCCGTCGCCGCCGTTGCCGCCGGTGCCGCCGGCCCCGCCGGTGGGCGCACCGTCCGCACCACTACCCGCGTTACCGCCGGTGCCGCCGTAACCGCCGTTGCCCGCCGTGGCACCGGTGCCGCCGGTGCCGGCCGCGCCGCCGGCACCGCCGTTGCCGGCGTTCCCGCCGTTACCGCCGGACGCCCCGGCCGCCGCGCTGACATCGCTGGACGCGTCATATCCGGCGCCACCGGCACCGCCCCGACCGCCCTGGCCACCATGACCGTTGGCCACCAACGCGCCACCGGCGTCACCGCCCTGGCCGCCCTGACCACCCTGACCACCAGCACCACCATCGGGAACACCCGCCGTGCCAGCCGCCCCGTCGCCACCATTACCGCCGTTACCGGCGTTGGCGCCGGCACTGTCGGCGCCCGCGGTCGCCGTCCCGCCACCGGACGCGCCACCGGCACCACCGTTACCACCGTTACCGCCGTTACCGCCCAGGCCGCTGGCCGCCCCGATGGCACCACTACCACCGGGACCGGCGGTCCCGGCATCACCACCATTGCCGCTGGTCCCAGAACCGAGCAGCCCGCCGGTGCCGGCCGCGCCGCCGGCACCGCCGTTACCGGCGTTACCGCCATTACCGCCGGACGCCCCGGCCGCCGCGCTGACATCGCTGGACGCGTCATACCCGGCGCCACCGGCACCGCCCTGACCACCCTGACCACCGCTGCCGTTAGCGCCGCCGGCACCGGAATTACCGCCTTGACCGCCCTGACCGCCCTGACCGCCGCCTTGACCATCGATGCTGCCGGCCGTGCCCGCCGTCCCGGCGCCACCGTTACCGCCGTTACCGCCGGTACCACCCGCGCCCGCGCCGGCCGTCGCGCCGTTGAACCCCAAGATTCCGCCGGCCCCGCCGACCCCGCCAGCCCCGGCGTTGCCGCCGAGCCCACCGTTACCACCGGTTCCCCCGGCCACACCTAAGCCAGCGCCACCGTCAGCGCCTAGTCCGCCGCCGCCGCCGTTACCGCCCAGGCCACCGGCCTTACCCGGTTCCCCGGTGCCGCTGGACGGCCTGGGCGGCACCGACATCACCGAGCTCATCGAGCAGCA
>NZ_LZLY01000045.1 GCF_001673535.1 Mycobacterium sp. 1081908.1 | reverse complement strand
GCGGCGGCGATCGTCGGGCCGACGCCCTCGACCGCGGCCAGCTGCTCGGTGGACGCGTCCTCGATCGCCTGCAGGTCACCGAATGGTTCACCGTGGACTGGCACCGCGCGATCGTCGACAAATGGCGCGCGGCCGGGGTGCGGATGGCCGACGAACGCGATGCCAGCGTGCCGCGGACCCTGGAGGGGCTGACCATCGTGGTAACCGGTTCGCTGGCGGGCTTTTCGCGCGACGACGCGAAGGAGGCGATCGTGTCGCGCGGCGGCAAGGCCGCGGGATCGGTGTCGAAGAAGACCGACTACGTCGTCGCCGGGGACGCGCCGGGCTCCAAGTACGACAAGGCGGTGGAGCTGGGCGTGCCGATCCTCGACGAAGACGGGTTCCGAAAGCTGTTGGCCGACGGGCCTTCTGCCGAGGAGTGACCGGCGATGGCAAGTGGCTACGGCGATTCCACGCGCAGCGTCAAGGCCGTCAGCTCCCCGGCGATCCCGGGTCAGCCGGTGACGCCGCCGGCGGTACTGGCCTCGACCTATCACCTGTCGAGCGACGAGACCCCCGGCCTGGACGGCTACGGTCGCGACTCCAATCCGACGTGGCGCCAAGCGGAATCGGCGGTCGCGGAGCTGGAGGGGGCGACCGCCGCGGTGGTGTTCAGCTCGGGCATGGCGGCCATCGGCGCCGCGCTGCGCGCGCTGACCGGGCCGGGCTCGAGCCTGGTGGTGCCGTCCGACGGCTACTACCAGGTGCGCGGCTATGCCGCGGAACACCTTGGGCGGCTGGGCGTGACGGTCATCGAGGCGTCGAGTTCGCAAATCTATGACGCCGCGGCGGGCGCCGACGTGGTGCTGGCCGAAACCCCCACCAACCCGGCTCTGGATGTCGTCGACCTGCATCGGTTGGCCACCACCTGCCGGTCCCGCGGCGCCCGGCTGATCGTCGACAACACCGCCGCCACCCCGTTGGGGCAGTGGCCGTTGTCGTTGGGCGCCGACCTGGTGGTGGCCAGCGCCACCAAGGGACTCTCCGGTCACAGTGATCTCCTGGCCGGCTACGTGGCGACCAGCCGGCCCGAGTTGGTCGCGGCCGTCGAACGCCAACGGCTGCTCGCCGGCGCGATCCTGGGCGGATTCGAGGCGTGGCTGCTGCTGCGCAGCCTGGGCAGCGTTGGGCTGCGCTTCGAGCGGCAGTGCCAGAACGCGCAGGCCGTGGCGACGATGTTGGCTCGCCATCCGGCGGTACGAGCGGTGCGCTACCCGGGCCTGCCCGAGGACCCGGCGCATCCCGTCGCCGCCGCACAGATGCGCCGATTCGGGGGCTTGGTCTCGTTCGAGTTGGCCGACGCCGCCGCGGTGCACGCGCTGGTGGAGCGCAGTGAGCTGCTGATCGCGTCCACCAGTTTCGGCGGCCTCCACACCTCGCTTGACCGCCGGGCGCGCTGGGGCGACCCTGTCGCCGACGGATTCGCGCGCCTCTCACTGGGCATCGAAGACACCGACGATCTGGTCGCGGACATCGAGCGCGCGCTCGCGTCGACCTGAACCCGTCAGCGCAGCATGGTCGCGACGATGCCGGCGAGGTAGCCCAGCCGGGCGATCTCCGACGGCCGGAATTCGGGGCCCGGGCGGCCGAGCACCACCGCGGTGTGCGGGTCGCCCAGCGGCGCCGCGACCATCGTGGTGTCCATGTCGCGCCACGCCTGCGGCACCCACTCGCCGGTGTGGTCCAGCGCCGTCGCGCGTTCGATCGGCAGCCAGGGGGCCGAAGCCGCCCTGGTTTCCGGGCACCCCGGGCTCCCGGCGAGGCGCTCCAGCTGCCCCTGCGAACTGCGCAGCACCGCGCACCAGCTGACGCGCAGCACCTTGGGCGCCTCGTTGACGAGGACCCGCAGGCGCGAGGGGTTGTCGCCGGCCGCGGCGACGTGGTCGAGGAGCTCCAGCTCGCGGTGCGCCTCGAGTAGCCCGGTGTGCGGGCGCACGCTGTCCACGCGGACGTTGGGCAGCGACTCCGCGGCCGTGATCAGCCGGTCCGGCATCGCCCCCGGCGGCAGCTCGATGACCAGGTCGTCGATCGCATATCCCGAGCTGCGCTCCACCACGTCGAGCGACAGGATGTCGGCCCCCACCGAGCCGAGCGCGACGGCCAGCGAGCCCAGGCTGCCGGGGCGGTCGGCCAGCTCGATGCGCAACAGATACGACGGCACGGCCAACACTTTTACACAGCGATGTATCGGCGGCATTTCGGCTGGGCCCGGCTGGGGCCGCCCGCGGCCGAGCGTGCGGCCAGCTTCACGCTGGGCGCCGAGCGTGCGACTGCCCGCACGCTCGCGGTTCCCGCCCCGCGCGCCACATCGTCACCCGACTAGGCTTTGCGGTCGTGTCCCAGATCTCCCGCGACGACGTGGCGCACCTCGCGCGGCTGGCCCGGCTGGCCTTGACCGAAGCCGAGCTGGACAGCTTCGCCGGCCAACTCGACGCCATCCTCACCCACGTCGGCCAGGTCCAATCGGTCGACGTCACCGGCGTCGAAGCGACCGACAACCCGCTCAAGGACGTCAACGTCACCCGCCCGGACGAGAGGACGCCGTGCCTGACGCAGGCCGAGGCGCTGGCCGAGGCGCCCGAGGCCGTCGACGGCCGCTTCGCCGTGCCGCAGATCCTGGGGGACGCCGAGTGACCGATATCGTGCGCTCCGACGCCGCGACCCTAGCCGCCCAGGTCGCCGCCGGGGAGCTGTCCTCCACCGAAATCACCCGGGCCTGCCTGGACCAGATCGAGGCGACCGACGACCGCTACCACGCGTTCCTGCACGTGGCGGCCGACGAGGCGCTGGCGGCCGCGGCCGCCGTGGACGACGCGGTGGCCGCCGGCGAGCCGCTGCCCTCGGCGCTGGCGGGGGTCCCGCTGGCGCTCAAGGACGTGTTCACCACGGTCGACATGCCCACCACCTGCGGCTCCAAGATCCTCGAGGGCTGGCGTTCCCCCTACGACGCGACCGTCACCGCACGCCTGCGGGCGGCCGGCATCCCGATCCTGGGCAAGACCAACATGGACGAGTTCGCGATGGGCAGCTCGACCGAGAACTCCGCCTACGGCCCCACCCGCAACCCGTGGGACCTCGACCGGGTGCCCGGGGGTTCCGGCGGCGGCAGCGCGGCCGCGCTGGCCGCGTTCCAGGCCCCGCTGGCCATCGGGTCCGACACCGGCGGATCCATCCGCCAGCCGGCCGCACTGACCGCGACCGTCGGCGTCAAACCCACCTACGGCACCGTGTCCCGCTACGGGCTGATCGCGTGCGCGTCGTCGCTGGATCAGGGCGGCCCGTGCGCGCGCACCGTGCTGGACACCGCCCTGCTGCACCAGGTGATCGCCGGGCACGACGTCCGCGACTCGACGTCCGTCGACGGCGCGGTGCCCGACGTCGTCGGCGCGGCCAGGGCCGGCGCGGGCGGTGATCTGCGCGGCGTGCGCGTCGGCGTGGTTTCCCAGCTGCGCGGCGAGGGCTACCAGGCCGGGGTGCTGACGTCGTTCGAGGCCGCGGTCGAGCGGTTGACCGAGTTGGGCGCCGAGGTCAGCGAAGTGGATTGCCCGCACTTCGATCACGCGCTGGCCGCCTACTACCTGATCCTGCCGTCCGAGGTGTCCAGCAACCTGGCCCGCTTCGACGCGATGCGCTATGGGCTGCGGGTCGGCGACGACGGCACCCACAGCGCCGAGGAGGTCATGGCGCTGACCCGCGCCGCCGGCTTCGGCCCGGAGGTCAAGCGGCGCATCATGATCGGCACCTACGCGCTGTCCGCCGGCTATTACGACGCCTATTACAACCAGGCGCAGAAGGTCCGCACGCTGATCGCGCGCGACCTGGACCGGGCCTACGAATCCGTCGACGTGGTGGTGTCGCCGGCGACCCCGACCACGGCGTTCCGGCTGGGGGAGAAGGTCGACGACCCGCTGGCCATGTACCTGTTCGACCTGTGCACGCTGCCGCTGAACCTGGCCGGCCACTGCGGCATGTCGGTGCCGTCCGGGCTGTCCCCGGACGACGGCCTGCCGGTCGGGCTGCAGATCATGGCCCCCGCGCTGGCCGACGACCGCCTGTATCGGGTGGGCGCCGCCTACGAGGCTGCCCGCGGGGCGCTGCCGAGCGCGGCCACCGTTTAGCGCGCAAAATTTGCGCCAGCTCGCGCCGTTCGGGTCCGGTGCGGGCAAGATGAACAGATGCGGATCGGAATTCTCACCGGGGGCGGCGACTGTCCCGGGCTCAACGCCGTCATCCGGGCGGTGGTGCGTACCTGCGACTCGCGATACGGCTCGTCGGTGGTCGGATTCCAGGACGGATGGCGCGGGCTGCTGGAGAACCGGCGCGTCCAGCTGCAAAACGACGACCGCAACGACCGCCTGCTCGCCAAGGGCGGAACGATGCTGGGCACCGCCCGCGTGCATCCCGACAAACTGCGGGCCGGGCTGAACCAGATCAAGCAGACCCTGGACGACAACGGCATCGACGTGCTGATCCCCATCGGCGGCGAGGGCACGCTGACGGCCGCGCACTGGCTGTCCGAGGAGAACGTCCCCGTCGTCGGCGTGCCGAAGACCATCGACAACGACATCGATTGCACCGACGTGACTTTCGGCCACGACACCGCGTTGACGGTGGCCACCGACGCCATCGACCGGTTGCATTCCACGGCCGAGTCCCACCAGCGGGTGATGCTGGTGGAGGTGATGGGCCGCCACGCCGGGTGGATCGCGCTGAATGCCGGGCTGGCGTCCGGCGCGCACATGACGCTGATCCCCGAGCAGCCCTTCGACGTCGAGGACGTGTGCCGGCTGGTCAAACGGCGCTTCCAGCGCGGGGATTCGCACTTCATCTGCGTGGTCGCCGAGGGCGCCAAACCGATCGCCGACTCAATCACGTTGCGCGAGGGCGGGATTGACGAGTTCGGCCACGAGCGGTTCACCGGCGTCGCCGCGCAGCTCGGCGCCGAGGTCGAGAAGCGGATCAACAAGGAGGTCCGGGTGACCGTGCTGGGCCACGTCCAGCGCGGCGGCACCCCGACGGCCTACGACCGGGTGCTGGCGACCCGCTTCGGCGTCAACGCCGCCGACGCCGCGCACGCGGGCGAATACGGCCAGATGGTCTCGCTGCGCGGCCAGGACATCGGCCGGGTGTCGCTGGCCGACGCCACGCGCCAGCTCAAGCTGGTGCCCGAAAGCCGCTACGACGACGCGGCGGCCTTTTTCGGCTAAGTCGCGGCGAACGGCCGGTGGCACCGACTTGACGACCGGCTGAATTTGCCGCCGAACCGGGCAGCTCACGCCGGTTAACCGCGATATTCGTGGTTTTCTGCCAGCTCGAAGCGGTTATACCGTCTGCTATGAGCAACCGCGGTTCAATTCGCGGAGTCGTTCGCCAGCCGGGGTCGGGCCCGCGTGACCGTCAGCGGCCACCGCCGCGCGGGCGCGACGAGGCCAATTGGACGTCCGCCACGGTGCCCCGGCCGCCACAGCCCCCGCCCACCGCGCCGACGCCGGCGCGGCGGGTCCCGGAGCGGCATCGCCCGGAGCTGACCGTGGGTGCGATGGCCCTTGACGGCCTCGAGCAGCAGGACGTCGAGGGGTCGGCCGGGTCCGGCTGGCGAGACGTGCTCCGACGCCTCACCGGAATCGACCTCGGGCCGGGCAAGGGCTCGGCATACGAGCAGGAGCTGCGGGAGCGCATCCGCACGCACGTGGATGGCGCGTTCCCCATCGCGGTCCTCAACCTCAAGGGCGGCGTCGGCAAGACCGTCGTGGTCGAGGCGCTGGGCTCGACCTTCGCCGCCGTCCGTGGCGACCGGGTGATCGCCGTGGACATCGACGCCGGCGATTTGGCGGAACGCCACGGCCGCCGCATCCCGCTGAGCATCGCCGACCTGCTGCGGGATGGCGCGGCCACGCACTATTCGGATGTGCGGGCGCACACCTACATGAACAGCTTCGGGCTGGAGGTGCTCGGACTGCCGGACTATGCGCGCACCGATTGGCGGCTGGAGCGCCACGACGTCGTCAAGGCGTTTTCGATTCTGCGCAAACACTATTCGGTGGTATTGGTGGACTGTGTCAAGGCGGTCAACTCGTCCGTGATGGACGCCGTCCTGCCGGAGGCGTGCGCCCTGGTGGTGGTCACCAGCACGTCCATCGATGCGATACGCAAGACCAGGACGACCCTGGACTTGTTGCGCAACAAGGGATATCAGCGCTTGATGAAGCGGACCGTGCTGGCGATCAACCACGTCGAGGCGGGCAAGGTCGCCGTCGTCGCCGCCAAGGAGCTCGACCAGTTGTCGGCTCGCGTCGGCGCCACCGTCGTGCTGCCGTTCGACCGGCACGTGCATGACGGCAAGGAGATCGGCCTGGACCGGCTGAGCAAGGAAAGCCGGCGCAGCTATCTGGAGATGGCGGCCGCGCTGGCCGACATGCTCCCCGGCCCGGGCATGGAACAGGGCCTCCGGCTCGGGGCCCGCCGACCGCCGCACGGGACCTGACTCACGACCCTCGTTAGGATCGACGGCATGAGTATTGCCACCGGGTCCGAGCTGCTGGATTACGACGAGGTCGTCGCGCGTTTCGACCCCGTCCTCGGCCTCGAGGTGCACGTCGAGCTGTCCACCGCGACGAAGATGTTCTGTGGCTGCTCCACCGCGTTCGGCGCCGAACCCAACACCCAGGTCTGCCCGGTGTGCCTCGGGCTGCCCGGCTCGCTGCCGGTGCTCAACCAGGCCGCGGTGGAGTCGGCGATTCGGATTGGGCTGGCGCTGAATTGCGAGATCGTGCCCTGGTGCCGGTTCGCGCGGAAGAACTACTTCTATCCGGACATGCCCAAGAATTACCAGATTTCGCAGTATGACGAGCCGATCGCCATCAACGGCTACCTGGAAGCGCCGCTGGAAGACGGCTCCACCTGGCGGGTGGAGATCGAGCGGGCCCACATGGAAGAGGACACCGGCAAGCTCACCCACCTGGGCAGCGAAACCGGCCGCATCCACGGCGCGACGACGTCGCTGATCGACTACAACCGCGCCGGGGTGCCGCTGATCGAAATCGTCACCAAGCCGATCGTGGGCGCCGGTGAACGGGCCCCCCAGATCGCCCGGGCCTACGTCACCGCGCTGCGAGACCTGTTGCGCGCCTTGGGCGTATCCGACGTCCGGATGGATCAGGGCTCGATGCGTTGTGACGCCAACGTGTCGCTGATGCCGACCGGGACAACGGTGTTCGGAACCCGCACCGAAACCAAGAACGTCAACTCGCTCAAGAGCGTCGAGGTCGCGGTGCGCTACGAAATGCAGCGCCAGGGCGCCGTCCTGTCATCCGGCGGCCGGATCACCCAGGAAACCAGGCACTTTCACGAGTCCGGCTACACCAGCCCCGGCCGCACCAAGGAGACCGCCGAGGACTACCGGTATTTCCCCGAGCCCGACCTCGAACCGGTCGCGCCCAGCCGCGAGTTGGTCGAGCGACTGCGGCAAACCGTCCCGGAGTTGCCGTGGTTGAGCCGCAAGCGAATTCAGGAGGAATGGGGCGTCTCCGACGAGGTGATGCGGGATCTGGTCAACGCCGGCGCCGTCGAATTGGTCACCGAGACCGTCAAGCACGGCGCGTCGAGCGAGCAGGCCCGCGCCTGGTGGGGAAACTTCTTGGTGCAGAAGGCCAACGAGGCCGGCATCGAATTGGACCAGCTGGCCATCACCCCCGCTCAGGTCGCCGCGGTGATCGCTCTGGTCGACGAGGGCAAGCTGTCTAACAAGCTTGCCCGCCAGGTCGTGGAGGGCGTGCTGGCCGGGGAGGGAGAACCCGACCAGGTGATGACCGCCCGCGGCCTGGCGCTGGTGCGCGACGACTCGGTTACGCAGGCCGCCGTCGACGAGGCGCTGGCCGCCAATCCGGATGTGGCCGAGAAGATTCGCGGCGGCAAGGTGGCCGCGGCCGGCGCGATCGTCGGCGCGGTGATGAAGGCCACCCGCGGACAGGCCGACGCGGCCCGGGTGCGCGAACTCGTGCTGGCCGCCTGCGGCCAGGCCTGATCGCGAGGGGCCAGGCCGTGTTCGACGACCTGATGGCCATGCTGGACAGCCCGGTGTTCGTCGTGACCACCCAGACCGATGCCCATCCGTCGGGCTGCCTGATCAGTTTCGCCACCCAAACCAGCGTGCAGCCGCCGAGTTTCATGGTCGTGATCCCCCGCGGCAGCGCCACCTGCGAGGCGGCCCGCCAATCCGAGCACCTGGCCGTGCACGTGCTGTCGCAACGCCACGTCGCGCTGGCCGAGCTGTTCGACGGCGAAACGGACGACCAGGCCGACAAATTCGGCCGCTGCTCGTGGCGCGTCGGCCCGCACGGGATGCCGATCCTCGACGAGGCGATCGCCTGGTTCGTCGGCCGGACCGCGCATTGGATCGACATCGGGGATCACGTCGCCTACATCGTGGAGCCCGTCGCCGGCTGGGTACCGGATTCCTACGACGACGTGCTTTATCTGTCCGATCTCGACGAGATCGAACCCGGCACCGAGGCGCCGGAGCGGTTCGTCCTGCACAAACCGGCCGCCGAGCCGCGCAAATACGGCTTGCGGTTCACCCTCGAGGGGCCCGTTTAGGTCTTGTCGTCGTTGTTGCGCGGGAAGCCGCCGCCCTGCGGGAACAGCGGGAACACCACGTCGTCGAGCTTTTCGGCGTCCCCGGCCGTCTTGTTAACCGTTGCGCCCCATACGTTTCCGTCCGGCGACATCCGCAGCGCCCAGGCGTGGGCGTGGGTGTCCTTGCGCACGACGTCGGGTTCGCCGGTGACCGCGCCGGTCTTCGGCGCGAGCCGCACCGCCACCGTCAGCTTGGTGTTGATCAGGTTCACCAGCACGGTCCCGTCCATCGCCGCGCACCCCGCCACGCCGGGCTTGTCCGGCCACGTCCACACCGTGGAGACCTCGGAGGTCTTGGTGATGCGCTGCAGGCGGTCCGCGGTGGGGGTGCGGTCGGCGACGTACAGCGATCCGTCGACCGGGTCGATGCACATCCCGCCGCCGGAGCCCACGCCGGACAGCGCGGTCGTCGGCGGCGCCTGACCGATGGTGGTCGGCTGCTCGATGCGCAGCACCTTGCCCGCCAGGGACTTGGGGTCGGCGGCCATCGCCGGGTTGCCGGCGTCGCCGGTCATCACGACCAAGGTGGTCGGGCTGGTGAAGATCAACGCCCCGGTGTTGCCGGTGGCGCCCTTGGGGATCCCGGTCAGGATGTCCTTGGGGATGTCGCCGTCGGCCACGCGGATCACCCGGTTGTCGGTGGGCGTGCTGATGTAGGCGTACATCAGGCGGTCCTGCTGATAGGTCGGCGACAGCACGATGTCCATCAGGCCGCCGTCGCCGGACGGGTCGACCGGGATGACCATCTTGACCTTCGGCTCGGCGTTGACCGAGATGTCCTTGACGGCCCCGGTGGTGCGCTCGGCGACCAGTGCGGTTTTGCTGTCGGGGCCGGGGTCATCTTGGTCTTGGGAATGTCGTAGAACTCGCCGTGGAATTCGAAGTAGTCGCCGGTGGTGAG
>NZ_LZLY01000044.1 GCF_001673535.1 Mycobacterium sp. 1081908.1 | reverse complement strand
CGAGCGGATCGACGGCGTTGACGTACGTCGTGAGGAACATGGCCGATTGCGACTCGCCCACGGCGACCACGTGCCGCCCCCGCCGCCGCCGGTGCCGGACGTGATCAATTCGCTGCGCGCGTCCGCGGAGGCCGCCAGCCGGCTGGTGACGACCGAGTCGGGCTACCGGGCCGGGCTGCTGGCGTCGATCGCGGCCTCGTGCACGGCTTCGGCGACCGTGGCGCTGGTGCCCGGGGGGCCGTCGATATGAGCTCGGGCTCGATATGACATCAGGAAAAGACGCCGACAACGCGGCCCTGTGCGACGCGCTGGCCATCGAATACTCGACCGTCTACGGCTACGGCATCGTGTCCGCGCTGTCGCCGCCCAGCGTGAACGACATGGTGGTGGAGGCCCTGGGCCAGCACCGCCAACGTCGCGACGACGTGATCGCGATGCTGGCCGCCCGCAAGGTCACCGCGCCGGTCGCCGCGGCCGGCTACCAGCTGCCGATGCTGGTGGGCAGCCCGGCGGACGCGGCGCGGCTGGCGGCCCGCATGGAGAACGACTGCGCGACGGCGTGGCGCGCGGTCATCGAGCACGCGGAGACGGCGGACGACCGCGCGTTCGCCTCGACCGCGCTGACGCAGAGCACGGTCTTGGCCGCCCGGTGGAACCGGGTGCTGGGCGCCTGGCCCATCACAACGAGCTTTCCGGGCGGCAACGACTAACCCGGGCTAGGAGTCCAGGGCCGCCGCGACGTCGGTGGCCAGCGACTCGCGCACGGTCAGCTCGCTGGTCTGCCCACTGAAGCGGTCCCGCAGCTCGACCTTGCCGTCGGCCCAGCCGCGCCCCACCACGACGATCCGCGGCACGCCCAGCAGCTCGGCGTCCTTGAACTTGACGCCGGGCGACGCCTGGCGGTCGTCGAGCAGCACCTCCAGGCCCAGCCGATCCAGGTCGGCGGCCAGCGCGGTCGCCCCGGCGCGGGCCTCCGCGTCCTTGTTGGCGATGACCAGGTGGACGTCGAACGGCGCGACGGCCTTCGGCCAGCGCAGGCCGAGCTCGTCGTGGTGCTGCTCGGCGATGACGGCGACCATCCGTGACACGCCCAGGCCGTAGGACCCCATGGTCAGGCGCACCGGCTTGCCGTCCTCGCCGAGGACGTCGACGGTGAAGGCGTCGGTGTATTTGCGGCCGAGCTGGAAGATGTGCCCGATCTCGATGCCGCGCGCGGACACCAGCGGGCCGGCGCCGTCCGGGGACGGGTCGCCGTCGCGCACCTCGGCGGCCTCGATGGTGCCGTCGGCCGTGAAGTCCCGGCCCGCCACCAGCCCGACGACGTGCCGGCCGGGCTCGTCGGCCCCGGTGATCCAGCTGGTGCCGTCCACCACCCGCGGGTCGACGAGGTAGCGAACACCGTTGTCCCGCAAGGCTTTCGGTCCGATGTAGCCCTTCACCAGGAAGGGGTACTTGGCGAAGTCGGCGTCGTCGAGCAACGCGTAGTCGGCGGGTTCGAGCGCCGCACCCAGCCGCTTGTCGTCGACCTCCCGGTCCCCGGGCACCCCGATGGCCAGCAGCTCCCACTCGCCGCCGGGCTGGCGGACCTTGAGCAGCACGTTCTTCAACGTGTCGGCCGCCGTGACGGTCCGGCCCAGGCCGGCGCCGTTGGCCCACTCGACCAGCGTCGCGATCGTCGGGGTGTCGCCGGTGTCGTGGACCACCGCCTCGGGCTGCCCGTCGATGGGCAGCGCCTCCGGACGGGCGGTGATCACCGCCTCGACGTTGGCCGCGTAGCCGGATTCCAGGCACCGCACGAAGGTGTCCTCACCGACCGGGCTCTCGGCGAGGAATTCCTCGGACGCGCTGCCGCCCATCGCGCCCGACACCGCGGACACGATGACGTAGCGCACCTGCAGCCGGGCGAAGATGCGCTGATACGCCTCCCGGTGTGCGTGGTAGGCGGCCTCGAGCCCGGCCTCGTCGATGTCGAACGAATAGGAGTCCTTCATCACGAACTCCCGGACGCGCAGGATGCCGGCCCGCGGCCGCGCCTCGTCGCGGTACTTGTTCTGGATTTGGAACAGCAGCAGCGGAAAGTCCTTGTAGGAGCTGTACTCGCCCTTGACGGTCAGCGCGAAGAGCTCCTCGTGCGTGGGGCCCAGCAGGTAGTCGTTGCCGCGGCGGTCCTGCAGCCGGAACACGCCGTCGCCGTATTCGGTCCACCGGTTCGTCGTCTCGTACGGCGCGCGCGGCAGCAGGGCCGGGAACAGGATCTCCTGCCCGCCGATCGCGTTCATCTCGTCGCGGACGATCCGTTCGATCTTGCGCAGCACCCGCAGCCCGAGGGGCAGCCAGCTGTACAGCCCGGGCGCGACCGGCCGGACGTAGCCGGCCCGAATCAGCAGCTTGTGGCTGGGCACTTCGGCGTCGGCGGGGTCGTCGCGCAGGGTGCGCAGGAACAGCTCGGACATCCGGGTGATCACAGCGGGCAAGCCTAACGGCGACCGTGCGCCTGCCGAAAATCGTGACGCGGGCTAGAGCTCGCCGGCGTCGATCGCGTCCTTGACCTCTTGCGCGTGGGCGACCTGCTCGGGGGTGTAGCCGATGAGCAACGCCGCGCCGCCGACGATGACGGCCACGCCGGCCACCCACAGCAGCCCGTAGGTATAGCCGTGGTCCAGGGCCTGCAGTTGCGCGGCGTTCATGAACTTCACCGGGCCGTTGGTGCCGCCCAGGTACAGCGTGCGCGAGGTGATCACGGCCTGGATGACGGCCAGCACCAGCGGCCCGCCCAGGCTCTGCAGCATCAGCGCGATCGCCGACACCGGACCGATCTGGTCGAAGCCGACCCCGGCGATCGCCGACAGGGTCAGCGGGACCACGCAGATGCCGATCCCGACCCCGCCGACGATGATCGGCAGGACCAGGTTGGGGAAGTACGGCACGCCCCGGTGCATGAAGAACGAGCCGTAGATCATCGCCCAGAACAGCAGCAGCCCGCCGCCGATCGTCAGCACCCGCGGTGAGAACCGCGACACGAGCTGCGACGACACCCCGAGGCCGATGCCCATCGCGATGACGAACGGGATGAAGCCGACGCCGGCCCGCAGCGCGCTGTAGCCCAGGATGTCCTGCACGTACAGGCCGATGCAGACCGTCAGGCTGAACATGAGTCCGCCGGCCAGGAAGATCGCGGCGAACGTGACCAGCCGGTTGCGGTCGCGGAACAGCTCGAACGGAACGACGGGGTTCTCGGCGCTGCGCTCGACGACGATGAAGGCGAGGGCCGCCGCCGCCGCCACCGCGCCCGAGCCGATGGTGGTGATCGAGACCCAGCCCTTTTCCGGGCCCATCGAGAAGGCGTAGACGGCGGCGGTGCAGGCCAGGGTGGCCAGCATGGCGCCGGTCGCGTCCAGCTTCATCCGTTCCCGGTTGGTTTCGCGCAGCGCGGTGCGGGCCAGGTAGATCATCACCAGCCCGATCGGCAGGTTCACCAGGAAGGCCAGCCGCCAGGACACCTCGGTGAGCGCGCCGCCGACCACCAGGCCCATCACGGAGCCGATCGCGGTCATCGCGGCGAAGACGGCCGTCGCGGCGTTACGGGCCGGCCCCTTCGGGAAGGTGGTCGCCACCAGCGCCAGGCCGGTGGGCGACGCGATGGCCGAACCGATGCCCTGCAGCAGCCGGGCGATGACCATGGTCGCCTCGTCCCAGGCGACCGCGCACAGCACGGAGGAGATGGTGAACAGCGCGACGCCCACGATGAACGTGCGCTTGCGCCCGATGGTGTCGCCGAGGCGACCGCCCAGCAGCATCAGCCCGCCGAACGTCAGCACGTATGCGGTGATGACCCAGCTGCGGCCGGCGTCGGAAAGGCTCAGCTCGTTCTGGATCCTGGGCAGCGCGACGATCGCGACGGTGCTGTCCATGGTCGCCAGCAGCTGCATCCCGCCGATCGCGATCACGGCCGCGATGAAACGCCACGAAGGCAGCCACGCGGGCGAATACCTGCCGATGCGCGAGGAGGCGGTCTCCGCCGGCGGCGTAGCGCGCACCGGGGCCGGACGATCGGGGCGCGCGGAGGTCCAATTTTGGGCCGCGCGCTCTGCGTCGTTGAGAGCCGTCATAATGGGTTACCTTACAGTAATCTTAAGAATCGTTTAAACGCCGAATGCCGCTACGGCCCCGATCACGATGATCGCGGGAGGTCGGATCCCCTCGGCGCGGATCTTCTCCGGCGTGTCGGCCAGGGTGGCCCGCAACGTGTGCTGAGCTGCGGTTGTGCCGTGCTGGACCACCAGCACCGGCGTCTGTGCAGGTCGGCCGCCTTTCATCAGCACATCGACGAACTGCTCGATGCGTTCGACGGCCATCAGCAAAACGATGGTGCCCCGCATCGCGGCCAATGCATCCCAATTCACTAACGATTCGGGGTGACCCGGCGCAACGTGGCCGCTGACCACCACGAACTCGTGATTTATCGCCCGATGCGTGACCGGGACGCCCGCCAGCGCGGGCACGCCTATGGCGCTTGTCACACCGGGCACCACCGTCACCGGAATTCCGGCCTCGGCGCACGCCAGCACCTCCTCGTAGCCGCGCGCGAAGACGAACGGGTCGCCGCCCTTGAGGCGGACGACGAAGCTCCCGGACCGGGCCCGCTCGATCATGACGTGGTTGATCGCGTCCTGAGCCATGGCGCGCCCGTACGGGATCTTGGCCGCGTCGATGACCTCCACGTGCGGCGGCAGTTCCGCGAGCAGTTCCGGCGGCGCCAGCCGGTCGGCGACCACGACGTCGGCCTGGGCGAGCAGCCGCCGGCCGCGCACGGTGATCAGTTCGGGGTCGCCGGGGCCGCCGCCGACCAGCGCGACCCCGCCGCGCACCACGTCGTCGCCGTCCGGGCTTTCCAGGGTGATCACCCCGCGCTGCAGGGCCTCACGGATGGCGGAGCGGATCGCGGCCGATCGGCGGTGCTCGCCGCCGGCCAGCACCCCCACCGACAACCCGGCGTAGCTGAAGGTCGCCGGGGTCACCGCGGTTCCCTCGACGGCGACGTCGGCGCGGACGCAGAAGATCTGGCTGCGTTCGGCCTCGGCGACGACGGCCGCGTTCACCCCCGCGTCGTCGGTGGCGGCGATCGCGTACCAGGCCCCGTCGAGGTCGCCGTCGCGGTATTCGCGCACCGACAAGACGATGCCGCTCATCGCCTCGACGGCCGGGGTGGCGGTGCGCGTGATGACGTGCACCTCCGCCCCGCTGGCGATGAGCAGGGGCAACCGGCGCTGCGCGACGGTCCCGCCGCCGACCACGACGACCTTCTTGCCGGCCAGCCGCAGCCCGGCCAGGTAGGCGTTGTCGGTCACCCGGCAAGCCTAAGGGTTGTGCGACGGCCGGCCCGCGCGCGCGACGAAGCGCGCCACGGCGCCCGGTGCCGCGGCCGGGTGGGTGTGCAGGTACGAGGCGTGCACGCCGGCGTGCACGGCCCCGTCGGAGACCGCGTCCGCACCCCCGCCCCGGTACACCCACGCCGGCTGGTAAACGCGGGCGAAAGTGACTGCGGTGCGGTGGAATTCGTGCCCGACCGCTCGCTCCCCGACGGAATAGAGCGGCGAATCGGCCACGGCGACGGCCTCGCGGTAGGCCAGCGTGAGGTTCGGCGTGAAGCGCGCCGACCCGGCCAGCACCCCGCACATCGGGTGCCCGTCGAGTTCGGCGGCCAGGTAGATCAGCCCGGCGCATTCGGCGTGCACGGGCGCGCCGGCGGCGGCCAGCTCGTTGATCTGGCGGCGGACGACATCGTTGGCGGATAGCTCCGCGGTGAACTGTTCGGGAAAGCCGCCGGGCAACAGGACCGCGTCGGTGCCGTCGGGCAGCGCGTCGACGAGCGGGTCGAACTCGGCGACGTCGGCGCCGGCGGCGCGCAGCAGCTCCGCGTGCTCGGCATAGCCGAAGCTGAAGGCCTTTCCGGCCGCCATGGCGACGGTGGCGCGCGCGGCCGGCTGCTCCCCCACCGCCGCGGCGGGGTCCCACGGCCGGTCGGCGCAGCCGCAGCGGGCGGCGGCCACCACGGCGGCCAGGTCGACGTGGCGGGCGACCAGGGCGGTCATCGCCGCCACCGCGTCGTGCGCGCGCCGCCCGTACTCCACGGCCGTGACGAGCCCGAGATACCTTGTGGGAAGCTCCAATTCGGCCGACCGGGGGATGGCGCCCAGCACCGGCACGCCGGCCCGCTCGCAGGCCTGCCGCAGCACCTGCTCGTGCCGGTCCGATCCGACCCGGTTGAGGATCACGCCGCTGATGCGGGTGGCGGCGTCGAAGGTCGAAAACCCGTGCAGCAGCGCGGCGATGCTGTGACCCTGGCCGCGCGCGTCGACCACCAGGATCACCGGGGCGCCCAGCAGGCCGGCGACGTGCGCGGTGGAGCCCGCGGCGGGCGCCGTCGTCCCGATCCGCCCGTCGAAGAGCCCCATCACGCCCTCGATCACCGCTATGTCCGCGCCGGCGGCCCCGTGCGCGTAGAGCGGCCCAATGAGCCGCTCCCCCACCAACACCGGATCGAGGTTGCGGCCGGGGCGCCCGGCGGCCAGGCCGTGGTAGCCCGGGTCGATGAAGTCGGGGCCGACCTTGAACGGCGCGACGGCGTGGCCCGCCCCGCGCAGTGCGCCGATCAAACCCGTTGCGACGGTGGTCTTTCCACTGCCCGATGCGGGCGCGGCGATGACCACCGCGGGGACGCTCACCATTCGATGCCCTTCTGCCCCTTGCGCCCCGCGTCCATCGGATGCTTGACCTTGGTCATCTCGGTGACCAGATCGGCGGCGTCGACCAGCCGTTGGGGGGCGTCGCGCCCGGTGATCACCACGTGCTGGTGGCCGGACCTGGCCAGCAGCACGTCGACCACGTCGTCGACGTCGACCCAGCCCCACTTGAGCGGATAGGTGAATTCGTCGAGCACGTAGAAGTCGTGGCGCTGCGCGGCCAGCCGGCGCGCGATCTCGGCCCAACCGTCGGCCGCGGCCGCCGCGTGGTCGATTTCGCTGCCCGACTTGCGCGTCCAGGACCAGCCCGAGCCCATCTTGTGCCATTCGACTTCGCCGCCGACGCCGTCGCGGTCGTGGAGTTCGGCGAGCCGGCCGAAGGCCGCCTCCTCGCCGACCTTCCACTTCGCGCTCTTGACGAATTGGAACACCGCCACGCGCAGCCCGGCGTTCCACGCCCGCAACGCCATTCCGAACGCCGCCGTCGACTTCCCCTTGCCCGCACCGGTGTGCACCGCCAGGACGGGCGTGTTGCGCCGCGCCCGGGTGGTCAGGCCGTCGTCGGGCACTTCGAGCGGTTTTCCCTGTGGCATGGACGCGTATCCCCGCTCAGGCCGCGCCGCGCACGGCGCGCGTGAGATGGTCGGCGCGCAATTGCTCCAGCCGCACCGCCGGCGCGCCGAGCTGATCCGCCAGTTGACCGGCCAGCCCCAGCCGCACGTACGAGGTCTCGCAGTCCACGACCACCGCGGCGGCGCCCTCGGCGAGCAGCCGGGCCGCCGCGATCCGGCTGCGCCCCAACGGGTCCGGCCCGGCGGTGGCCCGGCCGTCGGTGAGCACGACCACCAGCGGGCGTCGCGCGCGGTCGCGCGCCTTTTCCCGGACGATCAGCTCGCGCGCGGCCAACAGGCCCTCGGCGAGCGGGGTCTTGCCGCCGGTGTCGAAGCGGGCCAGTCGCCGCCCGGCGATGTGCGCCGACGATGTCGGCGGCAACAACAGCCGGGCCTCGGATTGGCGGAAGGTGATCACCGCGACCTTGTCCCGGCGCTGGTAGGCGTCGCGCAGCAGCGACAGGGCGGCGCCGCTCACGGCGGCCATGCGATCCCGCGCGGCCATCGACCCCGACGCGTCGACGACGAAGATCACCAGGTTGCCTTCGCGCCCCTCGCGGATCGCGCGGCGCACGTCCCGCGGGTCCGGCCGCAGCGGTCCCGCCCCGGCGCGCTCGGCGGCCGCCAGCATGGTCGCGAACAGGTGTAGCCCGTGCGCGCCGGTTTCGCCGCCGTCGGCCGCCGCGACCACCCTGCCGGAGGCGTTGCGCGCCCGCGACCGCCGCCCGGGTGCGCCCTCGCCGACCCCGGGAACGGTCAGCGCGCGGGTGCGAAACGTCGCCGACGGCGGCGCGCTGGGTTTCGTCGAAGATGCGGGCCGCGGCGTCGAATTCGGTTGCGGCGCTGGCGCGTCCGCGGCCTGGCCGCCGCCCGGCGGATCGGGATCGGGCTCGGGGTCGTCGGAGCCGGCTTGCGCCAGGGCCTCGTCCAGCTGGTCGCGGTCGATGCCGGGGTCGTCGAACGGGTCGCGGCGGCGCCGGTGCGGCAGCGCAAGCTCGGCCGCCACCCGGATGTCCTGCTCCTCGACGGTCGTGGCGCCGCGCCACGCGGCGTGTGCGACGGCCGTGCGGGCCACCACCAGGTCGGCCCGCATGCCGTCGACGTCGAACGCCGCGCACAGCGCCGCGATGCGCCGTAACTCGTTGTCCGGCAACGCCACCTGGTCGACGAGGGCGCGCGCCGCGGCGAGCCGGCGGGCCAGTTCCGCGTCGGCGTCGGCGTAGCGCGCCGCGAACGCGTCCGGGTCCGCCTCGTAGGCCATGCGCTGCCGGATGACCTGTGCACGCACGTCGACGTCGCGCGACGCGCGCACGTCGACGGTGAGGCCGAAGCGGTCCAGCAGCTGCGGACGCAGCTCGCCCTCCTCCGGGTTCATGGTGCCGATCAACACGAAGCGCGCCTCGTGCGAGTGGGAGACGCCGTCGCGCTCGATGTGCACCCGCCCCATCGCCGCGGCGTCGAGCAGCACGTCGACCAGGTGGTCGTGCAACAGGTTGACCTCGTCGACGTAGAGCACCCCGCCGTGGGCGCGCGACAGCAGCCCCGGCAAGAACGCGTGCTCGCCGTCGCGCAGCACCCGCTGCAGGTCCAGCGACCCGATCACGCGGTCTTCGGTTGCGCCGAGCGGCATTTCGACCAGCGCCTGCTCCCCGTTTGCCGCGTCGCGTCCCGACGCGGCGGCCAGCAGCCCGGCCAGCCCGCGCACGGCCGTCGACTTGGCGGTGCCCTTCTCGCCGCGGATGAGCGCGCCGCCGATCTCCGGGCGCACGGCACACAGCAGCAGGGCGAGGCGCAGTTGGTCGTGCCCGACGATCGCGCTGAACGGATACGGCTTCACGGCTGCTCCACCGCACCGGAGCGGGAGGGCTTGAGCATCGGCACGTGCGGGATGCCGTCGTCGACGAAATCGTCGCCGGCGCGGACGAATCCGTGCTGGGCGTACATGTCGGCCAGGTACGTCTGCGCGTCGATCCGGCACGGGTAGTCGCCGACCTCGGCGAGCGCGGCGCGCAGCAGCCTGGTGGTGTGGCCCTGTCCGCGGGCGCTGCGTTTGGTGCACAGCCGCCCGATCCGGAACGCCTTCTCGCCCCCGGCGTGCTCCTCCATCAACCGCAGCGTGCAGATCACCTCGCCGTCGGGCGTTTCCAGCCAGAAGTGCCGGGTCTCGGCGAGCAGGTCGCGCCCGTCGAGCTCCGGGTACGGGCAGGCCTGCTCGACGACGAACACCTCCACCCGTAGCTTGAGCAGCTCGTAAAGGGTTGGGACGTCAAGGTCTTTGGCCCACACCCGGCGCAGCGCTTCGGTCATGCCGATGCCTCCAGCCCCAGCGCCTTCGTGCCCCACGACCAGACCTCGTCGTACAGCGCGGGTTCGCGCGACAGCTCCGTGCCCAGCGACGGCACCATCTCCTTGAGCGCGGGCGCCCATGATTCATACCGGTCGGCGAAGCAGCGCTGCAGCACGTCGAGCATGATCGGCACGGCGGTCGACGCCCCCGGGGAGCCGCCCAGCAGGCCGGCGATGCTGCCGTCGCCGGCGCTGAGCACGGTGGTGTTGAAGTCGAGCGCCCCGCCCCGGCGCCGGTCGCGGCGGATCACCTGGACCCGCTGCCCGGCGACCGTGAGCTCCCAGTCCGAATCTGCTGCGCTGGGGGCGAATTCGCGCAGCGCCCGCACCCGGCCGGGTTCGGAGAGCCGCAGCTGGCCGATCAGGTAATTGACCAGCCTCAGCTGGGTGACCCCGACGCCGAGCATCGACAGCAGGTTGTGCGGCTTGATCGAGCGGGGCAGGTCGGTGGAGTGGCCGTGTTTCAAGAACTTCGGCGACCAGCCGGCGTACGGCCCGAACACCAGCCACGACTTACCGTTGACGAACCGAAGGTCGAGATGCAGCGCGCCGAGCGGCGGCGCGCCCGGCGCCGGGGTGCCGTACACCTTGGCCCGGTGCGCGGCGGTGAGCGCCGGGTGGTCGGCGCGCAGGAACCGGCCGCCGATCGGGAAGCCGGCGTAGCCCCTGACCTCCTCGATGCCCGACTTCTGCAACAGCGGCAGCGCGTCGCCGCCCGCGCCGACGAAGACGAATTTCGCGTTAAGCCGGCGCTTTTCGCCCGTACGCCGGTTGCGGACCAGCAGCGTCCAGCTGCCGTCGGATTGGCGGGACAGGTTGCGGACCTCGTGGCCGAACAGCGCCGTCGCGCCGCGCCGCACGCAATAACCGACGAGTTGCCGCGTCAGCGCGCCGAAGTCGACGTCGGTGCCGTCGGCGGCCCAGTTGAGCGCGGTCGGCTCGGAGAAGTCGCGTTTGGCGGCCATGAACGGCAGCCGCCGGGCGAACTCGTCGGGGTCGTCGATCAATTCGGTGCGCGCGAACAGGGGGTTGTGGGCCAGCGCGCGCTGGCGCCGCCGCAGGTAGTCCACGCGCCGCGCCCCGCGCACGAAGCTGGCGTGCGGGACCGGATTCAGAAAGCCGCGGTCGGTCAGGATGCCGTTCTCCATCGCGTACGCCCAGAACTGGCGGGTCACCTGGAACTGCTCGTTGATCCGGACCGCCTTGGTGATGTCGATCGAGCCGTCGGGGTTCTCCGGCGTGTAGTTCAGCTCGCACAGCGCGGAGTGCCCGGTGCCGGCGTTGTTCCAGGGGCTGCTGCTCTCGGCGGCGACGGCGTCGAGCCGCTCGATCAGGGTGATGTCCCAATCCGGCTCCAGCCGGCGCAGCAACGCCCCCAGCGTGGCACTCATGACACCGGCGCCGACCAGCGCGACATCGGTGCGTGCGGTTCCGCCCAGGCCTGACACCGTCCCAGGTTATCCCGGCGCCATCCGGGCACTTACCGCGTGCGGGCCCTCCGTCACCAGCAAAACCTTTAAGCTGGCTTGGTGACTGGCGGGGCGACTGGCTGGGTGCCCGACGTGCTGCCCGGCTATTGGCAGCACACCATCCCGCTCGGGCCCGATCCCGCCGGCGAGGGCGAGATCGTGGCAACGCTGATCCGGCGCGGCGAGCCCACCGCGGCGCGCCACGCCGTCCTGGCCGTGCACGGCTACACCGACTACTTCTTCCACACGGAGTTGGCCGATCACTTCGCCGATCGCGGCTTCGCCTTCTACGCGCTGGACCTGCAGAAGTGCGGCCGGTCCCGCCGCGACGGCCAGACCCCGCATTTCATCACCGACCTGGCCCACTACGACGCCGAACTCGGACACGCCCTGGCCGTCATCCGCGAGCCCGGCCCGTCCGGCCGGCGAGCCAAGGTCCTGGTTTACGGCCATTCCTCCGGCGGGCTCATCGTGCCGTTGTGGCTGGACCGGTTGCGCCGGCGCGATCCGGCGGCCCACGCCGGCGTCGGCGGCGTGGTGCTCAACAGCCCGTTCCTCGATCTGCACGGCCCCGCGGTGCTGCGCCACTCGGTGACCTCGGCGGTGATCGCCGGCCTGTCCCGGGTGCGGTCCAAGGGCGTGATCCGCGGGTCCACCGAGGGCGGCTACGGCACCACCCTGCACCGCGACTACCACGGCGAGTTCGACTACAACCTGCAGTGGAAGCCGCTGGGCGGCTTCCCCATCACCCTCGGCTGGCTGCACGCCGTCCGCCGCGGCCAGGCCCGGCTGCAGCGCGGCCTGGACGTCGGCGTGCCCAACCTGATCCTGCGTTCCGACCACACGGTGCGGGAAACCGCCGACCCGGCGTCCATGCAAACCGGCGACGCGGTCCTCGACGTCACCCAGATCGCCAAGTGGGCCGGCTGCATCGGCAATCGCAGCACCATCGTCCCGGTTCTCGACGCCAAGCACGACGTGTTCCTGTCGCTGAGCCAGCCGCGCCGGACCGCGTACCGCGAACTGGAGCTGTGGCTGGACGACTACCTCAGCAACGAGAACACCGGCGCGTCGGCACCCTCGGGGAAGGGGTGACGGCCGAGCATGGAAACGTACGACATCGCGATCATCGGAACCGGTTCGGGCAACACCATTCTCGACGACCGCTACGCCGGCAAGCGCGCCGCCATCTGCGAGCAGGGCACCTTCGGGGGCACCTGCCTGAACGTCGGGTGCATTCCGACGAAGATGTTCGTCTACGCCGCGGAGGTGGCCGCCACCGTGCGCGACGCGGCCCGCTTCGGCGTCGACGCGCATATCGACCGGGTGCGCTGGGACGACATCGTCTCGCGCGTCTTCGGCCGCATCGACCCCATCTCGATGAGCGGCGAGGATTACCGGCGCTCGTTGCCCAACGTCGACGTGTACAGCCAGCACACCCGGTTCGGGCCGGTCCAGCCCGACGGGCGCTATCTGTTGCGCACCAACGCCGGTGAGGAATTCGCCGCCGACCAGGTGGTGATCGCCGCGGGCTCACGGCCGGTGGTCCCGGCGGCGATCCTGGCGTCCGGCGTGCACTACCACACCAGCGACACCGTCATGCGCATCGCCGAGCTGCCCGAACACATCGCGATCGTCGGAAGCGGCTTTGTGGCAACGGAATTCGCGCACATCTTTTCCTCGCTCGGAGCGCGAGTCACCCTGATCGTCCGGGGCGCCACGCTGCTGCGGCACTTCGACGACACCCTGTGCAAACGGTTCACCCGCATCGCGGCCACCAAGTGGGAGCTGCGCACCCACCGCAACGTCGTGGGCGCCGCCAACCGCGGCTCCGGCGTCGCGCTCGAGCTCGACGACGGGTCCACGTTGAACGCCGACCTGCTGCTGGTGGCGACCGGCCGGCTGTCCAACGCCGACCTGCTGGACGCCGAGCAGGCCGGCGTCGACGTCGAGGACGGCCGGGTGGCGGTCGACGAATACCAACGGACTTCGGCGCGAGGCGTTTTCGCGCTCGGCGACGTCTCGTCGCCGCACCAGCTCAAGCACGTCGCCAACCACGAGGCCCGCGTCGTGCAGCACAACCTGCTGTGCGACTGGGAGGACACCGGGTCGATGGTCGCGACCGACCACCGGTTCGTGCCGTCGGCGGTGTTCACCGACCCCCAGCTGGCGACGGTCGGGCTGACCGAAAACCAGGCCGTCGCGCGCGGATTCGACATCACGGTCGCCGTGCAGGAGTACGCCGGCGTCGCCTACGGCTGGGCCATGGAGGACACCACCGGACTGGTCAAACTCATCGCCGAGCGCAACAGCGGGTGCCTTTTGGGCGCGCACATCATGGGCCACCAGGCGTCGTCGATCATCCAGCCGCTGATCCAGGCGATGAGCTTCGGGGTGACCGCCGCGGAGATGGCGCGCGGCCAGTACTGGATTCACCCGGCGCTGCCCGAGGTGGTCGAGAACGCGCTATTGAGCCTCGGCTGACCGCTGGCACCGGGGGCACAACCCGTGCAGGGTCAGGCCGGCCGCCTCCGACAGCGCGAAGGAGCTGCCCGCCATCGCGTGCTCGAGCGCCGAGCTCAGCTGGCGGGCGGGCACCTCGATGATCGAGCCGCACCGCGTGCACACCGCGTGGTGGTGGGGCGCGGTGGCCAGGCCGTAGGTGGTCACGCCGCCCTCGAGGGTCAGCGCGTGCAGCACCCCCTGATCGACCAGGGTCGTGACGGTGCGGTAGATGGTCGCCACGTCGGGCGGCTGGGCGTCCGGCGGCAACGACGCGCGCACCCGCTGGTGAATCTCCGCCACCGGCAGGTGCCCGTTGACCGGCTCGAGCACCGCCAACACCTGGATCCGCGACGCCATCCGGCGCAGCCCGTGCGCCCGGAGCAGGTCGCCGATCCGTTCGGTGACGGCGGGGTCCAGCGCGGTGGCCTGTTTCGAGGCCTTGGGCGTCATCCCCACAGTGTCGCGGCCGGCGCCCGGGATTGCCAGTCTTGGCCCGCGTCTCCTGCAATCCACTTGCACTTGGCTCGTCGCCCCTCCTAGTGTCGTGATGGTGGCCAGAACGCTTCGAAGCGCCTTGGTGCCGGCGGAGTGGTGGCGGCTGGGATCCATGCTGGCCGTGATCGCCGCGCTGCACCTGATCGGCTGGGGCACCCTGGTGCTGCTCGTGGATCCGGCCCGACTCGACCTGGGGGGCAAGGCTTTTGGCATCGGCGTCGGGCTGACGGCCTACACCCTGGGCATGCGCCACGCCTTCGACGCCGACCACATCGCCGCCATCGACAACACCACCCGCAAGTTGATGAGCGACGGGCAGCGGCCCCTTGCCGTCGGCTTCTTCTTCTCGCTGGGCCATTCCACGGTGGTCTTCGCGCTGGCGCTGCTGCTGGCGACCGGCGTCAAGGCGGCGCTCGGACCGGTCGAGGACGACTCCTCGACGCTGCATCACTACACCGGCCTGATCGGCACCAGCGTCTCGGGCGTGTTCCTCTATCTGATCGCGGCCCTCAACGTCGTCGTGCTGCTGGGGATCCTGCGGGTGTTCGCGCGCCTGCGCCGTGGTCATTACGACGAAGCGGAACTCGAGCAACAGTTGCAGAACCGCGGGCTGATCAACCGGTTGCTGGGCCGGTTCACCCGATCGATCACCAAGTCCTGGCACCTCTACCCGGTCGGGCTGCTGTTCGGCCTGGGTTTCGACACCGCCACCGAGATCGCGCTGCTGGTGCTGGCGGGCACCAGCGCCGCGGCCGGCCTGCCGTGGTACGCCATCCTGTGCCTGCCGGTGCTGTTCACCGCCGGCATGTGCCTGCTGGACACCATCGACGGATCGTTCATGAACTTCGCCTACGGCTGGGCCTTCGCCAGCCCGCTGCGCAAGATCTACTACAACATCACCATCACCGGGCTGTCGGTGGCGGTCGCGCTGCTGATCGGGACCGTCGAACTGCTCGGGCTCTTCGCCGGCCAGCTGGGCTGGCGCGGCGGGTTTTGGAACTGGATCAGCGGCCTCGACCTCAACGCGGTCGGCTTCGCCGTCGTCGGCATCTTCGTGCTCACCTGGGCGGTCGCCCTGCTGGTGTGGCGCTACGGGCGCATCGAGGAAAAGTGGGGTTCGGCCCGGAGCTGACGCGCAGATCCTGCGCCGAGATTGCCGCCACGGTCGCGATGGGTCACGGATCACAGCCATGGCGGCAATCTCGGCGCCTGCCGCGGTTTGACCCATTCGGGTGTAGAAAAGTGCCATGCACGAGCTGTCGCTGTGCGAGGCCATCGCCGGTCTGGTCAAGACCCACGCCGAGGGCCGGCACGTCGACGTGGTGCGCGTGCGGATCGGCGCCCTTCGCCAGGTGGTGCCCGAATCGCTGTCGTTCTGCTGGACGCTGGTCCGGGATTCCGAGGACATGCCGGACGCCGAACTGGAACTCGAGTGCGTCGGCGCGCAGGTGAGGTGCCGTTCGTGCGGCCGCGAATCGGAGATCACGTCGGCGTGGTCGATCTGGTGCCCGCGGTGCGACAGCCCCGACGTCGAGGTGCTGCGCGGCAACGAGTTCCTGGTGACGTCCATGGACGTCTCGTGAAAAACACTCCGCCCGAACGGATTTGACCATGGGTAGATTTCACCGGCACGACGACGGAACCGTGCACACCCACGACCACGACCATCCCGATCACGAGCACGGGGACCACAGCCAGTACCGGACGGGCAAGCAGCGCATCGACGTGCTGGAGGCCATTTTCGCCGAGAACGACGTCCTCGCGGAGGCCAACCGCGCGGCGTTCGAGCGCAACGGCATCCGCACGCTGAACCTGATGAGCTCCCCGGGATCGGGCAAGACGACCGTCCTGCAGGCCACGCTCGACGAGCTGGCCGGCGAATTCGCGATCGGCGTGATCGAGGGCGACATCGCCACCGACCTGGACGCGGCCAAGCTCAGCGGGCGCGGCGCCCAGGTGTCACTGCTCAACACCAGCAATGGGTTTGGCGGCGAATGCCACCTCGACGCGCCCATGGTCAACCGCGCCCTGCCCGGCCTCGACCTGCCCGGCCTGGACCTGGTGATCATCGAGAACGTCGGCAACCTGGTCTGTCCGGCGGAGTTCGACGTCGGCGAGCACGCCAAGGCCATGGTGTACTCCGTGACCGAGGGCGAGGACAAGCCGCTGAAGTATCCGGTGATGTTCCGGTCCGTGGACGTGGTGCTGCTCAACAAGATTGACCTGGTGCCCTTTCTGGACGTCGACGTCGACTCGTACATCGCGCACGTTCGGGAGGTCAACGCCACGGCCGAGATCCTGCCGGTCAGCGCGCGCACCGGCGCCGGCATGGGCGCCTGGTTCGGATGGCTGCGGCGATTCGCAGCCAACGCCGCGGACTGACGCGGCCGTGCTGCGATCGGTTCGCAGGACGAACTTGCCAATCACTTGCATGACGACCGCGTTGTTCGGCTCTTCGTTAGGCTGGCTCACCGGTTGGCCGCCCGCCCCGCCGGCGGCCGAAAGCCCTTGCCCGCCAACGCCAATGGCCGAAGCCGGGAACCAATAGCACATCTGTATATTTGCCGGCAACCTCCGGACCGTTGACAACCGTCTGAGGCGGGAGTAGACCCAAAATCAGCGCTGCGCAAGTGGGCCGACGGTCGACTCCGGCGGCGCAGGAGCATCCAGCCCGGCTCCGGAAAGCTGCAGCATGCCAACAGAAGCAGCAGTCAAAGCAGAAGAAACATTGATCCATGTGCTATGGATCAACGCGGGCCTCAGTTGCGATGGCGATTCGGTGGCGCTGACTGCCGCCACCCAGCCCAGCGTCGAGGAAATTGCCCTCGGTGCGCTTCCGGGCTTACCGAAGGTCGCCGTGCACTGGCCCCTGATCGATTTCGAATGCGGCCCGAACGGGGGGGCCGACGACTTCCTCGAGTGGTTCTTCCGAGCCGATCGCGGCGAGCTCGAGCCGTTCGTGCTCGTTGTCGAGGGATCCATCCCGAACGAGAAGATCAAGGACGAGGGCTACTGGTGCGGGTTCGGCAACGACCCGGCCACCGGCCAGCCGATGACCACCAGCGAGTGGCTCGACCGGCTGGCGCCGAAAGCCACCGCGGTGGTCGCGGTCGGGACCTGCGCCACCTACGGCGGCATCCACGCGATGGCCGGCAACCCGACCGGGGCGATGGGCGTGCCCGACTACCTCGGCTGGGACTGGAAGAGCAAGGCCGGCATCCCGATCGTCTGCGTTCCGGGCTGCCCGATCCAACCGGACAACCTGTCCGAGACACTCACCTACCTGCTCTACATGGCGACCGGTCAGGCGCCGATGATCCCGCTCGACGACGCGCTGCGCCCCACGTGGCTGTTCGGCAACACCGTGCACGAGGGGTGCGATCGCGCCGGCTACTACGAGCAGGGTGATTTCGCCACCGAGTACGGGTCACCGAAATGCATTGTGAAGCTTGGCTGTTGGGGCCCGGTCGTCAAATGCAACGTGCCCAAGCGCGGGTGGATCAACGGTGTCGGCGGCTGCCCGAACGTCGGCGGCATCTGCATCGGCTGCACCATGCCCGGCTTCCCGGACAAGTTCATGCCGTTCATGGACGAGCCGCCGGGCGGCAAGGTGTCCACCACCGCGTCGGGTCTGTACGGGAGCGTGATCCGCAACCTTCGGGGCATCACGGGGCGCACCGTCGACAAAGAGCCGAAGTGGCGCCACAACGGCGACCAACTCACCACCGGGGCGCGCCGCACCTGGTAGGTCGCGGCACGCCTTCTTCTCAACTTCACCCGGAGGGACTTCGATGACAACTATCGTGCCCGAGCCGACCACCGCCAAGCGGGAACCCGGCCAGCTCGTCGAAATGTCCTGGGATCCGATCACCCGGATCGTGGGCAGCCTCGGCATCTACACCAAAATCGATTTCGAGAACAAGGAAGTCGTCGAGTGCCACAGCACCTCGTCGATCTTCCGCGGCTACTCGATCTTCATGAAGGGCAAGGACCCGCGCGACGCCCACTTCATCACCAGCCGCATCTGCGGCATCTGCGGCGACAACCACGCCACCTGTTCGTGCTACACGCAGAACATGGCGTACGGGGTCAAGCCGCCGCACCTCGGTGAGTGGATCGTCAACCTCGGCGAGGCCGCGGAATACATGTTCGACCACAACATCTTCCAGGAAAACCTGGTCGGCGTGGACTTCTGCGAAAAGATGGTCTCCGAGACCAACCCCAGCGTGCTGTCGCTGGCCGAGAAGACCCAGGCGCCGCACGCCGACGCGCACGGGTATAAGACGATCGCCGACATCATGCGCTCGCTCAACCCGTTCAGCGGCGAGTTCTACCGCGAGGCGCTCCAGGTCAGTCGCTGGACGCGAGAGATGTTCTGCCTCATGGAGGGTCGCCACGTGCATCCGTCCACGCTGTACCCCGGCGGGGTCGGCACGGTCGCGACCGTCCAGTTGATGACCGACTACATGACGCGGCTGATGCGCTACGTCGAATTCATGAAGAAGGTCGTGCCCATGCACGACGACCTGTTCGACTTCTTCTACACCGCACTGCCCGGCTACGAGAAGGTCGGCCTGCGGCGCACCCTGCTCGGCTGCTGGGGCTCGTTCCAGGACCCCGAGGTGTGCAACTTCGCGTACAAGGACATGGAGCGCTGGGGCAACGCGATGTTCGTCACGCCGGGGGTGGTGGTCGACGGCAAGCTGGTCACCCACTCGCTGGTGGACATCAACCTCGGCATCCGAATCCTTTTGGGCAGTTCGTATTACGACGACTGGACCGACCAGGAGATGTTCGTCAAGACCGATCCGCTGGGCAACCAGATCGACCGGCGCCATCCCTGGAACCAGCACACCAACCCACACCCGCAGAAGCGGGACATGGACGGCGGCAAGTACAGCTGGGTGATGTCGCCACGCTGGTTCGACGGTAAGGACCACCTGGCGCTGGACACCGGCGGCGGTCCCCTGGCCCGGTTATGGTCGACGGCGCTGGCCGGGCTGGTCGACATCGGTTACGTCAAGGCGACCGGCAACAGCGTCAAGATCAACCTGCCCAAGACCGCGCTCAAGGGCCCGGTGGAGCTCGAGTGGAAGATCCCCGAGCACGGCAGCAACACGATCGAACGCGACCGGGCCCGCACCTACTTCCAGGCCTACGCGGCGGCGTGCGCGCTGCACTTCGCCGAGAAGGCGCTGGAGGAGATCCGCGCCGGGCGCACGAAGACCTGGGAGCGCTTCGAGGTGCCCGACGAGGCCATCGGCTGCGGCTTCACCGAGGCGGTGCGCGGCGTGCTGAGCCACCACATGGTGATCCGGGACGGCAAGATCGCCAACTACCACCCGTACCCGCCCACCCCGTGGAACGCCAACCCGCGCGACAGCTACGGCACCCCGGGCCCGTACGAGGACGCGGTGCAGGGCCAGCCGATCTTCGAGGAGAACGGCCGGGACAACTTCAAGGGCATCGACGTCATGCGCACGGTGCGCAGCTTCGACCCGTGCCTGCCGTGCGGCGTGCACATGTACCTCGGAAAGGGCAAGACCCTGGAGAGACTGCACACGCCGACGCAATCGCCTGTCGGGGCGTGACGATCGCAAGCGCGGCGAAGCCGGGCGCAGCGGGTCGTCACGATTTTGGAGGACGCATGGTGGATCGCCCGGGGAACCCCGAGAACGACACGCAGTGGCGCGCAGCGGGCGATCGGATCCAGAGACTCCTGGACTCCTGTGCGGCGAGTGGGGCGGCCGCGCACGAGCGCGCCCAGCAGTTGGTCCGCGAGGTGGTTGGGCTGTACGGCGCCGGCCTCGAACGGATCGTGCAAGCCGGCGACGCCGGTTTCGCCGAGCGGCTGGCCACCGACGACCTGGTGGCCAGCCTGCTTCTGGTGCACGGGCTGCACCCGCACGACGTGCACCGGCGGGTCTCCGACGCGCTGGACCGGGTCCGGCCCTACCTCGGGTCGCACGGCGGCGACGTCGACCTGCTGGAGATCGTCGGTGGTGACACCGTGCGGCTCGCCTTCAAGGGCAGCTGCAAGAGCTGCCCGTCGTCGGCGGTGACGCTGGAGCTGGCCGTCGAGGACGCGGTCCGGGCCGCCGCGCCGGAGATCTCGTCGATCGAGGTGGTGACGGCCGAGCCGGCCAGCAACGGGGCCGTGATCCCGACGGAATCGCTGATGGCACACGTCCGTTCGAACGGCCAGGGCCCCGGGGCCGGCGACTGGTACCCGCTTCCCGAATTGGCCGAGCTGGAGCCCGGCGACGTCGCGGGATTCCGGGTTGCCGGCACCGCGCTGCTGGTGTGCAGGGTCGGCGACCTGCCGCTGGCCTACCGCGACCACTGCCCGGTGTGCGACGACTCGTTGGCGGGCGCACGGCTGAACGAGACGCTGCTGGGGTGCCCGCGCTGCGGCACGCAGTTCGACGTCGTGCACGCGGGTGCCGGCCCCGACGGAACTCACCTCGAGCCGCTCCCCCTGTTGCCCCGCGACGGGGTGCCCTCGGTGGCGCTGACCGAACCGACGGGAGCCCGCGCATGACCGGCCCATATGACGTTCTGGCCCGCATCCGAAGCGACCGGGCGGCTCCCGAGCCGGCGGACGAGCGGTGCGAAATGTGCTCGGAGATCATTGCCGACGAGCACCAGCACGTCGTCAACGTGGCCGACCGGCAGCTGATGTGCGTGTGCCGGGCCTGTTATCTGCTGTTCACCGACCGCACCGCCGAACTGCGCTACCGGGCGGTGCCGGACAGGTATCTGGCTTTCCCGGGCTTCGCGCTGGACCGCCGCGCGTGGGAGGCGCTGCAGATCCCCGTCGGCGTCGCCTTCTTCTTCACCAACTCCGCGCTCGGGCGCACCGTCGCCTTCTATCCCGGCCCGGCCGGGGCGACGGAATCCCAACTCGACCTGGAGGCCTGGAATGCCATCGGCGGCGCCGATCCGCGGGTGGCCCTGCTGGCCGACGACGTCGAGGCGCTGCTGGTCCGCGTCCCCGAGGGCGAATCCGCCGCGCCGCAAAGCTATCTCGTGCCCATCGATGCCTGCTACGAGTTCGTCGGGCGCCTGCGCATGCTGTGGCGGGGATTCGACGGCGGCCAGGAGGCCCGCGCCTTCATCGACGACTTCTTCTCCCGGCTCGCCGCCCGCGCGGTGGAGACGCCACCATGACGACAGAGCACATGGACGTGAACTTCGCGGTCCTCGACGTGGCACCCGAACCGTACTCGGTGAGCCCGGTGCTGACGGCGCGGGTGAGCGTCGCCTCCAGCGGCGACGACCCGGTGCACGCGATTGCCCTGCGCTGCCAGGTCCGCATCGAGCCGCTGCGCCGCTCCTACTCGGAGGCGGAGGGGGCCGGGCTGCTCGACCTGTTCGGGCCGCGCGAACGCTGGGCCGCCACCCAACGCACCTTCCTGTGGCAGCACGCCACCGCGATGGTGCCGGGCTTCGCCGGCAACACGACGGTCGCCCTCCCGCTGGACTGCACCTACGACTTCGAGGTCGCCGCCGCCAAGTACCTGCACGCGCTGCGCGACGGTGCGCTGCCCCTCCAGTTCCTGTTCAGCGGAACGATTTTCGTCAAGTCCGAACGCGGGTTCTCGGTCCAGCAGGTGCCGTGGGACTGCGAGTATCGCTACGACATGCCGGTCTCGGTGTGGCGGGACCTGATCGCGCAGCATTACCCGAACACCGGCTGGGTGCGGCTGAGCCACGAAACCATCGCGGCGCTGGCGTCCTACAAATCGGCGCGGGGAATGCTCGACCTCGACCACGCGGTCACCACGCTGCTGGGCGTCGACCGGGAGGAGGCCAAATGACCTCCGATTGGGACCGCGCCCGCGCCGTCGCCGACGCCGTGCTGTACGAGGGCTACCTGCTCTACCCGTACCGCGGGACGTCGAGCAAGAACCAGTCGCGCTGGCAGTTCGGCGTTTTGGGACCACCCGGCGCCGCGGAAGCCGGCCTGGGCGAGGACGACACCCTGGCGGCGCAGTTCCTGGTCGACGGGACCCAGGCGCTGACGCTGGTGGTCCGGTTCCTGCAGCTGCAGCACCGGACGGCGGAGCGCGAATTCGCCCACGGCGCGTTCGAACCGGTCGACGAGCTGACCACCGCGGCCGGGTCGTGGCTGACCTGGGACGAGGCGGTCGAGTGCGAACTGTCCTTCGGCCCGCTCGAATTGGACGGCCGGCCGCACGCGCTGCCGGTCCTGGCGAAGGCCGCGACGGACATCGAGCTGCTCGCGGGTGGGCGGCTGGTCCGCGAGCGCCGCGAGGTGCGCGGGGAGCTGACGGTCGCCGGCGAGCCGGACGGCGAGCTGCGCCGGGTCTCGGTTCGGGTCGCCAACGTCGGCGCGGCCGCGGCCGACAAGACCGACTCGATCGCGCGGTCCATGATCGGCACTCACCTCATCGCCGAAGTCGTTGGCGGTGAGTTCGTTTCGCTGCTCGAGCCGCCACCCGGCGCCACCGACGCGGCGTCGCGGTGCCGCCAGCACCGGTGCTTCCCCGTGCTGGCGGGCCCCGCGGGCACCCGCGACATCCTGCTGATCTCCCCGATCATCCTCTACGACCATCCCGAGGTCGCCGAACAGAGCGACACGGCGCTGTACGACTGCACGGAGATCGACGAGATCCTCACCCTGCGCGTGATGACGATGACGGACGGGGAGAAGGCCCAGGCCCGCGCCACCGACCCGCGGGCCGCGCGAATCATCGACCAGTGCGACGCCATGTCACCCGACGCGATGGCGCGCCTGCACGGGGTGCTGCGCGACCCGCACGCCCTGTCCGGGCTGGTCCCCGAGATCCCGGAGGGCGTCGACTGGTGGGATCCGCTGGCCGACAACGCCGTTCGTCCCGAGGTCGACGCGGTGCTGGTGAACGGGGTGCGGGTCGCGCGCGGCAGCCGGGTCCGGTTGCGGCCGGCGCGCAACGCCGACGCGCAGGACATCTTCGTCGCCGGCAAGACCGCCCGCGTGACGTCGGTGCACGAGGACGTCGAGGGCAACAAGCACGTCGCGGTCGTCGTCGACGACGACCCCGCCGCCGAGCTGCACGACTGGTACGGCCGCTACCTGTACTTCTCCCCCGACGAAGTCGAGCCACTCGAAGCCGGACAACCCGCAAAACCCTGAAAGGAGTTCCAAAATGGAAGTCTTGGGCTGGATATTCATCGCCATCGTCGCGCTGGTGGCCGCGGTCGCAGTCATGCTCGGACTGATATCGCTGCCCGACGCCCGCCGCTACCTGAAGCTGAGGCGGATGTAGCCGACCGGGGGGACCGATGACGACGCGCATCCTGGTGGCCGGGATCGGCAACATCTTCATGGGGGATGACGGATTCGGCTCGGAAGTGGTCCGCAACGCCGAGATCCCGCGGGACGGCGCGGGCGGCAATTCCTGCGTCCGGGTCACCGACTACGGCATCCGCGGCATGCACCTGGCCTACGACCTGCTCGAAGAGTGGGACTCGCTGGTCCTCGTCGACGCCGTGCCCAGCCGCGGCAGCCCCGGCACGTTGCACGTGTTCCAGGCCGACTGCGAAGAACCTTCGGCCGCAACGGGTTTGGATGCCCACAGCATGGATCCGGCGGCGGTGTTCGCCAGCCTGCGGGCCCTGGGCGGCAGCCCGCCGTACACGGTCGTCGTGGGATGCGAGGCGGGCAGTGTCGAGGAGGGCATCGGCCTGACCGAGCCCGTGGCCAAGGCCGTTCCCCGCGCCGCGCGGGCCGTCCAGGAAATCGTCGCGGCGCTGCAGACCGCGACGCGGGAGGACCGCTGATGTGCCTGGGGATCCCGGGTCAAGTGATCCGGATGCTGGACGGCTACGAGGGACAGCTCACACTGGTCGACGTCGCCGGCGAGGAGCGCCGCGTCAACGTCGGCATGCTGCCGGAGGAGACCTTCGCGCCCGGCGACTGGATAATCATCCATATGGGCTTCGCCGTGGAGAAGACCGACCGCGCCGGCGCGGAGGAGGCGATGGCCGGCCTCGAGCTGATGGGCAGGGGCCGCGCCGACCCGACGGTCAGCCCGGAGGGCGGTTGAGATGACCGAGTCCCCCCTGATGCTGCGGAGCGAAGACGTCCGGCAGCGCTTCACCGTGACCGGTGTCGTCCAGGGGGTCGGCTTTCGTCCTTTCGTCCACCGCATCGCCAGCGAGCTCGGCCTGGCCGGATTCGTCGGCAACGATTCCGGCGCGGTGTTCCTCGAGGTGCAGGGCGACCGCGCGCGCGTCGACGAATTCGGGCGCCGGCTGCGCGCCGAGGCCCCGCCGCTGGCGCGGATCGGCAGCGTGACCGTCACCGACCTGGCCGCCGAGGGCGCCGCCGATCCCGCGTTCCGGATCGTCGAGAGCCGGACGATCGCCGGCGAGGCGACGCCCATCCCCCCGGACATCGCGATGTGCGACGACTGCGTGCGCGAGTTGTTCGACCCGCGCGACCGGCGGTACCGGCATCCCTTCGTCACGTGCACCAACTGCGGCCCGCGGTTCACCATCATCCGCGAGTTGCCCTACGACCGCCCGGCGACCACGATGGCGGGCTTCGCCATGTGCGAGCGGTGCGCCGCCGAATACCACGATCCGGCGGACCGCCGGTTCCACGCGCAGCCGATCGCCTGCCCCGATTGCGGCCCGTCGCTGCGGTTTTCGTCACCGGCCGGTGAGGTGACCGGGTCGGACGCCGCGCTGGCGGCCGCCCAGCGCGCGCTGGCGGCCGGCGCCGTCGTCGCCGTCAAGGGGATCGGCGGGTACCACCTGGCCTGCGTCGTCGACGACGAGTCGGCGGTCGGCGCCCTCCGGACCCGAAAGGCGCGGGGCGCCAAGCCGTTCGCCATGCTGGTGCGCGACCTCGACGTCGCCCGGCGCTGCGCGCACGTCGACGCCGACGAGGCCGCGGTGCTGTCGAGCCCCGCTCGCCCGATCGTGCTGCTGCGCCGCCGCGACGGAGCTCCCGTCGCCGACGCCGTCGCGCCGGGCAGCCCGCTGCTCGGGCTGATGCTGCCCTACTCCCCGATCCACCACCTGCTGCTGGCGCCGGCACCCGGCGGCGTCGAACGGGTGCCCGACGCGCTGGTGCTGACCAGCGCCAACCGCTCCGACGAGCCCATCTGCTTCACCGACGAGGATGCCGCCGAACGGCTTTCGGCGCTGTGCGACGCGGTCCTCGACCACGACCGGCCGATCCACGTGCCGTGCGACGACTCGGTGGTGCGCGTAGTCGACGGTCGGGAATTGCCGATCCGCCGGTCCCGCGGTTACGCGCCGCTGCCGGTCGAGCTCGGACGCGCGGGCCCGGCCGTGCTCGCCGTGGGCGGGGAGCTGAAGAACACCTTCTGCCTCACCCACGGCTCGCGCGCCTACCTGTCCGGTCACATCGGCGACATGGCCACCTGGGAAACGCTGCGGGCCTTCGAGCGCGCGGCCGGTCAGCTCACCGGGATGCGCGGCGAGCCGGCGCGGCTGGCCGCCGACCTGCATCCCGGATACCACACCCGGGGCTGGGCGGAGCGCCGGTGCGGCGGGCGCCCGCTGGATCTCGCCCAGCACCACCACGCGCACGTCGTCTCGCTGCTGGCCGAGCACGGCCGCATCGGGCAGCCCGTCATCGGGGTCTCGTTCGACGGGACCGGCTACGGCTGCGACCAAACCATCTGGGGCGGTGAGATTCTCGCCCTCGGCGCCGACAGCCACCGGTTCGTTCGCGTCGGCCACCTGCTGCCGGTGCCCCTGCCGGGCGGTGACGCCGCGGTGCGCAACCCGTGGCGGATGGCGCTGTCCCAATTGTGGATGGCCGGCATCGACTGGACCCCGGACCTGGCGCCGGTCGCCGCCGCTACCGCGGACGAATTGCGGCTTACCCGTTCGCAATTGGAGAGCGGCGCCGGGTGTGTGCCGTGTTCGAGCGTCGGCCGGCTGTTCGACGCCGTCGCCTCGCTGCTCGGGGTGCGGCACCGCATCGACTACGAGGGCCAGGCCGCCATCGAACTCGAGGCGCTCGCGGAGTCCGCCGTGGACGATCGGGGGCCGTCGCTGCCGCTGATCGTGCGGGCCGACGGGGTGATCGACCCGACGACCATGGTGCAGACGATGGTGGCGGCCCGCTACGCCGGCACCCGGCCCGCGCTGCTGGCCGCCGCCTTCCACGAGGCGCTCGCCGACGCCGTCGCCAAGGTGGTCGGTCTCGTGGCGGGCGAGGTCCGGCTGGTGGGGCTCACCGGCGGGGTTTTTCAGAACGTGCTGCTGCTGCGCGCCTGCCGCACGCGATTGCAGCGCAACGGGTTCGAGGTGCTGACCCATCACACCGTCCCGCCGAACGACGGCGGGCTGGCGCTGGGTCAGGCCGCGATCTCGATGCTGACGGGATTGGAAGAGGCTGACCGATGACCACCACCGCGATCGACCGCGGCCTGAGCGCCGAACTGGCCGAGGACCTGGCCGCCACCGCATTCACACTGGCCAAGCGGTTCGCCGCGGGGGCGACCATGTGGTCCATCGCGCCGTCGTGGGAACCGCACGCGCTGCACATCGCGGTCGAGTTCGTGCATCCGGTGATCGTGGGCAAGCGCGCGCTGCCCGCGGTGGCGCTGACCGGACCCGAGCTGGTGGACCTGGTCCGGGTGTCGGTGCGGCCCGGCGACATCGTGGTCGCGGTCTCCGGAGCCGACGACGCGCAGGTGCGCTCGGTGATGCGGCGCAGTCCCGCGTGGGGCGCGACCACGATCTGGATCGGCAGCGGCGAACGCCCCGCGGCCGGAATGGCCGATCACGTGCTGTGGCTCGACGACCCCGACCCGCGGGTGCCCGCGACCGGCGGCTTCGTGCTGTTCTATCACCTGCTGTGGGAGCTGACCCACGTGTGTTTCGAGCACCCGGGGCTGCTGAAAGACGAGTGCTCCGAGGACGTTTGCGTGACGTGCGGCGACGAGGGACGCCTGGGCGAGGTGGTGAGCGCGTCCGAGCACGGGCAGGCCACCGTGCGCACCGCGCGTGGCGTCGAGGACGTGATCACCACGCTCGTCGACCCGGTCGCGGCGGGCGAGTTGGTGCTGGTGCACGCGGGGACGGCGATCAGCCGGCTGGAGGACTGCCGATGAGCCAAGACGAGCCCACCAACTTCCTGTACCCGTTCATCGACGCGCAGGAGGATGACGCGAAGTCGCTGCTGGCCGACCTGGCCGCGTCGGCGCAGGCGAAGGCCGCCGAGAGCCTGGCGCTGCGGCGCTCCACCCTGGAGGCCAACGCCGACCTGGTGGAGGCGGCCGCGGCCGAGATGGCGCGCCGCTTCGCGGCGGGCGGGCGGCTGTTCACCTTTGGAAACGGCGGCAGCTGCACCGATTCCACGACGCTGGCCCGGCTGTTCGCCCGGCCCCCGATCGGCCGGCCGCTGCCCGCGTGGCCGCTGACCGCCGACCAGGCCGTGCTGACCGCGCTGGGCAACGACGTCGGGTTCGAGCTGGTGTTCGCCCGCCAGTTGATCGCGCGGGCGAAGGCGGGCGACATCGCGATCGCGATGTCGACGAGCGGCGGGTCGCCCAACCTGCTCGCGGCGCTGGCCGAGGGCCGCCAGCGTGGGCTCTACACAGTCGGTTTCGCCGGTTACGACGGCGGCGCCTTCGCCGACAACCCGAACGTGGACGCCTGCTTCGCCGTTCGGTCGCAGAGCGTGCACCGGATACAGGAATCGCAGGCGCTGCTGGGCTACCAGCTGTGGCTGAGCGTGCATCACCATCTCGGCGGCGACCGGGGTCTGGGGGCGGCATGAACAAGCCGGCGGGCGAATACCTTTCGTCGGGGCCCCGCTTCGGCGAGGGCGAGGTGATCGAGCGGATCGAGTCGTTCCGCAGGCGCCGCCCCCGGTTGCTCGACGACCACGTGACGCTGGCCCACGGGGCGGGCGGCAAGGCCTCGGCGGCTCTGGTGGACGCGGTGTTCATGGAGGCCTTCCGCAACCCGCTGCTGGAGTCCCTCGGCGACGGCGCGGTCCTGACGCTGCCCGGCGGCGAGCGCCTGGCGATGTCGACGGACTCGTTCGTGGTGCAGCCCAGGCGCTTTCCCGGCGGGTCGATCGGCGAGCTCGCCGTCCACGGCACCTGCAACGACCTGGCGATGGCGGGCGCGGTGCCGTCGTGGATCTCGGCGGCGTTCGTGATCGAGGAAGGCTTCGGAATCGCCGAGCTGAAGGAGATCGTCGCCGACATGGCGGCCGCGGCCGCGGCCGCGGGCGTGCAGATCGTCACGGGTGACACCAAGGTGGTGCCCAAGGGCGCGGCGGACGGGCTGTTCGTCACCACCGCCGGGGCCGGCGTCATCCCGGAGGGGCGGGCGCTGTCGGCGGCGTCGGTGCGCACCGGCGACAAGGTGCTGCTGTCGGGGTCGATGGGCGATCACGGCATGGCCGTCATGCTGGCCCGCGGCGACCTGGCGATCGAGGCCGACATCGCCTCGGACACCGCTTCGGTCAGCCCGTTGGTGGAGCTGCTGCTGGCGGCCGCCCCGTCCACCCGGTGGATGCGCGACGCGACTCGCGGCGGGGTCGGCACCGTGTGCAACGAACTCGCCCAGGCGTGCGGCCTCGGGGTGCTGCTGGAAGAGGAGCGACTTCCGGTGCGGCCCATGGTCAATGGCGCGTGCGAGCTGCTCGGCATCGACCCCCTCTACGTCGCCAACGAGGGCAAGTTCGTAGCGGTCGTCGCACCGGCGGAGGCCGGCGCCGGGCTGGCCGCGTTGCGGTCCCATCCCCTGGGCGCCGACGCGGCCGAGGTCGGCGAGATCGTGGCCGAACCCGCCGAAACCGTGGTGCTGCGCACCGGGTTCGGCGGAACGCGGATCGTCGACATGCTCGTCGGGGACCCGCTGCCTCGAATCTGCTGAGCTCTGCTGAAAGGAGACGCTGGTATGTGTCTTGGGATTCCGGGCCGGATCGTCGAAATCACCGACCCGGCAAACTATCTGGCCAAGGTGGACGTCAGCGGCGTGCAGCGCACGATCAGCGTGCGCCTGCTGGAGGACGACATGCCCGAACCCGACGACTGGGTCCTGGTCCACGTCGGGTTCGCCATGGCCAAGATCGACGAGAGCGAGGCGCTGCTCACCCTGGCCGCGATCCAGAAACTCGGCGAGGCCTATGCCACCGAGATGGAAGCCTTCGACTCGTCGGCCATCATTTAAGGGAAGGCGCACAATGAAATTCGTTGACGAATTCCGCGATCCGGCCGCGGCCCGCAAGCTGCTCGGCGCCATCGAACGCCTGGCCGGGACCGACGGCGATCAGTTCAAGTTCATGGAGGTGTGCGGCGGGCACACGCACACCATCTACCGGCACGGCATCGAACACCTGCTGCCCGACAACGTGGAGCTGGTGCACGGGCCGGGCTGCCCGGTCTGCGTGATCCCGATGGGCCGCATCGACGACGCGATGTGGCTGGCCGGCCAGCTCGACGTGATCTTCACCTGCTTCGGCGACATGATGCGGGTCCCGGGGTCGGGCGGCAGCCTGCTGGACGCCAAGGCGCGGGGCGCCGACGTGCGGTTCGTCTACTCCCCGCTGGACGCGCTGAAGATCGCCGTCGACAACCCCGACAAGCAGGTGGTGTTCTTCGCCATCGGCTTCGAGACCACCGCGCCCTCGACCGCGGTGACGCTGGTGCGCGCCCGGGACATGGGCCTGGCCAACTTCAGCGTCTTCTGCAACCACGTCACGATCGTGCCGCCGATCAAGGCCATCCTGGAATCGCCCGACCTGCGGCTGTCGGGGTTCATCGGCCCCGGTCACGTGTCGACGGTGGTGGGCAACCGGCCCTACCGGTTCGTGCCCGAGGTCTACGGAAAGCCGTTGGTGGTGGCCGGTTTCGAGCCGCTGGACATCCTGGCGGCGGTCGCGATGCTGCTGACCCAGATCCGCGAGGGCCGCTGCGAGGTGGAAAACCAGTACAAGCGCGTGGTGCCCGAGCGCGGCAACCCCGCCGCGCTGGCGCTGATGGGCAAGGTGTTCGCGCTGCGCCCGCACTTCGAATGGCGCGGGCTGGGGTTCATCTCGCAAAGCGCGCTGCGGCTGCACGACGACTTCGCGGAATTCGACGCCGAGCTGCGCTTCGCGATGCCCGGGGTCCGCGTCGCCGACCCCAAGGCCTGCCAGTGCGGCGAGGTCCTCAAGGGCGTGCTCAAGCCTTGGGAGTGCAAGGTTTTCGGCACCGCGTGCACACCGGAGACGCCGATCGGCACGTGCATGGTCTCCCCAGAGGGGGCGTGCGCCGCCTACTACAACTTCGGGCGCATGCACCGCGACGCCGTGAAGCTCGTGGGGCGCACTTGACCGACGTCCGGGGAGCCGAGATGTTCGCCCGGTACGCGTACGCCCCCAACGCCCTGGGCTACTGCGGCCCCCCGCTGGGCGCCACCCTGCGCGACGGTTCCGTCGACGAGGTCCGGCGCGCGGCGACGGGGTTCTCCGGGGCGTGGCCGTACCTGCGGGTGCTCTCCGAGCTGACCGGCATCGCCGACCCGCTGGATTACCGGCTCGTCGAATCCTATTGGCTCGGCGGAGGTCTCGGCGCCGGCCTGGACCCGCACGCGTTCTTCGACGCGCTGCTCGCGATCATCGGCCCACAGGCCGGTCGGTACTGGTCACACCTCACCCCCGAGCTGGCCCACGAGGCCGCCGCCAATCACTGCTTCCACGTGTTCGGCGTGTACCCGTGGACCCGGTTCTTGGGCCTAAAAGGCGGAAGCATGGACGAGCACCCGCTCAGCGTCCTGGACAACTGCCGAATCACTTGGGGCACAGTCGTTTCCCGCGACGGCGACGACGTCGAAGTGTCGTGTCGGAAGCTGCTCTGGGACGGCCGGGCCCTCACGCTGTCCGCGCCTGCGGTCCGCCCGCTCGACGTCTGGGCCGACGGATACAGCGCCCTGCCCGACGTCGCCGTCGGCGACGAGGTCGCGGTGCACTGGGGCCGGCTGTGCGGCCGGCTCTCACCGGAGCAGCTTCGCGCGCTCGCCGACAGCACCGATCGTCAGCTGCGGGTGACCAGTCGGCGGCTGGCTCACCGTTAGGCAAGAATCGCGCAAGGATTAGGCAAGGCGCCCCCCGGACGCTTTGCTCATGACTACGAACTCCTACCGTCAGCGGGCCCTCGCCAAGCTCGCGCTGATCGCCGCGGCGACCGTTTTGGCAGCGTGCGCGCACACAACAGCGCCCGCAACGGTGATGCCCAAGACCAGTCCGACGACCACATCGTCTGTGCCCGGCAAGGGCGCGGTCACCTTCGAATACTTGCAGCGCGCGCCCGTCCCGGCGCTGTGCGAGCACGATCCGGGCCAACTGAGAGGCGGTGAATTGCCGCCACAAGGAGGGCATCCCGGAGACGTCGGGATCGCGTTGAACTACACCACCGGCGCCTACAAGGTCGCGTTCGGCGACCTGACCGGGCGCGGAGGCGACGCCGCCGTGGTCATCCACTGCAATGCCGGTGGGGTCGGGTGGCCGGAGACCGTGCAGCTCTATACCGCGGGCCCGCAGCTCTCAAAAACCGGGCCCAGGCGGCTGGGTGGAATCGACCTCGGCGACCTCACCCACGGCGGCAGGGAAGCCGTGACAGATCTGTCCATCTCGGACCGTGTCGTGCATGTGACGTGGATGACCACCGGTCCGAATGAGGCAATGTGTTGCGGGACGGTGGAGATGAAGGCCGACCTCCGTTGGGACGGTTCCACGGTAGTTGCCGAGAACGTGCGCCGGGCCAACTGAGAACGTCCGGCTCGTGCCAGACTGACCCGATGCCCGGTTCGATCCGCGACGTGCTGCCCGCCGCGGCCGCCCTGCTCGGCGCCCCGGATGCCGTCGACCGCCTGGGCCTCGCGGAATCGGTCGGGGCGAAAGACCGCGTCGCGGTCGTGCTGGTGGACGGGATGGGCTGGCACCTGCTACCCGAGTTGGCCGGGGACGCGCCGCTGCTGGCCGCCGTGCTGGCCGGTGACACCGGCAGCCTGACCGAACTCACCTGCACGTTTCCGTCGACGACGCCGAGCAGCCTGGTGTCCCTGGGCACCGGCGCCTGGCCCGGCCAGCACGGCATCCTCGGTTTCACGCTCAACGTGCCCGGCACCGACCGGGTGCTCACCCACATCGTGTGGCGCGACGAGCCGCCCCACGCCGAATGGCAGCCGCTGCCGAGCTGGTTCGGCCGGCTCGAACGGGCGGGCATCGCGGCGCGCGCCGTGCTGCCGGCGCCGTTCATCGGCAGCGGGCTGACCGACGCGGCCTATCGCGGCGCGCGCTTTCGCCCGACTCAGCCGACCGACGACTACGCGCAGCTGCTGGCCGAGGAGCTGCGCGCGGCGCCGGGCCTGGTCTACGGCTACATCGCCGACCTGGACACCGCGGCCCACCTGTTCGGCATCGGCTCCGCGCAGTGGCACGAGGCGGCGGTTCGCGTCGACGCGCTGCTGGCCCGGCTGGTCGACGCCCTGCCCCCGAACGCGGCGCTGCTGGTGACCGCCGACCACGGCGGCCTCAACGTCCCGCCGGACGCCCGCGTCGACCTCGACGCCGACCCGCGGCTGGGCCAGGGGGTGCGGGTGGTCGCCGGGGAGCCGCGGGTGCGCTACCTGCACACCGAACCGGGCGCCGCCGCCGACGTGCGGGCCGCCTGGGCCGAGGCGCTCGACGGCCGGGCACGCGTCTACGACCGCGAGCAGGCGGTGGCCTCCGGCATGTTCGGGCCGGTCGACCCGGCGCACCTGGCGCGCATCGGCGACGTCGTCGTCGTCTGCACCGGCGACACCGCGGTGCTGGCGACCGCCCACGAGCCCCCGGAAACCGCCCGCCTCATCGGCTTTCACGGCGGGGCCACCCCGGCCGAGATGGCGATCCCGCTGATCGTTTTCTGAACCGCCCGTCTACCACCAGGCCATCCGAAACCGGGTCAGGTCCCTGAGCCGAACGAGGGCGCGCCACAGACCCATCGGGACAATCTCCCGCAGCAGCGGGGTGCGGACGCGCCGGCGGGCGGAGCCGGTGTCCGCACCCTCGGTTCGAATTTGGGACCTGTCCGGGACCAGCCACCGGGGCGCCCCCGCCAACTCGGCGGGCATGGGTTCGTGCAACATTCTGGGGCAGCGCCCGCCGGCCGACCGCAGGCAGTGAACACCATTGGGATCGCTTCTCGACGAGCCATCGCGGGGAATCCACACCCCCGAAGGGTGCTGGACGATTTCCCTGCCGCAGTGGCGGCAGGTGGCAGCGTACAACTTCTCTCGTCCCCCTGTGATATCTCGCTGACAGGTCCGCGCCGCCCCCGACTGCACCGCTGGTTATGTCAACCTTACGTCGCAACCCCACCGGAATGAAAGCGCGTGTTTTCAATGTTCGTTTCAAGTCCGACTTCGAGCGTTTTCACAGGTCGCTCCCGTCGTCGGCCAAGCATGCGGCTCTACCGTCGGGGCACGTGAGCGCTGGCTGTAACCCCTGGGCGTATCTCAAGGAAGATTCGATGCTTTCGCGTGCGGAGGTGGTAATGGATTTCGCGGCGCTTCCGCCGGAAATCAACTCGGGGCTGATGCATTCGGGCCCCGGGGCGGGTTCGATGGCGGCGGCCGCCACGGCGTGGGAGCGGCTGGCCGCGGGGCTGCAAGCGGCCGCGGCGCGGGCGCCGGCGACGCAAGGCGCGGCGCCCTACGTGGATTGGCTCAAGGCCGCCGCGGCGCGCGCGGAGCAGGCGGCCACCCAGGCCGAGGCGGCGGCGAGCGCCCACCTCGCGGCGCTGACGGCGATGGTTCCGCCGCCGGCGATCACCGCCAATCGCGCCCGGAGCAGGTCGCTGGCCCGAGGGAACCACCTGGGGCAGGCGGGCCCGGCGATCGCGGAGGCCGACGCCGAGTACGAGCGCATGTGGGCCCGGGACGCCCACGCCATGTACGCCTACGCGGGCGCCGCGGCCGACGCGGCGACGCTGGCGCCGTTCACCTCGCCGCCGGGTTACCCGGGCGCGGCCGCGGGTCCCTGGGCCCTGCACTCGGCGCCGGACGTCGTGTCGGCCGGCAACCGGGTGATGTCGGCCATTCCCCAAGCGCTGCGGGCGTTTTCGGCGTCGCCGCTGGCCTCGCTCGAGTCGTGCCTGTCGCCGGTAACCCCGTCGCTGTCCAGGCTGAGTTCCCTGTGCGCGCCGTCGGGCGCCGCGATCGGGCGCCTGAACGCGCTCAACAAGGCGGCGGCGTTGCGGTGGCTGTTCGCCAAACCCGCCGGCCGCGCGGCGGTCACCCCCCGGCTTGGGCATGGCGCGTCGATCGGAACGCTGTCGGTGCCGCCGGCCTGGGCGACCGCGACGGCGCCCGTCCGCGTCTACCGCGGGACCGTCGCGTAGGGCATGGTCACGGGCGCGTTCGGCGCGTGCCGGTCACGGCCGACCGCGGCAGCCGGCCGGCCCGCGAATGGCCGGATAGCGTGTCGCCGTCGACGTGCACATCGAATGCCAGGTGCAGCCGCATCGGTTTCGTGACCGATTGTCGCCAGGTCGCCCGGTCGCCGTCGATCGAGATGTCCTGCAGCGCAACGGTTTCACCCTTGTAGGTGGCCGTGCCGGCCGCGCCGTCGACGGTCTGCCGGAAGGTGTAGGAGACCGCCAGGGAGCCGATCGGGGTTTTGATCGTCACGTCCCAATCGCCGAACACGCTCATTCACAACTCCATCGGTTCGCGCCCGGCCGGCTTCCACACCGTGCCGCGGCGTTCGTACTCGAACAGTTCCTCGACGGCGTGCGCGATCCGCGGCCCGTAGGACCGCTCCACCAGGTACAGCGCCAGGTCGAGGCCGGACGTGACGCCGCCGCCGCTGATCAGATCGCCGTCGTCGACCACCCGGGCCCGCACCGCGCGCACCCCGGTCGCTTCGAGGAGGTCCACGCCGAGGTGGTGGGTGACCGCGTGCCGGCCCTCGATCAGCCCGGCCATGGCCAACACCATCGAGCCGCCGCACACGGTCGCCACGGTGACCGCGGGATTGTCGAGGGCCTCGCGCAACAACGGTGTCAGCGCGCTCTGCGACGCGCGGGCGAGCAGCACCGGGATGGTGGCCACCCCGTCGTCGGGGTCTCCCGCGATCGGCCCGCTGGCGCCGGGAACCAGCACATACCCCGGCTTGGCCGGATCCAGGCGCCCGCCCGCCGCGAGGCTCAGGCCCCGGGTGCCGCTGACAACGTCGCGCGCCCCCTCGGCCGAAACCAGCTCGACCGCGAGATCACCACCGGCGGCGTCGCTTCCGGCGGCGAGCACCTCGAACGGGGCGATGACGTCGAGCGGGTCGAAGCCGTCGTACAACACGATCTGCGCATGCACGCCACCAGACTCGCCGACCCCGAACCCACGGACCAGTGGCCAGAGCGCCACATTGCGACGGTATTTTGCCAACATGCATCGCGTCGTCATCGTGGCACTGCCGGACAGCATCGCGTTCGACCTCGCAACGCCCGTCGAGGTGTTCGGCCGGACGTTCCTGCCCGACGGCCGACCCGGATACGACGTGCGGGTGTGCGGCACCGAACCGGTCGTGACGGCGGGCCCGGTGCGGATCGCCACCGAGTACGGCATCGATGCCCTCGCGGGGGCGGACAGCATCGTCGTGCCGGGCCGCGGTGACGTCACGGCGCCGGTCCCCGACGGGGTCATCGCGGCGCTGAAAGACGCCTACTCCAAGGGCATTCGGATCGCATCGATCTGCACGGGGGCCTTCACGCTGGCCGCGGCCGGGATCCTCGACGGCAAGCGGGCGACCACGCATTGGCTGGCCGCCGATGAGTTTCGCGCCGCTTTTCCCGGCGTCCGGCTCGACGCCGACGTGCTCTACGTCGACGAGGGCCGGATCCTGACCTCCGCCGGGGGGTCGGCGGGCCTGGACCTGTGCCTGCACATGGTCGCGCGGGACTACGGCTCGGCGGTCGCCGCCGACGCCGCGCGGCTGGCGGTGGCGCCGTTGCATCGCGCCGGCGGGCAGGCGCAGTTCATCGTGCGCAACCGGCGGCCGGTGAACACCGAACTCGGTCCGCTGCTGGCCTGGATCGAGGAACACGCACGCGACGACCTGAGTCTCGCCGACCTCGCGGCGAAGGCGTCCAGCAGCATCCGGACCCTCAACCGTCGCTTCCAGGCCGAGACCGGCCAGACGCCCATGCAATGGATCACCGGAGTGCGGGTCCGTCACGCGCAGGAGCTGTTGGAACGCACGCCCGATGGCGTCGAACAGATCGCCCGCCGGGTCGGGTTCGCATCGGCGTCCAGCTTCCGCGAGCAGTTCAAGCGGATCGCCGGGGTATCACCGCAGGGCTACCGCAACACGTTTCGCGATCGGGCTACAGCGGGGTGACGTAGGCGGAGCTGATGCCGCCGTCGACCAGGAACGTCGACGCCGTGATGAACGACGCGTCGTCGCTGGCCAAAAACGCCACCGCGGCGGCGATTTCGTCCGGCTCGGCGAATCGGCCCAGCGGCACGTGCACCAACCGGCGCGCCGCCCGCTCGGGGTCCTTGGCGAAAAGCTCGGCCAGTAGCGGGGTGTTGACCGGCCCCGGGCACAGCGCGTTGACGCGGATGCCCTGCCGCGCGAACTGCACCCCCAACTCCCGCGACATGGCCAGCACCCCGCCCTTGGACGCGGTGTAGGAGATCTGCGACGTGGCCGACCCCAGCACCGCGACGAACGACGCCGTGTTGATGATCGACCCCTTCTGCGCGGGCACCATGTGCCGCAGCGCCGCCCGGCAACACAGGTACACCGATTTGAGGTTGACGTCCTGGACTCGCTGCCACGCCGGAAGCTCGGTGTTCTCGATCAGGTCGTCCTCGGGCGGCGAGATGCCGGCGTTGTTGAACGCGATGTCGACCCAGCCGTAGGTCTCGGCCGCGGCGTCGAACAGCGCGTTGACCGCCTCCTCGTCCGAAACATCGGTCGGCACAAACAAACCCGACAGCTCCTCGGCGGCGGCCGCGCCGGCGTCGCGGTCGACGTCGCCCACGACGATGCTGGCGCCTTCCGCGCCCGCGCCGCGGCCAGCCCGATGCCGCCGGCACCGCCGGTGATCACCGCCACCCGGCCCGCCAGTCGCTGCGACAGGTCCATTACGAGCCCTCCTTGACGGCGACGAACACGTTCTTGGTCTCGGTGAATTGCAGCGGCGCGTCCGGGCCCAGTTCGCGGCCCAGCCCGGACTGCTTGAAACCGCCGAACGGCGTGTTGTACCGGACCGACGAGTGCGAGTTCACCGACAGGTTGCCGGACTCGACCGCCCGCGACACCCGCAGGGCGCGGGACAGGTCGTCGGTCCAGATGGATCCGGACAGCCCGTAGGCGGTGTCGTTGGCGAGCGCGACGGCGTCGGGCTCGTCGTCGAAGGCCAGCACGGTGACGACCGGGCCGAAGATCTCCTCGGTGGCGGTGCGGTCGGTGCGCTGCGGGGTGAGAACCGTTGGCGGAAACCAGAATCCGGGGCCGACCGGCGCCGCGCCGCGGAAGGCGACGGGGGCGTCGTCGGGCACGTAGGAGGCGACCTTGTCGCGGTGCGCGCGGGACACCAGGGGACCCATCTCGGTGTCCCGGGAGGCGGGGTCGCCGACGGCGACGGCCTTCACCGCGGGCTCCAGCAATTCCATGAACCGGTCATAAACGCTGCGCTGCACCAGGATCCGGCTGCGCGCGCAGCAGTCCTGCCCGGCGTTGTCGAACACCCCGGCGGGCGCGGTCGCCGCGGCGCGCTCCAGGTCGCAGTCGGCGAAGACGATGTTGGCGCTCTTGCCGCCCAGTTCCAGCGTCACCCGCTTGACGTACGACGCCGCGCCGGCCATCACCGTCTTGCCGACCTCGGTGGAGCCGGTGAACACCAGCTTGCGCACCCCCGCGTGGGTGACGAGCCGCTCCCCCACCACGTCGCCCTTGCCGGGCAGCACCTGCAGGAGGTCCGGGTCGAGCCCCGCCTCGACGGCCAGCTCGCCCAGCCGCATCGTGGTCAGCGGCGTCCACTCGGCGGGCTTCACCAGCACGGCGTTGCCGGCGGCCAGCGCGGGGGCGATGCTCCACGACGCGATCGGCATCGGGAAGTTCCACGGCGTGATCACGCCGACCACGCCCAGCGGTTCGTTGAAGGTGACGTCGAGCCCACCGGCGACGGGAATCTGCTTGCCGGACAGGCGTTCCGGGCTTCCCGAGTAGAAGTTCAGCACGTCGCGGACGTGTCCGGCCTCCCATTCGGCCGATGCGATCGGGTGCCCCGAGTTGGCCACCTCGAGGGCGGCCAGCTCGTCGACGTGGGCGTCGACGACGGCGGCGAACGCGCGCAGGGCCGCCGCGCGGTCCGCCGGCGCCAACCGCGCCCAGCGCCGCTGGGCCGCCCGGGCGCGCTGCACGGCGTCGTCGACCGCGGGGGCGTCGAGCAACTCGACGGACGCCAGCGCTTCCTCGGTGGCCGGGTTGACCAGTTGCGTTTGGGTCATCGGGTGACCGCGTGCGACCGCGCGGCTTCGACCACCGCCCTGAACAGCCGCAGGTCGTCGAGCGACTTCTCCGGATGCCATTGCACCGCAAGCACGAAACTCGCGCCGGGCACCTCGACGGCCTCGACCACGCCGTCGGCGTCCGTCGCGCTGACCACCAGCCCGTCGCCGACCTTGTCGATGGCCTGGTGGTGGTAGCAGGGCGCGTCGGCGCCCTCGCCGATCAACGCGGCCAGGCGCGTGCCGGCGACGGTGCGCACCGGCAACCGGGCGAACACCCCGTTGCCGGCCCGGTGGCCGTTGTGGCCGAGGACCTCGGGCAGGTGCTGGTGCAGGGTGCCGCCGAACGCGACGTTGAGCAGCTGCGCGCCGCGGCAGATGCCCAGCACCGGCAGCCCGCGGTCCAGCGCGCCGCGCAGCAGCGCGAATTCCCAGGCGTCGCGGTCGGTGCGGGGCGAGTCGGTGGCCGGGTGCGGGTCCTGGCCGTAGCTTGCGGGGTCGAGGTCGTAGCCCCCGGTGATCACCAGGGCATCCAGGCTGTCCAGCAGGCGGTCGGCGACCTCGGCGTCCACCGGCTGCGGCGGCAGCAGCACGGCGATTCCGCCGGCCATCACGACGCCCTCGAAGTAGTCGGCCGGCAGGTAACCGGCGGCGATGTCCCAGACCCCGGTCCGCACCTGCTCCAGATAACTGGTCAGGCCGATCACGGGCTTCAGTGGCGATCGCAAGCGCGGCATAGCCGGGCGCGGCGGGTCGCCACCAACGGACTCAGAGCCGTTCAAACCCTCGCATCCTCTCCCAGTCGGTGACCGCCGCGTTGAACGCCGCCACCTCCACGCGGGCGTTGTTCAGGTAGTGCGCGACGACGTCGTCGCCGAAGGCCTCGCGCGCGAGCGCCGAGCCTTCGAAGAGCTCCGCCGCCTCGGCCAGCGTGGCGGGCAGTCGCTCGACGTCGGTTGCCTCGTAGGCGTTCCCGGCGTAGGGCGCGGGCGGCTCGAGGCCCCGTTCGATACCGTACAGGCCCCCGGCGATCAGCGCCGCCGCGGCGAGGTAGGGGTTGACGTCGCCGCCGGGCACCCGGCATTCGACCCGCAGGTTGCGCCCGTGGCCGACCACGCGCAGGGCGCAGGTGCGGTTGTCCAGGCCCCACGCGATCGCGGTGGGCGCGAAGCTGCCGTCGGCGAATCGCTTGTAGGAGTTGATGTTTGGCGCGTAGAACAGCGTCAGTTCGCGCAGCGTGGCCAACAGGCCGGCGAGGAAACCGCAAAACGTCGCCGACATGCCGTGCGGGCGGCTGTCGTCGCCGAACACCGCTTTCCCGTCCTGGTCGCGCAGCGACAGGTGGATGTGGCAGCTGTTTCCTTCGGCCTCATCGTATTTCGCCATGAACGTCAGGCTCTTGCCGTGCTGGTCGGCGATCTCCTTGGCGCCGTTCTTGTAGATGGTGTGGTTGTCGCAGGTGACCAGAGCCTCGTCGTAGCGGAACCCGATTTCCTGCTGGCCGCGGTTGCATTCGCCCTTGACGGCCTCGAACCGCAGGCCCGCGCCCTCTATGCCGAGCCGGATGTCGCGCAGCAGCGGCTCCATTCGCGACGACGCCAGCATCGCGTAGTCGATGTTGTAGTCGCTGGCCGGCGTCAGCCCGCGATAGCCGCCCGCCCACGCCTGGCGGTACGGCTCGTCGAACACGATGAACTCCAGCTCGGTGGCGATGTCGGCGGCCAGCCCGCGCTCACCCAGCCGGCGAAGCTGGCGGCGCAGGATCGCCCGAGGCGCGACGGCGACCTCGCCGCCGCCGGCCCAGCCGAGGTCGGCGATCACCAGGGCGGTGCCGGGCAGCCACGGCACCCGGCGCAGCGTGGCCAGGTCCGGGGTCATCACCATGTCGCCGTAGCCGGTTTCCCAGCTCGACATCGCGTAGCCGGACACGGTGTTCATGTCGACGTCGACGGCGAGCAGATAGCTGCAACACTCGGCGCCGTGCGCGGCCACTTCCTCGGCGAACAGCCGGGCCGACACGCGTTTGCCGACCAGCCGGCCCTGCATGTCGGCGAACGCCACGATGACGGTGTCCACGGCGCCGCTTCGGATCAGCTCGTCCAGCGCGGCCGGCGTGAGCATGGCGGGAGGCGCTACCACGTGCTGGTGCGCAAGACGATCTCGGCGGCCAGCTGCGCCGTCGACTCCTGCACGTTGCGCCGGCCCATCTCGACCACGCGGTATTCGGCGTAGACGTACCGCTGGCTCGCGGTGGCCACCGCTTTGGCGGCCGCGGAGCTGACCAGCACGGTGGTGCCGATTTCGACCGGCGGGCAATGCTCGTCGAGCACCACGCCCTTGGGGTCGGCCACCCGGGGATGCCCGCGGTCGATCACGACCAGGCCGACGAATCGGCCCAACCGGGTGGCGGCGAGTTCCCAGGCCAGCTCGCCGCCGGCGCGGTCGCCGAAGACCACGGCCCAGCGGATGCCCAGCGAGTCGAGGATGCCGACCACCGATTTCGCGGTCAGCCGCGGATCAAGGCCGATGACCACGGTCCGCAGCGAGGCGGTGTGCAGGCGCTCGCACACCGCGTCGTAGGCGACCGGCGCGCGCTGCTGGTCTCCGAGGATGACGACGACGACGCCCTTCTCCGGTCCGGCCACGGACACCGGAACGGGAAATCCGTCGAGCGTGGTCATCATCGAGTGCACCCACGCACGTTACCTGCTAAAGGCCAGCGTGCGCGAGGTTTCCTCCTCTCCTACTGGCGTAACGCGCTGGCGATCAGCGGTCGCGGCGGCGGCCCGTCGAGCAGCCCGAGGACCGCGTCGACGTCGAGATGGGCGGCCAGCAGGTCGGCGATCGCGTCGAGTTGGGCATCGCGGCGCGCGGCGACGTCGGTGTCGGCGACGACGAACCCGCCGCGGCCGGCCGCGTCGGCGACCCGGGCGAGCCACCCCCGGCGGAAGTCGTCGTTGTCGAGCAGGCCGTGCCAGTGGGTGCCGAAGACGGCGCCGCGCACCACCCCCTGGGGTTCGGAGTCCTGCGCGAACCAGGCCTCCTCGCCGCAGCGGGAGACCCGCCCGTGGTGGATTTCGTATCCGGAGAGCGGCCGCTGCCAGCGCCGCAGCACCTTGGCCTCGCCGAAGGCGATGTCGGCGTCCAGCAGGCCCAGGCCGGCGACCTCCCCCGCGCCGGATTCGACGGTGTCCTCGATGCGCCGGCACAGCATCTGGAACCCGCCGCAGATGCCCAGCACCGGCTTGCCGGCCCGGGCGTGGTCGACGATCGCGCCGGCCAGGCCGCGCTCCCGCAGCCACGACAGGTCGGCGACGGTCGCCTTGCTGCCCGGAACCACGATCACGTCGGTGTCGGCCAGGTCGGCGGGATCGGTGATCCAGCGCACCAGCACGCCGGGCTCGCAGGCCAGGGCCTCGACATCGGTGGAGTTGGAGATCCGCGGCAGCCGGATCGCGGAAACCCGCAGCCACTCGTCGCCGCGCGGCGGAGCGGGCGTGCCGACGACGCGGCGCGCGACCACCGACAGCGAGTCCTCGGCGTCCAGCCAGAGCTCCTCGGCGTACGGCAGCACCCCGTAGGTCGGGCGCCCGGTCAGGGCCTGCAGCTGTCGCAGCCCGGGTTCCAGCAGGGCGGGGTCGCCGCGGAACTTGTTGACGACGAAGCCGGCGATCAACGCCTGGTCGTCGGGCTCGAGCACCGCGACCGTCCCGAACAGATGCGCCAACAGGCCGCCGCGATCGATGTCGCCGACCAGGAGCACGGGCAGGTTCGCCGCCCGGGCCAGTCCCATGTTGGCCAGATCGGTGGCCCGCAGGTTGATCTCGGCCGGCGAGCCGGCGCCCTCGCAGATCACCGCGTCGAATTCGTCTCGCAGCGAAGACAATTCGTCCGCGACGATACCGGCCAGCCGGTTGCGATGCGTGAAATAGCCGGCCGCGCTGACCGACTCGGCGACCTGACCCCGGATCACCAGCTGCGACGTCCGATCGCCGCCCGGCTTGAGCAGGATCGGGTTGAACCGCACGCTGGGCTCCAGCCCCGCCGCGTGCGCCTGAATCGCCTGGGCGCGACCGATCTCGCCGCCATCGACGGTGACCACCGAGTTGTTGGACATGTTCTGGGCCTTGAACGGCGCCACCCGGATCCCCTTGCGGGCCAACAGCCGGCACAGGCCCGCCACCACCACCGATTTACCGGCGTCGGAGCTGGTGCCCGCGACCAGCAGAGCCCCGCTCATCCGGTCACGGCTTGTTACACCGAGGTGAGGATCTCGGCGCCGGTGTCGGTGACCAGCAGCGTGTGCTCGAACTGGGCGGTCCACTTGCGGTCCTTGGTCACCACGGTCCAGCCGTCGTCCCAGATCTCGTAGGGCAGCGCGCCGAGGTTGATCATCGGCTCGATGGTGAACGTCATGCCCGGCTGGATGACGGTCGCCACGGAGGGCTGCTCGTAGTGCAGCACGACCAGCCCGTTGTGGAAGGTGGTGCCGATGCCGTGGCCGGTGAAGTCACGAACGACGTTGTACCCGAACCGGTTTGCGTACGACTCGATGACGCGGCCGACGACCGAGAGCGCGCGGCCCGGTTTGACGGCGTTGATCGCGCGCATGGTGGCCTCGTGCGTTCGCTCCACGAGCAGCCGGTGCTCCTCGGAGACGTCGCCGGCCAGAAACGTCGCGTTGGTGTCGCCGTGCACCCCGTCGATGTAGGCGGTGACGTCGATGTTGACGATGTCGCCGTCCTCGATCACCGTCGAGTCGGGGATGCCGTGGCAGATGACCTCGTTGAGCGACGTGCAGCACGACTTCGGGAAGCCCTTGTAGCCCAGCGTCGAGGGGTAGGCGCCGTTGTCGATCATGTACTCGTGGGCGATCCGGTCGAGTTCGTCCGTCGTCACGCCGGGGGCGACCGCCTTGCCCGCCTCCGCCAAGGCGCCCGCCGCGATCCGGCCGGCGACGCGCATCTTCTCGATCACCTCGGGCGTCTGCACCCAGGGCTCGCTGCCCTCCTGGGCGGTCGGCTTGCCGACGTACTCGGGACGGGGGATGCGCCCGGGCACCGGCAGAGTCGGCGATATCACCCCCGGGGAAAGCGCGGTGCGAGCTGGCATGCGGACCAGCTTAATTGAGTGTGAGCGCGGGGCGAGCGGTCAACCGGATCGGCGGCGCAACAGCGAGCGCCGCGGGCCGCGGATGATCAGCGACCCGCACACCACCCGGCCCGTCAACACGACGTGCGGCGTGCCCTCGCCCGGCGCGTCCTTGCGACGGTCGCTGGCGCTGCCCACGTAGACCTCGACGTCGTCGATCGACGCGCTGGCGCCGTCGGGCAACCGGACCTCCACCGAGCCGAACCGCATGTCGAGCTCGATGATCACCACCGGCCCCGCGAATCGGGCCCTGGTGAGGTCGAGGTGCACCGAGCCGAGCCGGCGCACCAGCGCCAGCCGGGTGGGCACCGTCCACTCGCCATGGCGCTTCAGCGAGCCGGCCCAGCCGCGCAGCTCCACCCGGTCGGCGGCGGACGAGACGAACGCGCCGGGCCCCGGCAGGTCACCGACCAGCCCGTCCAGTTCGCTTCGGGTGCGCGCGTAGGACACCTGGGTCGAGCGCTGCTCGAACTCGTCGATGTCGATCAGGCCGAGCGCGACGGCGTTGTGCAGCCGCCGCATAGTGCCGTTCCGGTCGGCGTCGGAGACCCGTACCGCCAGCATGTCCCCGCCGGTGTCGGTCATGTTCGCAATTTACCGCTGTTGCGGGCCCCCAGGGACCGGGCAGTTCAGGCCAGGTAGCCCGGCGGCATGGACTCGAACATGAATTTCGTCATCCGGACCGCCCACTCCGAGCTGCCACCCCCGACGATCAGCGCGGCGAAGGCCAGGTCGCCGCGGTAGCCGGCGAACCAGGAGTGCGATCCGCCCGGGAACTCGGCCTCACCGGTCTTCCCGTAGATCTCGCCGCAGCCGTTGATCTCCTTGGCGGTCCCGTTGGTCACCACCAGCCGCATCATCGGCCGCAGCGCGTCGACCATCTTCGGGCTGATCGGGGTGTCGTCGCCCTCGACCGTCGTCGGGCGGCCGGCGATCAGCTGCGGCACCGGGGTCTTGCCGGCCGCGACCGTCGCCGCCACCAGCGCCATGCCGAACGGGCTCGCCAGCACCTTGCCCTGGCCGAAGCCGTCCTCGGTGCGCTCGGCCAGGTCCACCGTCGGCGGCACCGACCCGGTCACGGTGGTGAGGCCGTCAACGGAGTAGTCGAGCCCGATGCCGTAGCGGGTGGCCGTTTGGGTCAGGCCGCGGGGCGGCAGCCGGCTGCTCAGCTCGGCGAACGTGGTGTTGCACGAACTGGCGAACGCGCGCGACATGGGCACCACGCCCAGGTCGAAGCCGCCGTAGTTGGGGATGGTGCGATGCCCGATGTCGATGTGGCCCGGGCAGCCCAGCATCGAGTTGGGCGTGGCCATGTCGCGGTCGATGGCGGCGCCGGCGGTGATCATCTTGAACGTCGACCCGGGCGGGAACAGGCCGTTGGTGGCC
>NZ_LZLY01000043.1 GCF_001673535.1 Mycobacterium sp. 1081908.1 | reverse complement strand
GGCTGCTGGCGGTCCTGCGCGACGGGCGCACCTGGGTCTGGGTGATCGAAGACGCCCATTGGGCCGACGGTGCCACCTTGGATCTGCTGCGCTTCCTGGCCCGGCGCACCGAGTCGCTGCCGCTGCTGCTGGTGGTGTCCTACCGCGACGATGAACTTGACCCCCAGCACCCGCTGTCGGTCGCCCTGGGGGATGTGGCCACTTGCGCGGCGGTGCGCCGCATCGGGCTCGAGCCGCTGAGCCGCCATGCGGTGGCGCAGCTGGCCACCGGCAGCGGGGTCAACGCCGAGCAGTTACACGAATTGACCGGGGGTAACCCATTTTTCGTGACCGAGGTGTTGGCCGCCGGCCCGGCGGCGCTGACCCGGCAGGGGTTGCCCCGCAGCATCGCCGAAGCGGTCCGCGGCCGGCTGGCCCGCCTGTCGCCGGCCGCGCGCGAGACCGCCGCTGCGGTAGCGGTCTGCGGCCCACGCGCCGCTGTCGCCCTGGTCGAAAAGGTCTGCCCCGCGGCCGCCGTCGGACTGGCCGAATGCCTCGACTCCGGGGTGCTGGTCGAAGGGCACGACGTCATCGACTTCCGCCACGAACTGGCCCGCCGCGCCACCGCCGACCAGATCGCCAACTACCAGCGCCGAGTGTTGCATAAACAGGCGCTGGCGGTGTTGGCCGAACCGCCAATCGATCCGGATACCTTGGCGGCGTTGGCGTTTCACGCCGAGCAGGCTAGCGATACTGACGCCGTCATCCGTTATGGGCCCGCGGCCGCCGAACGGGCGTCGGTACTTGGCGCGAACCGGGAAGCCGCCGAGCTATATGAGCTCACGCTGCGCCAGGCCGATAGCGTCCCCATCGAACAAAAGGTCCGTTTGATTGAGCAGCACGCGTTGACCTGTTATCTGTGTGGGCTCGCGGAGGCAGCGGTGTCATCGTGGCGTGAGGCGATCCGTTGGCGTCTCGCGCTGGGTGATCCACTCGGCCAAAGCGAGAATCTGCGCTGGATGTCCCATGAGTTATGGGGGATGGGCCGGGTCAGCGAGGCCTTCGATGCCGCACGAGCCGCGTTAGAGCTGGTGCAAGACGCCGGGCCGAGCCCACAGCTGGGCTGGGCGCTGGCCAACTTGGCCGAGTTCGGGAGCTGGGGTTTCGACCCTGCCGCCGTTGACTACGCCGCCCGAGCCATCGCCTTGGGAACGCGCATCGGTGATAACGCCCTGGTTATCCGGGCCCGCGCCGCTGCCGCAACGGCTCAGATCCTCGCCACCGACACCGGTTGGGAGCAGCTGGAAGCGGCGTGGCGTGACGCGATGGCCACCGAAACTCGCGGCGAGCATGCCGGACTGCTGGCGACTCTTGTATGCCTGCTCGCGGCGTTGCACTACGACATCGATCGCGCCGATCGCTACATCACCGACTCGCTCGCCTACTGCCGTGACCATAACGTGTTCACCTTCGAGGCCTTAGTCGTCGGGGTCGATGCGGTGGTGCGGCTACATCGCGGCGACTGGGGCCACGCCCGCACAGCTGCCGAAGATCTCCTCACCCGGCCAGGCCTGGCCGCAGTGAACCGGATTCTGCCGCAGCTCATCCTCGCCCTGATCCAGGCGCGGCGTGGCCAGCGCTCCGCCGACACGCTGCTCGATGACGCCGTAGCCGGCGCCGAAACGGACCACCTTCGGTTCTTCTCGGTGTGGCCAGCGCGTGCCGAGGCGGCCTGGCTGGCAGGCGACGACGACACCTGCCGCAGCGAAGCCCACGCAGGGCTGGCGGCCACGGGTGCCCGCGCTGACCCGTGGCTGGTCGGAGCGCTGCACCGCTGGTTGTATCTGGCCGGCGGCGGATCCGCGGCCGGCGCCGGCGACCCACGCACACCGTTCGAGTTGGAGATCCGCGGCGACTGGCAGGCCGCCGTCGAGGAATGGCTGCGGCGCGGCTGCCCCTACGAGGCGGCCATCGCCCAACTCGGCGGCGATATCGCCGCCGTGCAATCGGCGCTGGCCACATTTGACAGTCTCGGTGCCAAGGCCGCGGCACGGCGCGCGCAACAACGGCTCACCGCGTTGCGGGGTCGCACCCGCCGCAGTCGGCGCGCCGACATTCTGGCCGACCCCGACGGGCTGACGCGGCGCGAACGAGAAATACTCACCCTGATCGCCGCGGGTCACAGCAACGCCGATATTGCCACCGAACTCACCATCAGCCGCCGAACCGTCGCCCATCATGTCGCGGCGATCCTGGCCAAACTTGGCGTCGACAACCGCATCCAAGCCGCCGCCCACGCAATGCAACGCCCAACCGCATCAGGGCTCTGACACGACATTTCGCGCGCCCCTGACGCCGCCGCAACCCACCCCGTTCTGACAAGGCTTCACGGTGCCGTCTTCGCCGCGTGCCAAAAATGGGCCTGATTGCCCATCAACCATGCCCGCCCGCCGGCGCACACTTTTACACACGCGCACCTGGGCCGGCCGCAGCGACGCGTGAGCCGGCACATCATCGGTGAAAAGTGGCCGACCGGCTCTCTATTGGTGAGCGCAGCGATCGAAGGTGAAGTCACAACATGAACACCAAGCACACCCTGAAGAAGATCGTCGCGCGGACACTGCTGTCAGGCGGCGTCGCGGTGGCGGGTTTAGGCCTGGCCGCGGGCACTGCCCAAGCCCATCTCGGCCTGATGCCGCCGATGCAGGGCCTTTCGCCGGAAGACCGCCCATCGCCGGGCGAATCCGGGCCGTACATATGTTGCCCCGGAGACGGAATGGGACTTCACGGAGCTACCGGTCACGGATGCCCGCCCGGGTCAAACGGGCTTGGCGTCAACTGGGACAGGTCTCAGTGCCACACGTGGTGGGGCGTCGTCTGGGGGCATGGAAACGTTGACCAAAGTGTTTGGGAGGGAACTGATCCACCGCCGCCCGAGGCGACGCAGCGGCCACCGTGCGGGTTTCCTTTCATGTGTTCGGGAACGCCGTGATCCCGGCAGGCTTGTCCGCCCGAACGTGAAGCCAGCCGCACACTCAGAACACCAGCGGGCGGCCTGCCGCACGCTCGGCGCCCGCTAGCCGACGGCGCGACCGGCGCCCTCCCAGAACTGCGCCCGGACGGACTTCTTGTCCGGCTTGCCCAGCCCGGTCAACGGCAGCGCGTCGACGACCACCACCCGCTTGGGCGACTGCACCGAGCCCTTGCGCTCCTTGACCGCGGCCTGGATCTCGGCCGTCATGGCCTCGACCGCGGCGTCATCGCGGGACGCGTCGGCGCGCAGCACCACCACCGCGGTGACGGCCTCGCCCCATTTCTCGTCGGGCGTGCCGACCACGCACACCTGCGCGACGGCCGGATGTTCGGCGATCACGTCCTCGACCTCACGGGGGAACACGTTGAAGCCACCGGTGACGATCATGTCCTTGACCCGGTCGACGATGAAGTAGAAGCCGTCCTCGTCCTCGCGGGCCATGTCGCCGGTGTGCAGCCAGCCGTCCTTGAAGGTCTCGGCGGTCGCCTCCGGCAGGTTCCAGTAGCCGCCGGCCAAAAGCGGTCCGCTGACACAGATCTCGCCCGGTTCGCCCTGCGGCACCGGCTTGCCGTCGGTGCCCAGCAGCGCCACGCGGGCGAACAGCGTCGGGCGCCCGCACGACGTCAGCCGCTTCTCGTCGTGGTCGGCCTTGGCCAGGTAGGTGATCACCATCGGGGCCTCGGACTGCCCGTAGTACTGGGCGAAGATCGGGCCGAAGCGCCGGATCGCCTCGGCCAGGCGCACCGGGTTGATCGCCGAAGCGCCGTAGTAGACGGTCTCCAGTGACGACAGGTCGCGGGTGTGCGAGTCGGGGTGGTCCATCAGCGCGTAGAGCATCGACGGCACCAGCATTGTGGCCGTAATGCGTTGCTCCTCAATGACTTTCAGCACCTCGGCCGGATCGAACTTGCTCAGCACCACCATCTCGCCGCCCTTGACCACCGTAGGCGTGAAGAACGCCGCACCGGCGTGCGACAGCGGCGTGCACATCAGGAACCGCGGGTGCTTGGGCCACTCCCACTCGGCGAGCTGGATCGACGTCATGGCGGCGATGTTGCCGGTGGTCCCGATCACGCCCTTGGGCTTGCCGGTCGTCCCGCCCGTGTAGGTCAGGCCGCCGATGTTGTCCGGCGGCAGGTCGGCGACCACCAGCGGCTTGGGCTCGTACTTCGCCGCCTCGGCCGACAGATCGACGGCCACACCCCGCAGCGCCTCGGGGACCGGGCCGATGGTCAGGATCTGGTTGAGCGAGGGCACCTTTTCCAGCAGGCCCAGCGCGCGCTCGGTGAACATCGGGTTGGGGTCGATGATCAGGGAGCTCACCCCGGCGTCGGAAAGCACGTACGCGTGATCGTCGAGCGAGCCGAGCGGGTGCAGGGCGGTGCGCCGATAGCCCTGGGTCTGGCTGGCACCGAGGATCATCAACACCTCGGGCCGGTTGAGCGACAGCAGCCCGACGGTGACGCCGGTCCCGGCGCCCAGCGCCTCGAACGCCTGCGTGTACTGGCTGATTCGCTCGGCCAACTGACCACCGGTCAGCGTGGTGTCGCCGAGAAACAGCACCGGCCGGTTCTTGTGGCGCTTGAGCGCCCCCACCAAAAGGTGGCCGTTGTGGGTCGGGTTGCGCAGCAGGTCGTTGCTCATAGGGGCAAGACTAGAACGTGTTGCAATTCGGGTCAGCCGGACCCTCCGACCACTAGCATCCCTGCACATGGGGCAGGCAGATCTCGTCGTCACCGGGACCGTACTGACCGTCGACGAGGCGCAACCCACGGCCGAGGCGCTCGCCGTGGCCGGCGGCCGGATCGTCGCCGTCGGCACCCGCTCCGACGTCGCCGGCCACATCGGCCCCGACACCCGAACCGTCGACGTCGGCGACGGCTGCGTCATGCCGGGATTCGTTGAGGCGCATGGCCATCCGCTGATGGAGGCCGTGGCGCTGTCGGACCGGATCGTCGACATCCGACCGGTCACCGTCCCCAGCGCCGACGACGTCGTCGCCGCGATCCGAAGTGAGGTCGCCGCACGGGGACCGGTCGGTGCCTACCTGAACGGCTGGGATGCCCTGCTGCAGCCCGGACTCCCGCAGCCGACGCTGGCCTGGCTCGACGAGATCGCTCCGGACGGGCCGCTGGTGATCATCCACAACTCCGGGCACAAGGCCTTCTTCAATTCGCGCGCCGCCCGGCTCAATGGCCTGACGCGCGACGTCGCGGACCCCAAGGGCGCCAAATACGGCCGCGACGCCGACGGCGAACTCGACGGCACCGCCGAGGAGATCGCCGCGGTGTTCCCCCTGCTGGGCGGCGCCATCCAGGCCGACAGCTACCCGGCGATGCTGCTCGCCGAGTGCGCCCGGCTCAACCGGGCCGGCCTGACCACGTGTTCGGAGATGGCGTTCGACCCGAATTTCCGGCCCCTCATCGAGCAGCTGTACGGCCGGCTGACGGTGCGGCTGCGCACCTACGAGGTGTCCAACCCCCAGATGTCGACCACCGCCACCCCGGGCCAGGGCGACGACATGCTGCGCCAGGTCGGGATCAAGATCTGGGTCGACGGCTCCCCCTGGATCGGCAACATCGCGTTGTCCTTCCCGTACCTGGACACCGAGGCGACGCGCACGATCGGAGTGACGCCGGGGTCCTGCGGATGCGCCAACTACACCGCCGACCAGCTGAGAGAAATCGTCGGCGCCTACTACCCATTGGGCTGGCAGATGGCCTGCCACGTGCAGGGCGACGCCGGCGTCGACACGATCCTCGACGTCTACGAGGAGGCGATCACGCGCGATCCGCGCGACGACCATCGGCTGCGGCTCGAGCACGTCGGCGCCATCCGGCCCGAGCAACTGCAAAGGGCCGCCGACCTCGGCGTCACCTGCAGCATCTTCGTCGACCAGATCCACTACTGGGGTGACGTCATCGTCGACGGCCTGTTCGGGCCCGAGCGCGGATCCCGTTGGATGCCGGCGGGTTCCGCGGTGGCGACCGGCATGCGGATCTCGCTGCACAACGACCCGCCGGTGACGCCCGAGGAGCCGCTGCGCAACATCAGCGTGGCCGCGACCCGCACGGCGCCCAGCGGCCGGGTGCTGGCCCCCGAGGAGCGGTTGACCGTCGAGCAGGCGATCCGCGCGCAGACCATCGACGCCGCCTGGCAGCTGTTCGCCGACGACGTGATCGGTTCGCTGGAGGTCGGCAAGTACGCGGACATGGTGGTGCTGTCCGCGGATCCCCGGACGGTGCCGCCCGAGCGGATCGCCGACCTCGAGGTGCGCGCGACGTTTCTGGCGGGCCAACAGGTCTATGGCCAGTGACGCCGGACCTGCGGGACCTGTTGGACCGCCTGCACGTGGTGGCGCTGCCGATGCGGGTGCGCTTCCGCGGCATCACCACGCGCGAACTCGCGCTGATCGAGGGCCCGGCCGGCTGGGGCGAGTTCGGCGCCTTCGTCGAATACGGCCCGCGCGAGGCCGCGCACTGGCTGGCCTCGGCCGTCGAGGGCGCGTACCGGCCGCCGCCGCCGGTGCGGCGCGACCGCATCCCGATCAACGCCACCGTGCCGGCCGTGCCCGCCGCCCAGGTCGGCGAGGTGCTGGCCCGGTTTCCGGGGGCGCGCACGGCCAAGGTGAAGGTCGCCGAGCCCGGGCAGACGCTGGCCGACGACGTCGACCGGGTCAACGCCGCGCGCGAGCTGGTCGAGACCGTGCGGGTGGACGCCAACGGCGGCTGGAGCGTCGACCAAGCCGCCGAGGCGGCCGCCGCCCTGACGGCCGACGGCCCGCTGGAGTACCTCGAGCAGCCCTGCGCGACGGTCGGCGAACTCGCCGCCCTGCGCGCGCGGCCTGACATGCCTGACGTGCCGATCGCGGCCGACGAAAGCATCCGCAAGGCCGACGACCCGCTCGCCGTGGTCCGCGCCGGGGCCGCCGACATCGCCGTGCTGAAAGTCGCCCCGCTGGGCGGGGTTTCGGCCATGCTGGCGATCGCCGCGCAGATCGACATCCCGGTCGTGGTTTCCAGCGCGCTGGACTCGGCGGTCGGCATCGGCCACGGCCTGACCGCCGCGGCCGCCCTGCCGCAGCTGCGCCACGCCTGCGGGCTCGGCACCGGCGGGCTGTTCGCGGAAGACGTCGCCGAACCCGTGCTGCCCCTCGATGGCTTCCTGCCGGTCGGGCCGGTGACGCCGGACCCGGCGCGGCTGCGGGCGCTGGCCGCGCCACCCGAGCGGCGGCGGTGGTGGATCGACCGGGTCAGGGCCTGCCATCCGCTGCTTGTACCGTCGTCCGGGTGATAAATCTGGCTTACGACGACCGCGGCTCCGGTGAGCCCGTCGTCTTCATCGCCGGCCGCGGGGGCGCCGGGCGCACCTGGCACCCGCATCAGGTCCCGGCGTTCTTGGCGGCCGGGTACCGCTGCATCACCTTCGACAACCGCGGGGTCGGCGACACGGAAAACGCCGAGGGATTCACGACGCAAACCATGGTCGCCGACACCGCCGCCCTGATCGAGTCGCTGGGCGCCGCCCCGGCGCGGATCATCGGCGTATCCATGGGCGCGTTCATCGCGCAGGAACTCATGGTGGCGCGGCCCGAGCTGGTCAGCTCGGCGGTGCTGATGGCCACCCGCGGTCGCCTGGACCGCGCCCGCCAGTTCTTCCACGAGGCCGAGGAGGAGCTGCACGCCTCCGGCGTCACGGTGCCGCCCATGCTCGACGCGAGAAACCGCCTGTTGGAAAGCTTTTCGCGCAAGACACTGAACGACGACGCGGCCGTCGACGACTGGATCGCGATGTTCTGCACCTGGCCGGTCAAGCAGACCCCGGGGCTGCGGGCGCAGATGTACGTCTCCCCGCAGACCAACCGGCTGGCGGCCTACCGCAGCATCGCCGCCCCGGTGCTGGTGATGGGCTTCGCCGACGACATCGTGACGCCGGCCTACCTGGGCCGCGAAGTCGCCGACGCCATGCCCAACGGGCGGTACCTGCAGATTCCCGACGCGGGGCACCTCGGGTTCCTTGAGCGGCCGCAGGCGGTCAACACGGCGGCGCTGCAGTTCTTCGCGAGCGTGCGGGCCTGAGCCGTCCCGGCCGGTTGTGACACGCTGTAGGAGTGAACCCCTCGACGACACAGGCCCGCGTCGTCGTTGACGAGCTGATCCGCGGCGGCGTCCGCGACGTGGTGCTGTGCCCCGGGTCACGCAACGCGCCGCTGGCGTTCGCGCTGCAGGACGCCGACCGCGCCGGCCGCCTCCGGTTGCACGTCCGCATCGACGAACGCACCGCCGGCTACCTGGCCATCGGGCTGGCGATCGCGGCGGGCTCGCCGGTGTGCGTCGCGATGACGTCGGGCACCGCCGTCGCCAACCTGGGCCCCGCGGTGGTCGAGGCCAACTACGCCCGGGTGCCGCTGATCGTGCTGTCGGCCAACCGGCCCTACGAACTGCTGGGCACCGGGGCCAACCAGACCATGGAGCAGCTGGGCTACTTCGGCACCCAGGTGCGCGCCACGATCAGCCTGGGCCTGGCCGAGGACGGACCCGAGCGGATGGACTCGCTCAACGCCACCTGGCGATCGGCCACCTGCCGAGTGTTGGCCGCCGCCACCGGATCTCGCACCGCCAACGCCGGCCCGGTGCAGTTCGACATCCCGCTGCGCGAACCGCTGGTGCCCGATGTCGAGCCGCACGGCGCGGCGGTTCCGCAGGGCCGGCCCGGCGGCAGGCCGTGGACCTACACGCCGCCCGTCACCTTCGACCAACCGCTGGAAATCGACTTGTCGCCCGACACGGTCGTCATCGCCGGGCACGGCGCGGGCACGCACCCCAACCTGGAGCGCATGCCCACCGTGGCCGAGCCGACCGCACCCGCCCCGGCCAACCCGCTGCACCCGCTCACGCTGCCGTTGCTGCGCCCCAAGCAGGTGATCATGCTGGGGCGCCCTACGTTGCACCGGCCGGTGTCGGCGCTGCTGGCCGACCCGCAGGTGCCGGTGTACGCGCTGACCACCGGGCCGCGCTGGCCCGACGTTTCGGGGAACTCGCAGGCCACCGGCACGCGCGCGGTCACCACCGGCACCCCGCACGAGGCATGGCTGCGCCGCTGCGCGGAGGTGAACCGGCACGCGAACCGGGCGGTGCGCGACCAGCTCGAGGCGCACCCGTTGACCACCGGGCTGCACGTCGCCGCGGCCGTGGCCGACGCGCTGCGTCCGGGCGACCAGCTGGTGCTCGGCGCCTCCAACCCCGTCCGCGACGCGGCGCTGGTGGGTCTGGACACCCACGGCATCAAGGTGCGCTCCAACCGCGGGGTCGCCGGCATCGACGGCACCGTGTCCACCGCCATCGGGGCGGCCCTCGCGCACGAGGGACGCACGGTGGCGCTGATCGGGGACCTGACCTTCGTGCACGACAGCTCCGGCCTGTTGATCGGCCCCACCGAGCCAACACCGCAGCGGCTGACGATCGTGGTGTCCAACGACAACGGCGGCGGCATCTTCGAGCTGCTCGAGCAGGGCGACCCGAGGTTCTCCGACGTGTCCTCGCGGATCTTCGGCACCCCGCACGACGTCGACGTCGGCGCGCTGTGCCGCGCCTATCACGTCGAGAGCCGGCAGATCGAGGTCGACCAGCTCGCCGCGGCCCTCGACGAGCCGGCGGCGGGCATGCGGGTGCTGGAGGTCAAGGCCGACCGGTCCTCGCTGCGGCAGCTGCACGCCGCCATCAAGGCCGCCCTGTGACCAACCCAAAGGTGTTGCTGCACATACTTCTTCACGGCCGCAGCGACGAGCCGCCAAAGACGCGGCCCCGGATCGCGTTGCGCTGGTTGCGGATTGCGGTGCTGATCGTGACGGGCCTGGTGACGCTGCAGTCACTGCTCCTGGTGGCCGGGGCATGGCGCGACGACCTTGCGATCCAACACCACATGGGGGTGGCGCAGGCGGAGGTGCTCAGCGCCGGGCCGCGACGCTCCACCATCGAATTCGTCACGCCCGAGCGCGTCACCTACCGTCCCGAGCTCGGTGTGCTGTACCCGTCGGAGCTGGCGACGGGCATGCGGATCTACGTCGAATACAACAAGAACGATCCGAACCTGGTTCGGGTGCAGCACCGCAACGCCGGGTTGGCGATCATTCCCGCGGGATCCATCGCGGTGGTGGCCTGGCTGGTCGCGGCGGCCGCCCTGACGGGTCTGGCGCTGCTGGACAGGTGGCTGGACCGCCGCTCCGCGGCGTCCGACCAGCAAATTTCGCGCGACGTATGCCCGTAGGCAACCTTATCGACAGCCGACGCTGCGATCGTGGGCTTCGTGCGCGTTGCAATCGTCGCCGAGTCCTTCCTCCCCAATGTCAACGGTGTCAGCAACTCAGTGCTGCGCGTCCTGGAGCACCTGCGTCGCAGCGGCCACGAAGCCCTCGTCATCGCGCCCGACAACCCGCCGGGTGAGCCGCGGGCGGACCGCATCCACGACGGCATCCGGGTGCATCGGGTGCCGTCGCGAATGTTCCCCAAGGTGACGACCTTGCCGCTCGGGGTTCCCATGCCCCGGATGGTCAGCGTGCTAAGGGGATTCGATCCCGACGTGGTGCACCTCGCGTCGCCGGCGCTGCTCGGTTACGGCGGGGTGAAGGCGGCCCGCTGGCTGGGGGTGCCGACGGTCGCGGTGTACCAAACGGACGTACCGGGTTTCGCGGCGAGCTACGGCATCCCGATGACGACGCGCGCCGCCTGGGCGTGGTTTCGTCACCTGCACAGCCTGGCCGACCGCACGCTGGCGCCGTCGACCGTGACGATGGAATCGCTTGTCGCCCATAGGTTCCCGCGCGTGCATCGGTGGGCGCGCGGGGTCGACGTGCTGCGGTTCGCGCCGTCGGGGCGCGACGAGGCGCTGCGGCGGCGCTGGTCGCCGGCCGGCAAGCCGATCGTCGGGTTCGTGGGCCGGCTCGCGCCGGAGAAGCATGTCGAGCGGCTGGTTGCGCTGAACGCCAACGATTCCGTGCAGGTCGTCATCGTCGGCGACGGCGTCGATGAGGCAAAACTGCGATCCGCGATGCCCACAGCGGTTTTCACCGGAGCGTTGTACGGCGAGGAGCTCGCCACCGCCTACGCCAGCATGGACGTTTTCGTACATCCCGGTGAACACGAGACGTTTTGCCAAGTCGTGCAGGAGGCGCTGGCGTCGGGGCTGCCCGTGATCGCCCCCGACGCCGGCGGGCCGCGCGACCTGATCGCCCCCTACCGCACCGGGCTGTTGTTGGAAGTCAACGAGTTCGAGGCGCGGCTGCCCGCCGCGGTCGAGCACCTGCTCGCCGAGCGACACCGCTACGCCCCGGCCGCGCGGCGCAGCGTGCTCGGCCGCAGCTGGCCGGTCATCTGCGACGAGCTGCTCGGCCACTACGAGGCGGTGCTGTCGCCCTTCGCGCGGCGCCGGGCGTTCGCGAACCGCTACGCGCAGGGCGAGTGAGTCAGCCCTGCGCCAGCTCCGCGACGGGCTGCCACTGCTCCCAGTTGCGTAGCCGGCTCTCGTAGTCGGCCTTCGCCGTCTGTAGCGGGGTGGCTCCGAAGAACACCCGCAGCGGCGGCTCCTCGGCGTCTACCACCTTCAGCAGCGCGGCCGCGGAGGCCGACGGGTCGCCCGGGCTGGCCCATCGCTTGCTGCGTTCGGCCTGGACGGCGGCGCGAACCTCGTCGTATGCGGGCAGGGGCTCGGAGTGCTTGGCCGACGCCCCCGCCCAGTCGGTGTCGAAACCGCCCGGTTCGACGAGCGTGACGTGGATGCCGAACGGCGCGACCTCCTGGGCCAGCGCCTGCGAGAGACCCTCCAGCGCCCACTTGGACGCGTGGTAGATGCCGACCAACGGGAACGCGGTGATGCCGCCGATCGAGGACACCTGGATGATGTGCCCGCTGCCCTGCTCGCGCAGATACGGCAGCGCGGCCTGGGTGATCCACAGCGCGCCGAAGACGTTGGTCTCGATCTGTTCGCGCGCGTCTTGCTCGGACAGCTCCTCGATGAACCCGAAGTGGCCGTAGCCGGCGTTGTTCACGACGATGTCCAGGCGGCCGAAGTGATCGTGTGCCCGCTTGACCGCCGCGAAGTCAGCGTCGCGATCGGTCACGTCCAGCCGGATCGGCAACAGCGCGTCGCCGTACCTGTCGACCAGGTCGTCCAGCGTCGCGGTGTCGCGTGCCGTGGCGGCGACCTTGTCGCCGCGCTCCAGCGCGGCGATCGCCCAGTCTCGTCCGAAGCCTCTTGATGTACCGGTGATAAACCAAACTTTTTCGCTCACGAAGCCGTATAACGCGCTCGCCGGCGTGCCATTCCCGCTATGGCCGGGCGGCTAAGCCCTGATCGGCGTCTTCGTCGTGTCCTCGAGGAACCTCGTCAACAGCCGATCGAACTGCGCGAGCTCGGCCGCCGACCAGCCCGACAGCGCCCGCGCCAGGTGCTCGCGTCGCACCTCGTGCAACGAACCCGCGGCGCGTTCCCCGTCCGCCGTCGCCTCGATGACCGAAACCCGCCCGTCGCCCGGATCACCGCGGCGCGTAACGAGACCCGCGTCGGCCAGCGCCCGCACCCGGCGGGTGGCCATCCCGACGTCCATGTGGGCCAGGGTCGCCAGGCGCCCGATCGGCAGGGGTCCCTCGTCGATCAACACCCGAAGCAGGATGTACGACGGCTGCGACAGCTCGGTGTCCGCGGCCGACGCCTGCCGGGCGAACGCCGAACGACTCACGCTGAGCCGCACGACCCGCGACAGCGCGGCGCTGATGGAATCCACGGAATCCAGCCTGGGCGCGTACGTCACATCCGCGACCGTACCAAAGATATGCTTGACATAGTCAAATATATGCCGATAGCCTGCCGAAATCAGCTCGCGCTGAGGAGGTTTGATGCTGGGTACGCCCTTTTACTTCGACTGGTCCAACTACCGGACCATGCTCGGGCTGTTGCGCCGGGACCCACCGGCGTCGAAGCGCTGGTCGCGCTACTTCGCCTTCCTGATCGGCGTCCCGCTCGTCGCGGCGATCCACGCCGTGTGCTTCACGCTCGACCCGATCGCGTTCGGATCGCTGCGCCGCACCCGGGTGACCGGGCCGACGTTCTGCATCGGCCACGCGCGCAGCGGCACCACGTACCTGCATCGGCTGATGGCCGCGGATCCACAGTTCAGCTACGGCCTGATGTACGAGCTGTTCTTCCCCTCGCTGTTGGAAAAGCGCCTGTTGCGCCTGATGTTTCGCGTCGATGCCGCGGTGTTCGGAAAGCGTCTGCGCCACCGCCTCGACGAGATCGAGGAGCGTCGGTTCGCGGCCACGGACGACATGCACAAGACCGGCTTCTTCGTCCCCGAAGAGGACGACTTCTTTCTCACCTGGTCGCTGTGTTCGGGCTTCTGGATCCTCATGTTCCCGTTCATGGGCGAGCTCGACTTCTACCACGTCGACTCCTGGCCCGAACGCAAACGGCGCCGGGCGATGAACTTCTACAAAGAATGCGTCCGGCGGCAGATCGCGCTCAACGGCGGCGGCACCCACCTGAGCAAGAACCCCACCTTCTGTGGCCGCGTCGAATCGCTGATCGAGACGTTTCCCGACGCGAGATTCATTGTGCCCATGCGTAATCCCGACGAGACGATCCCGAGCCTGCTCAAGTTGCTGAAGACCGAATGGGGCCTGCGCGGCCGCGACGAGCGCCTGATCGCGAAATCGCTGCGCGTGCTCGCCGACCAGTCGTTCGACAGCTACCAGCGTCCGCTCGACGTCCTGGCCCGGCACCCCGACGTTCGCTCGGTCGTCGTCGACTATCGCGAGCTGATCGCGCAGCCCGAGGCCACCATGCGCCGGATCTACCGGGACCTGGAGCTCGACATGGGGCCGGTAGCGGCCAAGGCATTCGCGGCGGCCGGCGGCGGGCACGAATCGGCCCACCGCTACAGCCTCGAGGAATTCGGGCTCGACGCCGGAGAAATCCACACCCGCCTGGCCGCCCTGTTCGACGAATACCACTGGGACACCGAAGGAAAGGACGCCGATGTCCACTGAATCGAGCCGCGCCGAGCTCCGCGCGGCCTGGACGGACATGATCGACGCTCTGACCCGGGCCCGCGACGCCGTCGACTCCGCCGAGCTGCACGCGCCGCCGCCCACCGAACAGGGACTGGCCGAGGGGCACCGCTACCTGCTCGGCTTCGTTTTCAGCGCCATCGAGCGCGCCTTCTTCGAGGATCCCGAATTTCCGTATTTCCGGCGCGCCATCCAGCCGCTCGACAAGGCGACCATCGACAACGCCGACGCCCTGTACCTGTCGGCCTCGATCGACGGCGCCAGGGACTACCGGGTGCGCGGCCGGCTGGGTGCTAAACCGCCGCAGTACATCATCTTTGAGGCCCACACCGTGTACGCGGGCGACACCGGCAGCCTCGCCGAACTCGCGCCGGGCGGGCGCGCGGTCACCGGATCGTTGGACGTCGCCGACCTCGTCGTCGACGCCGACGGGCGCTTCGAGATCCTGCTGGCTCCCCAGCGGCCGCCCGGCCACCGGGGCAACTTCATCGCCACGGCCACGGCCGACGGCACCCACACGGCGCGGTTTCTGATCGCGCGCATGCTCTTTCACGACTGGGAACGCGAGGCGTCGCCGGAGCTGCACATCGTGCAGCTGGGCAAGGAGGGCGCCCGCCCGGCGCCGATCGATCCGCCCGCCGCGGCGCACCACCTCCGCCGCGTCGGCACGATCGTCGAAAACCAGATGAGATTCTGGAACGAGTTTTATGACGTCGTGCTGGAGGCGCACGGCGACAAGAACGGTGACGGGTTCACCCTGATGCCCCGCAACGCCCTCAACGAGCCCGCGCCCGCCAACCTCGCGATGGGCGGCGGCCAGAGCACCAACGTCTACTCCGGCGGCGTGTTCGACCTGCAGCCCGACGAGGCCCTGCTCATCGAGGTCGCCGTCCCGGTGGCGCCGGCCTACATGGGTTTTCACCTGTCCAACCTCTGGGGCGAGTCGCTCGATTATGCCAACCACATCACCAGCCTGAACGGCTTTCAGTCCGAGCCGGACCCCGACGGGACCTTCCGCTACGTCGTCGCCGACACCGACCCCGGCGTGCCGAACTGGCTCGACACCGCCGGGCACCGCGGCGGGTTTATGGCGCTGCGGTGGACGTACTCCAAGCCCCCGCCGCAATTGCCGACGGCAACGGTCACCAAGGTGCCGCTGGCCGGCGTCCGCCAACACCTCCCGGCGACCACCCGCGCCGTCGCCCCCGAGGAGCGCCGGGAACAGATCAGGGTCCGCCAGGAGCACGTCCAGCGAAGGTACCGGCAGTATTGACCCGGTACGGTCGACGTCGTGAACCGCGCGGCGCTGGACAAGAACCCCCGGGACGTCGCCTCGATGTTCGACGGCGTCGCCCGCCGCTACGACGTGACCAACACCGTGCTGTCGCTGGGGCAGGACCGGTACTGGCGCCGGGCCACGCGCTCGGCGCTGCGGCTCGGCCCGGGTCAGCGGGTGCTGGACCTGGCCGCCGGGACCGCGGTGTCGACCGTGGAGCTGAGGAAATCCGGGGCGTGGTGCGTGGCCGCCGATTTTTCGGTCGGGATGCTCGCGGCGGGCGCGGGCCGCAGGGTGCCGAAGGTCGCCGGTGACGCCACCAAGCTGCCCTTCGGCGACGGGGTGTTCGACGCGGTCACCATCAGCTTCGGGTTGCGCAACGTGGCTGACCAGCAGGCGGCGCTGCGCGAGATGTTCCGCGTCACGCGGCCGGGTGGCCGGCTGGTGGTGTGCGAGTTCTCCACGCCCACCAACGGGCTGTTCGCCACCGTCTACAAGGAGTATCTGATGCGGGCGCTGCCGCGGGTGGCGCGCGCGGTGTCGTCCAACCCCGACGCCTACGTGTACCTCGCGGAGTCGATCAGGGCCTGGCCCGACCAGCCGACGCTGGCGCACCGGATTTCAGCGGCCGGGTGGTCGGCGGTGCGTTGGCGCAACCTGACCGGCGGCATCGTGGCGCTGCACGCCGGGTACAAGCCCGTTTAGGTCCTAGTGGGCGCCGGCCCGCTGGATGAAGCCGACCTGGTCGGGGCAGTAGTGATCGATCGCGGCGCCCAGGAACTGGAAGGCCTGGCCCTCGGTGGTGCCGCGCGGCAGGTTGTGCTGGACGAAGTTGGCGGACTTGTACGGGTCGCCGTCCACTCCCCGGCCGATTCGCTCGCAGCTGATCTTCGCCAGCCAGGCGAGCTGGTCCTGCGGACCGTACACACCGAACGAGTTGACCGTGCTCTTGAACACGTAGTCGTAGTCGTCGGCCTGTGCGGGCGCCGCCAGTGCGACAGCGGCGCCCGCCATGGCGATGAGAGAAGCCAGCCTCGAAGCCTTCATTAGCCGGACTATACACCTGGTTTGTTTTAGGAGCCCAGGTGCGCGGAGAGCAGCCAGGCTCCGACCGACTTGCGGCCGTCGGGCTCGTCGCGAACGTCGCCGAACGGCAGGTCCACGCCGACGCCCTCGGGCAGGTAGGCATAGATGCGCGCCGGCCTGATCTCGTCGACGACCCAGTACTTGGACACCACGTCGCGCAGCTCGTCGGCGGTCACGGCGTTGATCGGCCCCTCGGGAACCGCGGCCTTGTCGAAGACCAGGGCGAAGTAGGAGGCGCCCGGAGCGGCGGCCCGGCTGATCGACTCCTGGTAGCCCTCGCGCGCCTCGACGGGGATCGAGTGGAACAACGTCGAGTCCACGATCGTGCCGAACCGGCCGTCGAAGCCGGTGAAGTCGCTGATGTCGGCCACCTGGAACGTGACGTTGGTCAGGCCCCGCTTCTCGGCCTCGCGCCGGGCCAGGTCGATCGCGGTGGGCGAGAGGTCCAGCCCCACCGTGGTGTATCCCCGCTCGGCCAGCGCCAGCGAGATCGCGGCCTCCCCGCAGCCCACGTCCAGCACGTCGCCGTGAAACTTGCCCTGCTCGATCAGGGCGGCCAGCTCGGGTTGCGGGGCGCCGATGCTCCACGGCGGCCGCACGCCCGCGCCGAACGAGGATTCCCCGCGATAGGCGCTTTCGAATTCGAAGTCTGTTGGTTGAGTCATGCCTTCAGGTATATCAATGGCCCTGATACATGTCAACGACCTTGATACGGCGAGCAGACGCAAAAGCCCCCAATTCCGCTACGAAATAGGGGCTTTTGCGTCTGCTCGCGAAAACGTGGCTCAGCTGAACGGCGTTCGGCGGTCCAGCAGCCGTGAGAACCGCCCGCCGCCGCGCCAGGCCCGCGCCACCCAGTCGGCGTCGTCGTCGGTGACCAGGTTGGCCATCACCCGCACCGCGATGGTCATCAGCCGCGCCGAGCGCATCGCGATCGGCCCGGTCGCGGGCAGGAACCGCTGGAAGGTCAGCAACAACGCCAGCCGGCGGGCGACCGAAAAGCCGCGGGCGTAGTGCTCCTGCAGCAGCGCCGGCCACACCCGCGACAGGTCCGGGCAGTCCAGCAGCTCGGCGGCCAGCCGGCCCGTCTCCAAGCCGTAGTCGATGCCCTCGCCGTTCAGCGGGTTCACGCAGGCGGCGGCGTCGCCGATCAGCATCCAGTTCGGCCCGGCCACGCCGGACACCGCGCCGCCCATCGGCAGCAACGCCGACGACACCGCCCGCGGCTCGCCGGAAAAGCCCCACTCGTCGCGGCGCAGGTCGGTGTAGTACGAGATCAGCGGGCGCAGCGCCAGGTCGGCCGGCCGCTTCGAGGTCGACAACGCCCCGACGCCGATGTTCACCTCGCCGTTGCCCAGGGGGAAGATCCAGCCGTAGCCGGGCAACACGGCGCCGTCGGGGGAGCGCAGCTCCAGGTGCGACGTCAGCCAGGGATCGTCGGACCGCGGGGTGGCCAGATACCCGCGCGCGGCCACGCCGTACACCGTCTCCTGGTGCCACCGCCGGCCCAGCTTGCGGCCCAGCGACGAGCGCGCCCCGTCGGCGACGATCAACCGCCGGCAGCCGACCTCGGTGCCGTCGGCCAACTTCAGCGACACCACCCGCCTCGACGAGTCATGATGCGCGGCAACGGCTTTGGTCCCCAGCAGCATCCGCGCCCCGGAATCCTCCGCGCACTTGCGGATCCGGTCGTCCAACTCGAGGCGGGCCACCGCGCTGCCGGTCGACGGGAACGACGGGCCCGGCCAGTCGACCTCGACCTCGCCGCCGAATCCGCTCATCCGCAGCCCGCGGTGCCGGATGCGCGTGTCGAGCCAGTCGCCCAGGCCCAGGCGTTCCAGCTCGGCGACGGCGCGCGGGGTCAGGCCGTCGCCGCACGCCTTGTCGCGGGGGAAGCTGGCGGAATCGATGACCAGCACGTCGGTGCCCGCGCGGGCGGCCCAGGCGGCCGCGGCCGAACCGGCGGGTCCGGCGCCCACGACCACCAGGTCAGCCCCGATCTTCACACCCCCCAGTATGTTGGTCGCGTGAGTACTCCGGTGACGGTGGTGGCGGGCATTGACTTCGGGGATGCCGCGTTCGCCGCGACCGTGCGGGACGGCGTCGGCCGGATCGAGCAGCTCATGGACACCGAGCTGCACAGCGCCGACGCGGTGATGACGGACTCGCTGACGTACCTGTTCAAGGCCGGCGGCAAGCGGTTCCGGCCGTTGTTCACCGTGTTGTCGGCGCAGCTCGGCCCCAACCCGGACGCCGCGGAGATCAGGCACGCCGTCTTCTCGTACACCACCTTCAGGTAGTGCTCCACCGGGTCCACGCCCTCGGCCG
>NZ_LZLY01000042.1 GCF_001673535.1 Mycobacterium sp. 1081908.1 | reverse complement strand
GCGGGTCTCCTCGCCGCTGGCGCCGACCGGGCGACCCAGTTGTGCCCGCGTCATTGTGACGTCCTCACTTCCGGCTAACAGCGTCAAATATAATCGGCCGATCAATTTATGTGCCGGTTCCGTAGGGGGGTGCCCCGCATGAGCCCCGCCCGGTCGCAGCTGGGTCGCCCGGTCGGCGCCAGCGGCGAGGAGACCCGCCGGCGGATCATCGTCGCCACCATGCGCTGCGTGGCCAGGGCCGGCTATTCGCGCGCGACCATCCGCGAGATCGCCCGCACGGCCGAGGTGACCAGCGCCAGCCTGTACAACTACTTTCCCACCAAGTCCGAGCTGATCAAGGCCGCCATCGCGGCCAGGACCGACGTGGCGCTGCCGCGCCTGCGCGAGGCCGCCGGCGGCCCCGGCGACGTGATTGACCGGATCGAAGCGGTGCTCGACGAGCTGGGCAGGTTGCTGCGCGAGTATCCGCACCTGGCCGCGTTCGAGCGCGCCATGCGCGGGCGCACCGGGCT
>NZ_LZLY01000041.1 GCF_001673535.1 Mycobacterium sp. 1081908.1 | reverse complement strand
CTCACCACCGGCGACTACTTCGAATTCCACGGCGAGTTCTACGACATTCCCAAGACCAAGATGACCCCGGCCCCGACCAAGCCCGTCCCGATCCTCATTGGCGGTCACGCCGACGCCGCGCTGCGCCGCGCCGCACGCCTCGACGGCTGGATGCACGGCGGTGGCGATCCGGAGGAACTCGACGCGCTGCTCGCCAAGCTCAAGCGCTATCGCGACGAAGCCGGCAAGACCGGGCCGTTCGAGATCCACGTCATCTCGGTCGACGCCTACACTCCGGACGGCATCAAGCGGCTCGAGGACAAGGGCGTCACGGACGTCATCGTCGGCTTCCGCATTCCTTACATCATGGGCAAGGACACCGAGCCGCTGGACAACAAGATCCGCAACCTGGAGATGTTCGCCGAGAACGTGATCGCGAAGGTGTGAGCGGCTTTCAGTGTGAGCTCACGGCTTTCAGCGTGAACCCATGGCGCGATTCCTTCGCGTTCACCGCCCAGGAGTCACACCGAAAGCCACGGCTTCACACTCAACGTCCGAAGGTTAAAGTTTAGCCCTCACAGCGGATCCCACATGGGGGCGCGCTTCTCCATGTGGGCCATGGCCGCTTCGGCCGGGTTGTTGGTGAACCCGCTGAGGATCTGGGTGCGGTTCTCCAGCTCGATCGCATGCCGCAGGCTCGGCGCGTCCAGCGCCGCGTTGAGCCCAATCTTGGTCTGCCACACGCCATACGCGTTGTTCCCGGCGATCTCGCGCGCTTTGCGCAGCGCCGCGGCCATCAGCTCGTCCGGCGCCACCACCTCGTGCACCAGGTTGATGCGATAGGCCTCGGCCGCGTCGATGATGCGGCCGGTCAGCATCAGTTCGCGCGCGACCCCGGCGCCGACGATCTTGGGCAGCAGGTAGCTGGTGCCCATGTCCATCGACGAGAAGCCGGCCTTGATGAACACCGATCCGAACCGGGCGGTCTCGGACGCGACGCGGATGTCGCTGACCAACGTGAACGCCAACCCGCCGCCGACGGCGACGCCATTGACCGCGGCGATCACCGGAATGGGCAGCTCGTAGATCCGGGTGAACAGCTCGGCCAGGCGAACCTGCGAGTCGTAGTTCACCTTGAACGGCGGGCTGGTCGGTCTGGGCTTGGTCCAGGCCTCGCCGGTGCCGCTGAGATCGGCGCCGGCGCAGAAGCCGCGCCCGGCGCCGGTCAGGATCGCGACTCGGTGCTCGCCCTCGCCGAGGGCGTCGAGGGCCTCCTCCACGCCGCCGATCAGCGCCCCGTCGATCGCGTTCAGGCGCTCCGGGCGGTTCAGGGTGATGCGGGCGATGTTGTCCTCGAGAGTTTCGAATTCCACTGCGGGCATACGGGAACCGTAAGCGATACATCGGATATTCAGAGATCCGGCCTAGCATGCAACCATGACGCGAAGCGAGGGCGATACCTGGGATCTGGCCAACAGCGTGGGCGCCACCGCCACCATGGTTGCCGCGGCGCGCGCGGCCGCCACCAGGCGTCCGCAGCCCGTCATCACCGACGAGTACGCCGAGCCGCTGGTCCGGGCCGTGGGGCTGGACGTGTTCACCAAGTTGGCCAGCGGCGAGGTCGACTCCGACGAGCTCGAGAGAAGCGTCGGATTTCCCCGGTTCGTCGACACCTTCGCCGCCCGCGCCCGGTTTTACGACGACTACTTCGCCGCGGCCGGGAAGGACGGCGTGCGCCAGGTCGTGATCGTCGCGTCCGGGCTGGACGCCCGCCCGTATCGGCTCGCGTGGCCGGCCGGCACGACGGTGTATGAGATCGACCAGCCCGAGGTGATCGCGTTCAAGACCGCGACGCTGTCGGCGGCCGGCGCGGCGCCGACGGCCGAACTCCGTACCATCGGCATCGACCTGCGGGAGGATTGGCCGGCGGCCCTGCAGGAGGCCGGCTTTGACCCCGCGCAGCCCACGGCGTGGCTGGCCGAGGGGGTGCTCATCGGGTTTCTCCCGCCGGAGGCCGAGGTTCGGCTGCTGGACTCGATCACGCCGCTGTCCAGTCCGGGCAGCCGCTTCGCCGGGGACTACGGGTCGCTCAACGACGCTTCGCGGGCCGCGGAGGAGCAGGCGCGGCGCACGGCCGAGGGCTGGCGCCGCCACGGGCTCGACATGGACATCGCCGCCCTGACCTATCCCGGCAAGCACACCGACGTCGCCGCACACCTGGGCGCCGACGGGTGGGCCACGACCACGTACTCCCTCTCCGACCTCTTCACCGCGGCGGGACTGCCGGAACTGCTGGAGACCGAGCACGGCCCGGCCGCCACGATCAATTTCGTGCGGGCGATCAAGGCCTGACCCTCGCGGTCACGACGATCGCTTGGCGAGCCACTCGGCCTGCATCACCAGCAGCGCCATCACCTCCAATTGCGGTGTGTCCGAGTCGAGTTCGCGGTAGCGCTGATAGACGTTGACGACGACCCGCTCGGCGTCCAGCCAGGTCGCGTACTCGCCGAGGTCGATCGTGTCGGCGGCCTCGGCCCACGACAGGCCCCTGCGGTAGGCGGCCTCCGCCTGTTCGGCGACGTGCGCGAGATACCCACGGACCGCGCGGATCCCATCCGGATCGGTGACCGGCCCATGGCCCGGCACCACGATCGGGGTGTCGAGCGCGATCATCGCGTCGCACGCAGCGATCCAGTTGGCGATCGGGCCGGCCCACACGATCGGGGTGCAGCCGATGAACAGCAGGTCGCCGCCGAACAGCACCCCCGCGTCGGGCACGTGCACCACGGAATCGGCGGCGGTGTGGGCGGGGCCCAGGTTCAGCAGGTCGATGCGGCGCCCGCCGACATCGATCGTCAGCTCGTAATCGAACGTCTGGTCGGCGTTGCGCAGTTTGATGCCGCTGAAGTCGAAGTGCCCGAAGCGATCTCGCACGTACGGGGTGGCGACGGGGCCGAGGTTCGCGGTCTGCGCCATGGCCAGCATCTCGGGCGCCATGCCGTGCGCGATCTCGTCGGCGGTGCCCTGCGCGGCCAGGATGCGCACCGACCTCTCGAGCAGCTGGTTGCCGTGGGTGTGATCGCCGTTGGAGTGGGTGATCAAAGCGTCGGTGATGGGCGCGGAAGAGGTCATCGGCCGCATCGCGGTGAGCATCTCGCGGGTCAACGCCAGGTCGAACAGCGTGTCGACGAGCAGCGACGCGCCGTCGCCCGCGACCAGCCCGGCGTTGCTCCACCCGTATCCCCCATCCGGGAGCGTCCACGCCCACACCCGGTCGGCGACCTCGTGCAGGCCGCGGGTGTAGGGCACCTTCGCCGGCGCCCGGTTGACCCGTGGCGCGGCGGGCGCGGCGTCCGGGTCGCGCCGGGCGGCCAGGGGGTGCGGCGGGGCGCTGCCGCGCACGGTTTGCCGGGTCTCCCCCAATCCCTGGACCCGCAGGGTGACGACGTCCCCGTCGTGCAGCCAGCCCGGAAACGATTCCAGCGCAGCGGGATTGAGGTGCTCGACGAGCGTGCAGGTGGGCACGGTTCCGGAGCCGATGACGTCGCCGGGCGTGAGTGTCACGCCGCGCGAGACGTAGGAGATGACCTCGCCGAAGCTCCAGTCCATCTGGGCGGTCGACCCCGAACCGATCACCGTGTCGTTGACCAAGGCCGTCGCCTGTAGGTCGAGCCTGCCGTCGCGGCGGTAGGGCTCGAGCTCGTCGGGCGTCACCAGGTAGGGGCCCAGCGTGACCCCGCTGTCCTTGCCCTTGCCCTGACCGATCGCGAGCTGGCTTTCCCGCTGCTGCAGATCTCGCGCGGACCAGTCGTTGAAGATGGTGTAGCCGATGATGGCGCGTTCGGCTTGTTCGACGGTCAGGTCCCTGCCGCCGACGCCGATGACGGCGGCGATCTCCAATTCGAAGTCCTGCCACGCGCTTCCGGGCGCCGTCGGGGCGTCCTCGTAGGGTCCCAAAACAGTCGCGGGGCAGGCGAAGTAGAACGCGGGGATGCGGTACCAGGTGTCGGCGAGCTCACGGCCGCCCCCCATAGCGGCCTGGCAGTTGCGCATGTGATCCAGGAAGCACAGCGAGTCCCGGATCGAGGGCGGGCGCGGGATCGGCGCCAGCACCGTCACCTCGTCGAGCCGCGCCCGCGCCGACGGGGACCGCAACGCGTCCTCGCCGGCCTCGCGTAGCCCGTCGGCGCCGCGGCCGATCAGGTCGAGCAGCGTCACGCCCGGCGGCATCGAGTGGACGGTGTCACCGGAGAGCACCCCGGCGCGTTCGCCGTCGCCACTTCGAAAGGTCAACCACTTCACTCGCGTACCACCTCACTTGGTTCCTTGTCCGGGCGCAGCCCGCGCCAACTCGATTGGCGCAAGCGGTCATCCGGGGTCCATTCGCTGTAGCGCACCTCGCCGACCAGGACCGGCTCGACGAACGTCACTCCCTTGGCGTCCTGCCGGGACAGTGGCGGGTGGAACGGGGATTGGTCGGTCCGCAACGGCGCCAGCGTCTTCTTCAGGTTCGCCAGGTCGCGTTCGGTGAAGCCGGTGCCGACCTTCCCCGCGAAATGCAGACCGCCGTCACCGGGGATGCCCATCAGCAGCGAGCCGATGCCGCTGGTGCGCCCGCCCTCCCCGGCTTTCCACCCGCCGATGACGACTTCCTGGGTGTTCCAGTTCTTGTCCTTGATCCACGACGCCGAACGCCGGCCCGGCTGATACGTGGAGTCACGTTTTTTCCCGACCACACCCTCCCAGCCGTGTCGGCGGGAGTGCTCGAGCGCCTCGGCGCCGTCACCGGGCAGCAGGTCGGGCACGATCAGATTGCCCGCGCCGCCAAGGACTTCCAGCAGCTTGCGCCGGTCGGAGTAGCGGGCGCGTAGCAGTGAGCGGCCGTCCAGGTACAGCAGGTCGAACGCCCAGTACTCGACGCGGGAGCCGCGCCCCCGGTTCTGCATCCCGTGGAAGCTGGGCACCCCGTCCTCGTCCAGGATCACGGCCTCGCCGTCCAGCACCACGTGATGTTCGGCCAGATCGGCTGCGAGGGAACGTAATTCGGGGTATTCCTTGGTGACTTCGCGGCCGCGCCGCGATCGGATCCGCAAGGCGCCGTGATCAACCTCCACCAGGAGCCGGTAGCCGTCCCATTTGCCCTCGAATGCCCACTGGCCGCCTTTGCGGGCGGCCACCGAACCCTCCGAGGCGAGCATCGGGGTGATGGTGTCGAACTCGAAGACCTTCTGGTCCTTCATCCGGTGCGCCAGCCATTGGTTGCCGTTGGTCTGAATCAGCGCGTAGCGCCCGGAGATCCGGTTGCCGTGCAGGTTGACGATGACCTCATCGTCGAGAAATTTCTCGGCCTCGTAGGTGCCGGCATCCCAGATGACCACCTTGCCGGCGCCGTACTCCCCTTTGGGGATGTTGCCCTCGAACGTCCCGTATTCGAGGGGGTGGTCCTCGGTGTGCACGGCGAGGTGGTTTACCGACGTGGTCTCGGGCAGGTTTTTCGGCACCGCCCAGGACACCAGCACCCCGTCTCGCTCCAGCCGGAAGTCGTAGTGCAGCCGGCGGGCGTGATGCTCCTGAATGACGAACGAATTGCCCTGGCCGGTAACGGGTTTCCCAGCCGGTACCGGCTCGGGAGTCTTCGACGCGTCCCGCATGCTGCGGTACTTGCTGAGCCGGTCGCTGACCGGGGCGTCGACGTCCAGCTGGGCCAGCAGGTCGCCGTCGCGCGCGACCCGGTCGAGCACTTCGTCGTAGCGCAGTTGGCCCACCGCGGGATCCTCGAGTTCTTCCCAGGTGCGCGGCGCCGCGACGGTCGGATGTTCGCGCCCACGCAGCGAGTACGGCGCGATGGTGGTCTTCGAGCCGTTGTTCTGGCTCCAGTCGAGAAAGACCTTGCCCGCCCGCAGGCTCTTGGTCATGGTCGAGGTGACGAGCTTGGGCATCGCCTGTTCCAGTTGCTGGGCAACACGTTTGGCCAACACGGTGGCGCCCTTGCTGCTGACCGGGTTATCCAGCGGCGCGTAGAGGTGCACCCCCTTGCTGCCGCTGGTGAGCGGAAAGGTGGTCAGCCCGATGCCGGTGATCAGGTCCCGCACGGCGTGGGCGACCTCGCAGAGTTGCGGCATCGTCACGCCTTCGCCCGGATCCAGGTCGAACACCAATCGCGTTGCCGGGCCGGGCTTGAGCTCCTCGGCCCTGCTTCGGGTCCACTCCGCGACGAACCGCCACTGCGGAACGTGCACCTCCAGCGCCGCCTGCTGCGCGATCCAGGCCAGCCCGTCGGGGCTGTCGATGATCGGATAGGTCGTCGTCCCGGACCGGTGGGTGACGCTGGCCCGCGGCAGCCAGTCCGGCGCCGAGGATGCCAGCTGCTTCTCGAAGAACGACTCCTGCTCCACGCCGTTGGGCCAACGCTTGCGGGTGGCCGCGCGCCCGGCGATGTGCGGCAGCATCACCTCGGCGATGCGGGTGTAGTAGTCGAAGACGTCGGCCTTCGTCGTTCCGGTGGCGGGGTACAGCACCTTGTCGGCGTTGGTGAGCTTCACCCGTGCTGCCATGCTGTCAACCTACGCGTTTCAACGCTGTTAACTGCTCTGACCACCGATTATCGGCATCACTGTCAGTTTGTTTTGTGACATCAACCACGGAGGGGTTAACCCTGCGACCGCGTCGAGGCACAGTGGAAACGGTGTTTGATGTCATCGCCTCCCACTGCCGTCCAAAAGGCGGCGTCCCGCTGAGCGACGCCACACTGCAATTGCATTCGCAACGAATCGACGTACCCACCTACGACAGGTCGGCCCTTCAGCGGGCCGTCGTTCACATCGGCGCGGGCAACTTCCACCGCGCACATCAGGCCGTCTACTTCGACGACCTCGCCCGCTCCGGCATTTCGGATCGTTGGGGGGTAACCGGCATCAGTCTCCATTCCCCCGACGTCAAAGACTTGCTGTCGGCCCAGGATGGGCTGTACACCGTGGTACAGCGCGGCCATGACCGCCAAACCGCCCGTGTCGTCGGGTCGATCGGTTCCCTTCATTACGCACCGAACGACCGCGCCGCCGTCAGTGCAGCCCTGGCAGACCCCGAAACCCGCATCGTCAGCCTGACGATCACATGCAACGGATACTTCCTCAACCCCGCCACCGACGAATTCGACGCCGACCACCCCGACGTGCGCGCCGACCTCGTCGCCTCCGACGGATATGCCACCGCGTGGGGATATCTGGCCGAAGCTCTCGACCGCCGTCGCCGCGCAGGCGTCGCGCCGTTCACCGTGCTCTGCTGCGACAACTTTCCCGCCGACACCCAGCCGGCGAGGACCGCGCTGGTATCGTTCGCGGCCCTGAAGGACCCCCGGCTTGCCCGGTGGATCGACACGCATGTCGCCTTCCCCTCGACCATGGTCGATCGCATCACCCCGCAAACCTCGAAGTCGGAGCGCAAGTTCGTCGAGCAGACCTTCGGCGTCGCCGACAAATGGCCCGTCGTGACCGAACCCTATTCCCAATGGGTGATCGAGGACTCCTTCAGCAATGGGCGCCCACCGCTCGACCTGGTGGGTGCCGAATTCGTGACCGACGTCCGGGAGCACAAGCTGATCAAGACCCGTCTGCTCAACGGAACCCATATCGCGCTCGCGTGTTTGGCCACACTCGCCGGATACCAGCGCACCGACCAAGCGATGCGGGACCGCGTCATCTTCGACTATGTAGAGAAGCTTCTGGGCGACGAGATTCAGCCACTGTTGCCCGCGGTCCCCGGAATGAACACGCCCGAGTACCGGGGCACGGTGCTCGATCGGCTCAGCAACCCCCGAATGAGCGACCAATTGTCGCGGCTGGCTCGACGGGGAACGAGCAAGATAGCGTCGTTTGTGCTGCCCTCCCTGCAGGACGCGATCGCACGCGGTAGGCCGCACACGCTGCTGATGTTGGCCGTTGCCGGATGGGCCCGTTATATGCGCGGCCACGACCTCAGGGGGCGCAAGTTCCGCCTCGAAGACTCGCAGGCGATACCCGTGGCCAGGTTGGCCAACATGGCACGGAACAACCCCGAACCGCTGCTGAGGCATGAGATGTTCACCGAACTGCGCGCGGTTCCGGGCTTTGCGGACCGGCTGGGCGACATGATTACTGACATCGACGAGCGTGGTGTGGTGGCCACGCTGCGGGATGCGATGCGCGACGACGAGCGGGAGTTGGTGTCGCGATGAACGGCGGGCTGACCCTTGTGCGCCCATTCGACCCGGCGCCGATCACCACCTTGCTCTGCGACGCCGACGACAACCTGTTCGGCTCGGAGAGACCGGCGTTCGAGGCGTCGACCGAGGTGACGAATCGTTTCCTGGCCAGGTTCGGGGTGAGGGCTCCGTTCAGCTGCGACGAATTGCGTAAGCGGGCGGTCGGGAAAAACTTTCGTGCCATGGCTCTCGACCTGGCGGTGCAGTGCGACGTGCCGCTCGATGCGGTGTTGGCCGAGGGCCGCCCCGAAGCGGTGGTGGCCTCGGCGCGCGATTTGGCGAGCGGCGACGCATTGTCCGCCGACGAACTCGAGCAGTGGGTGCGCGAAGAGCGCGAACGGGTCACCGCTCACCTGGCCGTCACCCTGACATCCGACCCGCAGGTGCTGGAACCGTTGAACGAGCTCGCGAGCCACTACGCACTGGCGGCGGTCAGCTCCAGCGCCACCAAGCGCCTGCGTGCCTGCTTCACCGCCACCGGCCTCGACGCGCTGATGCCGGAGGCCGTGACCTTCAGCGCGGAGGACTCTCTTGCGGTGCCGACGAGCAAACCCGACCCGGCGGTTTATCTGCATTGCGGCGAGGTACTCGGTGTCGCAGCGGAACAGGGGCTGGCCATCGAAGACTCCGTGGCCGGCGTGACTTCCGCGGTCGCTGCCGGGTACACATGCGTCGGTAACCTGATGTTTGTGCCACCTGACGAATGGGATTGCCGCCGTGCAGAATTGATTGATGCCGGCGCGGCGGCGATAACCGATTCGTGGCGTGCCCTTGCCGATTCCCTGCTGTCGTCGGCCGTGCCGGCCGGAGGTTCCCCCCTCACGTAGGGCTGTGACTGGTCCGAGACGGGCCCGCGACCGGTCGAAGCGGCTGGGCTGCGGCCCGCCGTGGTCGTACCGTCGATAAGTGTCGCGAGCCCGGTAACGATCGGGCAGTGGCCCGGGGAGGAGTTGGCCAATGGTGGCTAGCCCAATCGATCTCAATAATGCGTCGCTGTCCAAGCTGCCGATCGAGGCTCCGAATTATGACCGCGGCAGCGTGACCGTCGGTATCGCGCATATCGGAGCCGGGCATTTCCACCGGGCGCATCAGGCCGCGTACATCAACCTGCTGCTCCAGCAGGGCCTGGCATACGACTGGGGCATCTGCGGCGTAGGGGTGATGGCCGCCGACTGGACCATGCGTGATGTCCTCGACGATCAGGACGGGCTGTACACGCTGATCTTGGAGCATCCCGACGGCAGCCGGGCCGCGCAGGCGATCGGCTCGATCGTCGACTACCGCTATGCCCCGGACGATCCGGAAGCGGCGTTGGAGGTGCTGGCCGCGGCATCCACCCGGATCATTTCGCTGACCATCACCGAAGGCGGATACTGCGATCCCGAGGGGCCGGCGTTCGCGTTGATCACCGAGGCGCTCGCCAGGCGGCGTGGTCAAGGAATCCCCGCGCCGACTATCGTCTCCTGCGACAACATCGAGAACAACGGTGAGGTAGCCAGGCGTACGGTGCTCGCCAGTGCCGAGCGCCTAGATCCCGGGTTGGCCCAGTGGGTGGCGGAACATGCCCGGTTCCCGAGCTCGATGGTCGACCGCATCACTCCGGCAACGACTTTGGAGATGGCTGCGGAAGTGCGGCGTGACTTCGGCGTCAATGACCGCTGGCCGGTGGTGGCCGAGCCGTTCACCGCTTGGGTGATCGAAGACGACTTTGCCGATGGTCGCCCGCCGCTGGAGCGGGCGGGGGTGCTGATGGTCGACGATGTGCGCCCGTACGAGCTGATGAAGTTGCGGCTGCTCAATGCGGGGCATCAGTGCCTGGCCTACTTCGCCCATCTGTGCGGATTCAAGTTCGTTCACGATGCGGCGCGTGATCCGCTCTTCGCCCGATTCCTGCTCTCCTACTTCGACACCGAGGCCATCCCCACGCTGCCGCCCGTGCCAGGGATAGATCTTCATGAATACGGCCGCACTCTGGTCGAGCGGTTCGCCAACCCCGCCATCCGCGACACCGTTGCGCGGTTGTGCGCCTATTCCTCGGACCGCATCCCGAAATGGCTGGTTCCCGTCATCTGCGACAACCTGGCCAGCGGCGGGCCGGTTCGACTGGCGGCCGCGGCGGTGGCCAGTTGGGCCCGCTACGCCGAGGGGGTCGACGAGTCGGGCAAGCCGTACGAGGTGGTGGATCAGCTGGCGGACTCGCTCGTCCCGATCGCCCGGTCGCAGCACCACAATCCCACTGGGTTCATTGAGGTCACCGCGCTGTTCTGCGATCTGGCCCACCAACCGCGGTTTGTCGAGGCGTACCGCTGGGCCCTGGATTCCTTGCACCGCAAGGGGGCTCGGGCGACGCTCGAGGCGTTGGCGCGATGACCCGCGGGCTGGTGATCGGCGAGGCGCTGGTCGACATCATCGACGGTGCCGAGCATCTCGGTGGCAGCCCGCTCAACGTCGCCGTCGGGCTCGCCAGGCTGGGGCGCGACGTCGACTTCTTGACTTACATCGGCGACGACCCGCACGGCCGGCGCATTGTTGATTACGTCAAATCCTCAGGCGCACAACTTGTTCCGGGAAGCGCCTCCGCTACTCGGACACCGACGTCGGTCGCGACGATCGCCGACGACGGGTCCGCCGCTTACGTATTCGACCTGGATTGGCAACTGTCCGGCACACCCGAAGTCGCGCCGCCGCTGTTGGTGCACACCGGCTCGATCGCCGCCGTGCGCGAGCCGGGGTGCCTGGCGGTCGCGGCGCTGCTCGACACCTACCGAGTGTCCGCCACCGTCAGCTTCGACCCGAACGTGCGCCCGTCGCTCGTCGCCGACCGGGATCAGGCCCGCGACCGCATCGCGCGCCTCGTCGAGCGCAGCGACGTCGTCAAGGCCAGCGACGAGGACCTGAGCTGGGTCGACCCCGACCGCGACCCCGAGTCGACGGCCCGAGCGTGGCTGGCGTCGGGACCGGCGATCGTCGTCGTGACGATGGGTGCCCGGGGCGCGGTGGCGTTCTGCCCGGCCGGCGAGGCGCGGGTGGCCGCCAGGCCCGTCGACGTGGTGGACACCGTCGGCGCGGGTGACGCGTTCATGGTCGGCCTGCTGGACGCGCTCTGGGGAATGGGACTGTTGGGCGCCGCCCGGCGGGCCGCCCTGCGCCAGATCGGGCTCGACGCGCTGACGGCGGCGCTGCACGCCGCGTGCCTGTCGTCGGCGTGGACCGTCGGCCGCGCCGGCGCCGACCTGCCAGATCGGACCGCACTGGATGAATAGCCTTGGCAGCGACGAACGTCGAGATCGGATCGCGTGGGCGGGACGCATCGGTGCCGCGGTGACCGACAGCGACGAAATGGCGCTGCAGAAGCGGCTCGCTGTCGCGCTGTTCGCGGGGACGGTGCCGCTAACGCTGCTGTGGAGCACCATTTATCTCGTGGTGCGCGTCCCACTGGCCGCCGCGATACCGGCGTTCTATTCGCTTTTCACCCTCCTGAACACGGCCTTGTTTGCCTGGACCCGCAAGCTCGGAACCTACCGCTTCACCCAACTGTTCCTGATCCTGATCTTGCCGTGGCTGGTAACACTCGCGCTGGGCGGCTTCCGGCCGTCCAGCGTCGTCATCATCTGGGCCGCGCTCTGTCCCCTGGGATCACTTCTCCTCGAGGAACCCAGGCGGACACTCGTCTGGATCGTGGGCTTCGTCGCGCTGCTGATCGTGACCGCACTCCTGCAGTCCCACCTGACTCCGGCAAGCCTGCCCAACACCTTCGTCACGTGGTTCTTCGTGTTCAACGTCGGATCGGTGATCGCGATCGCGTTCGGCCTTCTGCACTATTTCGTCCGGCGCCGAAACTATTTCCAGCAACGCTCGGAGATGCTGCTGCTCAACATCCTGCCGAAGGAGATTTCCGAGGCGCTCAAGAGGCAACCGCGCGCGATCGCCGCGCACTACGACGACGCCAGCATCCTGTTCGCGGACATCGTGGGGTTCACCCCGATGGCGGCGACCATGACGCCGCTCGCCCTCGTCGAGCTGCTGAACGAGGTGTTCCAGTGCTTCGATGCGCTCGCCGACAAGTACGACCTGGAGAAGATCAAAACGATCGGCGACTGTTACATGGTCGCCGCCGGCGTGCCGCGCCGGCGGCGCGATCACGCCCAGGCCCTGGTCAACTTCGCGCTCGACATGAAGGCCGAGATCGGCCGGCGCACGTTCGGCGGGCGAACGCTCGCGTTCCGCATCGGCATCAACTCGGGGCCCGTGGTAGCGGGCGTCATCGGCCGGAGAAAATTCATCTACGACCTCTGGGGCGAGACCGTCAACATCGCCAGCCGCATGGAGTCGCACGGCCACAGTGGCGCCATTCAGATCACGCGGAAGACGTTCGACCTCGTCAACGACGAATTCGACTGCGAAGCGCGCGGAACGATCGAGGTCAAGGGCGCCGGCCAGCTCGAAACCTGGAGCGTGACGGGAAGGAAGCCGAAACTGTCGCCGACCTGAGGCTTTACCCGGTCGTCGTGCGGGCATACTGACTGAATGCGTTCCATCTGGAAGGGTTCGATCGCGTTCGGACTGGTGAACGTCCCGGTCAAGGTGTACAGCGCCACCGAGGACCACGACATCAAGTTCCATCAGGTGCACGCCAAGGACAACGGCCGCATCCGCTACCAACGCATCTGCGAGAAAGACGGCGAGGTCGTCGAATACCGTGACATCGCCCGGGCGTTCGAGTCCGACGACGGCCAATCGGTGATCATCACCGACGACGACATCGCCACCCTGCCCGAAGAACGCAGCCGCGAGATCGAAGTCCTCGAGTTCGTCCCGGCCAGCGACGTCGACCCGATGCTGTTCGACCGCAGCTATTTTCTCGAGCCGGATTCGAAGTCATCGAAATCCTATGTGCTGCTTGCCAAAACGCTCGCCGAGACCGATCGGATGGCGATCGTGCACTTCACGCTGCGCAACAAGACGAGGCTGGCGGCGTTGCGCGTCAAGGACTTCGGCAAGCGCGACGTGATGGTTGTGCACACGTTGTTGTGGCCCGACGAGATCCGCGATCCCGACTTCCCCGTGCTGGACAAGAAGGTCGACATCAAGCCCGCGGAGCTCAAGATGGCCGGGCAGGTGGTGGAGTCGATGGCCGAGGAGTTCAACCCGGATCGCTACCACGACACCTACCAGGAGCAGCTGCACGAGCTGATCGAGGCGAAACTCGAAGGCGGTGAAGCGTTCACCGTCGAGGAGCAGCCGAAGGAACTGGACGAGACCGAGGACGTCTCCGACCTGCTGGCCAAGCTGGAGGCCAGCGTCAAGGCGCGCTCCGGTGACGGCAAGGCGCCGGCCAAGAAGGCGCCGGCGAAGAAAGCGGCCACGAAGAAAGCCCCCGCGAAGAAGGCGCCGGCCAAAAAGGCAGCCGCCAAAAAGACGCCGGCCAAGAAGGCCGCATCAAAGTCCTGACCGGGCTCGGCGGTCAGCGCCGCCGGGCCGACACGAAGCGGAACCCGGCGGCCAGCAGGTTGATCGCCGCGACGATGATGATCAGGCTCAGCGCCGCACCCCAGATGCGCAGGAACCCGGCGCGCTCGGGATTGGTGAGCTCGGTGTAGATCAACAGCGGCAGCGAGGCCATGTTGCCGTGGAACATGTCGAGGTTGATGGAGCGGCTGTAGCCGACCAGCACCAGCACCGGCGCGGTTTCCCCGATGACGCGCGCGACCGAGAGCAACACACCCGAGACGATGCCCGGCATCGCGATCGGGATCACGATCCGCACGATCGTCTTCCATTTGGAAACGCCGAGCGCATAGCTGGCTTCCCGCAGGTCGTCGGGCACCAGCCTGAGCATCTCCTCGGTGGACCTCACCACCACCGGCAACATCAGCAGGACCAGCGCCAACGACACCGCAAAGGCGCTCTGCTGGAAGCCCAGGGTGGCGATCCAGAGGCTGAAGACGAACAGCGCGGCGACGATCGAGGGCACCCCGGCGAGCACGTCGACCATGAACGTCGTCAGCCGCACCAGCCGGCCGGACCCGTATTCCACCAGGAATACGGCGGTCATCAAGCCCAGCGGCACGGACAGCAGGGCGGCCACACCGGCCTGCACCACCGTCCCGTACAGCGCGTGGTAGACGCCGCCAGCAAACTCCTCGGGCAGCACGCCGCGCAGCGAGTGGGTCCACCAACCCGAGCGGGTGACGGCGTACCAACCGCGCGCGAGCACCACGCCCAGCACCCACGCCAGCGGCACCAGCGCCACGAGGAACGAGGCGACGAAGAACGTCGTCGCGGCGTTGTTGGTGATCCGCCGCCGCAGGCTCAGCGGGCTGAAGACGTCCGGTTTGACCGGCAGGTCGAGCGCGTCGATCGTCATCCGTTGACCTTCCCGCCGGCGATCGCGCGCGCGGTCGCATTCACGATGAAGGTTAGGACGAACAGCGCGAACCCTGCGGAGATGTAGGCCCCGGTCGGCAGCGGTTCGCTGAATTCGGCTGCGGCGGAAGCGATCTTGGAAGCGAAGGTGTAGCCGCCGTCGAACAGCGACCAATTGCCCGGGCGGGCGGCCGACCGCAGGATGATCAGCACCGCCACGGTCTCTCCCAGGGCCCGGCCCAGCCCCAGCATCGAGGCCGCGATGACACCGCTGCGTCCGAACGGCAGCACGGTCATCCGCACCACCTCCCACTTGGTGGCGCCCAACGCTTGCGCCGCTTCCATCTGAATGGGCGGGGTCTGGCGGAACACTTCGCGCGACACCGAGGTGATGATCGGGAGGATCATCACCGACAGCACGATGCCGGCGGTGAAGATGGTGCCGCCGCCGGCCAGGGAGACGTTGCCCTGCTTGAAGAGGAACAACCAGCCCAGGTTGCGGTTGAGGAATTCGGCCAGCGGTTCGATCTTGGGCGCCAGCACGAATATTCCCCACAACCCGAAGATGATCGACGGCACCGCGGCCAGCAGGTCGACCATCGCGCCGAACGGTCGGGCCAGTCGCTTGGGCGCGTATTGGGTGAGGAACACCGCGATCCCGACCGCGACCGGCACCGCCAGCACCAGTGCGCTAACCGAACTGAGCACCGTGACCATGAGCAGGTCGCGGATGCCGAACGCGAGGTGGTCCGCCTTGGTTGTGTTGAACTCGGCGCTGGTGAAGAAGTTCGCGTGGTCCGCGCGCAACGACGGGATCGCGCGAACCAACAGGAATATCGCGATCAGCGCGATCGCGAACACAATCGTCGACCCGGCCGCCGCGGCGACCAACTTGAACAGTCGGTCGCCGCGGTGCGCCTTGTGCGGATCGGTCGCCTTCAGCGCAGGCTGAGTCCCCGTCGAGGGACTGGCGATCGCTCCGCGGGTCATGGCATCCCGGATCACGCGATCGCGTTGACCGCGGTCGACAACTTCGACTTGAACGAGTCCGGAATGGGGATGTATCCGTTGTCCGCCAAGCCATTTTGGCCCGCGCCGACGGTGCTCTGCAGGAACGCCTTCACGGCAGCGCCGACCTGGGAATCGGGATACTTCGAGCAAACGATCTCGTAGGTCGCCAGCACGATCGGGTACGAACCGGCCTGCGTCGGCTTGTAGAACGAGTTGGTGTCGAGCACCAGGTCGTTGCCCTGCCCCTTGACGGTGGCACCGGAGATCGTCTTGCCGACGGAGTCGGCGCTGATGGCGACCGCATCGGTCCCGGGCGCCGTGACGATCTTGGCCATGTTCAGGTTCTGGGCCTTGGCGAACGACCACTCGTTGTAGGTGATCGACCCCTCGGTGGCCTTGATGGCGGCCGAGGTGCCGTCGTTGCCCTTGGCGCCCTCACCGACGCCGCCGTTGAACGTCTTTCCGGCGCCCTTGCCCCACGCGCCGTTGGACGCCGCGTCGAGGTACTTCTGGAAGTTGTCCGTGGTCCCGGACTGGTCGTTGCGGAAGACGACGTGAATCGGCTCGGCCGGCAGGGCGGTCCCGCCGTTGAGGCCCGCGATCGCCGGATCGTTCCAGGTGGTGATGGCGCCGTTGAAGATCTTCGCGGCGGTCGGGCCGTCCAGGCTCAGCGAACTGACACCCTTGACGTTGTAGGTGATCGCGATCGGGCCGAACACGACCGGCAGGTTCCACGCCGGCGAGCCGCAACGCTGCTGCGCCGCGTCATACTCTTTTTGAGCCAGCGGCGAGTCCGATCCACCGAAATCGGTTTGGTTGCCGTTGAATTCGCTGATTCCGGCACCCGAGCCATTGGCGGTGTAGTTCAGGGTCTGCCCAGGGCAGGCCTGTTCGAACGCGTTGACGAAGCGGGTCATCGCGTTGGCCTGGGCCGTCGAGCCGCTGGCCTTGAGGGTTTTCTTGCCGCCGCAAGTCACTTTCTCCGCCGCCGCACCGGAAGTCGCGCTTCCCCCGCTCGCATTGTTGTTGTCGTTGCCACACCCGGATAACACCAAAGCGGCGCTAGCCAAGACACCCAGCGCGGCGCCAAATCGGTTCAGTTTCAATTCGCTTCCTAACAGTAGGGATGAAACGTCGCCGCCGCCGGAGGCTGCGGCGCGGCAAACCAGCCATCACTCGCAGCCATGTAGCTAACAGTAACAAGGTTAACGTTCGGAGAATTCTGACCGGCATTCCTCACCGCGCGAACGAGCGGCCAATTGCGGCCTCGGGGGCATTGCATCGCGGCGCCGATATGACAAACTAGAACCTGTTTCAGAAATGCCGTGATCGGAGTCGGCGAGGTTTGCTACCGTTTCGCCGGACAACTCGAACAGAGAGGCCGCAATGATCCTTGACAGGTTCCGTCTGGACGACAAAGTCGCCGTCATCACAGGTGGCGGGCGCGGCCTCGGTGCGGCCATCGCGCTGGCGTTCGCCGAGGCAGGCGCCGATGTGCTCATCGCGTCGCGCACCCAATCTCAACTAGATGCCGTCGCCGAACAGGTCCGCGCCACCGGCCGCCGCGCCCACGCCGTCGCCGCCGACCTGGCCCATCCCGAGTCGACCGCGGAACTAGCCGATCTGGCCGTCGAGGCCTTCGGAAAACTAGACATCGTCGTCAACAATGTCGGCGGCACCATGCCCAACACCCTGCTGACCACCTCGACCAAGGACCTCAAGGAGGCGTTCACCTTCAACGTCGCCACCGCGCACGCGCTAACCACCGCGGCGGTCCCGTTGATGCTGGAGCACTCCGGTGGCGGCAGCATCATCAACATCACCTCGACCATGGGCAGGCTGGCCGGACGCGGATTCGCCGCCTACGGCACAGCCAAGGCCGCGCTCTCCCACTACACTCGGCTGGCCGCGCTGGACCTGTGCCCGCGCATCCGCGTCAACGCCATCGCGCCGGGGTCGATCCTGACGTCGGCGCTGGACGTGGTGGCCTCCAACGAGGAGCTGCGCGCACCGATGGAGAAGGTCACGCCGATGCGCCGCCTCGGTGATCCCGTCGACATCGCCGCCGCCGCAGTCTATTTGGCGTCCCCGGCCGGCAGCTTCCTCACCGGTAAGACCCTGGAGGTCGACGGTGGGCTCACCTTCCCCAACCTCGACATCCCCGTCCCGGACCTGTGAACTGAAGACCACTAAGGAGCCCGCCATGGCCATACCCGTCGTTCAGTTGGGCACCGGCAACGTCGGCGTTCACGCGCTCAAGGCGCTGATCACCAATCCGGAGTTCGAGCTCAGAGGCGTGTGGGTGTCGTCAGATGCCAAGGCCGGCAAGGACGCGGCGGAGCTTGCCGGACTTGCGGATCCGACCGGCGTGGTGGCCAGCACCGACCTCGACGCCGTGCTCGCCACCGGTCCGCAGTGCGCCGTCTACAACGCCCTGGCCGACAATCGCCTGCCCGAGGCCCTCGAGGATTACCGCCGCGTTCTCGCCGCCGGAATCAACATCGTCGGCAGCGGCCCGGTCTTTCTGCAGTACCCCTGGGAAGTGATCCCCGAGGAGCTCATCAAGCCGCTGGAAGATGCCGCGCGCGAAGGCAATTCGAGCCTGTACGTCAACGGCATCGACCCGGGCTTCGCCAATGACCTGCTGCCGCTGGCGCTGGCCGGCACCTGTCAGAGCATCCGGCAGATCCGCTGCATGGAGATCGTCGACTACGCCACCTACGACAGCGCCGCCGTCATGTTCGACGTGATGGGATTCGGCAAGCCCCTCGACGAGATCCCGATGCTGCTGCAGACCGGTGTGCTGAGCCTGGCGTGGGGGTCGGTGGTGCGGCAATTGGCTGCGGGCCTGGGGATTACGCTCGACAGCGTCGCCGAGGAATACATCCGCGAGCCCGCGCCCGAGGACTTCGACATCGCCTCGGGGCACATTCCGAAGGGCACCGCCGCCGGGCTGCGGTTCGAGGTGTTCGGAATGGTCAACGGCGACCCCGTCGTCGTCCTGGAACACGTCACCCGGTTGCGCGAGGACCTGCGGCCCGACTGGCCCCAGCCCGCCCAGCCCGGCGGCTCCTACCGCATCGAGATCACGGGCGAACCGTCGTACGCGATGGACATCTGCCTGAGCAGCCCCAACGGCGACCACAATCACGCCGGACTGGTCGCCACCGCGATGCGGGTCGTCAACGCGATCCCCGCGGTGGTGGCCGCCCCGCCGGGCATCGTGACGACCCTCGACCTACCCCTGGTGCCCGGGCGGGGGCTCTACGCGCCGGAGTGATCCATCGCACGGCATGAAACACCGCCGTTTCGGCGTTGCCCCGAATGGTCTTCAGAGGGGCGGCACGAAAAGGGGAAAGCCATGACCAAACGGCGGGTTCTCGTGAGCGGGGCATCCAAGGGCATCGGCCGCGCGGTCGTTGACCGGCTCTCGGCCAGTGGGTACGACGTGATCGGCCTCGCCCGCACCGCGCCGCCGGACTTCCCCGGGCAATTCCACGCGGTCGACCTCGCCGACCGGGCCGCCACCGCGGAAACCCTCGACGCAATCGTGGCCGAAGGCGTCGTCGACGCGGTGGTCAACAACGTCGGCTTCGCCCGGTTCGGCCGCATCGGCTCGATCGAACTGGACGATCTGTTCACCACCTACGACATGAACGTGCGCACCGCGGTACAGGTGGTGCAGGCCGTTCTGCCGGGCATGATCGAGTCGAAATGGGGTCGCATCGTCAACGTCACCAGCCTGACGACGCTCGGGGTCGCCGAACGAACCCCCTACGCCGCGTCGAAGGCCGCGCTGGAAACGTGCACCCGCATCTGGGCGGGCGAGCTTGCCGAGACGGGGATCACCGTCAACGCGGTATCGCCCGGGCCGATCGAAACCGAGATGTACCGCGAGCGCAGCCCCGTCGGATCAGAACGCGAGGGTCGTCTGCTTGCGTCGATTCCGGTGCGGCGCGTCGGCACGCCCACGGAGATCGCTCATGTGATCGCGATGTTGCTGCATGAGGACGCCGGCTACATGACGGGTCAGATCGTCCGGGTGGACGGGGGCGGGAGCATCGGCGCAGCATAATCCACGGCGTTGCCGGTAGCCCGGCGGCTCGGCACAGTGTTCGGTTAACCTAACTTTTTTATTCGAGAACGTGGATCGAGGGTCGATACGTTGGCGCAGGGCACCGAGGCCTCGCTCAAAAAGAGCTGGTATCTGCTCGGCCCCGCGTTCGTCGCCGCAATCGCCTACGTCGACCCCGGAAACGTCGCGGCCAACGTCAGCGCCGGCTCGCAGTATGGCTATTTGCTGCTGTGGGTCATCGTCGCCGCCAACGTGACGGCGGGCCTGGTGCAGTACCTGTCCGCGAAACTCGGGTTGGTCACGGGACGCTCGCTGCCCTCGGCGATCGGCAAGCGGATGGGTCGTCCGCTGCGCCTGACGTTTTGGGCGCAGGCCGAAATCGTCGCCATCGCAACCGATGTCGCCGAAGTCATCGGCGGGGCGATCGCGCTGCGCATCCTGTTCGGCCTGCCGCTGCCGGTCGGCGGGATCATCACCGGCGCGGTCTCGATGCTGCTGCTGGCGATCAGGGACCGCCGCGGGCAACTCCTATTCGAGCGCGTCATCACGGGCCTGCTGCTGGTGATCGCCGTAGGCTTCGCGGCGAGTTTCTTCGTCGCAACGCCACCGCCCGAGGCCGTGCTGTCGGGATTGCTCCCCCGATTCCACGGCAGCGAAAGCGTGTTGCTGGCCGCCGCCATCCTCGGCGCCACCGTGATGCCGCACGCGGTGTATCTGCACTCCGGCCTGGTCCTGGATCGGCACGGGCATCCCGCGCCCGGCCGCGACCGGAGCTGGCTGCTGCGGGTCACGCGGGTGGACGTCGTGTTGGCGATGGCCGTTGCCGGCATGGTCAACGCGGCGATGCTGCTCGTCGCCGCGATCAACCTGCAGGGCCACAACGAAAGCGCGTCCATCGACGGCGCCTACACCGCGATCCACAACACGTTGGGCCCCACGATCGCGGTGCTGTTCGCGATCGGGCTGCTCGCGTCGGGCTTGGCGTCCTCGTCGGTGGGCGCCTACGCCGGCGCCATGATCATGCAGGGATTGCTCCATCTGTCGGTTCCCATGCTGGTGCGCCGGCTGGCGACGCTGTGCCCCGCCGTCGCGATCCTGGCGCTCGGCTGGGACCCGACCCGCGCGCTGGTCATATCGCAGGTGGTGCTGTCGTTCGGCATCCCGTTCGCGGTGCTTCCGCTGGTCAGGCTCACCAGCAACCGCGACCTGATGGGTACCAACGCCAACCATCCCGTCACGACGGTCATCGGGTGGGCGGTCGCCGTGATGGTCAGCGTGCTCAACGTGGTGCTGATCTATCTGACTGTGGCGGGTTAGCCACGGGAGCGCACATACCCGCGCGAACCGACCATCGCCTTATAGAGCGGCTTCCGGTGCGCCGAACGTGAACCAGGTGCGAAAAATCGCGCGAAATATCGCAGTGAGTGCACGTTCGGTGGCGCGCTAACCGCCTGGGCGTCATCATCACCGCGGCCCGTCTAATGCCAAGAGCTCTACAAGTACCGTTGCACGCCGCCGTGGCCGTGGCATGTTCCGCTCGAGTGGGGATGTTCGCTGAACGACCAACTCCCATCTGCGCACTGGGCGGTCGCGTTGGGCGGCTGCGGGCCGCCCTTCTGCGGATAGGGCACGCAATCCCCGGATACGGCGGTGTAGCAATTGCCACCGCCAGGTGACGAGTTAGCCGGTGACGCGAACCCGACGGCGGCCAGCACTATGGCCGCAGCGATGAAAGTAAGCCGGGAAAACATGTTCCCGAACCTCCCTGCTTGCAGACGTTCCTGCTGGTGACCGTCCCGACGCGCCGGTGGGGAGCGTATGCGTCCCGACGGTTGGCCACATGGGAAATTGTGAAAATTGTGCGCAGATGCGGAACCGGCCCGCGAACTAGCGGGCCGCAAGAAAATCGCAAGAACTTCGCGAAGACCCGGCAAGCGGCGCGGGCCAGCCTAAAGATGCCGGCCGCGGCGCGGTCAGAAAAAGTCTTCCAAAAAATGTCCGACTTACGCCCGGTGCGTCCTCCTACCTATGACGGCGGCCCAACCCGGGTCGCGAACCGCACCGAAAGAAGCAGCTCATGAGCACCTGGCACGACATGGATCGAACCGTCCTGGCGCCGCGCGTCGACGATGTGACCGAGGCCTGGGCCTGGGCGTCGAGCCCGCTCGGCAACCCGACCGACGAGCGCAGCGATCTCGGTCACGAATTTCCGACCGACCTCATCACCCCGGCCACCAACCGCAAGTCCATCGACAAGCTGTGGGTGGGCGCGGGTGTCATCGGCCTGATCGGCGCGGGCGTCGCGTTGAGCGTCGCGCTGCTCGCCGGGCC
>NZ_LZLY01000040.1 GCF_001673535.1 Mycobacterium sp. 1081908.1 | reverse complement strand
GCTCCCGCCCCGGCTCCCGCGGCGCCGGCACCCGCGGCCCCCGCCCAGGCGCCGGCTCCCGAGGCCCCCGCTCCGGCGCCCGCGCCGGTTCCGGAGGCTCCCGCTCCGGCGCCCGCGCCGGTTCCGGCCGCCCCGGCGCCCGCTCCGATCCCCGAGGCCCCCGCGCCCGCCCCGGTCCCGGTGCCGGAGGCTCCGGCCCCCGCGCCGCCGCCGGCCGTCGCGCCCATCCCGGTGCCGATTCCGCTGCCCATCCCGGGCATCGGTGGCCCGCCGGGAGGCATCTTCGGCCCGCCCGGCGGCGGATACGGGCCGCACGGCGGCGGCGACGGGCCCCGCGGCGGCGGTGGGTTCCCCGGATTCCCCGGTGGCGGCGGAGGCCACGGCGGCGGCTTCGGCGGTGGTGGCGGCTTCGGCGGTGGCCACGGCGGCGGCCACCACTAGGCCTTTTACCGCCAGCTGTCATCTGCCGTTTGCCTCCCGATTAGCGGCGCGATGCAGTTAGCTCATCGCGGCCACCTACACACGGTGGTATGCGATGCACCGTTTTTGGCACCGGTTACCTCGGTGCCACGCACGCAGCGGGGATGGCCGAACTGGGACACGACGTCGTCGGCGTGGACATCGACGCCGGCAAGGTGGCCAAGCTGGCCGGCGGCGCCGGCGGCGCCGGCGGGGTGTGGGGGAACGGCGGCGCCGGGGGCGCCGGCGGCACGGGCAGCACCGGCGATGGCGGGTCAGGCGGCGCCGGCGGCGCCGGCGGCATGTTCGAGGGCTCGGCGGGCGCCGGCGGCGCCGGCGGCACCGGCTCCGTCAACGGTGGCGCGGGCGGCCACGGCGGCAACACGAGGGGGATCTCCGGCAACGGCGGCGACGGCGGCGCCGGCGGTACCGGCATCACGGGCTTCGGAGGGGCCGGGGGTGACGCCGGCAACTCCGGTCCCGTGCAGGGCACCGCCGGGCGCGGCGGGAACGGCGGCTTCGGGGGCGGCGGCGCCGGCGGCGCCGGCGGGAACGGCGGCAACGCCGCGGGGATCTCGGGCAGCGGCGGCGCGGGCGGGGCCGGCGGTGCCGGCGAGACCACCGGCGGCAACGGCGGACACGGCGGCAACGCGGCTCTGGTCGGCTACGGCGGCGACGGCGGCCCCGGCGGCCAGGGCGTCACGGGACGCGGGGGTGACGGCGGGAACGGCGGGGGCGCCGTGCTCGTCGGCAACGGCGGCACCGGCGGCAACGCCGGGATCGGTGTGCCGGAGGGCAATGCCGGCACCGGTGGCGCGGGTGGCGTGTTCGGCTCGGCCGGCAACAACGGCCTGACCTAGCGCGCTAGGGCCGCGGCGCCCCGAGCCGGAACACCCGCCACCCCGCGCGCTCCCAGCGGGCGGCGTCCAGGCAGTTGCGGCCGTCGACGACGACGCGCGCCCGCACCCGGTCGGCCAGGGCGTTCGGGTCGAGGTCGACGAATTCCCGCCACTCGGTGAGCACCAGCACGGCATCCGCGCGCTCGCAGGCCTCTTCGACCGACACCGCATAGTTCAGCGTCGGGAACAGGCGCTGCGCGTTGTCCAAAGCCTTGGGGTCGTACACGTTGACCGCGGCGCCATTGAGTTGAAGCTGCCCGGCGACGTTGAGCGCGGGCGAGTCGCGCACGTCGTCGGATTCGGGTTTGAACGCTGCACCCAGCACGGCGATGTTGGCGCCCAGCAGCGAGCCGCCGCACGCGGTGGTGGCCAGCTCGACCATCCGGGTGCGCCGGCGCATGTTGATGCTGTCCACCTCGCGCAGGAACGTCAGCGCCTGGTCGGCGCCCAGCTCACCGGCGCGGGCCATGAATGCGCGGATGTCCTTGGGCAGGCAGCCGCCGCCGAAACCCAAACCGGCATTGAGGAATTGGCGCCCGATCCGCGGGTCGTAGCCCAGCGCGTCGGCCAGCACGCTGACGTCGGCGCCCGCCGCCTCGCATACCTCGGAAATCGCGTTGATGAACGAAATCTTGGTCGCCAGAAAGGCGTTGGCGGAAACCTTGACCAGCTCGGCGGTCTGCAGATCGGTCACCAAAAACGGCACGCCGGCGCCCAGCAGCGGCCCGTACAGCTCGCGGGCCGCCGCCTCGGCGCGCGTGGAACCCTGTTGGGTCCCGAGCACGATGCGATCCGGGTGCAGGGTGTCGTGCACCGCGTAGCCCTCGCGCAAAAACTCCGGGTTCCATGCGATTTCGACGTCCACCTCGGGCCGCGCCAGCGCGGCCGCCCGGTGGTTCAGCTCGGCCGCGGTGCCCACCGGCACCGTCGACTTGCCGATCAGCACCGACGGCCGGGTCAGCCGGGGCACCAGCGTGTCGATGACCGCGTGGACGTGGCACAGGTCGGCGCCGTATTCGCCCTTCTTCTGCGGCGTTCCCACGCCCAGGAAGTGGACGTCGGCGAAATCGGCCGCCATGTCGTAGTCGGTGGTGAAGTGCAGTCGTCCGGCAGTGAGGTTGTCGGTCAACAACTTTCGCAGACCGGGCTCGTAGAACGGGATGTCGCCGCCGGCCAGCTTGGCCACCTTGCCGGCGTCGATGTCCACGCCGACGACGTCGTGTCCCAGTTCGGCCATCCCCGCTGCGTGCGTGGCACCGAGGTAACCGGTGCCAAAAACGGTGCATCGCATACCACCGTGTGTAGGTGGCCGCGATGAGCTAACTGCATCGCGCCGCTAATCGGGAGGCAAACGGCAGATGACAGCTGGCGGTAAAAGGCCTAGTGGTGGCCGCCGCCGTGGCCACCGCCGAAGCCGCCACCACCGCCGAAGCCGCCGCCGTGGCCTCCGCCGCCACCGGGGAATCCGGGGAACCCACCGCCGCCGCGGGGCCCGTCGCCGCCGCCGTGCGGCCCGTATCCGCCGCCGGGCGGGCCGAAGATGCCTCCCGGCGGGCCACCGATGCCCGGGATGGGCAGCGGAATCGGCACCGGGATGGGCGCGACGGCCGGCGGCGGCGCGGGGGCCGGAGCCTCCGGCACCGGGACCGGGGCGGGCGCGGGGGCCTCGGGGATCGGAGCGGGCGCCGGGGCGGCCGGAACCGGCGCGGGCGCCGGAGCGGGAGCCTCCGGAACCGGCGCGGGCGCCGGAGCGGGGGCCTCGGGAGCCGGCGCCTGGGCGGGGGCCGCGGGTGCCGGCGCCGCGGGAGCCGGGGCGGGAGC
>NZ_LZLY01000039.1 GCF_001673535.1 Mycobacterium sp. 1081908.1 | reverse complement strand
CTGCGCCTACTTCGAGCGGGACGACATGACCCTCGAGGAGGCGCAGATCGCCAAGATCGACCTGTCGCTGGGCAAGCTCGGGCTCGAGCCGGGGATGACGCTGCTCGACGTCGGCTGCGGCTGGGGCGCCACGTTGCGGCGCGCCATCGAGAAGTACGACGTCAACGTCGTGGGCCTGACGCTGTCGGAGAACCAGGCCGAGCACGTCCAGCAGATGTTCGACCAGATGGACACGAACCGCTCGACGCGGGTGTTGCTGGAGGGCTGGGAGAAGTTCGACGAGCCCGTCGACCGCATCGTCTCCATCGGCGCCTTCGAGCACTTCGGCCGCCAACGCTGGGGCCATTTCTTCAAGATGGCTTACCGGGTGCTGCCCGCCGACGGGGTCATGATGCTGCACAGCATCACGCGTCCCACCTTCAAAGAGGCCAGGGCGCAGGGCACCCCGCTGACCCACGAGGTCGTTCACTTCACCCAGTTCATCCTGGCCGAGATCTTCCCCGGCGGATGGCTGCCGACGATCCCGTCGGTCGAAGAGCACGCGACCGACGCCGGTTTCAAGGTGAGTCGGATCCAGTCGTTGCAGCTGCACTACGCGCGGACGCTGGAAATATGGGC
>NZ_LZLY01000038.1 GCF_001673535.1 Mycobacterium sp. 1081908.1 | reverse complement strand
CGGGAGTAGCCCACCTCCGCCACACACCGCATGGCCGCGGCGATGATTCGAGCGCGGGTCTCCTCGCCGCTGGCGCCCGGCGGGCGCCCCAGCTGCGACCGGGCGGGGCTCATGCGGGGCACCCCCCTACGGAACCGGCACATAAATTGATCGGCCGATTATATTTGACGCTGTTAGCCGGAAGTGAGGACGTCACAATGACGCGGGCACAACTGGGTCGCCCGGTCGGCGCCAGCGGCGAGGAGACCCGCCGGCGGATCATCGTCGCCACCATGCGCTGCGTGGCCAGGGCCGGCTATTCGCGCGCGACCATCCGCGAGATCGCCCGCACGGCCGAGGTGACCAGCGCCAGCCTGTATCACTACTTTCCGAACAAGTCCGAGCTGCTCGCCGCGACCGTCAACGAGATCGACGAGCTCGTGTTGCCCCGGCTGCGCTCGGCCGCGTCGCGCTCCGACGACGTGGTCGAGCGCCTCGAGGCGATGCTGGACGAGCTGGGCAGGTTGCTGCGCGAGTATCCGCACCTGGCCGCGTTCGAGCGCGCCATGCGCGGGCGCACCGGGCT
>NZ_LZLY01000037.1 GCF_001673535.1 Mycobacterium sp. 1081908.1 | reverse complement strand
CTACCGGCCAGGACCAACTTCCTGACGGCAACCCACGTTCACATGTGAGCGAGGCCCCAGCCCCACATACCGTCTAGGCGGGCCGGTCGCGGCGGGCCTTGGTGAGCGTGAACTGATCCACCACGGTCACCGCGCCGAACGGCCCGCTCAGCGCGTAATGCGTCGCCTTGATCGAGGTGTTGCCGCCGGGCTCGCCCGGGTCGACGTCGAAAGCCGCGAAGCCGTAAGGGTTGTCGCGGTCGCGAAACGCCGACCACGGCGCGTCCTCCATCACGTAGATCGGCGCCTTGCGGCCGATCCCGGGATCGAACGCCCCGACGCCGGTCACCACGCGGCACCGTGGCTGGGGGAAGAACATCCCGTTGGATGGCGCGGAGGTGCCGCCGCCGCCGATGACGAGGTGCACCGTGCCCTTGGTCGAGTCGATGACATCGTCGCGGGTGTCGACGGGTGTCGGCGTCCGGGTGTCGGTGCCCAGCGTCCCGCGCAACGGATGCGACCGCTCGTAGTGGTGCTCGTGGCCGCACAGCACCAGATCGACCTCGTACTGGTCGAACAGCGGCAGCCATTCCTGGCGGATCCCCAGGTCGGCGCCGTTGGTCCGGTCCGCGGTCGAGATCGCCGTCTGATGCATGCACACGACAATCCAGTCGACCTCGGGATCGCGCCGCGCGGCGGCGAGTTCGCCCGCCAGCCAGCGCCTTTGCTCGCCGCCGGAGTAACCGTGCACGTAGAAGTTGCCGCCGTCCTGGAAGGCCACGTCGTCGTTGTTGAGGCTGACTACCCGCACCGAGCCGGCGGTGAACGCGTACCACAGGCCGCGGGTCTCGGGGCTGGACCCCGAATCCGGCACCGCGAAGTAGGCCTGGTACGCGCCGTAACCGATTGGCCCATTGCCCAATTCGTTCTCGTGGTTGCCGGCGGCCGGCATCCACGGCCGGAACCGCGCCGAGCGCGTGTTGTTCTCGAACCAGTTCGACCAGGTCCGGATGCGGTCCTGGGCGAGGTTGGCGTAGCACAGGTCGCCGTTGACGAGATTGAACAGCGGGCCGAGGCGCTCGACCGCCAGCGTGGTGTCCGCGGCCGCGGGCGACCCGATGTTGTCGGTGGCGTACTTGCCGTCCGGCAGCCTGGTCAGCGTCGGGGTGGACTGGTCCCCGAAGCTGGTGAAGCGCAGCGGTTTTCGCCCCGACGGGGCGGTCCGCACCGTCCCGCCGCCGGGCTCGGCGCCGTCGTGCACCGCGGCGTACACGTAATCGGTGTCGGGGATCAGGCCCGTCAGGCGCGCGTGGTTGACGCGAACCTCGGTGTTGGACTTGGCGTCCCGATAGGTGCGGGTTTCAGCGGCGACGGTGCGCCCGAACCCGGAGGCCGGGGTGCCCAGCATGACGCGCGGATTGCGGACGGCCTCGGTGGTGTGCCACGACACCACCACCTCGGTCGCGGCGTTCGCACCGAATTGCAGGTGCAGGCCGGTGACCGGCGGTGCGCCGTTGCGGTCCGGCTGAAGCCACACGTCGGGCCCGCGCGACTGCGACCACAGCAGCGCCGCCCCGCCCCCGATGCCCACCCCGAGGGCGGCTGAGACCGCGCTCGTGGTCAACAGCCTGCGGCGGCTGATCCGCGGGACGTCGGTCATGGTTGCTTCATACCCGAAGCAGGTAACGAATCCGGTAGCGTTTTCGATATGACGAACGTGCGAAAAGTGATCAGCGCGGTCGCGGCGGCCACGCTTGCGGCGGCCGCAGGACAGGCTTTCATGCCCGCGATCTCGCATGCGGACGGCCACCAAGTGACCTACACCGTGACGAGCCCCAACAATCTGACCGCCACGGTCAGCTACGTGAGTTCCGATCCGCCCAGCCAGGCGGCCTACAGCGCCGACCCGTCGAAGTTCACGACGAGCGTGCAGGCGCCGCTGAGCGGGGGAGCGCCGGTCACCTACACCGCCACGTTGGCGAACCCGAACCAGTTCGCGACCATCACCGCCAGCGGCATGCTGCACTGGCCGGATTCGGGCAACGGCCCCGCCCAGTTCCACTGCGAGATCGCCGTCGACGGCCAGGTGGTCGCGCACGCGGACGCCACCACCACCGTCACCTGCCGGCCCGGCTAGCCGACCGGCGCCGGCTCAATGCTGCACGCGCACGGCCAGGTAGTACTCGTGTCGCCGGCTGTCGTCGACGGTGTAGCTGGCCGCCTTGGCCGCGGCGTCGTGGTCGGACTCCAGCCAGCGCTCGGTGTGCTGGCGTTCGAATTCGGTCCACGACGGCACGGTGAACCGCTCGAGGACCATGTCGGGTTCTTCCAGGTTTCGGTAGAGCCGCCAGCTGTGGCCGCCCGTTCGCAGGCGTGACCGCCGGACCGCGCTCATCGCGTCGACGAACGCGTTGAGGTTCTCCGTCGAGACCCGGTAGCGGACGGTGATCAGCACGGGCCCGTCGTTGGGGCGCGGTTCGAACATGATGCTCGGCGACACCCAACAAGTGGAGATGGCGCGGCTCAGCTTGCCGGTGGCCGCCCGCAACGGAAACATGGCGACGCTGAGGGCGGCGACCCCCAGCAGCACCGCCGACCAGGTCAGCGCGACGTCGAGCCCGTCCCGCGTGGCAATGAGACCCCAGAGGTAGGCGCCGACCGCCTGCGATCCGGTGAAGACCAGCAGATACATCGCCAACCCGCGCGCCCGGACCCAGCGCGGCAGATGCAGCTGCGCCGCCGCGTTCAACGTCGTCAACGTGAGCAGCCAGGCCGTCCCCGACAACACCAGTAACGGCGCCGCCGCAATGAACGACAGCCGGGCCACCGCGAGCGCCGCGAGACCGTAGTCGGCGGCGCACGCCGCGAGCAACACGTTCGGAGGCACCTTCTCGCGCCACGACGGGGGTACCGCGAGGGCGAGCGCCGCGCCAATGCCGATGGCCCCCAGCGTCACACCGTAGCCGCTGGCCCCCATGTGCCAGCTGCGCGCGGCGGCCACCGGCAACAGGGCCAGAACCGCCGAGGCGGGAAACACGAAAAGGGCTGTGCGCAGCAAGATCCGACGGAAAATCGGGCTGTTGACGACGTATTGCCATCCGGTGACGACGGCCTGGCCGAGGCGTTCCCGTTCGAGCGGCGCGAGTTGCTTGGGCCGTTGCCACGCGGTCAGGGCGAAGATGATCCCGGTGAACGAAACGGCGTTGATCGCGAATACCGCTGCCGGACCCGCGATTGCGACCACGACGCCGCCGATCGCCGGCCCGATCACCCGGCCGATGCTCGCCGAGACGCTTGACAGGCCCGCGGCGGAGGGGATCTGCTCGCGCATCACAACTTCGGGCTGAATCGCCTGCCAGGCCGGCGCGGTCAGCGCGGAGGCGAGGCCGATCGCCACGGTGAACAGCAGCAGCGCCGTCGGGGTGAGCCGACCGAGGTAGGTCACCGCGGCGAGAGCCAGCGCGACCACGACCGCATACGACTGCAGGACCATCAGCAGGCGCCGCCGATCGAACAGGTCGGCAAGCACGCCGGCGAACATTCCCAGCAGCAGCGTCGGGCCGAGACTGGCCGTCTGGACCAGAGCCACGACGGTGGCGCTGCTGTGGTCCTCGATCAGGAACCATTGCGCCGCCACGCTTTGCATCCACGTCCCGATGTTGGAGACGAACTGCGCGATGAACAGGTTGCGAAAGATGCGATTGCGCAACGGCGCCCACGCCGACGCCTGCCCATCCTCGACACGCTCGCGGATCGCCATGAGGGGCAGCACCTAGCCCAGGTCGGTCGCGGCGAAGGTGTTGCACTGGTTGGGGTCACCGGTCTGGTAGCCGATGGTGAACCACTTCTGCCGCTCCGCCGACGAGCCGTGCGTCCAGGATTCCGGGTTGACGCGTCCCGTCGCCTGCTTCTGGATGCGATCGTCGCCCACCGACGCCGCGGCCGACAGGGCGTCCTGAATATCCTTGTCGCTCAAGGGCTCCAGGTAGGGCACCCCGGTGCTCTGCTGCTTGACGGTCGACGCGTAGTGGGCCCAGATGCCGGCGTAGCAGTCGGCCTGCAGCTCCGTGCGCACCCCGTTGCCCCCGGCGCCCTGCGCCCCCTGCTGGGCGCGGCCCAGCACGCCCTGCAGCTGCTGCACGTGGTGGCCGTATTCGTGCGCGACGACGTACTCCTGCGCGAACGGTCCGCCGCTGGAACCGAATCGGTCGACCAGTTCCTGGAAGAAGTCGGTGTCGAAGTACGCCGTCTGGTCCACGGGGCAGTAGAACGGGCCGACCGCGGTGGTGGCCGGGCCGCACCCGGTCTCCACGGACCCGGTGAACAGGCGCACGTGCGGGCGGGTGTAGTTGCGCATCAGCTGATGCCAGACCGCGTCCACGGAATTGCCGGTGGCGACCACGCGGCACTGCACGTACTTGTTGGCGTCGGCCCCGGTCTTGCACTGGCTCAGGTCGAAGCCGGGCGCGGAATAGCCGCCGGTGTTCGTCTGCTGCTGGGTCATGATGCGGCCCGGATCGATGCCGAAAAACAGCGCCCCGAGCAGGATCAGCAGCCCGAGCCCGCCGCCCCCGATGGCCATCCCCATCCCGCCCCCGCCGGACGACGACGCCGTGCTGGTGTCGATCTGCATGCCCTCGTTGAAGGTCATCGCACGCTCCTAAGGTTGCCGGGTTACGGGGAACCGGGCGTCGGTGTAGCCGCGCAGGTTGCGCAGGAACCGGCGCAGCCCCAGGTTGAGCAGCGGTCCGAATAACGGCATCACCAGCCGGGCCGGGCCGGCCGGCTTTTGCGCCATCGTCCACGTCAGCCGGCAGCCGCCCGGGATGACCTCCACCCGGTAGTCCTCGGCGAACGCCGCGACGGCCTTCGACGAGCACTCGTTGAACCGGAAAGCCATGTGGGTGAACGGTTCCCAGGCGAGGAACTCTTCGTCCCCGACGATGCCGCCGCGCATCTCGACGATCCGCGTGGTGCCGACGCCGCGCGGCTCGGGACTGGTCCACGTCACCTTGGTGATCACCGGCGCCCAGCGCGGCCAGGACTCGGCGTCGCCGAGCACCTCGAACAGCTGCTCGGGTGTGACGGCGAGGTCGACCCTGTTGCGGAAACGGAACGGCGCGGTATCTACGAAGCCCAGGTCGACACGCTCGCAAGGGAACATGGCCCTAACCTAACCCGGCCCGTCGCTCGCCGCTGCCAGCAGCGGCACCAGGATGTCGCTGATCGGTGTCGCCAGGTCGTGGTGGCGGGCCTTGCGGACGATCACGCCGTTGCGGATGTCCCACTCGAGCCGCCGGTGGTTCTCCCGGTCGAACAGCATCGAGGTGCCCATGTCCTGCGGGCCCTTACGGAACATCTCGACCAGCTCGTCGACCACGTCGTCGGGCAGCCGGGCGCCCGCGGCGCGCGCGACGGCCAGGCATTCGGCCACGTAGCGCCGCGACAGCGCGGCGACGTCGTCGCGGTGGAACATCCCGGACCGCCGCCCGGTCAGCACCATGAGCCCGGCCAGCGCGTTGACCAGCAGCTTGCGCCAGGCGGCGGTGATGAAGTCGGGGTCGCAGTCCACCTGGCAGCCGGCGCCGCGCAGCAGCGCGGCCACCGTTTCCGCCGAGGGTCCCGACGGCAGCACCAGCCGCGGCTCGGTGCGCAGCCGCACCCACCCTTGGGGCTGGGTCTCGGCGCCGTACCAGACGATCCCCGGGACCACCGGCGACGACGGGCAGTGCGGCTGCACCTGCTCGACCTGCTCGACGCCGTTCTGCAGCACCACGACGATCGTGTGTTCGTCGCACAGCCGGCCCAGCCAGCCGGCCGCGTCGTCGTTCTGGGTGGCCTTGACCGCCAGGATCACCACGTCGACGGGGCCGGCGATCTCGCCGGGATCGGTGCGCACCGGGCCGGGCACCACGATCGGATCGGCGCCGTCGGGTCGCAGCTCGATGGCGTCACGGGCAGTGCGGCCGCACACCAGCACGGAATGCCCGGCCTTGTGCAGCAGCGCGGCGACCGTCGTGCCGACGGCGCCGGGACCGACGAGTGCGATGTTGGTGGCGATAAACCGAAATTACTAGAGCGCGAGCGCCTGGCGCAGCACGGCGACGGTTTCGGCCTGCTCCCGCTTCGAGATCGCCGCGTCCCGGATCAGCATCGAGCCGTGGAAAGTCCCAGGGAACAAATGCAATTCGACGCTCACACCCGCGGCCAGCATGGCCAGCGCGTAGGCGACGCCCTCGTCGCGCAGCGGGTCGAAGTGCATGACAGAGACGTAGGCGGGCGGCAGACCGGCCAGATCGGTGGCGCGGGCCGGCGCCGCGTAGATCGACACGTCGTCGCCGCCGGCGCGGCCGGGACCCAGGTAACAGTCCCAGCTGACGACCGCCCGGGGGCGGCTCCACAGCGGGGTGTCGGTGAACGCGGTCATGCTCGCGGTGGCCAGCCGGTCGTCGAGTTCGGGCACGGAAAGAAACTGGAAGGCGATGTGCGGCCCGCCGCGGTCGCGGGCCAGCAGCGCCAGCGCGGCGCCCAGCCCGCCACCCGCGCTGGTGCCCTGGATGGCGATGCGCCGCGGGTCGACGCCCAGTCCGTCCGCGTGCGCGGCCGTCCAGACCAGCCCGGCGTAGACGTCCTCCAGCCCACCGGGGAACGGGGTTTCCGGCGCGAGCCGGTAATCGACCGACACCACGACCACGCCGAGTTCGCGGGCCAGCGCGACGTTGGAGGCGTGTTCGGTGTCGAGATCGCCGGCGATGAAGCCGCCCCCGTGCACGTGGTAGATCGCGGCCGGAGCGCTGCGCCGCTCGGGCCGGTAGATGCGGATCGGCACCGCGGGATCCCCGTCGCGGCCCGGGATTTGCCGGTCCTCGATCCCCACCCCGGTGGTGTCCGGCGGCGGAAACTGGGCGATCATCTCCGCCAGCGCCGCCCGGATGGCCAGCGGGTCGTCGCCCGGGAGATCGGGCAGCAGCGGAACGACGGCGGCGATTTCCGGGTCGAACGCATACGTGGTCATGTGCACTCCTGATCCGTCCGCGGCGACGTCGCTCATGCACTCTAGACTGGGCCTTCGTTCAAATCGGGCAAAAGGGGAGTATTTCGTGCTGCGCAGCCATGCCGCCGGTGCGTTGAGGAGCAGCGACGCCGGCCAGCAGGTGACGTTGGCCGGTTGGGTGGCCCGGCGCCGCGACCACGGCGGCGTCATCTTCATCGACCTGCGGGACGCGTCCGGCGTCGCGCAGGTGGTGTTCCGCGCCGCCGACGTGCTGGCCCAGGCGCACCGGTTGCGCGCCGAGTTCTGCGTCGCGGTGACCGGGGTCGTGGAGATCCGGCCGGAGGGCAACGCCAACCCGGAGATCGCGACGGGCGACATCGAGGTCAACGCGTCCTCGCTGACCGTGCTGGGCGAGAGCGCGCCGCTGCCTTTCCAGCTCGACGAGCCCGCCGGCGAGGAGCTGCGGCTCAAGTACCGCTACCTCGACCTGCGGCGCGACGGCCCGGCCGCGGCGATGCGGCTGCGCTCCAAGGTCAATGCCGCCGCGCGCGGGGTGCTGGCGCGGCACGACTTCGTCGAGATCGAGACCCCGACGATCACCCGGTCGACGCCGGAGGGCGCGCGCGACTTCCTGGTGCCCGCGCGCCTGCACCCCGGCTCGTTCTACGCCCTGCCGCAGAGCCCGCAGCTGTTCAAGCAGCTGCTGATGGTGGCCGGCATGGAGCGCTACTACCAGATCGCCCGCTGCTACCGCGACGAGGATTTCCGCGCCGACCGCCAGCCCGAGTTCACCCAGCTCGACATGGAGATGAGCTTTGTCGACGCCGAGGACGTCATCGCCGTCTCCGAGGAGATCCTGGCCGCGCTGTGGGAGCTGGTCGGCTATCAGATCCCGACGCCGATCCCGCGGATCAGCTACGCCGACGCCATGCGGCGGTTCGGCTCCGACAAGCCCGACATGCGGTTCGCCCTCGAGCTCGTCGAGTGCGGAGAGTTCTTCAAGGACACCACGTTTCGCGTCTTCCAGGCGCCCTACGTCGGCGCGGTCGTGATGCCCGGCGGGGCGTCCCAGCCGCGGCGCACCCTGGACGGCTGGCAGGAGTGGGCCAAGCAGCGCGGGCACCGGGGGCTGGCCTACGTGCTCGTCGGCGACGACGGGGAGCTGGGCGGCCCGGTGGCCAAGAACCTGTCCGACGCCGAACGCGCCGGCCTGGCCGGCCACGTCGGGGCGAAGCCGGGGGACTGCATCTTCTTCTCGGCGGGCCCGGTGAAGTCGTCGCGGGCGCTGCTGGGCGCGGCCCGCGGCGAGATCGCCAAGCGGCTGGGCCTGATCGATCCGGACGCGTGGGCGTTCGTGTGGGTGGTCGACCCGCCACTGTTCGAGCCCGCCGAGGACGCGACCGCCGCCGGCGACGTCGCGGTCGGCAGCGGGGCGTGGACCGCGGTGCACCACGCGTTCACCTCGCCCAAGCCGGAATTCGAGGACGCCGTCGACACCGATCCCGGCGGCGTGCTGGCCGACGCCTACGACATCGTCTGCAACGGCAACGAGATCGGCGGCGGCTCGATCCGTATCCACCGCCGCGACATCCAGGAGCGGGTGTTCGCCGTGATGGGCCTGGACAAGGCCGAGGCCGAGGAGAAGTTCGGATTCCTGTTGGAGGCGTTCATGTTCGGCGCGCCGCCGCACGGCGGCATCGCGTTCGGCTGGGACCGGATCAACGCGCTGCTGTCCGGGGTCGACTCGATCCGCGAGGTGATCGCGTTCCCCAAGACCGGCGGCGGCGTCGACCCGCTCACCGACGCGCCGGCGCCCATCACGGCCCAGCAGCGCAAGGAGTCCGGAATAGACGCCAAGCCTGAGAAGGTTGAGCGGGCATGACCGAAGAAATGCCTGACACCGGCACCATCAACGCGTTCAACACCAGCATCATCGACGAATTCCGGGCCAACCAGGGCAAGGTCGGCGGCCAGTTCGAGGGCGCCAACCTGCTGCTCCTGACGACCACGGGCGCCAAGTCCGGCCAACCCCGGGTCAACCCGCTGGCCTACTTCCGCATCGACGGCAAGCTGATCATCATCGGCTCGTTCGCCGGCGCGCCCGTCAGCCCGGCCTGGGTGCACAACCTGCGGGCCAACCCGGCGGCGCGCGTGGAGATCGGCACGGACGCGTTCGACGTGACCGCCCACGAGCTGCCGCGCGCCGAGCGCGACTCGCTGTTCGACAAGGTCGCGGCCGCGGCACCCGGCTTCGCCGAATACCAGTCCAAGACCAGCAGGGTCATTCCGCTGTTCGAGCTGCGGCCGGCCTAGCTCGGCGAGCGATGAAGCGAGCAGCGCGCGCCGGCCTCAAACGGCTGCACGCGCTGTGGTTCAACCTCCTGCAGACCTCGGTCGCCGCGGGACTGTCCTGGTACATCGCGCACGACCTGCTGAGCCACCCGCAGCCGTTCTTCGCGCCGATCGCCGCGGCGGTGTCCCTGTCCATCAGCAACGTGCTGCGCGCGCAGCGCGCAATCCAGATGATGATCGGCGTGACGCTCGGGATCGGGGTCGGCACCGCGGTGCAGGGCGTGCTCGGGCCGGGCGCGCTGGCCATCGGGGTCGCCGCGTTCCTCGCGCTGTCGGTCGCGGTGTTCATCGGCCACGGCCGCATCGGGCAGGGGATGATGTTCGCCAACCAGACCGCCGTGTCGGCGATCCTGGTGCTGGCCCTGTACCGCAGCAACGTCGGCGGGGAGCGCGTGTACGACGCGTTGATCGGCGGCGGCGTGGCGATCGTGGTGGCCGTCCTGCTGTTCCCGGCGGACCCCCTGCAGGTGCTGCGCAGCGCGCGCATCGGCGTGTTCGGCGTGCTGCAGGGCGTCCTGACGCGGGCCGCGGACCTCGCCGCCGGGCGCCGGGAGGCCCCGCCCGACTGGCCCCTGTCGGCCGTCGATCGGGTGCACGCACAGCTCGGCGGGCTCATCGAGGCGCGCACCACCGCCCGTCAGGTCGTGCGGGTCGCGCCGCGGCGCTGGGGCCAGCGCGACGCCGTGCGGGCCGCCGATCACCAGGCCGTGCACGTGGCCCTGCTCGCCGGCTCGGTGCTGGAACTGGCCCGCGCCGTCGCCCCGGCCGCCGGTGGCTGCCGCGCCGCGCCCGCGCAGCCCGTGCACAGCGTGCTGGTGGTGCTGGCCGCGGCGACGGCGCTGGCCGACTCCGACCCCGCCGGGGCGTGCGCGTACCTGGGCTCCGCCCGCCACCACGCGTCGCAGCTGCAGGCCGGCGCCCGCGAGAAAACACAGGTGGTGCTCGCCGACGCCGCCCGCGCCTGCGTCGACGACCTGCAGCGGGTCATCGACCTGCGGTCATAGCGAGTCGGCCAGGAACTCCTGCACCAGTTTCTTGGGCGCCTGCGTCAGCCACGCCTCGGTGATCACCTCGACCAGGTCGCGCACCGCGATCTCCTCCAGCCGCAGCAGCACCGCCGGGTAGCCGTCGAAGTGCGGGGTGGTGAAGTAGACCCGGGGCTCGTCGGCGATCAACGCGAACTTGACGCCCTCGTCGGAAACCCGGACGCCGAGGATGTCGCCCTCGGGCGGCTCGACGCCGCTGTCCGCCAGGGCTTCGCGGTCCGACGGGCGCAGCGGCCGCTCCCACGCCAGCAACTTCTTGCCGACCCGCCACTCGTGCGGGGACGGCTCGGAGGTAAGTGCCAGCTCACCAACGATGCGGGCGACGTCGTTCCACGTGGCCACGCCTTCGATTGTGCTCCCGATATGGCGCGCTTGGCTCGCGATCGGCAAACGGGGTGTGATGGGATCAGCGTTGTGTCAGAAGCCGAGGCCCGCCGGCACCGGGTCACCCACCGCACCCAGTACCGCTACTCCGACGTCGTGACCAGCTCTTATGGCCGCGCCTTCCTGACGCCGCGGGACTCGGCGCGGCAGCGCTGCATCGCGCACCGGCTGACCATCGACCCGGCCCCCGCCGACAGCTCCACCAGCAGCGACAGCTACGGCAACGTCAGCTCCTACTTCCACGTCACCGAGCCGCACCAGTCCCTGACCATCACCGGCGACTCCATCGTCGACGTGTATCCGCCGCCCCCGGAGCGCTACACCAGCGGGCCGGCGGTGCAGCCGTGGGAGGCCGCCCGCCCGGCCGGGCGCAGGGGGGCGCTCGCCACCGAGTTCACCCTGGACCTGGACCCGCCGGAGATCACCGACGCGGTCCGCGCGTACGCCGCACCCAGCTTCGAGCCGGGCCGCCCGCTGGTCGAGGTGATGCGCGACCTGACGTCGCGGATCTTCACCGACTTCACCTACCGCTCAGGGTCGACGACGATTTCCACCGGGGTCGACGAGGTTCTGGCGGCCCGGGAAGGGGTATGTCAGGACTTTGCGAGGCTCGCGATCGCCTGCCTGCGCGCCAACGGTCTGGCGGCCAGCTACGTGTCCGGCTACCTGGCCACCGACCCACCACCGGGGAAGGATCGGATGATCGGCATCGACGCCACCCACGCCTGGGCGGGAGTGTGGACCCCGCAGGAGCCCGGCCGGTTCGAGTGGCTGGGCCTGGATCCCACCAACGACCAGCTGGTCGACGAGCGCTACATCATCGTCGGCCGCGGGCGTGACTACGCCGACGTGCCGCCGCTGCGCGGCATCATCTACACCAACTCCGAACACAGCGTGATCGACGTCGCGGTCGACGTCGTGCCGTTTGGGGGCGACGCGTTGCATGCGTGACTTTCACTGCCCCAAGTGCGGCCAGCGCCTGGCGTTCGAGAACTCGGCGTGCCTGTCGTGCGGCAGCTCGCTGGGGTTCTCGCTCGAGCAGATGGCCCTGCTGGTGATCACCGAAGGCAACGACGAGCACGCCGGCGCCGTTGATGCCGACGAGTATGAGCTGTGCGCCAATCTTCATCTGGCGGAATGCAATTGGCTCGTCCCCCGCAACGACCGCGGCGGGCTGTGCACGTCGTGCGCGCTGACGCTGGAGCGACCCAACGACAACGACGTCGACGGCCTGGCCGCGTTCGCCCGCGCGGAGGCGGCCAAGCGACGGCTGATCGCCGAGCTGCACGAGCTGAAGCTGCCGATCGTCGGGCGGGACCGCGATCCCGACTACGGGTTGGGGTTCCGGCTGTTGTCCAGCGCGCACGAGAAGGTGTTCACGGGGCACGAAAACGGCATCATCACACTGGATCTCGCCGAGGGCGACGACGTGCACCGCGAGCAGCTGCGGGTCGAGATGGACGAGCCGTACCGAACCCTGCTCGGGCACTTCCGGCACGAGGTGGGGCATTACTACTTCTACCGGCTGATCACGCCGTCGAGCGACAACGTGGCGCGGTTCAACGAACTGTTCGGCGATCCCGACGCCGATTATCAGGAGGCGCTGGACCGTCATTACGCCGAGGGCGCACCCGAGGGTTGGCAGGAAAGCTTCGTCTCGTCGTACGCGACCATGCACCCCGCCGAGGACTGGGCCGAGACCTTCGCCCATTACCTGCACATCCGCGACGCGCTGGACACCTCGGCCTGGTGCGGCCTGGCGCCGGCGTCGGCGACCTTCGACCGTCCGGCGTTGGGCCCCAGCGCCTTTCCCACCATCATCGAGATGTGGCTGCCGCTGTCGTGGTCGCTGAACATGGTGAACCGCTCGATGGGCCACGACGACATGTACCCATTCGTGCTGCCGGTCGCCGTGCTGGACAAGATGCAGTTCATCCACGACGTGATCGACGAGGTCAGCTCGGAGTTGCGCGGGCCCGCGGCCGTCGGCGCGTAGCGTTGGGTCCATGGGATCCGACGCCGAGGGGGTCATCGGGATTTACCAACGTCATGCCGGCGTCTGGTCTCGTGATCGCGGTGAGATCCTCGTCGAAAAGGCGTGGCTGGATAGGTTTTTAGCAGCGATTCCGCAACCCGCCAGTGTGCTTGACATCGGCTGTGGAGGCGGCGCGCCGATCGCACAGTACCTCGTCGGACGTGACTGCCGGGTGACCGGCGTCGATGCGTCCAGCGCAATGATCGGTCTGTGTGCTGATCGGTTCCCGGAACACGAATGGCACGTCGGCGACATGCGGGCACTAGTCCTGGACCGCGAGTTCCAGGGAATCATCGTATGGGACAGCCTGTTTCATCTGCCTCCGGCAGATCAGCGCCGCATGTTCCCGGTATTCGCCCACCATTCCGCGCCGGGTGGGGCGCTGATGTTCACCAGCGGCCCGTCGGCGGGCGAGCGAATCGGAACCTACCGGGGCGAGCGCCTTTATCATGCCAGCCTGGACAGCGCCGAATACCATGCGCTGTTGCACGACAACGGTTTCGAGGTGGTAGCGCATATTGCGGAAGACCCCGGCTGTGGCCTGCGCACCGTCTGGCTGGCGCGGCGCGATCGCGGCTAGGCCGGCATCACCCGGCGTTCGTCGGGCCCCCACAGCGGCTGGAACCCGCCCGGCAACCGCAATTGCGTCTCGGTGATGACCTCGGCCAGGTTGCGCAGCTCGGCGTGGATCGCGTCGAGCAGTTCGGCCAGCTGCGCGCGGCGCCCGTCGGTGATCTCCTCCAACTCCTCGGGGTGCGAGCGGCGCAGCAGCGTGTTGATCTCCTCCACCAACCGCTCGGGGCGCGACGATCCCGACGAGCTGGGCAGGTCCTTGAGGTTGATCCGCAACCGCTCCAGCTGGTACAGCAGCGACCGCGGGTTGCTGGCGTCGTACAGCATCAACTCGGCCACCGCGGCGACGCTGACCTTTCCCACGGTGCGGCGCCGGTAGATGACCGACGACTCGCACGCCACCAGCGCCGCCTCGATGATCGTCTGTTCGGCGGCCGCGCGGCGGACGGTGGTCAGCGTGGCCCGCAGCAGGGCGGTCAGCCACAGCCCGCGTTCGATGCGCTTGCCGATGTCCATCATCGTCCAGCCGACGTCGCGCACCATCGACTCGCCCGCCACCCCGGCCAGCGTCAGCATCCCGGCCAGCGTCTGGGCCTGCGCCGACGCGAGCAGGGCGTCGGCCTCGGCGAGCGAGTCCGGCGGCTCGGACCGCAACGCCAGCGCGCGCTCCACCCCGGCCAGCACCGTCCACGTGTCGTTGGACAGCTGGTCGCGCACCGCCCGGGCGGCCAGCGCCAGCCCGTCCACCGAACCCACCAGCGACCCGGGCTGGTTCGGGCCCAGGGTCAGCGACCACAGCATCGAGGGGGCGACGGCGATCATCTCCGCGTGGTCGTCGGTGTCGCCGTACCCGGCGCTGGTGTCGCTGCCGGTGATGCGGCCCAGCGCGGCCATCAGCACGGGGACGCACTCGCTTTCCTCGGTGTGTTGCTGGTGCCGGTAGACGTGGAAGCGGTCGCGGGCGACGATGAGCAGCCGGGCCATTCCCTCGGCGCGCTCGCCGTAGCGCCCCATCCAGAACAGGTCGGACAGCACGCGCGGTGAGCTGATCCCCCAGGTGCCGGCGGCGGTCTTCGCCGGTTCCGGCGCGGACGGCAGGGTCACCGTCTCGGCCCGCGCGCGCTCGGTCGGACGCACCCAGACATCTTTGGCCGCAACGGTTTTCAGCGTGTACGCGGAGGGGCCGGGGGCCAGCACGTAGCCGGCGCCGCCGATCATCGGCGCGTAGCCGCCGCGCTGGGCGACCGTGAACAGCCGCATGCCCACCCCGGCCGACGACAGCACGCCGGTGTGGTCGGTGGGCGCCGAGGAGAACTGCGGCAGCTCCTGGCCGACCCAGTGCCACGGCATGTGCTCGATGCACGCGGCCAGGTTGGCCAGCTGCGCGGACGAAAGCGTCGGCCCGACATAGGTTTTCCCGCCGACTGTGGATCTGATCAGCAGCGACGACAGGTTGGCCAGCAGGTGCGAGCGTTCGCCGGCGACGCCGCCCCAGTAGACCGGCGCGGTCGCCAGCAGCGGCTCCTCGTCGAGCAGCCGCTCGGCCAGCTGCGGCAGAAACCGAAGCAGCCCAGGGCTTTCCAGGATGCCGCTGCCCAGCGTGTTGACCACGGTCACCGTCCCGCGGTGCTGCGCCTCCACCAGCCCGACGACGCCGAGGCGGGAATCGGCGCGCAGGTCCAGTGGGTCGGTGTACTCCGCGTCGACCCGGCGCAGGACCACGTCGACGCGTTTCAGCGTGCCCAACGAGCGCATCCACAGCTTGCCGTCGCGCACCACCAGGTCCGCGCTCTCCACCAGCGGGAAGCCCAGCAGGGTGGCCAGATACGCCTGGTCGAACGCGGTCTCGGAGTAGATGCCGGGGGACAGCACCACGACCACCGGGTCCTGGGCGACGTCGGGCGCGGCGTCGATGAGCGCGAGCCGCAGCGCCTGCGCGAACGGGGTCGTCGGCCGCGGCGCGATCCGCTCGTAGAGGTCCGGAATCGAGTGCGCCACGACGCGCCTGTCGGCCAGTGCGTAGCCGGCGCCCGACGGCGCCTGTGTCCAGTCGGCGTTGACCTGGAAGCTGCCGTCCGGCACCCGGCTGACGTCGCAGGCGTGCATGAACAGTTGGTGGTGCCCGGGCACCTCGATGCCGTTGGCCGGGCGCACGTAGCCGGGGTGGCCGAACACCAGTTGCGGCGGCAGGATGCCCTCGGTGAGCAGGGCGCGGGGCCCGTACAGGTCCGCGAGCACGGCGTCGAGCAGGCGCGAGCGCTGCACCAGCCCGGCCTCCAGCACCTCCCAATCGGCCGCGGACAGCACGATCGGCAGCGTGTCCAGGCGCCACGGCCGGGGCTCCAGCCCGCCGTCGCGGCCGGCGTCGACCTCGGTGTAGGTGATGCCGTCGTTGTCGATCAGGCTGTCCACCACCGAGCGCAGCCGGTTCAGCCCGGCCCGGCCGCGCTCGGCGACCGCGTCGGCGAGCTCGGACCACGCCGGCCGCACGTTGCCGTCCCGGTCGACGAACTCGTCGTAGCCGACCCGGGGGCCGTGCCGCAGGTCGAAGAGCGCTTCCTGGGCCCGCGCGGTCCGGTATCCGGCCAGCAGCCGGTCGGCGTCGTAGTGGGCGGGGGGGACTTCGAGGGACGACATTTACTGCTGCACGGTACGCACGCGCCGCAGGTCAAGGATGCCCGGCGCGCCGATGTCGGTGAAAATCCGGGCCTGCCGCTCCTTGATGGCGGACAGGTCCAGCTTGCCCGGGGTGAAGCCCGTCGCCTCGAAGCGGCGGGCGCGACGCGACTCGGCCTCGACGGCGTTGATCGGGGGCTCGTCGTAGGCGCGGCCGCCGGGATGGGCGACGTGGTAGGTGCAGCCGCCGCGCGACGTCCCGGTGGTGAGGTCGACGAGCTCGAACTGCAGCGGCACGTCGGTGCTGATGGTCGGGTGCAGCGCGCTGGGCGGCTGCCAGGCCTTGAACCGCACGCCGCCCACGTGGATGTCGGGGTTGTCGGTGGCCAGCAGCGGCACCGGGTAGCCGTTGGCCGTCACCACGTAGCGGTGGCGGTCGGCGCCGATGATGCGGACCTGGATGCGCTCGACCGAGGAGTCGACGTAGCGGGCCGTGCCGGTGGCGGTGGCCTCCTCGCCGAGGGTGTTCCACGGCTCGATCGCCCCGCGCAGCTCGATCTCCACGCCGTCGAAGACGGCGGTGCCGATGCGCGGGAAGCGGAACTCGGTGAACGGGTCCAGCCAGCTCGTCTCGAAGGGCACGCCGTGCGCGCGCAGGTCGGCGGCGACGTCGGCGATGTCGTGAATCAGGAAGTGCGGCAACAGGTATCGCCCGTGCAGGTTGGCGCCGTGCCGGATCAGCGGGGCGCGCAGCGGTTCGTCCCAGAACCACGCCACCAGCGAACGCACCAGCAGCGACTGCACCATCGCCATGCGCAGGTGCGGCGGCATCTCGAAGCCGCGCAGCTCCAGCAGGCCGAGCCGGCCGCGGGGGCTGTCGGGGCTGTAGAGCTTGTCGATGCAGAATTCGGCGCGGTGGGTGTTGCCGGTGATGTCGGTGAGCAGGTGGCGCAGCGCGCGGTCGGTCACCCAGGGCTTGGCGGCCCCGCCCGCGCCCAGCCGGGCGATCTCGGCGAACGCGATCTCGAGTTCGTACAGCGCCTCGGAGCGGCCCTCGTCGACGCGCGGCGCCTGCGACGTGGTGCCGACGAACCGGCCGGCGAACAGGTAGGACAGCGCCGGGTGCCGCTGCCAGTAGGTCAGCAGCGAGACCAGCAGGTCGGGGCGGCGCAGCAGCGGCGAGTCCGCGGGCGTGACGCCGCCCAGCGTGATGTGGTTGCCGCCGCCGGTGCCGCCGTGGGTGCCGTCGACGTCGAAGGACTCGGTGGACAGCCGTGCCAGCCGGGCCTGCTCGTACAGCGTCTCCAGCAGCTGCGTCTGTTCGGCGAAGCTGGCGGTGGGCGGCACGTTGACCTCGATGACCCCGGGGTCGGGGGTGATCGTCACCGACTTCAGCCGCGGGTCCGGCGGCGGGCCGTACCCCTCGATCACCACCGGGCAGTCGGTCTTGGCGGCCGCGGCCTCGATCCGGGCGATGAGGTCGACGAAGTGCTCGAGCGCCTCGGTGGGCGGCATGAAGATGTACAGCTGGCCGTGGCGAACCTCGGCGACCATCGCGGTCGGCGGCGCCCCGGTGGGGTCGGTGACGACGGCGTCCGTCGCCTCCGTCGACAGGGCGCCGTCCGCGGCCAGGGGGTCGGCGTCGAACGTCGCGCGGGGCGGGCGCCAGTTGATCGAGTCCAACGGCAGCCGCAGGCCGGCCGGGGAGTCGCCCTCCAGCAGCACGACGCGCCCGCGGCGCAGCCGCCAGTTGGCGCTGGCCCAGCCGAGCTGGTCGTCGCGGCGGTGCAGCGGCAACACGAAAGCGGCCGGGGCCGTGGTGGATTCGTCGAGGCGGGCCAGCAGCGCGGCGCGGTTCTCGGCGGTGTCGGTGTCCGGGCCGAGATCGGCGCCCGCCTTCACCGGGTCGCCGTGGGGTTTGCGCACCTTGGCGGCCAGTCGGGCCAGCGGGTCCTCGTAGGCCGGGCGCAGCTGCGAGGCCGGCAGCCCGAACCCGTCGGCGATCGCGGCGAGCACCTCGTGAGCGGCGTCCTTGTCGACCCGACCCGCCGCGGCGCTCCAGGGATCGGCCAGCAGCGCGTCGTCGGCCCACAGCGGCCGGCCGTCGGTGCGCCAGTACAGCGCGATCTGCCAGCGCGGCAACGGTTCTCCCGGATACCACCGGCCCTGCCCGCGCTGGATCAGCCCCTGCGGCGCCCACACCGACTTCAGCCGGGCGGCCAGCTCGGATGCCCGCTGCCGCTTGTGGGGGCCGTCGGCGGCCGTTGTCCACTCCTCGTCGACCTGGTTGTCGACCGAGACGAACGTCGGCTCGCCGCCCACGGTCAGCCGGACGTCGGCGGCGGCCAGCCGCTCGTCGACGCGGCGCCCCACGTCGCGGATGGTCCGCCAGGCCTGGTCGGTGTAGGGCAGCGTGACCCGCGGATCCTCGTGGACGCGGGTGACGGTGTTGGAGAACTCCAGGATCGATTCGCACGGCTCGGTGCCGCCGCTGATGGGCGCCGCGCTCGCCGGGTGCGGCGTGGCCGCCAGCGGGATGTGGCCCTCGCCGGCGAACAGCCCCGACGTCGGGTCCAGCCCGATCCACCCCGCGCCGGGGATGTACACCTCGGTCCACGCGTGCAGGTCGGTGAAGTCGGCGGCGGGTCCCGACGGCCCGTCGAGCGCCTCGACGTCGGAGGCCAGCTGCACCAGGTAGCCCGACACGAAGCGGGCGGCCAGCCCGAGCTGGCGCAGGATCGACACCAACAACCACGCCGAGTCCCGGCACGAGCCCACGCCGTTGCGCAGCGTGAAATCCGGTGTCTGCACACCGGGTTCCATCCGCAGGCTGTAGGCGACGTCGGCGTTGACGGCGCGGTTGAGCGCGACCAGGAAGTCGATGGTGCGGGTGCCGTCGGGCACCCGGAAGTTGCCCACCCAGGCCCGCGCGAGCTCGCCGGGGCCCGACCCCTCGCCGTCCTCGTCGACCGGCCGCAGGTACGGCTTGAGGTCGTCGGCCAGCTCCTTGGGGTAGACCCACCCGGCCAGCGGCCACTTCTCGGCCCAGTCCTCGATGAAGAAGTCGAACGGGTTGATCACCTTGAGGTCGGCGATGAGCCCGACGGTGATGGTCAGCCGGCTCATGGGATTCGGAAACACCAGCCGGGCAAGGAAATTGCCGACGGCGTCCTGCTGCCAGTTGACGAAGTGCTCGCCCGGCTCGATGCGCAGCGAGTACGCCTCGATGGCCGTGCGGGAATGGGGGGCCGGGCGCAGCCGCACCACGTGCGGGTAGACCCGGACCAGCCGGTCAAAGGTGTAGCTGGTGCGGTGCTCCAGCGCAACTTTGATGCTCACCCGCTGATTGCATCACAAGCGCCACAAGGTCGCAGCGCGGCGCAATCGGCGAACCCCCTTGGTCCCCCGGCCTACCCGTACTGGGGGCCCGGCGGCGGCCCGCGCGGGGGCGGCCCGGCCTGGTAACCACCGCCCGGCTGCTCCAACGGGACGACCTGGCCGCCGGACAGCTTGCGGTAGGCGTAGATCCCGATGAGCGCGGCGACCGGCCCGCCGACGAGGATGCCCAGGCCGCACACCACCAGCCCGACCAGGATGGCCGCC